>PWMF01000106.1 GCA_003559215.1 Natrialbaceae archaeon
CCTCCCTCGAGCGCGGCGCTGCCGGCCCCCCGACGGCCGCGACGCCCGACGCGCCCGGAGCCGGATCGGGTTCGCCGGCGAGCGCGGCGGCAGACGGGTAGCTTATTTGATCGCCGCCTGAAACCGACCGTATGACGAATCCGTTCGGAATCGTGTCCTCGGAGGCGATCCTCGAGGGCACCGCGACGGACGCCTACTTCGAGCGAACGCGGACCACCCTCGAGCACGCGGGAAAGAACCCCCGCGTGGTCGCCGAGGTGACCGCAGACCAGTTCCCGACCGGCTCCTTCGAGCTCTTCACGGGCGTGAAAGACGTCGCCACGCTGTTCGAGGGTCGGGACGTCGACGTCGACGCGCTCCCCGACGGGCAGCTGTTCGACGGCGGCCCAGTCCTGCGAATCGAGGGACCCTACCTCGAGTTCGCCGAGCTCGAGACCTCCCTGCTCGGCTTTCTCTCCCAGCCCAGTGGCTTCGCGACGGCCGCGCTCGAGGCCCGGCTCGCTGCGCCCGATGCGACGGTACTTTCCTTCGGGGCGCGTCACGTCCACCCCGCGATCACGGCAACGGTCGAACGGGCCGCGCTGCTGGCGGGACTCGATGGGTTCTCTCACGTCGCCGCGGGCGAGATCCTCGGTCGGGAGGCCGGCGGCACGATGCCCCACGCGCTCATGTTCTGTTTCGGCGAGGGGAACCAGGCCGACGCCTGGCGGGCGTTCGACGAGGCCGTCCCCGACGAGACGCCCCGGATCGCGCTCGCGGACACCTTCTGGGACGAGAAGAGCGAGAGCCTGCTGGCCGCGGAGACCCTCGGCGAGGACCTAGACGGCGTTCGGATCGACACCACCGGCTCCCGCCGGGGCGATTTCCGACACATCATCCGGGAAGTTCGCTGGGAGCTCGACGCGCGAGGGTACGAGGACGTTGACATCTTCTGTAGCGGGGGACTCGGCCCCGAGAACATCCGGGAGCTGCGGGACGTCGCCGACGGCTTCGGCGTCGGCAGCCACATCACCGAGGCCGATTCGATCGACTTCAGCCTCGACATCGTCGCGATCAGCGAGGGATCGGGCGAGTCCTCGAGCAGCCGGACGCAGTCCGGAAGCGAGTACGAGCCGATCTCCAAACGGGGCAAGCTCTCGGGGGTGAAGGAGGTCTATCGGACCGCAGACGGCGGCCACCACGTCGCGCTGGCCGACCGGGACGGGCCCGAGAACGGCGAGGCGCTGCTCGAGCCGCTGATTCGCGACGGCGAGGTGGTTCGGAAGTTCGACCTCGAGGCCGCCAGCGAGCGCTGTCTGGGGGATGCGAAGCGAACCGGATTCTCGCGGGAGTGAAAGGGAGAGCGAAAAGCTACGCGGCCGTCGTTCTTCGTCCTCAGTTCAGATCGACTCGCTTGAACCGCCAGTAGCCGATCGCCAGTGGAATCACGATCCAGCACAGCAGAACGATGCCGGCGAACCACTCGCTCAGGTAGAACGGGAGCTCGCCGCCAACGCGGCTGGAGACCAGCAGCGCCTCGGGATCGCTGGCCGCTTCCTCGGGGACGTCTTCGACCATGTTCTGCCAGCCGAGCATGGGCCAGATGAACTGGCCGGCGAGTTCGCTCGCGGCCGCGCGATAGGCCTCGAGCGGGTTCAGACTCAGGAGGAAAAAGTACCAGTCGGGGGCCTCGAGGCCGGGCAGATCACCCTCGACGAGGTAGTGGAGGGCCGTCACGGCAGGGTGCCAGACGAGCGTGAACGCGATGTAGCTGCCGATCGCTCCGGCCATCGCCTGCATTCGCGAGGCGGCGACTCCCGAAACCCCGACCGCGATCGCGGTGAAGGCCATCCCGAGCAGCACGGTCAGCACCGAGAACCCGAGGAAGGTCGCGATCGGGACGTCCTGGAACAGAACGAGCGCGATCCCGACGCCGACGAGGCTGGCGACGACCGACGCGACGGCGATGACGGCCAGCCGGCTGACGAGCTTGCCGACGAAGACGTTCCAACGACCGTGGGAGAGTCCGAACAGCACCCGCAGACTGCCCGACTGGCGCTCGCCGACGATAGCCATGTAGCCGACGAGCAGGGCCATGATGGGGATAAGCAACAGTCCACCGATGTCGGCGACGACACCGATGACCTGGGTCGGGTCGGCCTCCGAGAGGTTATCCGTCGCGGCGCCGAGGGCGATGATTCCCATCAGGAAGACGAAGACGCCCATCACGGCCCAGATCATCTTCGACCGAATCGCGTCCTCGAAGTCCTTGCGAGCCAGCAGCGCCGTGCTGGTACTCGGAGTTGGGCTCATCGTCCCACCTCCCTGTCGGCGGCGACGGCCCCAGGATTGGTCTCACCGGTCGGCTCGCCGGCAGCCGGTGCTTTCGGCGTCTCCGACTTGGTTCCCGTCGCGTCGCCGTCTTCGCTGGGGCTCCGAGCCGACGCTGCGTTGACGCCGGTAAACGCCGAGAATAGGTCCTCGAGCGTCGCCTCCTCGATCTCGAAGTCGACGACACGGCACCCCGACTCGACGAGCCGGTGGACCGCTAGGGCCTTCGCTGTCGGATCGGCGTAGGTGATCCGGAGCCGTCCGTCCGCGTGGCCCACGTCACTGACGCCGTCGATTTCGGCGAGTCGGCCGCGCTCGATCGCCGAGCTGTCGGCGACGTCGACGACCAGGTTCGAGCCGACGCCCGACCGCTCGCGAAGCCCCTCGATCGTGTCGACGGTGATGAGCTCGCCGCCGTCCAGGATGGCGACCCGGTCACAGACGGCCGCCACCTGCCCGAGGACGTGACTCGAGAAGAAGACAGTCGTCCCGTCGGCGGCCTCCTCGCGGATGAGCTCTTGGAACGTCCGAATGCCGTGGGGATCGAGACCGCTCGAGGGCTCGTCGAGGATCAGCAGGTCGGGATCGCCGACTAACGCCATCGCCATCGCGAGACGCTGGCGCATCCCCTTCGAGTAGTCGCCGACCGGTCGGTCGGCATCGTCCCGGTCGAGCCCGACGCGTTCGAGCAGGGCCGCTGGCGACTCCGTCCCGCCTTTCGACTCGAGTGCGAACTCGAGGTGGCGATACCCCGTCGAGCGCTCCCAGAGGTCGAAGCCGTCGGGGAGGACCCCGACGCGGTCGCGAACGGCGTCGGTCTCCGCGTGGGCGTCGTAGCCGAGCACCGTCGCGGAGCCCTCGGTCGGCCGGACGAAATCGAGAAGGAGATCGATCGTCGTCGTCTTCCCCGCACCGTTCGGACCGAGGAAGCCGAACACTTCGCCCGACTCGACGGTCAACGAGAGGTCTTCCAGGGCCGTCCGCTCCCCGTAGCGTTTCGTTAGCCCCTGGGTCTCGATCGCCGTCATCGTCCCACCTCCGAGCACGGTGGGTGTTTTCTCGTCGGTTCGAGTGGTTCGCTGTCGGTTGCGACCATCACGACTCGAGGATCGTCCGGAGCGATCGTATAACCGGATTCAGGGCTGTCGGCTCGACAGCCGTGAGAAACGCTTATATACGATGTCCGTTTCGATCTCGGTTCGGTCCTCGCCCTGGACCGCTGATGGCCGGCTACAGCTCCTCGATGCTGCCGTCGGCCTCCCGCTCGCGGAAGACCTGCCCCTCGAACAGGGTGACGACGACGTCGTCGTCCTGCCAGGCGCCCGGCGCGAGCCTGGCCTTCCGACAGGTTCGATCGAGGTACTCGTGTTCGCTCCAGCCGTTCTCGACTGGGACGGTCGGGTAGAGCCAGCCGCCCTCGCCGGCGTCGACGGCGACGCCGTGGGTTCCCAGCTCCAGATCGGCCAGCGGGTCGTCAGTAAGGACGACGTTTTTGACCGTACAGACCGAGACGGTGAGGTTCGGCAGCTCCGAGGGGCTCACCTCCGAGCCACAGGAGTCCTCGCTCGCGGCCTCGATCGCCGCGTCGACGATGACGTGGCCGAGCTGGTCGCCCGAGCGGTATCCCCCGGCACAGCCCCGCAGGCTGCCCCGCCCGCGGGTCGACTCGAGTCGGACGAACGCCCCCGTTCGCTCGTAGAAGGCCTCCCGCATGCTGCCCGGTTGCTCTCGCTGTCCGTGTTGCACGTAGGATTCGACGGATTCGCGCGCGAGCTCGACGGCGCGCACGCCGTCCTCGTAGGAAAGGTCAACGCCCTGTCGCTGGGACATACGAATGTACATGGGAATTGACGTCCTAAAACGCTTCCATTCGGCTCGAGGCCCGGCTGGGGGCCGACCGCGGGACTTATTCGCCTCCCGCCCCTACTCCACGCTGGGAGAGAGAGCCTGGCTGCCGCGATGACCCTCCGGCGACGGCGGGGTCACCATGACACGAGGCGACTCGACGTCCCCGTGTCCCCACGTCGCCCGACTCTCCGAGTCGCGCGACGCTCTAACGTGGCCCATCTCTCCGAGATGCGCCACGCTCGCGAGGAAAGTCCCCCCACCCGTTCGGGCGGGTGACCGGACGCAAGTCCGGAGCGGGAGACCGCTGGCTCTGGAACAGAAACGACACGTCTCGGCCCGACTGATGACGCGTGCGACCCCGACCGCGAGGAAGGGAAGCTAACCCGCAGAGGGCGTGTGGTCGCACACACGTGGTTCGAATCCACGGACCGCGCGATTCACGTCGACTGGCGCGGTCGACCACACACAGACGGCCGAGGATCGATGGAACGGCGAACCCTCACCGGTGCAAGTCCGCGCCGTGGTAGCCCGAACGCCCCGCGATTTCGCGGACGGCGCGGACGCTCAGCCGAATGCCGGGCCGAACAGAAGGGGGCTTACTCCTCTCACCCAGTTTTCGTCCTCGAGTGGCGACGCCGTTCGATCGAGCCGTGATCTCGAGCGGAGCGGGACGACGCTGCTAGAACGCTCGGTTCCTCGATCAGTGTGTTACGTATACCTACCCACGTACCTTTTTCCGCCTCGAGATATCTCACTTCGTTCGGAACCGCTCTCTGTTCACGAGCACCACGTGCTCGTTCGCACGGTACGCGTGACCGGAGGTCCCGCGCTGGGCGCAAAAACTTACGCTAAAAAGGTCGCTCGCGGGTGCTTTGCTCGATCCGCACCGCCGATCCGAAACGATCGGGTTTCGTGTACGAATCTCTCGAGTTCCTACTCGAGCGCGTCGGCGATCAGGTCTGCGCAGCCGACGTCGGGTTTCGCGTAGGCGCAGTGGTCGCCGACCTCGTCGGTGACGTCCACGTCGACGTAGTTCTGGGGAAGTGAGCTCCCGCTGCGGAACCAGCCGCCGCCGCAGTCGCTGCCGGCACAGCCCAACCCGCTCGAGAACGACTGCAGGTCGTAGCCGTAGCAGACGCTGGCGTCGTTCTCGGAGTGGTAGTTGTACACCGCGTCGGCGGCGCGTTCGATCCCGCAGCCGTACGCGCCGGCCGTACAGACCGCGTCGTCGTCGGCCGCGGTGCCGAGCAGCGAGGCGGTTTCGACGCGGCTCTCGAGGGCGGCCAGCGTCTCGAGACACGCGCGACCGCCCAGCGAGTGGCCGACCAGGTGAACCGTCGCGTCGTCGGCCTCGTTCTCGAGCCAGGCGGCGAGGCGCCCGCCGGCCGTCTCGGTGGTGTTCTCGGCACGCCAGTAGTTGCGGGTGTCGGCCTCCCACGACGCGGCGATCACGGGTTGGTCGAAGCCGTTTTGCTCGAGCGCCTCCCGGAGCGTGTTGGCCTGATCCGTGCTGGTCTCGAGGCCGTGCCAGCCGTGGACGAAGACGACGAACTCCTCGCCGATCTCCTCGAGGTTCGACGCCGTCGGCTCCGCGTCGGTGAGGTCGATCTCCGGATACTCCGCGGGCGCCTCGAGCCAGTCATCGCAGCCCGTGAGTTCGCTCGCGGAAGCCGACCTCGACGCGGCGCTCAGTCCCGTCGCTCCTGCGGCCGCGCCCGCCGTGGCGCCGAGTAGCTGTCGTCGGCTGACGGGCGCCGGCCCCTCCTCGTCTCCCCAGCTGTCGTCGTCGGCTCTGAAGTGTCGGTCGCTCATGAGTGGATCGTCGTTCGGATCGTAGCTCGAGCGCACTTCGCGGCGAACCCGGGTACGTTCCGTGCAGGCAGGTTCCGGCGCCCGTCCGGTTCTCACGAGAGGACGAGCAGCTCGGTCGATCCGTCGTCCTCCCAGCCGGCGTCGGTGGTCGCGAACAGCTTCCCGTCGGCTGCGGTGACGAAGCCGACGTCGCCGTCGGCCACGGTCCGCGAGTTCCCGATGTCGGCGCCGGGCGTCGACCACGCGTAGTCGTCGTCGCTGCCGGGTTCGGCGTCGGTGCTCCCGAGGCAGCCCGCGAGCGCCGCGGTGCCGGCGCCTCCGATCCCCAGGAGGACGTCGCGTCTGGATCGCATTCGGTTCGATTCACCGCCGTTCCGGAATGAGCTTTGTGTCCCGATCGGATTCGGACAGGTCGTCGGCTCGAACGAGTTCGGTCGTCTCTCGCGTTCGTCGTCGATCGGAACGATCGCTCGAGACCATCCAACAGAAAACGTCCTGACGGAGTCCAACGCGAGTGAAACGAGCGTTGGGCACGTCAGGACCGAACGCAAGAGCGAGTGCTGAACAACGTGAAGCACTCGCGATAAGTGAGCGTCCTGACGGAGATTTGAACTCCGGTCCCTGGCTCCGCAAGCCAAGAGGATAGTCCACTACCCTATCAGGACTCATCTCTA
>PWMF01000194.1 GCA_003559215.1 Natrialbaceae archaeon
ATGTACTCGTGGACCTCCTCGACGACCAGCAAGAAGGGTTTCTTGAGCTTCTTCTCCTTGACAAAGAGCTGTCTGGCGGTCTCCCGGAGCAGTTCGTCGGCGACGTCCTCGTCTAAGTACCCGGAGACGTCGAGGATGATGGGAACGTTCTCCTCTAACGCCAGCGTCGCCATCTGTTCTGCGTGTTCCGGCCCGATCTGGATGTCACACTCCTCGTCCGCGCCGGCGTGGAGCATCTCGTACTCCTCTTTCAGCCCGTAGTACTCCCCGTCGGTATCGACGATCAGCAGGGGGAAGCCGGCCTCGAGCAACTCCTCGGCGATCACCGAGGCGGTGTTCGATTTCCCCGACCCGCTCTTGCCGGTCGCGAACCCGCGACCCGTCAGCAGCTCGATCACCGGCAGCGTCAGCTCCGTGCCGTCGGCGGTCTCGCCGACGAGGACCTCCCGCTGGTCGCTCACCGGCCGACCACTCGCGGACGCGACTCGTTCATTATCACTGTTGTTCGAATGCGAGACCTTGAATACTTTCTTCACGTCGGCGGGGGACGCGACAGGTATCAGTAGCTGGAAATACGATTTCGTTATTCCGATCTGACGTGTGCGCTCGAATTGGTAAGCCGTTACGTAGAGAGTGCGAACTGAACAAGGCTTATTAGTGTTTAATCTGACACTACTGTATGGGAAGCTCGGGTGAGCCAGATAGACGAATTATCCTTTTCAGCGTAGCTATGGCTCTCGCCGGGGGCGCCATGCTGATGAGGATTATACAGGGTGATGGTGATGTTTGGGCAGTGGCCAGTGTGATTGCAGCGTTTGTAGTGGTGGCAATAGGGGCATATCAGTTAACACATTGAGGTTTATAGGATTGAGCAGCACGTCTTTCCCCTATACATAACGCGAGTTTCGTGGCCCTCTTTGATGACCGTACCACTATCTACTGTTTTCTTTCCTTCCATGTTTCGCGAACAGCAGAGACGATCTCGTCGGTTTCGGGGTTGGTGACTCCCCGTCGGACGACGGCCCACGTCGAAACGAACCCCGCTCGAGCCCCGCCCATTGACAAGCCAACCCACACCGGGCGAACAGTTATGTCAGTTCCAACAGACGATACGATCGACGATGATCTCGACCGCACCACTCGCTCGCTCCCTCTCGCGTTCGACCCTCGAGAACGGGAGCATCGGGTCCTCCCACGGACTCGCAGGCGGTGGTCGCGGACGAGGTGGCTGACGGCTCTCGACGCCCCGTCCGCGCCGCGCGTTCTCGCTCGGCCGGACGGTTCGTTCTCCGACGTCCTCGAATCTCCGGCCAGCGCGAACTGCGCGGGGATCGTCCCCCGTAGTGTAACCGGCCAACACGCGGACCAGTTCGGTCCGAGCCTCGAGTTCGACCCTCGACGGGGGACCTTCATGGATCGAACAGCACCGTCGCTCGAGGCGAGGCTGACCGTCCGCGTCCCGCTGGGAGCGCCGGGCAGCCTCGTCGACGGCGCCACGGCGACCCTCGAGCGAGTCGACGCCGTCGATCGTGTCGGCACCATCGACGTCACCGCCGTGTCGCCAGGACTCAACGACACCGCCGTCGACTGTCGGGTCCGTCTCGAGTTCGCGGACCCGGTCGACGAGGGCGTTGCGAGGACGCTCCTCGAGGACGGCGTCGGTATCCTCGGGGTCGACTCCGTCGACCCAGTCGAGGACGGAACCGTCGAGCGGGCCGTCCTCGAGGCGAAATCGGAGTGAGCTCTCGACCTACTCCTCGTCCTCGGTCCCTGCCGAATCGACGTTCTGTTCGCGGACCGTGATCCCCTTCCGGCCGAGGTGCTGGAGCTGTCGGCGGGCGAACTCCTCTTCCCGAGTACCGCGGGTGGCCAACACGTAGACGAGCGCGCCGCCAGCGGGTCGCATCGTGCGGCCGGCCCGCTGGGTACCCTGGCGGCGCGAGCCCCCGAGTCCGGAGGCGACGATCGCCATGTCCGCCGTCGGGAGGTCGATCCCCTCGTCGCCGACCCGGGAGATCACCAGCAGATCCCGTTCGTCCCGGCGGAACTCCTCGAGCAGCCGACGGCGCTCGTGGTGGGGCGTCTCCCCGCTGAGGAACGGAACGTCGAGCGCGTCGGCGATCTCCCGGCCCTGCTCCAGGTAGTCGACGAAGACCAGCGACTTCGCGCCCGGATGCGAGGAGAGCAGATACCGTACCTCGTCGATCTTCCCCCGGTTGCGGGCGGCGATGCGGTACTTCTCGCGGCCCTCTGCGGAGCCGTAGGCGTTCCCCTGCTCCTCGTCGCCCCACGGCACGTAGCGGATCTCGAGTTCGGGTTCGGCGACGAAGCCGGCCTCGAACAGCGCCTCCCAATCGGTGCCGATCGGCGGCCCCACGAGGGTGAAGATCTCTTTCTGTCGATCGTCTTCCCGGATCGGGCTCGCCGACAGCCCGAGGCGGTGGCGGGACTGGAGGTGCGTGCTGCGCCGGTAGATATCCGAGGGGACGTGCTGGCACTCGTCGAACACGACGAGCCCCCACTCGCGATCGTCGAACAGCGAGCGGTGACGATCCATCCCCGCGATCTGGTAGGTGGCGATCGTCACCGGCCGCACGTTCTTCTGACCGCCGTGGTACTGGCCGATCTGGTGGGGCTCGAGCGAGGTGTGCTCCTCGATCGTCTCGGCCCACTGGCGCGCCAGGTCACGGCTCGGCACGAGCACGAGGGTCTCGCCGCCGACGTGGGCCATCGCGCCCATCGCCGCGACGGTTTTGCCGCTGCCCGGCGGCCCGACGAATACGCCCTCACCTGCCTCGGCGAAGCGATCGACCCACTCGTGTTGGTACTCGCGCAGCGAGACCTCGAGGTCGATCTCGAGTTCCTCGCCGGACTCGAGGTCGCGGTGGTCCTGAACCGGATAGCCCGCCTCGTAGAGGATCCGCTTGATCGCGGCCTCGGCTCCCTCGCGGACCCAGTCCTCGGTCTCGGAGATGGGGGCGTGGACGTGTTCCTCGTCGAGTTTCTGACGGGCGACGTTGCCCATGATCTCCGGCGTCTGAGCCTCGAGCACCGTGTACCCGTCCTCGTGAGTCGTCAGCCGGAACTGGTGGGCCCGATCCCACTGACTGTGGACCCAGTCCTCGAGGTCTTCGTTGTGCTGACCCAGGGCCTGGCGCATCGTTCGGGCCAGCCCCTCGAAGGAGTCGTGGGGCGTGCTCCAGACGTCCTCCGGTCGGACGACGTACCGGTACCCCGACTCGCCGTTGCCGTCCGCGAGGTAGGCGAACTGCGAGAGCTGCGCCCGCGTGAACTGGTCGGGCCGGTCGACGATAATCTCCCGGCGCTTCGGGAACACGACGACCCGCTCGCGCTCGGTGAGATCCTCGAGCTCGCTGGGGTACCAGACGACGGGGTCCGTGGAGACGGACAGGCGCTCGAGATCACCCCGATCGGCGAGGGTCTCGAGTCGCTCGCTGGCCCCCTCGTGGGAGATCTCGAGGGCGCGGGCGACGGCGGCCGCGGTGAGCACCGGGGAGCCCTCGCGCTGGGAGGCGTCGTGGAACTCGGCGATCGTCGGCTCCTCGTCGGCCACCGGTGCATCGAGATCCGTCGGTTCCGCGTCGACCGCTTGGCCGAGGACGTCCTCGTCCTCGCCCTCGTCGGTCGGCTCATCCGTCACCTCGCGCTCGGTACCGTCGTCGGCGTCGGTCGAGGAGTGGTCGGTCACTGACGGCCCGTAGCGGGAGTACGGGTAAACCGGTTACGTTCGGACCCCCGAGGACCGAGAGCGGTCCCCACACTATATGCGGATCGACACCGTAACACATGCCGCATGTTCCGCGCGATTCTCCCCGAGGGACAGATCGTCTGCGAACGGTACGACCGAACTGACAGCGGTCTCGAGCTGTACAACGGCGACGACGAGTTCGTCGCGTTCGTCCCCTACACCAACCTGCACGCGTTGCTCGACGACGACGTCTACAGCGAGAACGAGCGGTCGATCATGTAGCCGGCTGCTGGTCGATCGCCTCGAGCTGCTCGCGATACCTGTTTCTGACCGTGACGACGGTCGTCTGTGCGGTGTCGGCGACCGCGCGCTGCGGGATCGTCTCCTCGCAGAGCAGCCCCGCGGCGTAGATCGCCGCGGCCGCAAATCCCGTCGGAGACTTCCCCGAGTGCAGTCCCTGCGTGGTCGTCTCGTCGATGATCTCGATCGCCTTCGATTCGACGTGGTTGTCCACGTCGAGTTCCGAACAAAAGCGCGGGACGAACTGGCGGGGGTTCGTCGGCTCGAGGTTGATGTCGAGTTCGTCGGCGATGTACCGGTAGGTGCGGCCGATCTCCCGTTGATCGACCCGGGAGACGGCCGTTACCTCCTCCAAGCTGCGCGGGATCTCCTCCTTCCGACACGCGGTGTACAGCGCGCTGGTCGCGACGCCCTCGATCGACCGGCCGCGGATGAGATCCTGCTCGAGGGCCTGCCGGTAGATGACGCTCGCCGTTTCCTTGACGGGTTTCGGGACGCCCAGCGCGCTGACCATTCGATCGATCTCCGAGAGCGCATACTTGAGGTTCCGTTCGCCGGCGTTTTTCGTCCGGATGCGTTCCTGCCAGACTCGAAGCCGGTGGAGTTGGCCGTGTTTGTCCGCCGACATCGAGTGCCCGTTCGCGTCGCGGTTTCGCCAGTCGATCGTCGTCGTCAGCCCGCGATCGTGCATCGACTGTGTCAGCGGTGCGCCGACCCGGGAGAGTTCGTCGTGCTCCTGGGCGTTGAACGCCCGCCACTCCGGCCCGTAGTCGATCGGATCCTCGGTCAGAACGAGCCCGCACTCCTCGCAGACTCGCTCGCCGCGGTCCGGATCGTGAACGATCGTCTCGGTTTCACAGTCAGGACATAGGGCCGCCTCCTGACTCCGTGACTCCGATTCGGCTCTGGCGTGATCGACGATGGACCGCGTCATCAGTACCGGGAAGTCGTCCCGACACTGTAAGGGGATTACATGGTTTCGGGAGAAACCGAGACTTACTGATTCGTGTCCGCTAACACCATCGAGTGAACCAGCGATGACTGCCGCCGTCGTCCCGCTTGCGCCCGATAGCGAAACGGAACTCGCGTCGAGAGCGGTGTCCGACGGCACCCGTTCGATGGTGGTCCTCTCAGCGAATCCCGTCCGAGATGCGAACGTGGGCGTCGAAGATGCATCGATTCTATCGTTTCAGGAAGGTCATAAGGTAAATCTCATGTTCATCGTGTAACCCTCGTTTGCGGGTTCGAACCGTCAACTGAGTTTATACCCTTGCGGTAGAAGGCCTCGACCAGTGTCGTGTTACCGACCCGTCCGTCCTCGACGCCGGCTCGCCCGCTGCAGCCGTACGTGGTCACTACGCGTCGCCAATCGGTTGATACCGCGACCGATCGGTCGGCCGAATCCGCCCTCGAGCGGTCGGTCTCGACCCCCGTCGCCGTCCCGGATCGGAAGCCGATCCGTAGCGCCTTCGCAGGCGGTGCGAAACGTGGTTGTGCTTAAGAGAATCACTGTTGGCGTACAACCTGGTGTGTCAATCGTGATCGCAACGTCAGTTTCGAAGCTGCAGCGGTCGCTGTCGGTCCGGCAGCCCGACCGCTACGAACCTCGGCCCCGAACGAAACCGGCGGGAGTCGAGTGTACAGGTGGGGGAGGCGTTCAGTAATGTCGTCGATCGACAGTTCGCTTCCCGACGAAATCACATCGGTTACGGATACCGACGGCGACGGCCAACTCTCGAAAGACGTCATCTTCGAGCTCCTGAAAAACCGGCGCCGAAGGGAGGTCCTAGCGTACCTCCTCGAGGCCGAGGAAACCGTTACCCTCGGCGAACTCGCCGAGCAGATCGCCGCCTGGGAGAACGACACGGACGTTAACGCGTTGAGCTCCGACCAGCGAAAGCGGGTGTACGTCGCGCTGTATCAGACGCACCTGCCGAAGATGGACGACGCCGGAATCGTCGAGTACGACCAGGATCGTGGGCTCATCACGCTGGCGGATAACGCCGATCTGCTCATGATGTACCTCGACACCGACACCCACCAGCAGGATCGGTGGGACCGGTGGTACGCCGTACTGAGCCTCCTCGGAATCGTCGTCGTCGCCGCGGCGACGCTCGGGCTTCCGCCGCTCGCTGCCGTTCCGACGATGGCCCTGGCTGGGGCGGTCGTCGGTGCGTTCTCCCTGCTGACGATCGTTCACGCCGTCACGAACCGTCAGGAAGAACAGACAGTCAACGGCAAACTCTCCCGAATCGAGTGAACATTCGATTTCCGGTCCGCGGTCGTCGCCCGAAGCCGACGGTCGCTCTCGGTGGGGCCGACGGCGACCGCCGCCCCCTCTATCGGGACGCGGCAGCCTCGAGTGCCGGCAAACGCTCGAGAAGGACTTTTGTTCATCTAGCTCGTAGTGACGCTTGGCTCCCAAAACCGCCATCCAGTACCGGAACAGTTCGCGTGCCAGCTGCTGTTCCTGGCGTGGGAGCCGTCTTCTGACCGGGCGATAACTCGGGGAGTGGCGACACCGGGCGGGCGTCGCGAAACGTCGTCGTCACTACCGGTCGGAACGGGCCGCAATCAGTTGCTACCTTTCAACAGCGAGAGAGTCCCCGCCGTTCACGGC
>PWMF01000025.1 GCA_003559215.1 Natrialbaceae archaeon
CTCGGAGCCGGCGGGCGACCACAGCTGGGGACTCATCCGGGATCTCCTGTTCGGAGAAACCGAGCTGTCGCCGCGAGAGAAGGCCTTCATCGGCGTTGGCGTCGCGGCCGCGATGAAGTGTCCCTACTGCACGCACTTCCACAAGGAGGAAGCGCGGATGGCCGACGTGAGCGAGGACGAACTGGCCGAAGCGGTCACCCTTGCCGGTAACACGCAGTACTTTTCGACGCTGCTCCACGGCTCCGAGACCGATCTGGACGAGTTCGTCGAGGAGACCGGAGAGATCGTCGACTACATTGCCGAACAGGAGGCCGCGGCGGCAGACGACTAGGCACGATCTCCGGTCTTCGGTTTTTCGTCGTTCCCTCGAGCGTTTCCGTCGACTGATACCTCCAAAGAGTTAGTGTGGTCCTCGCCCTTCCCTCGCGTATGAGCGGTGATCGTCGGCGAGGAGGGAGTCGGGTCGCGACCGGCGGGCTGTACTGCGCTCACTGCGGGACGGCACTCGAGGCGTCGATGAACTTCTGTCCGGACTGCGGTCGTCCCAGCAGCGAGGACGGCTCCTCGGATCCGAACGCTCGACCCGCCCTCGAGCGACGCGTCGCGGCCGCGATGAGAGACGGCTGGGATCTCGAGCACGACTTCGGCGACCACGTCGTCATGGTTCGCCGGTCCTTCGGCAGCGTCGACGCCCACCTCGTCGTCGCGGCGCTTTCGATCTGGTGGACGATGGGGCTGGGCAACGCCCTCTACGGCGCCTACCGGTACGTCGGCGACGCCGAACGGATGGTGCTGCGGGCCGAGCAGGCCAGCGACGAAGCGGAGACCGACTCGAGCTGGACGACCGCAGGCCGAGTCGCCGGTGCCGGCTGTCTCGCGGCCGCGCTCGCGCTCCTCGGCTCGGCCGTTTTCTTCGCGGGTTCGACGATCACACCGGTTCTGGTCGCGGTCGCGATCGGACTCGCGACCGTCGGACTGGGGCTGTTCCCGGGCGTTCGGCGCCGGTTCTGGCTTCGACGCTCTCCGTCGACGAACGGCTCCGCCAGAACGGTCGACGAACGGTCGATCACCGACTACGATCGCCCGTGTGCGGCCTGTGCCGACCCCGTCGGTCGCGGGCTCGAGCGCGTCTACCGGAAGGGGTTCTACGTCCTCGGCGTCCCGGTGACGCTGTCGGAGGGGCGCAACGCCTACTGCAGGCGGTGTGCGAACGCCGAAGCCGACGGCTCGAGGACCGAGGAGATCACGATCCCGATCGAGGACTCGAGCACGGGCGAGCGGGAAACGGAGCTTCGACGGTGAACTCGTAAAACAGTCTAGATGACGTTCATCTCACTGAGACGCTCGGTCACATCTCCCCTAGCCTCGGCTCGATGACCGTCTAGATGACGTTCATCTCACTGAGACGCTCGGGAAGATACGTCTCCGTCACGAAGTCGAGTCCGCGGGCCGCCAGCGACTGCTGTTCGGACTTCTTCCCGATCTCGAGTTGGAGTTCGATCTGTTCCTCCCAGTAGTCGGTCTGGAACCGCGGGTCCTCGAGTTCGCTCTCCAAGGCGTTGATGTCCGAGTCCGAGAGCGGATCCGTGGGGAGGTCGTACTCGACGATATCGGCGGGCTGGATGCCGATGTACTGTGCCTCGGGCGTCGCGAGGTACTCCGAGAGGTGGGCGGACTTGATCGAACCGTAGGCGACCGAGCCGTAGATCCGGTAGGACCACGGGTCGCCGTCGGCGAAGACGGTGACGGGAAGGTCGAGTTCGTCGTGGAGGCGCTTCGTGATCCGGCGGGTCGCGCGGGCCGGCTGTCCCTTGAGGTGGACGATCAGGGCGTTGTATTCCTCGTCGAAGCCGTTCTCGACGAGTCGGTCGCGCATCCCGCCGGTCTCGACGGCGAGGATGAAGTCGGCGTCGGTGTCCAGGAACTCGATCGTATCGGGGTTGTTCGGGATCTGGTAGCCCCCTTCGCCGACGTCCTCCTGACAGTGGATCTCGCGTTCCCCGCGTCGGGTCTGCTCGCGGAGGTGGAGCGGTCCCATGATCGTCGCCCCGGACTCCTCGGGGCGCATGTGGAAGTCCTCGCGGGTGACCCCCGAGACGATCTCCAGATCCTCGATCAGGCCGTTCGACTCGTCCTGATCGTTGAACTGGGCCTCCGTGTTGTCCCAGCTCTCCGAGAGGTAGTAGAGTTCACGCAGCGTCGAGGAGCGGTCCTGCTCGAGCTGGTTCGCCAGGAACTCGATCGTGTAGACTGCCTTGAGCAGTTTGCGGGCGCCTCGCACGGAGTTCGCCGAGCGGGTCGACTCCCGGTCGCCGTACACCCAGACGTCCTTCTCCTCGTCGTACTCGATGTTGCTCTTCGTCCGCGTCGGGACGGACATGTGAGGGATCTCGCCCAGTTGGAACTGGTCGTAGAACTGCGCGGCGAGATCGAGTAGCTGTTCTCGGGCCTGCTGGTCGTTTTCTGCACTCATTGGTCTGTGACGGTGAGTTTCGCGCTTTCGACGCCTTTCACGTCGAGATCGAACGCGGCGTCGTCGTCGATCTCGTACTCGAGGACGGCCTCGCCCTCGCTCGATACCTCGGGCTCCCACTTGACGAACCACTCGCCGTCCATCTCGACTGCGGTCGCGCCGTCCGAGAGGTTGCGGGGTTCGGCTGAGACGATGTCGGTGATCTCGAGGGACTCGTTCGTGCTCGAGTGGTTCTCGACGACCACGGAGACGGCCCGGCCGTCGCCGTTCGCCTCCGTGTGACGCTCGACGAGCACGTTGTTCATGATGCGAGCGATGGCGTCGTCGATATCGGGCTCCTCGCGGTCGGTCACTTCCGCGACCTTCTCGGCCATCTCCGGGAGGATCTTCCCGAGGACGTTCTGTTTCTTCCGGCGTTTCTCCATCGAGCGGCGCTTGTTCAGGAAGCTCTTCAGTTCGCGGGCGGCCTCGCGGATCGCGAGCTCGATCTCGTCCTCGATTGCCGGCACGTTCGCGACGGCGTCTTTCGACTCGCTCGTGAATGGAACGTTCGTCGAGGCGACGTGAACCATGATGACGGCGGGACCGTTCGGTAGCCCGGAGCCGCCGGGCTGGTCGAGCCCGTAGTTGCGCCAGCCGATCGACTTGACGACGTCGGTCGTCGCACACGCGCCGCGCTGGTAGACCAGCGGGACCCGGTTGGCGAAGCGGAGCACGTCGGCGCCGCCGTCGGCCGGAATCTCGCCGCCGTAGGCGATACCGGCCTCGACGATGAACGGGTCGCCGGAGTGGACTTCCGCGTCGCGCGTCGACGCAGCGTAGAAGTCGGCGTCGAACTCCTTCTCGAGGCCAGCATCGATCAGCTCGTCGGTGATCGGCGAGAGACACCGCGTCGGCGGCGCCATGATGTCGGTCGCGCGCATCGCGTCGACGAGATCGCTCGTCGCGTCGCGGTCGCCCGAGAGCTCCCGGACCAGCGGCGGATCGTCGGGGACGGTCTCCATCACGTCCCAGACCGCCTCGGTCACGTTCTCTCGAGCGGTGTCGCCGAAGGATACTTCGTCGTACTCCTCGGTGAGATCGGCCGCGCGGTCGACGTGCTCGCGGAGCTGCGACCGAGTGAGGCGGTGGCGCTCGTCCTCCTCGTCCTCGAACTTCGCGGCGAGCCGGCCCGCGAAGCCGTGGATCACCTCGTCGTCCTTGCGAGTGCTCGTGGCTCCGTCGGCGAGTTCGTAACAGTCGGTGACGAGGCGGGACTCTTCGACGGCGTCGTCGTCGGGCTCGGTCGTCTCGTCGGGCGCGTCGATCAACACGTTCCAGACCGCCTCGAGAGCGCGTTCCTGAACGGTTTCGCCGAACGATGTCCCCTTCTCGTCCTCGGCCCGCTCGGCGGCGGCCGCGACGACGTCACGCAGTTCGTGGTGAGCGATCCGGTCGCGCTCCTCGACGGCGGCGGCGATGGCGTCGGCGAAGGCCGCCGTCGCGTCGGCGCCCTTGTTCGCGGTCGCGTCCGACACCGCGGTTCGCAGGTCGATCCCCTCCGTCTCGGCCGGGGACCGCCAGCGCATCTCGCGTCCGTAATGGCGGTCGCGGAACTCGTCGATCACCGAGTCGGCGGTCTTCTTCCCGACGCGGGTGAACTCCTCCTGGAGAAAGCCCGAAATCGTCTGGGAGTCCGTCGCCGAGAGCATCTTGATCACGGTCCCGAGCTCGACCCCGTGGGGGTGAGGGCGGATCTCCTCAGTCTCCTCGGGAAGCTGGTCGGTCGCCCGCTCGAACTTGAAGTGGGCGTTGGGCTCCTGCAGCTCGAGTCTGGCGTGGGGGTTGACGACCGCCGTGTGCTTGATGTAGTCGTGGAGCTGCTGGCGGGCACGCATGTTCCCCTCCATCTCGAGCTCGATGCGGGTGCCGTGGGGCCGATCCCAGTTCGTGGTCTCCTCGACGCTGATCTCGGGCTCGTTCTCGTCGGTGTCGACGATGAGCTCGAAGTACTCCGCCTCGCTCGACCCCTGGGTTCGGCTGGTGATCTTCGCGGGTTTCCCGCTGGTCAGCTGCGAGTAGAGTACGGCCGCAGAGATACCGATCCCCTGCTGCCCGCGGGACTGTTCGCGGGCGTGAAAGCGAGAGCCGTAGAGCAGCTTCCCGAAGACCTTCGGGAGCGATTCTTTCGTCAGCCCGGGGCCGTTGTCCTCGACGATCAGCTTGTAGTAGTCACCCGACTCCTGGATCTCGACGTAGATATCCGGAAGAATACCCGCCTCCTCGGCGGCGTCCAGAGCGTTGTCGACGGCTTCCTTGACGGCCGTGACGAGGCCTCGAGCGCCGCTGTCGAAGCCGAGCATGTGCTTGTTCTTCTCGAAGAACTCGGCGATGGAGATCGCTTGCTGGCTCTCGGCCAGCTCCTCGGCGATCTCCGATTCTTCGCCGAGCGTCGACTGGAACGACGTCATCGTCTCCCTGTACTAACGGCGAGGGTAAAAGGCGTACGCTACCGCGGTGAAAGTGAACTACCGCGAGTTGCTCTCCTCGGCGGCGTCGCCGGGACGGGGCACCGACTCGTCGTCGTTACTGATCGGCGGCCAGTGCCACGCGTCGGCGCGAACGACGCCCAGCAGGCTCCGCCGACGGTCGGCCAGCTCCTCGATGGCCGCCTCGAACTCCTCGTCGTCGACCGTCGGGATGTCGTCCTCGCGGAGCCGCTCGAGGTCGGGCTCCGGCGGCAGCTCGTCGGCCGGGTCGATGAACGCCGTCTCGAGCGTGTCGAGGTAGCTGTCCGTGCTCGAGCGGGCGTTCTCGACCAAGGCGGGGTTGAGCTGGGCGTCGTCGTCGACGCCGTACCGGAACAGCGTCATCGCCTCGTCGAAGATGGGAACCGCGGTCGCCGAGGCGCGCTCGCCCTGTTCGCTGTGGTAGTAGTGCAGGATCGGGTACGCCTTGTGCTTGTCCGCGAGCTCCGAGAGGTCCGAGGCCAGCGACTCGACGGGGAGGTCCAGCCCGTCGAACTTCTCGTCGGTCCAGCCCGCGCGGACGAACTCCTCGCTTCGCTCGCCGAGCCCGGTGACGCTGTTGGCGAACGCCCGCTTCTCGGAGACCGCCCCGAGGACGGTCAGGATGTACGAGACCCCGAGAGTGACGAAGGCCATTCCCGTCGCCGTGGTAAAGGAGCTCGCGATCTCCCAGGTGCCCGAGGTCGGCGAGTAGTCACCGTTCCCGTTCGTGAACATGGTGTAGGCGACGTAGTAGAAGTGGCCGGTCCAGTCCGCGGGTTCGCCGGTCTGAGGGCTGACGAGCGCCGTGTCACCGCCGGCGAAGAGGAACGTCCAGCCGAACCACAGCAGCGCGATCCACATCGCGAGCGTCAGCGTGAGGATCAACGGGCCGGCGATGCTCAGCGCCCGAGAGTGGTCTCGAGTCAGGATCCGGAGCCCGCGCCAGACGCCCGTCGTCAGCCGACCCGAGAGCGGGCCGGAGCCGCCGTCGACCCACAGCGTCGTCCAGATGATGTCGATGATAACCGTAATCAGCACGGCGAGTCCGATCGCGAGATACAGCGGTTGCATTTCCGACGGCTACGGACTCGAGCTCCGTGAACGGCCCGCCGTGTACTTCAGCGTTCCACGGCGGTCGGCCACTACTACCGGCGAGATCGAACCGGCATCTCCGGGCGCGAACCTGGCAGTCAGGCAACAGTGGAACGCCTTCCGGACCTCGAGTTCGCCGGAAACGTCGAGCCGACGAGCTGTCGATCGTGCTCGTGGATGGCCGACGACCGGGACGGTTGCCCTCGGGCCGTAGGTGCTGTAGTGGCCGATTCGGAGAAGACGGCGTTCGTGCCATCGGTAGCTGTCGCCGACGGCCTGCCGGAGCGGACGTGGGGACGGGATCGAACCGGAACCGAATCGCGATCCGGACATGCCATACGGACCGCTGTAAGCCAGTTCCGGCACGACCGCAGAACGGGTCGCGGTCGCGCCGAGCGGTACAGCATTCCGTATCAGTCCTCCTGCTCTTGCTCCTCGACGACGTCGGCGAGCACCTGCGCGATCTTCCTGTTGGTCTGGGGGCTGTAGTGGCCGCCCTCGCCGCGCTCGACGTACAGCGACTCGACGTCGCCGCCGCCCGAGAGGTGGGTCGCCATGTCGACCGTCTCGA
>PWMF01000034.1 GCA_003559215.1 Natrialbaceae archaeon
AGCGCTTCCGCACCCGCGACTCCAAGGAGCGCAACCTCAAGCAGGCGCTGGGCGAGATCGACCGCATGGCCAGCGCTCTGGGGCTGCCCGAGAACGTCCGCGAGACCGCTAGCGTGATCTACCGCCGGGCCCTCGAGGAGGACCTGCTTCCCGGCCGGTCGATCGAGGGCGTCGCGACCGCCGCGCTGTACGCTGCGGCTCGCCAGGCGGGTACCCCCCGCAGTCTCGACGAGATCTCCGCCGTCAGCCGCGTCGACAAGATGGAGCTGACCCGCACGTACCGATACGTGATCCGGGAACTCGGCCTCGAGGTCCAGCCCGCCGACCCCGAACACTACGTGCCGCGGTTCGTCAGCGACCTCGACCTCTCCGACGAGACCGAGCGCATGGCTCGCGAACTGCTCGACTCGGCCCGACAGGAGGGCGTCCACAGCGGGAAGTCGCCGGTCGGCCTCGCGGCCGCCGCCGTCTACGCCGCGGCCCTGCTCACCAACGAGAAGGTCACCCAGAACGACGTTAGCGAGGTCGCTAGCATCTCCGAGGTCACCATCCGCAACCGATACAAGGAGCTGCTCGAGGCCTCCGACTCGGCGGCCCCCGCCTGAGGACGTCGTCGTTGGGAGCGGGTTCTCGGCTGCGGATTTCGCACCTGGAGTGCGACTGCGACAAAGCTTTTCATCTCCGGTGTGAAACGGTGTGTCATGGACGAAACGACCGTTCAGTTGTTGTGTCCCGAGTGCGCCAAAGACTGGCAGGTCTCCCCTGGTGAGCTTCCGGCTCCGGCAGAGATGTTCCACTGTCCGAACTGTCACGCGTCCCGTCGGACCGCGGAGTTCACCCGAACTGACCGCGACCTGCAGACGCTGAAACAGCTCGGTTGACCGACGCCGGCCGGTTTGATTCTCCCGCCCGCCCTCGCGACAACGTTCACGAATAGGTGAAAGTTTAGCAATCAAAACAATACCTCTACGAGAGTGAACAGAAACACTCGATTACGAGAGTAATCGAGCTGTTGTAGTCGCTCCCTTCCGTGAGTTTTCTGGAGGTAATGCGATGCTTGAATCCGTTCTCGAACGTGATACGCACCGAATTCGTCACCAGGGTCGTGCTAACGAGACTCAAGATAATAATATAACCCTGCAGCGGATAGGAATGCATGGTTATGAAGAAACAGGAGCTCATTCACCTTCACGGACTTCTTGCGGAGGTATCGAACCAGTGTGCGGAGTGGGAGAACTGTCAGATCGACCTCGAGGAGTACGAGTCGCGCGGCATTCGACCGACGTCAATTCATAAATCGAAAACAGACCACAAAGCCGCTGTATTTGCACTTGCGGGCGGAATCACGACGAACATGCGCGAGGACGAGCAGGAAGCAGTCGCCGCCACTGCAGACTAGTTGTCACGACGTCTCCTTCGATCGTTACCGGGTACTGGCGAGACCGTTTCTCACCGTTTCGTTTCCGTTCGGGCTCCTGAATCGAACTGAACTGATCGAAAACCGACTTACTCGACGAGGTCCTCGAACTCCGGCAGGATCTCCTCGTCGTCCTCGCCCGTTTCCCCGTCGGCGTCGGCGTCGCTCTCGTTTGTCTCCTCGCTCGAGTCCGCCGACTCCGCTTCCGACTCCTCGTCGGCGTCGTCCTCGTCGGCGTCGTCCTCGTCCTCGATCGTCTCGACCTCGAGTACCTCGAGCGGGATGTTCTCGAGGCGCTGGCCGATCTCCTTGCGGGCGATGCGCGAGGCGTGTTCCTCGCGCTCGACGTTGAACACGGTCATCTCGAGTTCGAGTGCGACCAGCGCCTCGTCGGCTGCAATAAACGCCGGTGGAAGCTCCTCTCCCTCTGGCGAGGTCCGCTTGCCCATATTGATCTCCACGTAGTTCAGGTCAGGGTTCAACATCTCGCCGGTCTTCGAGATGGCGATACGGATCGCCTCGTCTTCCGTTTCGACGTCGAACACCGGAACGGCAGCCTCGACGACAACCCTGCAGTGCATACGAAAACGTACTGTCGCCTACAGTATCAAGGTTCGCCCCGGCCACCGATCCGTTGTGCAGGTCTCGCTTCGAAAACGGTTTCGCTCCGAAAGGTCCAAGCCGCCGCTCGCGAAGATTCCGACGGATGGAGACCGGCGAAATCGAACTCGAGGAGCTGTCCGGCGGACTCGATCTCTACCGCACGCTCGAGAGCGGACAGACCTACCTCTGGCGGCGCACCGACGGCGAGATGTACCGCGGCGAACCGGCACCCGACGAGTGGTACTACACCGTCGTCGACGGCGATGTCGTTCGCGTCCGCAGCCGAAACGGTGTCCTCGAGTGGGAGTCGTCGATCGACGCCGACCCGCTCGTGCGGCGGTTGCTCCGCCTCGAGGACGATCTCGAGGCGATCGTGGCGGCCGCGCCCGACGACCCGCTGTTAGACGAGGCCTACGAGGCCCACCGGGGGCTCCGGCTCGTCGACGACCCCTCGTTTGGCACCCTGATCTCGTTTATTTGCTCGGCCCAGATGCGGGTGAGCCGCATTCACGGGATGGTGTCGACACTAGCCCGCGAGTACGGCGAGCCGATCGCGTTCGACGGCGAGACCTATCACGCCTTTCCGACCCCGGACCGGCTCGCGACGGCGACCGAGGACGAACTGCGCGAGTTAGGATTGGGGTATCGCGCGCCCTACGTCGTCCGTACCGCGGAGATGGTCGCCGACGGCGAGGCCCACCCCGAGGAGGCCCGCGACCGCTCCTACGAGGCCGCCCGCGAGTCGCTGAAGCGGTTCGTCGGTGTCGGGGACAAGGTCGCGGACTGCATCCTGTTGTTCTCGCTCGGCTTCGACGAGGCGGTTCCGCTCGACACCTGGCTTCGGACCGCGATCGAGGAGTACTACCCCGACTGCGATCGGGGCTCCTACGACGCGACCTCGAGAGCGCTTCGCGAACGGTTCGGCGGCGAGTACGCCGGCTACACGCAGACGTACGTCTTTCACCACCTGCGAACTCGGGAATAGTGTCACTCGTGGTAATCGTTTCGGCCGGTAATCGCCCAGTACGTCTGCGAAACGATCGTGATCGCGAACACGATCGCGAGCCCCGCGGTGACGTACAGCGCGATCGTCGCTCCCACCAGGTACCACGTCAGCGCGCCGGCGACGAGGACGAACAGTACGGCGCCGACGAACAGCTCGAGCAGCTCCCGAACCGTCGCGCGGCTGCTCGAGACGTCGAGATACTCCTCCTCGAAGCGTTCGATCGGGCCCATTTGCGGTCTGTTGTCCCTCAAGGGTTCTTTCGGTATCGATTCGAGGCGACGACCGGCGGGCCGGACGGCTGGATTTTTGCCGGTCGCCGACGACGCCACGCACATGACAGACCGGACCCGCGCACACGTCTTGGTCTCCGGGAACGTACAGGGCGTCTACTACCGCGCGACCACCCGCGACACGGCCCGCGAGGAGGGCGTCGACGGCTGGGTCAAAAACCTCGAGGACGGCCGCGTCGAGGCGGCGTTCGAGGGCCCCGAGAGCGCGGTCGAGTCGATGCTCGAGTTCTGCCACGAGGGCAGCCCGGCGGCCGACGTCGACGACGTCGAGGTCGAGTACGAGCAGCCCCAGGGTGAGGACGGGTTCGAGATCCGCTACTGAGTCTCTCCCTCGAGCCGCACGTCGGTCTCGTCGAGGTGCTCGGCGAGCCACGGCGGTTCGGCGGTGTGGGCCCAGGTGGCCCACTCGGCCTTCTCGCCGGCGTAGTACGCGCGGTAGGCGCCGACGGGATCGCCGGGTCGTTTGTACTCGTCGGGCATCGCTTGCGGACGGGGGGTCGGCTCCGCCGTCGGGAACGCGATCGTGTCGGGGTCGATCCGCTCGATCACCTCCCAGCTGGCGTGGTCGTCGTCCTTGTCGTAGCGCTCGACGAACTCTTCGTTGAGCGCCTCGGCGTGGTCGCGCAGGCGCAACCAGTTTGCCCGCGATTCGGTCGCCCACTCCGTGACGGGGTGGCCGGTGTGGGTCGCCGCGTACAGAAAGTCGTCGTCCCGGCCGTTCTCGCGGGCCGCGGTACACAGAACCTGTGCGGCTTCGAGCAACAGCTTGTTGACGTGCTCGTCACAGTGGTACCGGGCCGCGAGCCGGGGGTCCTCGTCGAGCCAGAAGACGTTCACGACCGACGTTGGGAGGCAACCCGATTGAGGGTTTCGTCCGCAATCTTCAACGGCGCCCCTCTCGAATCCAGGACCATGATCACGGGCGAACGGATGGCCGCAGTCGACGAGAACGCCGCGGCGCTCGGCGTCTCGCAGAAGCAGCTGATGGAGTCGAGCGGGAACGCGGTCGCGCGAGCGGTCCGCGAGGTCGCCGAGCCGGGCTCGAGCGTTGCCGTCGTCGCCGGACGCGGGAACAACGGCGGGGACGCGTTCGTCGCGGCCCGTTTTCTGGATGACTACGACGTCACCACGCTCCTGCTCGGACGCGCCGACCGGATCGGCACCGGGATCGCCCGCGAGAACTGGGACGCCCTGCAGAACGCGGGCTACGACACGCAAGAAATCACGGACTCGAGCGGGTTCGAACTCCCCGACTGCGACGTCGTCATCGACGCGATGCTCGGTACTGGAATCAGCGGCGACCTCCGCGAGCCCGCCGCGACCGGGGCCGAGGCGATCAACGCGGCCGACGCGACCGTCGTCGCCGTCGACGTCCCCTCCGGGTTCGACGCCGAGAGGGGCGCGGTCGCCGACAACGCCGTCGAGGCGGACCGCGTCGTCACCTTCCACGACACGAAACCCGGTCTCGCCGAGCTCGAGTGCGAACTCGCGGTCGCCGACATCGGCATCCCCGCCGCGGCCGAGCAGGATGTCGGCCCCGGCGATATCTCCCTGGCTCGACCCGACGGTCGCGAGGGTCGACCCTACGTCATCGGCGGCGGTCCCTACACTGGCGCACCGGCGCTTGCCGCCCAGGCCGCGCTGCGGGCGGGCGCCGAACTCTCCTTCGTCGCCGCGCCGGAGTCGGTCGCCGGGGAGATACAGAGCTACGCCGAGGACCTCATCGTCCAGCCCTACGAGAACGAGATCCTCACGCCCGACGTAGCCGAGGATCTGCTCGAGACGGCCGAGGAGTACGACAACGTCGTCGTCATCGGGCCGGGCCTCGGCACCGACGACGAGACCCTCGAGGCCACGCGGGGGTTCCTCTCGTCGTACTCGGGTCGGGTGGTCGTCGACGCGGACGCCCTCGAGGTCGTCCCCGAGATCGAGACCGACGCGACGCTGGTCTGTACGCCAAACCGGGGCGAGCTCGCGCGGATGGGCGGGCCCGACACCGACGACCTGGCCGCGGTCGCCGACGAGATCGAGGACTTCGCCGCGGAACTGGGCCACCTCGTCCTTGCGAAGGGCGAGAACGACGTGATCACCGACGGCGAGCGAACGCGGATCAGTCGCTCGGGGACGGTCGGCATGAAGGTTGGGGGAACCGGGGATACGCTCGCCGGGATCGTCGCCGCGCTGCTCGAGCACGCCGAGCCGATGGACGCCGCCGCGGCGGGGGCCCACGTCAACGGACTCGCCGGCGAACGCCTCGCCGACCGTCACGAGCACGGCTATCTGGCGTCGGAGCTGCTCGAGGAGCTTCCCGCGGTGCTGTGGGGTGAG
Organism: Natrialbaceae archaeon; assembly: GCA_003559215.1. Taxonomy (GTDB): domain Archaea; phylum Halobacteriota; class Halobacteria; order Halobacteriales; family Natrialbaceae; genus Natronococcus. The sequence goes on from PWMF01000034.1 coordinate 5,645, forward strand.
ACCGATGAGTGACGATCCCGCCGAGCCGTCCGCGGGCGGGGACGAGGACGGCCCCGCGGCCGACGAGCTGACCCACACCACCGACGAGGGCGAGGTGCAGATGGTCGACGTCGGCGACAAACCCGACAGCGAGCGACGCGCGGTCGCGGCGGGCGAGATCCGCCTGCAGCCCTCGACGATCGAGGCGATCCGCGACGACCAGATCGGGAAAGGCGACGTGCTCGCGACGGCCCGGATCGGCGCCGTTCAGGCGGTCAAACACACCTGGGAGACGATCCCGATGTGCCACCAGATCCCGATCACGAACGTCGACACCGCGTTCGAACTCGCCGAGGATCGAGTCGAGTGCGAGGTGGCCGTCGAGACCACCGGGAAGACGGGCTGCGAGATGGAGGCCCTCGAGGGGGTTACGACGGGCCTGAACGTCGTCTGGGACATGGTCAAGGCCGTCGAGAAGGACGACGGGGGGCAGTACCCCGACACCGGGATCGAGAACGTCCGGGTCCTCGAGAAGGAAAAGCAAACGCGCTGAGACCGTTCGTTCGAGTTCTCGGGTTCGTGCTGGCCATGAGTAGCCGGTCTCCCCTCGAGAGCAGTCGGATGCGAAAACGCAAACGTAAACGTAACCGCAAACGCCAGTCGGACGCGAGGGTGGCAATGCGCCGAACTGTATCAAAAACGAGCGCCCCGGTAACTACAGGTCCATCCCGCCGTTGACGTCGATCACTTCGCCCGTGATGTACGACGAGTCCCTGCTCGCGAGGAAGCGAACGACCGCGGCGATGTCCTCGACCTCCGCCAGCCGCTCGAGGGGGATCCCCGAGATGATCCGCTCGAGGACGTGGTCGGGGACGCTCTCGACCATGTCGGTCCGGGTGAAGCCGGGAGCAACGCAGTTGGCCGTCGAGCCGCCCTGGGCGAACTCGAGCGCGATCGTCCGGGTGAACCCGAACATCCCACTTTTCGCGGTCGCGTAGTTGGCTTGTCCGAAGTTCCCCTGCTTGCCGACGACGCTCGAGATGTTGATGAGCCGTCCCTCGTCGGCGTTCCAGATGTCGTCGTAGAACGTCTGGGTGCAGTTGAACATCCCGCCGAGGTTGACGTCCATCACCCGGTCCCACTCCGCGCGGGACATCTCGGTGAACTGCTTGTCGGCGGTGATGCCGGCGTTGTTCACCAGTACGTCGGCCGGCCCGAACGCTTCGTGGCAGACGTCGCGCATGTGCTCGACATCCTCGAGGACCGAGACGTCGGCCTGGGCGGTCACCGCCTGCCCGCCCGCGTCCTCGATGGCCTCGACGGCCTCGTGTGCGGCTCCCTCCGACGATCGGTAGTTGATGACGACGTTCGCCCCCCTCTCGCCGAGGTGTTCCGCGATTCCACGCCCGATCCCACGTGCCGAGCCTGTGATGACACAGGTGCGTCCCTCCATAGGCATCGTTAGTGTACACTGTGCCACCGATGGTTATATAACGACCTGTTGGGTTTCGTATCATGCAACGACGAATAAAAGATCGGCAGGGTCCGAGTCGGCGTCGGGAGGGCTTCGACGCGGTCGCGTCGAGACGTCAGCGGGCGTTATCGCTCGCCGGCCTGGTCGATCCAGTCCTCGAGTCGGGCGAGGGCGATCTCGGTTTCCTCGGCGATCTCTTTGGCGTCGGCGTCCGCGAGGTCGTCGAAGCTCGCGATGCCGACCGCGGCGAGGTCGTTCGCGTAGGACTGACCGACGCCGTCGATCTCGGTGAGATCGTCGACCTCGGTCTCCTTGAGGGCCTCCTCGGAGAACTCGTCGAGGCCGGTCTCGTCGCCCTCGACGTCGCCCGCGAGGGCCGCGTCGGGCTCGTCGGGTTCGGGCGTCTCCGGCTCGGCGTCGGTCTCGACGCTCGAGCGGGCCTCGAACCAGTCACAGACGTCGGGCCAGAGCTCGGCGTGGCTCCGGGAGGAGACCGACATTCCGATGTGACCGGTCGCGAACTCCATGACCTCGGTGTCGTCGGAGGCGACGGCCTCGTTGAACGGCTTCGACGCTCCTGGCGGGATGAGGTGGTCGTACTCGGCGACGATCTGCAGGACCGGCATGTCGATGTTCGAGACGTCGACTTCTTCCCCGCCCAGTTCGAGCTCGTTCCCGACGAGCTTGTTCTCCTGGTAGATGTCGCGGATGAACTCCTCGTAGGCCTTGCCGGCGACGTCGATCCCCTCGTCGAGCCACCGTTCCATCCGGCCGAAGTTCTCGACGAAGTCCTCGTCTTCCATGTTGTCGTAGAAGCGGACGTACTTCGTCACGTTGTTCGCGACGGGATCCATCAGCGCGAACCCGACGTCCAGGAACTCCGCGGGAACGTTGTCGAACGTCTCGGTGACCGTTTCGGGGTCGTAGTAGTCCTCGGCGCCCCACAGCTCGAGGACGCCTCCGTCACCCGCAAAGCAGAGGCCGGCGGCCATCAGGGCGAGGTTCTCGACCTTCTCGGGGTGCTGGGCGGCGTACATCGCGGACATCGTCCCGCCCATGCAGTAACCGAGGACGTTGATCGCGTCCTGGCCCGAGCGCTCGCAGACCTCGTCGACGCAGTTGTCGATGTAGCGGTTGACGTAGTCGTCGAGGCCGAGCTGGCGGTCGAGCTTCGAGGGCTCGCCCCAGTCGATCAGGTAGACGTCGAAGCCGGCCTCGAGCAGCGTCTGGACGACCGACCGATCCGGCTGCAGGTCGAGGATGTACGGCTTGTTGATCAGCGCGTAGACGACGAGGATCGGGATGTCGTGTTGCTCCTCGGTCTTGGGCTCGTAGTGGAGCAACCGGAGCTTGTTCTCCTCGTAGACGACCTCGCTCGGGGTCTGACCGACCTCGACGTTCTCGAGGGTTTCCGTTCGGTCGGGTGCGACCTGGCTCTTCTCGGCAAGGCCGGCGGCACCCTCCCAGGCTTGGCGTTGCATCTCGAGGGCGGTCGCGTACGGGTTCTTCATTGCTCCTCTACGTGCTCGAGAACGCGGTCGAGTTTCTCCTCGACGGCGTGCTGGCGGCGCTCGAGCTCGACGAGGCGGTCGCCGACCTCGACGACGTCGCTCTCGGTCGGGAAGCCAAGCGAGTGCAGCGTCTCCTCGGCGGCCTCGTCGGCCTCCTGCTGGAGTTCGAGGATGTCGCCGACGGACTCGCCGGTCATCTTCGCGAAGGCGGTCGTCGACATGACCTCTTTGAACGCCTCGTTTGCCGTGTTGAGCCAGACGTCACGGAACTCCTCGAGTTCGACGTCTTCGCCCTCGAGCTGGTCGTTCGCTCGCTCGACCATCTGCTGGGAGGCGTTCATCCAGGCCTCGTAGGCGCGGGCGTAGCCCTCGACGCCTTCGGAGAGTTCGGCGTCGTCGCTCATCTCGCCGACGGTCTCGGCCCAGCTCTCGACGAATTGGGCCTGGGCTTCGACGTTGTTCTCGAACGCCTCAAGGAACTGCTCGTTCCACTGTTCGGCGAACGCGTTCCAGTTCTGCGCCTGTGGTGGTGTGTCTGTCATTGTGGGGAAAATTGGGATCGTGTAAACAAAAGGCTATGGTCGTTACGCCGAAACGTCGAACTCCTCGGCGACGGAGTCGACGTTCTCGGTGACGGCCGATACGTTCTCCTCGGCCTGCTCGTGGGCCTCGAGCATGGCGTCGAAGCTCGTGTCGACGACGTCGGCGTAGCTTGCGGAGAACTCGTCGTAGGCGGCCTCGGACTCGTGGAGGGCCTCGGCGACGGCGGAGATCGACTCCTGCTGGGCGTCGGTCATCGCGTCGACGTTCTCCTCGAACTGCGCGCGGAACTCCTCGAGGTCGACGCCGTCCTCGGGCATCGACGCCTCGACGGCGTCGAAGTAGGCCACGACGGCGCCCTTGGTGAACTCGGCGTTGGTCTCGACGGCCGAGCTCGAGGACTCGACGGCGTCGACGAAGGCGCCGAAGGAGGTCTTCTGGGCCTCGAGGGCGTCGTGGGTGAGCTGCTGGCTCTGTTCGATGGCGGTGCGCTGTGCGGTAAACATGGCGGTGAATGGGTTCTGTGTCATTGGTCTTGCTCTCGGTTTCGCTTGACGGGAACGACGATCGTCTGGACGATATCCCCCTCCTCGATGTCGAGGGTTTCCCGTTCGGGTTCGGGAATACTGATCCGACCGCCGCTCTGGACTCGTGCCTTGAACGTCGCTGTTCCCATGTTCATCGGCCCAAAGCTCGAGGCGTTCTCGAGTGGGTTCGCGGAGCTTGCCTCCATCATCTGTTTCAGCATCTCCTGCTGGGATTCGGCGACCTGTTCGCCCGCGTTCTGCATCTGTTCGGCGAACATCGTCGGCGGGAACCAGGGCGATCGGTCGGAGTCGTCCGTCATCACTCCAGTCAATGCGCTCCGCACTAATAAGGGTTTCCGATTCCTACCATTGAGTGCCATTGAGTGGTTTGAAACGAATTCTAGCGGTCACCATCGCCCCGTAGTGCGGTTTCCGGCTCGAGCCCGCGTCGGGGGCATTCGAAAGCGTCGGTTACCACGCCGTCGCCGGCACGGATAACCGCGCATTGTGCAGCCAAAGAGGTATAACGGGCTCGTCCCTATAGCGAGAGTAGATGTCCCACCAGAACGCCGGCGAGAACGGGTTTGGTGCCCTGGCCAACGCCTGGTCCACCGCAACCCGATCCGTTCTCCGGAGTGCGACCGCGGCCAACCGCGCCGCCGTCGCCGCGATGGATTCGGCCCAGACGGAATCGAACGGAAACCAGACCGACGCCTCGATCCCCTCCCTCGAGTACGCCAACGCCGACTGGAGCTTCGAGCGAACCGTAGAGGATCCGACCGCGCTGGGTCCTGGCGATCAGGTCACCTTCGAGAAACAACTCTCAGACGAGGACGTGCGCGCGTTCGCCGAGATCAGCGGCGACACGAACCGCCTCCACCTCGACGACGGGTTCGCCGCCGACACCCGGTTCGGCGAGCGCATCGTCCACGGCACCCTCGTTTCGGGGCTGATCAGCGCCGCGCTGGCCCGGCTCCCCGGACTGACGATCTACCTCTCCCAGGACCTCGAGTTCGCCGGCCCCGTCGGGATCGACGACCGGGTCTCCGCCCGCGTCGAGATCGTCGAGGACCTCGGCAACAACCAGTACCGACTCGAGACGGTCGTCCGCGACGAGGACGACGACGCGACGGTCGTCGACGGCGAGGCGGTCGTCCTCATCGACGATATGCCTGAGGCCTGAGACGGTCTACCGCACCCGTTTTCGGCGGCTCCGTGATCCCCATTCGGGTACGCCGGGACCGCCCTCTCGAAGCGGCCCGTTTGCGTCTTCCCTCGCTCGAGGGCGGGCGACTCGAGCTACCCGCTGCCGCAGTCGCGGGTTTTCGCCTTGCGCGTTCTATAAGTAGTTCCTCGCGGAACGGGCCACCATGACACTGTTCGGGACCGCAGGGATCCGCGGGCCAGTCGAGACCGTCTCACCATCGCTCGCGCTCTCAGTCGGCCAGGCCGCGGGCGAACCCGGAACGACGTTCGTCGTGGGTCGTGACGGACGGGAGACGGGGCCGGCGCTGGCCGCGGCGATGGAAGCGGGCCTCGAGAGCGCCGGCGCCGACGTCCACCGCGTCGGTCGCGTGCCGACGCCGGCACTGGCGTTCGCTTCTCGAGGTCGGCGCGGCGTGATGCTCACGGCGAGTCACAACCCCCCGAGCGACAACGGAATCAAGCTGTTCGTCGACGGCGTCGAGTACGACAGCGACGCCGAGGCCCTGATCGACGAGCAGGTCAGTGCCGGCGGCTCCGGGCTGGCTTCCTGGGAGGAGTGGGGCCGGTCGGAACGGGCCGACGTCCTCGGACGCTACTGCGACGCCGTCACCGACTACGTCCGCAGCCAGTTCGGCGGCGAGTCGCCGCTCGCGGGACTGTCGATCGCCGTCGACTGCGGGAACGGCGTCGGCGCGCTGGCGACGCCGCAGGTGCTCGACGACCTCGGCGCCGACGTCGTCGGCGTCAACGCGAACGTCGACGGCCACTTCTCCGGCCGGGACAGCAAGCCGACCCCCGAGACCCTGACGGAGTTCAGCGACTTCCTCGCCGAGGGATCGTTCGACCTCGGCCTGGCTCACGACGGCGACGCCGACCGGCTCGTCGTCCTCGAGCCCGACGGGGAGGTCGTCCACGAGGATACCGTCCTCGCACTCGCCGCGGCCCACTACACCGGCGCGAGCGAGACTGCCGACCCGGTCGTCGTCACGACGCCGAACGCCTCGGCCCGGATCGACGAGCGCGTTCGGGCGGCCGGCGGCCGCGTCGAGCGAGTCCGCCTGGGTGCGCTCCACGAGGGGATCGCGCGGGAACGCGACCGTGCCGGGGACGACGCCGAGGTCGTCTTCGCGGCAGAACCCTGGAAGCACATCCACACGAGCTTCGGCGGCTGGATCGACGGCGTCGCGAGCGCCGGCGTCGTCGCCGCCCTCGTCGCCGAGGCCGGCGACGTCGCCACGCTTCGAGAGCCGGTTACCGAACGCCCCTACCGGAAGGTCAGCGTGGACTGCCCCGACCGGCTCAAGGCCGACGCGATGGCCCGCCTCGAGTCCGATCTGCCCGAGGCGTTTCCCGAGTCGAGCGTCGACACGAGCTACGGCGTGCGCCTCGAGTTCGCGGACGCCTCGTGGCTGCTCGTCCGTCCCAGTGGAACCGAACCCTACGTTCGGCTGTACGCCGAGAGCGACGAGGTCGACGAACTGGTCGCGAAGGGACGGACTGTTATCGAGTCGGCGATCGAAACGGTTCGGTAGGGTCACCGAACCCGCTCGCAGTCCGACCGTCCGGCACGATCGGTGGGTCCGCGCTGCGGTGACTCCTCGAAAAATAACTTAACTGCCATTTGTCAACTGATACAATGCATATTTGTCCAGTTAGCCGGTCGAATCCGGATCATTTAACCCAGTCTCGTGCAGTACCGAGAGCATGGCACGTAACAGGCGGCAGTTCTTGTGCGGTGCGGGCGCGGCCGGACTCGTGGCGGCGGCCGGCTGCGTCGGCGGGTTCGGCGACGAAGGGGACGGGGACGACGTCGAGGTCGGGATGGTCTATGCCACCGGCGGGCTCGGCGACGACTCGTTTAACGACATGGCACAGCAGGGAGCTGTCCAGGCCGAGGAGGAGTACGGGATCTCCTTCGACGAGGCCGAACCCGAGTCGGTCGGGGAGTTCGACGATGCACAGCGGAGTTTCGCCGAATCGGGCGACTACGACCTGGTCAACTGCATCGGCTTCGCCCAGGAAGAAGCCCTCGAGGGCAACGCCGAGGAGTACCCTGACCAGGACTTCATCATCGTCGACACGGTCGTCGAGGCCGACAACGTTCGTAGCTACCTGTTCGACGAGCCCGCGGGTTCGTTCCTGGTCGGAAACCTGGCCGGACTGCTGACCGACGAGGAGTTCGCGGCCGGCGACGGCGAGACCAACCCCGACGAGTCCGCCGTCGGCTTCGTCGGCGGTGAGGAGTCGCCGCTGATCGAGTCGTTCCACGCCGGCTTCGAGGCCGGCGTCGAACACGCCAATCCGGACGCGGAGGTGTTCTCGAGCTACGTCGGCGACTTCAACGACACGGCCAGCGGGCAGGAGGCGGCCCGGACGATGTACGAGTCGGGTGCGGACATCGTCTTCCACGCGGCCGGCCGCACGGGGATCGGCGTCTTCCAGGCGGCCGAGGGCCAGGGCCGGTTCGCGATCGGCGTCGACGACGACCAGTCGGTGAGCCAGGAGGATTACGCCGACGTCATCCTCGCGAGCATGGTCAAACGCGTCGACGAGGCAGTGTTCGACGCGATCGGCTCCGTCGTCGACGACGCGTTCGAGGGCGGCGAGATCGAGGAGATCGGCCTCGAGGACGACGGCGTCGAGGCGGTCTACGGGCAGTCGATCGGCGACGAGATCCCCGACGAGATCCGAGAGGAGGTCGACGAGACGCGCCAGCAGCTCATCGACGGCGAAATCGACGTCCCCGACGAGTTGTAACGTGATGAGCGAGCCTGGTACGGCCACCGGTGTGGGTGCGGGACCGAGCGAGGACCTCGCCGTCCACCTCGACGGAATCACGAAACGGTTCCCCGGGGTCGTCGCGAACGACGACGTCGACCTCCGCGTCGAGCGGGGCAGCGTTCACGCGTTACTGGGTGAGAACGGGGCGGGAAAGACGACCCTGATGAACGTTCTCTACGGGCTCTACGAACCCACCGAGGGACGGGTCGTCGTCGACGAGAAACCCCGGCAGTTCGACAGGCCCCGCGACGCGATCGACACAGGCGTCGGGATGATCCACCAGCACTTCATGCTGGTCGACACGATGACCGTCGCCGAGAACATCGCGCTGGGCAACGAGCCCAAGAAGTGGGGCGGCCTGGCGGTCGATCGCGACCGCATCGAGCGCGAAATCGCCGACCTCTGCGACCGATACGGCTTTTCGGTCGATCCGTCCGCCACGGTCGGCGAGCTGAGCGTCGGTGCCCAGCAGCGCGTCGAGATCCTGAAGGCGCTGTACCGCGGCGCGGACGTCCTCATTCTGGACGAGCCGACGGCCGTGCTCACGCCCCAGGAGGTCGAGGACCTCTACGGCGTCCTCGAGGAACTCACGGAGCAGGGGAAGACGATCATCTTCATCACCCACAAGCTTGGCGAGGCCATGCATTCGGCCGACGCGATCACCGTCCTTCGGGACGGGAAGTCGGTCGGGACCGTCGAGCCGGCGACGACCACCCGCGAGGACCTCGCCGAGCTCATGGTCGGCCGGGAGGTCCTGCTCGAGGCCGACAGCGATCCGGTCGAGACCGGTGGAGCGATCCTCTCGGCGTCGAACGTGACCGTCGAAAACGACCGCGGCGTCGAGGTCGTTTCGGGGATCGACCTCGAGGTCCGGGCCGGCGAGATCGTCGGCATCGCGGGCGTCGACGGCAACGGGCAAAGCGAGCTGATCGAGGCGATCACGGGGCTGCAAACGCCCGACGAGGGGACGGTTCGGTTCGACGGCGACGACGTCACGAACTGGTCCCGCCGCCGACGGATCGACGCCGGGATGGCACACGTCCCCGAGGACCGCCACGAACAGGGACTGGTCATGCCGTTCGACCTCGTCGAAAACGCCGTCCTCGGCAGCCAGCGCTCACCGCGGTTCGCCCGCGGCGGCCGCATCGACTGGGCCGGCGTCCGGGACCACGCCGAGGACGTCATCGAGACTTACGACGTCAGACCGCCCAACGCCGACGCCGACGCGGAGTCCTTCTCCGGCGGTAACCAGCAGAAGTTCGTCGTCGGCCGCGAACTCGAGCGCGACCCGGAGCTCGTCGTCGCGACCCACCCCACGCGGGGCGTCGACATCGGATCGACCGAGTTCATCCACGAGCGACTGCTCGATCTCCGACGCGAGGGGAAGGCCGTGCTGCTCGTCTCCTCGGCGCTCGACGAGGTCCAGTCGCTGTCGGATCGCCTCGCGGTCATCTACGAGGGCGAGTTCGTCGACGTCACCGATCCCGACACCGTCACCGAGGAGGAACTCGGCCTGTTGATGGCCGGCGAACGACCCGACGAGACCCCGCAGTCGGAAGCGAGCGACCTCATCGAAGGGGGTGATCGCTGATGCGCGAGGACCTCGAGCAGTTGCTCGAGCGACTGATCCACGCCTCGGTGGCCGAACGGGTCGCCATCAGCGTCGCGGCACTCGTCGCAGCGATCCTCGTCGGGGGGGTGCTCGTCTTCGTCTCTGGCGGGTTCGCCTCCTGTCGGGCCGGCCTCGATCTCGCCGGCGTCACCTTCTGTTACAACCCGATTCAGGTCTACTACGAGCTGTTCCTCGGCTCGCTGGGTCATCCCCTCGAGGGCGACTGGAGCCCGATGAACTACAGCCTCGCGACGACGCTGCGACAGACGACGCTGCTGATCTTCGCCGGCCTCTCGGTGGCCGTCGCGTTCCGCGCGGGGCTCTTTAACATCGGGACGCAGGGCCAGCTGGTCATCGGCGGGCTGCTGACCGCGGTGACGGTCCTGTTCGCCGCGTCGTACGTCCCCGGCGGCTTCGTCGGCACCGTTCTGTTGATCCCAATCGGCGTGCTCGCGGGTGCCGTCGGCGGGGGCCTCTACGGGGCGATCCCCGGCGCACTCAAGGCCTACGCGGGCGCGAACGAGGTCATCACGACGATCATGCTCAACTTCATCGCGGCCGGCGTCGCCTCGACGCTGCTCTCCTGGCGGTTCCAGGATCCCGACAGCGCGAACCCCCAGACCCGGGCGATCCCGGAGTACGCGGAGATCCCGAATATTCCGGTCGTTGGCTTCAGCGGCCGGATGGACTTCTCCTTGCTCGCGCTCGGCTTCGCGGTCGCGCTCATGATCGGTATCGCCTGGCTGCTCGCCCGGACCTCGTTCGGCTACGAGCTCCGAACGAGCGGCATTCAGCCGAAAGCCGCGGCCTACGGTGGCGTCGACGAGAAGCGGATGACCGTCGCGAGCATGACCCTCTCGGGGGCGCTCGGCGGGGTCGCCGGCGCCTTCTGGGTGCTGATGGAACACGGCCGCTGGCTCGAGAACGTCCCCGCGCTCGGCTTCGACGGGATCGCCGTCTCGATCCTCGCGGGGAACAATCCGTTAGGAGTCGGCGCCGCGGCCTTTCTGTTCGGCGTGCTCTCGAGCGGGTCGAACGCGATCAACACCGCGACCGACGTCCCGCCCGAACTCGTGGGCGTCCTCTCGGGACTGATCATCCTCTTCGTCGCGATGCCGGAGTTCTTCCGAATGATTGGGCGTCGGTACGCCGACGTCGGCAGCCCCGAACGGACGCGGTCGACCGGGGGTGAGGCCGATGATTGAGCTCCCCTCCCGACCCGATCGTCGGACCCTGCTCGTCGGTCTCGGCGCGATCACGGCGGTGTGGGTCGTCCTCGGGCTCGTCTTCCCCGACTCGTGGGCCGGCGTGTTGCTCTCGATCGCGGCCAACCCGAGCACGCACACGACGATGCTGCGTCTGGCAGTGCCGATCGCGCTGGCCGCGATTGGCGGCATCTTCGCCGAGAAGAGCGGCGTGATCAACATCGGGATCGAGGGGCTGCTGATCGTCTCGGCGTTCTCGGCGATCATCGTCACGTTCTGGCTCGGCTCGGGCGAGTCCACGCTCGCCCTCTCCCATCACTGGTGGGGCTTCGCGGTTGGCGTCCTCGTCAGCACGCTGTTCGCCCTGCTGTTCGCGATCGTCTGTATCGACTTCAAGGCCGATCAGATCATCGCGGGGCTTGCCGTCTGGCTGATCGCGCTCGGACTCGCGCCGTTCGTCTCCCGGATCGTCTTCGACAGCCCCAATACCGCGGGCGTCGGCTACTTCCAGAACGTCACGATCCCGGTGCTGTCGGAGATCCCGCTGCTGGGCTACCTGCTGTTCGACACACCCCCACAGGTGTACATCATGCTCGCGGCCGCGGTCGCGGGCTGGTACCTGCTCAACCGAACCGCGTTCGGCCGCTGGGTCGTCGCCAGCGGCGAGAACCCGAAGGCGCTCGATACGGCGGGCGTCGACGTCCGACGGGTTCGCTACACCGCGGTTCTGCTCTCGGGGATCTTCGCAGGTCTGGGCGGCGCCGGCTTCGCGCTCGGCCAGCTGGGAACGTTCGCCGGCGGCGGCGAGACCGCCATCGGCGGTCGGGGGTTCATCGCCATCGCAACCTACCTGTTCGCGAACTACCACCCGATCGGCGCGCTGCTGGGTTCGTTCCTCTTTGCGGGGCTCGAGGCGATGCAGTTCCAGCTCCAGAACCTCGGCTACGCCGTCCCGACGGAGCTCATCCGGACGATCCCCTACGTGACGGTGATCGTCGTGCTCGTCTTCGTCGGCAAGACCCGGCTGCCGGAGGCCGCAGGCGAGGCCTACGACGGCGACGAGGACTGATCGCGGCCTCGTCCCGACGTGCGGGTCGGTGCCTTCTTGGACTCCCTCGCAGTAGCGCCCGTATGGACGACCTGATCGACGCCGCCCGGGAGATCCAGGCGGACGCACACGTTCCCTACTCCGAGTACCGCGTCGGCGCCGCCCTCGAGACCGAAGACGGCGAGGTGTTCGTCGGGTGTAACCTCGAGAACGCGAACTTCAGCAACAGCCTCCACGCCGAGGAGGTCGCGATCGCCGAGGCCGTCAAGAACGGTCACCGGGAGTTCTCCCGGCTGGCGGTCAGCTCCGACCGCCGGGACGGGGTAACCCCCTGCGGGATGTGTCGCCAAACCCTCTCGGAGTTCTGCGACGGCGACCTGATCGTGCTCTGTGACGAGGGCGACGGCTCCGTCGCCGAGTACACCCTCGAGGAGCTGCTGCCGAACACGATCAGCCAGGAGACGCTCGAGTAACGCCGGGTCAACTCGGGTCGGGCCCCCATACCAGTCAGAAAGCTTATCAGAAGCGGTTCGGGAGAGGGCACATGGAGACGACGAAACGCGGGTACGCGGGGACCGAGGGGGACGTCGTTCTGGCTCGAGTCGCCGGATTTCTCATCGATCACGTCCTCACGGTGATCCTCGGCCTGATACTGCTGCTCGCGATGGGGCCGGAGTCGACCGCCGGCGTCTACTTTTTCGCCGCGGTTGCCTACCTCGGCTACTTCGTCGCCCTCGAGGCCGCGTTCGGACAAACCGCCGGAAAGTACGTCGCGGGCGTCGCCGTCGTCAACCCCGACGGAACGCCGATCTCGGTCGGCCAGGCGTTCGTGCGAAACGCGCTCCGGATTGTCGACGGCATCCTGAACTACGCGGTCGGGCTGGTCGTGATGCTCGTCACCGACGACCGCCAGCGGATCGGCGACCTCGCCGCCGGAACCCGGGTCGTCCGATCGCGTCGCTAATCGCTCATCGCGCTCTCGAGTCGATCCCGTAGGATGGTCCGGTGACACCGCTTCTTCTCGGTGTTCTCGTAACAGACCAGAGCCAGCGATTCCCCGTCCGCCAGGCGACCCTCGAGCGCCTCGAGGGCGGCTTGCGCGTCGGCCGACTCCTCGAGGTGTTCGCGGTAGCGCTCGCCGAAATCGACCCGGTCCCAGGCGGCGTTGTGGGCTCCCTCGTCGCACAGTCCCTGCATATTGAGATCGTCCTCGGCGGTTCGGACCTCCTCGAGCAGGTCCGCGGGCGGGCCGAGTTCGGGGACGTTCTCGTCGACGGCGGCGTGGAACCACGGCGCCGGCTTCCGGACGACGCCGACCCGCGTCGCCTCGGACGGCAGGTCGGCCAGGTCGTGCTGGATCGCGGCGACGTAGGTATCCGCGAGCGTGCCGTCTGCCATACCGGCGCTACGCGAGCCCGGCATTTATATACACCGCGGGTGCGAATCGACGCGCCTGATGCCGGGAGACAGCGAAGATCCGAACACCGACGTACAGTACCACCTCGAGGTCGCCGCGGAGGACGTCGCCGACACCGTCCTCCTACCGGGGAATCCGGAACGGCTCGAGGTCATCGTCGACTACTGGGACGACCACGAGATGCGGGCTCACCACCGCGAGTACCGCACTGCGACGGGGAGCTACGAGGGGACGCCGATCTCGGTGACCTCGACGGGGATCGGGAGCCCCTCTGCGGCCATCGCGGTCGAGGAACTTGCCCGCGTCGGCTGCGACACCTTCATCCGGGTGGGTTCATGCGGTGCGGTCCAGCCCGAGATGGACGTCGGCGATCTCGTGATCACGACCGGGGGACTCCGCCAGGAGGGGACGAGCGACGAGTACGTCCGCGAGGACTACCCCGCCGTCGCCGACTACGAGGTCGTCAGCGCACTCGTCGCGGCCGCCGAGCGGCTCGGCTACGACTACCACACCGGCGTCACGATGAGCGCCGACTCCTTCTACGCCGGCCAGGGCCGACCCGGATTCGACGGGTTCGAGGCGGCCGGCTCCGCCGATCTGGTCGATCAGCTCGCCGAGGCGAACGTCAAGAACATCGAGATGGAGGCAAGCGCCATCATGACGCTCGCGAGCGTCTACGGGCTGCGTGCGGGCGCGGTCTGTACCGTGTACGCCGACCGCCAGGGCGGCGAGTTCAGCACCGAGGGCGAGTCCCGAGCCGCCGAGACCGCCACGCTCGCAACTCACTTGCTCGCGAAGATGGACGAGACAAAGCGGGAGGCGGGCGTCGACCGCTGGCACGCCGGGCTCTCGCTCGAGGACTAACTACCTCTCCGGATCGAGCCGCTCGTTCTCGTGGAGCCGTTGCATCCGCGTCTCGAGGCGCGGACGGCGCTCCGGAACGTACTCGCCGTCGCTCGAGAGATCTGGGCGACTCGCGGGAACCGCTCCGGGAGGCTCCACAGCGTCCTGATTACTCCCGAACCCGGACGATCCCGTCCTCGAAGACCTTCCGGTTGGGGACGATGTACTCCTCGGAGTCGTCCTCGATCTTCGTGACGAACAGGTCGACCTCCTGGACGATCCCCGTCTGCTCGCCGACGCGAACCCGGTCGCCGATCCCGTAGGGCTGGTTGAGAAGCAGGTAGATCCCGGCCGCACTCGAGACGAGAAAGTCCTGGAAGGCGTAGGTGCCGACGACAACGATCCCCGTAGCGTACACGGCGAGCAGAATCAACAGCGCGAGGATATGGACTCCAATCTGTCCCAGCGCGATAATCAGGGCGACGTACAGGACGGTGTACTTGACGACCTTCGGGATGACCGCTACCTCGGGGAGTTTGACACTGCGGAGATACTCGCTGACGACCAGTTCCGATTTGTCCGCGATGATGAAACCGACGATCATCACGAGGACGGCGACGAACACCTGGGGGATGAACTCCGTCACCCGAAGCCAGAACGCGTCGGTGTCCAGCAGTTGTGCGATGTGGATCGCGGTCAGGACGGCGATGCCGTAGATGAACCACGCGCTCAGCCGGGCGACGATCTCGACGGTCGAGGTGCCCAGCGACTGGGCGGTTCGCTCGAAGGGGGTCCCCTCGACGGCTTCGGGCACGCCCGAGGCCGTCAGCAGCTCCTCGTTGAGCCGCCCGACCAAGTAGCCGATGACGACCCCGAGGATCAACACCGCGGTCGCTATCACCGCCGGCTCGTCGATGAGCGTCTGCCAGTCCATATTAGTACGCCTCCGGATCGACCTCCAGGATGATCTCGCCGGCCTTGAACGCCCGGACGAGACCGTCGCTTTCCGAGAGCACGATCGAGATCGCGTTCGTGTCCCGGGTGATCGCCCCGCCGGCCATGTGCCGAGCGCCCAGTCCTTTCGGGATGTCGACGCCCTCCGCCGAGGGCTCGAGGTAGCGATACGCGGAGACGATCTTGCCCGCATCGGAGATGACGAAGGCGCCGTCGAGCCGCGAGAACTCCTTTAACATCACGTTCACGATCGGATCCCCGACGTGGACGTGGGATTTCTCGAACGGGTTGTACGACAGTGGCCGGGACTTGTTCATCACCTTGCCCGCGTCGCCGACGACGAACAGCGCCCCGACTGGCTTCCCCTTCTGGCCCTTCTGTCCTAACTCGATCGCCAGCTCCAGCACCGCCTTGACGACCTCCGGGTCGGCCCGCGAGCGGGCGAACAGGTCGTAGATCCCCGTCCGGGAGTCAGCGTCGGCTCGAACGCGGGAGACGGTGTCGATGTCGTCGCTGAAGACGCTCGTCGCACAAGCCAACGTGTCGCCGTCGTCGATGATGTCCTGGTCGAACGCGCCCTCGAGCCCGAACCGGATCCGATCCGAGACGTCGTCGAACTCGAGGGGAAGCTCGACGAACGTCTCCGCACCGACGTCGTTCTCGGTCCCGACGACGATCAGATCGAGGTCGCCTTCGTCGTCGAGGTCGGTGAACCGTTCGTAGTACGATCCGCTCGGCGAAAAGAGTGCAACGGCGTCGACGCTCGAGAAGAGATCACCGAACACATCGTCTAACCCGGCCATTGCTCATATAAGTCGCTTCCGCGCGAATAAGCGTTGTGGAGTGTCTGACGCGTGGCTTCCGCGGGAACGGAAAGCGACGAAAGCGATACGGGGTATTGCTGGCTGTAGACGGCGTGTTTCCGTATTCCGCCACGCTATTAGTATTAGGATTGGTATGTCCGACACATGGACGGGGACGGCGTCGGCGACTACGTGACGCGGTGTCGACAGCTCATCGAGGCCTCACCGCAGATGGACGAGGAAAATACGAAGGTACGGCTCGTCCAGCCGTTTCTCGAACTTCTCGGGTGGGACTTCCTCTCGACGGAGGTCGAACTCGAGTACACGGTCCCGATGGCATCGGGCAGTACTCGAGTCGACTACGCGCTTCTCGTCGGCGGCTCACCCGCCGTATTCGTCGAGGCCAAACCCGTCCACTCGACGCTCTCCGAAAATGAGGTTCGGCAGCTGAAAAGCTACATGCGACAGGAACTCGATGTCGACTGGGGGATCCTCACGAACGGGAAGGAGTTCGAGGTGCTGACCAAAAACCGCGAGCGAAGCGGCGGCGAGGAAGTTTCGGTCATCCAGTTCGATCTGGACGATCTCGCCGAGAACCCTACGGTTCTGGAACTCCTCTCCAAAGAGTCGATTCGGTCGGGACAGGCGGACGAGATCGCCGAACAGGTGGCTCGGACCAATCGGGCGATTCGACGGCTCGAAGCGAACGAGGACGCCGTCACCGAGGCCGTTGCTGACTCCGTCGAGGGTGAAATCGGTGACCTACCGATCGCCCTCGAGGAACAGGCACGCGAGTTCGTTCAGGGCCTCGTTTCAGTGCTGCGCGAACAGCGCCAGTTCGCCAGCGACGGGCCGCCGCTCGAACAAGAGACCTCGACTGAGGAGACGGCAGATACAGATAGTGCGAGCGAAACCGAACCGCCAGCAACAGCGTCGGTAGAAACGAACGGGGCCGGAGAACTCACACCGCTCGAGAATCGTGTCTCCGGGACCGTGTCGCGAGCGGAACTCGAGGGAGACGATGCGGCGACGGTTGCGGTGTTTCCGACTCGGGAGTCGGGGCTCCCCTTCCTGAAGGAAAACGAGGCCTGGGGATTCGTTCGGGTGGGTAGCGAGTTCGAGTACGTCGCGATGTACGTGACGGGAGCCGTTCGAGAAGTGAAGTATTCCGCGAGAGCCGATGAGATCCTCGAGCCGGCCGGGGCCGATCTCTTGCGTGACCCGTTGGATTACCGAGATGGGGCGAAGATTGCTGAGGGAAAGAAAGTGATCACGTTCGAACCGGGATCGCTGTCTGAGCTCGAGGAACCGATACCCTACGAGTCGAAGTACCCGCAGGGGCTTCGATACACGACACTCGGCGCGATCAGAGACGCGGAGACGACGGACGACGTTTTCTAACCACCTTCTCGAGCGGGCGGTCCACTGTGCAGGACCGGATTCGAACTACGCCGAGACGATCACTCTCGCTTCGCTCGAGTGCTGCGACTCGTCTGGTTCGAATCCTCGTCGCGATGCTTCTCCTCGCGGAACTGCTCGGAGAAGCATGCGCGGGACCGGATTCGAACCGGCGGACCCCTACGGGACAGCGTCCTAAGCGCTGCGCCGTTGGCCTAGCTTGGCTACCCGCGCTCGTTCCCTGGTTTTCGCGAATCGAGTAAGAACCTGTCGATCCGGCTCACTCGTGTTTGACCGGCTCCTCGGGCGACCAGTCCGGCGGAACGATGAAGGTGACGTGTTCTGCGTCGCGAAGCTGGTGGAGTTCGGCCGCCTGCTCGGCCAGGGAACGATCCCGGTACGGCATCTCGAGGCCGCAACCGGTACACACCAGCTTGCATGTTGGTTCTTTCATGGGGAGTGCGGACGGCCGGCCCGGTCGGAGCGACGGACGCCGATCCAGGATTCAGCGGAACAGGGCTTTAGTAGTCGCGTCCTAGTGAAATCCGCGGAGAACGGCCGTTTCGTTGAGTCGTTCGTAGCTGAAAGTTGCCGCGCCTAGCCGGCTATTGGGACCGCGAACCGATCCGGTGTGGCGGGATTACCGCTCGAGCGACGAGCCCGCCACGGGGGCCGTAGGTTTATTCCGAACGAACGGGTACAACGGCGTATGCACAGCGCCCGGGATCGCATCGAATACCAACCCTGGCTCGAGGAGCTCGAGCAGGCCGCGGACCGGCTGGAACTCTCGACGGAGGCGCGGTCGTGCGCGTCGGAGCTGTTCCTGCTCGAGGTTCCGGATGCCGATCGCTCGAAGCGAGCGACGCTGGCGGCGAGTCTCTACGCGGGAGCGCTGGTCGCCGGCGAGGGCCGGAGCCAGGGCGACGTCGCCGAAGCCGCGGACGTCTCCCGGCTCTCGATCCAGTCCCGTTGGAAGGACCTCCTCGAGGACGCCGGACTCGAGCCGCCCCGGTGGTAAGGACCGTTTCACCGAACCTATCGCTCGTAAGTGTACGATACGGAGCCGAAACCCGATCGAACGGTCGGCTTTCTGGACGGAAGCTGACGGCGTGACTGAACGAATCGGGGGCGATCAGTGCTGCTCCGGTTCGGCGCCGTCCTCGAGAACGGTGCCGTGCTCGTCGATCTCGCCCTCGACGATGCGGGTGCTCGAGATGATGTCGCCGTCGTCGGCCAGCGCGTGAGGAACGACGACGATCTCGAGGGGGTCGTGGCCGCGCTCGTGTCGAAGCTCGTTGATTCGTTTTCCGCCCTCGATCGTCTCGGGTGAGACGACCAGGTAGTCGAACTGCGGTTCGGTCGCGATTCCCGTCGACTCCTCGAGGGGCCGGACCTCGAACGCCCGATCGTGTTCCTCGGCGAGGGGTCCGAGCTCGTCCTCGAGGGTTCGCTTTCGCTCCTCGAAAGAGTTGACGTGTCGCTCGACGTGTCGAGTCTTCGGCGCGAGTTCGTCAGTCGTGAGTCCGACGGTTACGTCCCCGAGTTCGAACGCCCGTTCGAACAGCCGACGGTGACCGTCGTGAACGGGGTCGAACGTCCCACCAAGCGCGACGTCCATACCCAACCCACTGGAGCGGTGCGTATAAAACGGTCGACTCCGCGAACGCGACGGCCTCGTCGCGCTCGAGCGGTGGTTCGACGATCGTCGATTGTGCCTTTCACATTGTTTTTAGTAGTGCCCCACAGTCCCACCGGTATGGGACTCGACGAGGACTCACTGGAGTATCATCGGACGGATCCGCCGGGAAAGATCGAAATATCGACGACGAAACCGACGAATACACAACGGGATCTTTCGCTCGCGTACTCGCCCGGCGTCGCCGCTCCGTGTATGGAAATCGCCGACGACGAGGCGGATTCGTACACCTACACTGCAAAGGGGAACCTCGTCGGGGTCGTCTCGAACGGGTCGGCGGTGTTAGGCCTCGGTGACATCGGTGCAGCGGCGTCCAAACCGGTCATGGAGGGGAAGGGTGTCCTGTTCAAGCGGTTCGCCGACATCGACGTTTTCGACATCGAACTTGACGAGGCCGACCCCGAGGAGCTCATCACGGCTACGAAGATGATGGGGCCGACGTTCGGCGGGATCAACCTCGAGGACATCAAGGCGCCCGAGTGTTTCACCATCGAGGAACGGCTCGGGGAGGAGATGGATATCCCCGTCTTCCACGACGACCAGCACGGCACCGCGATCATCTCCGGGGCCGCGCTCGTCAACGCCGCCGACATCGCGGGCAAAGAGCTCGAGGACCTCGAGGTCGTCTTCTCGGGGGCGGGCGCGAGCGCGATCGCCTCCGCCCGGTTCTACGTCTCGCTGGGCGTTCGACGGGAGAACATCACGATGTGTGACTCCACGGGCATCATCACCGAGGAGCGCGCCGCGGCCGGCGACGTCAACGAGTACAAGCGGGAGTTCGCCCGCGACCTGCCGGAGGGCGGCCTCGCGGACGCGATGGAGGGCGCCGACGTCCTCGTCGGCCTCTCAGCTGGCGGGATCGTCTCCCAGGAGATGGTCCGCTCGATGAACGAGGATCCGATCATCTTCGCGATGGCCAACCCCGATCCCGAGATCGGCTACGAGGAGGCGAAGGCCGCCCGGGACGACACGGTCATCATGGCGACGGGCCGTTCTGACTACCCGAACCAGGTCAACAACGTGCTCGGCTTCCCCTTCATCTTCCGCGGCGCCCTCGACGTCCGGGCGACCGAGATCAACGAGGAAATGAAAGTCGCCTGCGCCCGGGCGCTCGCCCAGCTCGCCCGCGAGGACGTCCCCGACGCCGTCGTCAAGGCCTACGGCGACGAGCCGCTGCAGTACGGCCCCGACTACATCATTCCGAAGCCGGTCGACCCTCGCGTACTGTTCCGGGTCGCACCCGCTGTCGCCGAGGCGGCGATGGACAGCGGCGCGGCCCGCACCGAGATCGACCTCGAGGAGTACGAAGAACAGCTCGAGGCCCGGCTGGGCAAGTCCCGCGAGATGATGCGGGTCGTGCTGAACAAGGCCAAGAGCGACCCCAAGCGGGTCGCGCTCGCGGAGGGCGAGAACGAGAAGATGATCCGGGCGGCCTACCAGATCCAGGAGCAGGGGATCGCGATGCCGATCCTCATCGGCGACGAGAGCGAGATCCGCCAGACGGCCGCGAACCTCGGACTCGACTTCGAGCCCCAGGTCGCCGACCCCGCGGTCGGCGACTACGAGGAGTACGCCGACCGACTGCACGAGCTGCGCCAGCGAAAGGGGATCACTCGAACCGAAGCCGGCGAGCTGATCGCCACCGACTCGAACTACTTCGGTAGCGTGATGGTCGAGCAGGGGGACGCGGACGCCCTGCTGACCGGCCTCTCCTATCACTACCCCTCCGCGCTGCGACCGCCGCTGCAGGTGATCGGCACCGCCGACGACGTCGACTACGCGGCCGGCGTCTACATGCTGACGTTCAAGAACCGCGTGATCTTCATCGCCGACGCGACGGTCAACCAGAACCCCGACGCGGACGTCCTCGAGGAGGTGACCAAACAGACCGGCAAGCTCGCCCGCCGGTTCAACGTCGAGCCCCGCGCGGCCCTGCTGTCGTACTCGAACTTCGGCAGCGTCAACAACGAGGGCACCCGCAAACCCCGTCGGGCCGCAGCCCGGCTCCAGGACGACCCCGAGGTCGACTTCCCCGTCGACGGCGAGATGCAGGCCGACACCGCCGTCGTCGAGGAGATCCTCGAGGGCACCTACGGCTTCTCCGAACTCGAGGAGCCCGCGAACGTGCTCGTCTTCCCGAACCTCGAGGCGGGTAACATCGGCTACAAGCTGCTCCAGCGCCTCGGCGGCGCGGAGGCGATCGGCCCGATGCTCGTCGGCATGGACGAACCCGTCCACGTCCTCCAGCGGGGCGACGAGGTCAAGGACATCGTCAACCTGGCGGGCGTGGCGGTCGTCGACGCCCAACAGGACGAGTAGTCGAACGGCGAGAAACCCCGCTCGCGGTCCGGTCCGCGCTCGAGTTCGCGACCGCGAGGCCGAACACCGAGATTCTTTTGTGGCCCCGATCCATCGAATTTTCACAGAGCGTCCCGCCATGCCACACCGATCCCAGTCTCCGCTCGCCAACTCCGACTCCGCTGCATCGACCGACGCGCGTCCTCGCAGACGGTTCCTCCAGACCGCGGGCGTCGCCGCGACCGCAGGGCTCGCGGGCTGTGCCCTGTGGGAGCCGACGGACGACGACGAGTCCGCCACGAACGGCGGCGACCCGGACGTCGCAGACGACGTCTCGTCGTACGCAACTCACCCCGACGACGACGTGACGATGTTCCGGCGCGGGTTGCGTCGACTCGGCTACTTTCCCGACGAGACCGTCCCCGACTCGGTCAGCGTCAACTGGTCGTTCCCGATCAACAACGTCGGCCACACCGCGGCGAAGTCGAGCCCGCTGCCGACCCCCGACGGCGAGACGATCGTGATCGCCGGTGATACGGGCTTCGTCCACGGCGTCCAGCCCTCGGGCGAACCCCGCTGGCTGACCGAAACGGGGGCGACGGATCTGGGCTTTCACGGCTCGCCGGCGATCGTCGACGACACCGCCTACATCGGCGGCTACGACGGCGATCTGTACGCGATCGACGTCGAGACCGGCGAGATCGTCTGGCGAACCCGCGCCCACGAACTCGAGGGGACGCTGGCGATCGGCTCGAGCCCGGCCTACTACGACGGGACGCTGTACGTGATCGCCGAGTACGGCAGCCCCTCCTCGGGTGCGCTGTGGACGTTCGACGCGGCGACGGGTGAACCCACCTGGCACGACGACCGCATCTGGGGACAGCCCCACCCCTCGCCGACCGTCGACCTCGAGACGGGTCGGATCTGTGCGGGCTCGAACGACGGCGTCGTCTACTGCTGGGAGTTCCCCTCGCTCGAGTTCGCCTGGGAGTACCAGACCGGCGGCGAGGACGGCCCCGACGGCGAGGCAAAGGCCGACGGCGAGTTCAACCTCGGCGCGGAGATCAAGGGGACGATCGCGGCCCACGACGGCTACGGCTACGTCGGCTCCTGGGACGAGCGCTTTCACTGCCTCGACCTCGAGGACGGCACCGAGGAGTGGACCTTCGAGTTCGAGAACCGCTCGATGGCCAACCCCGCGCTCGATCCCGAGGAGGACGTCGTCTACACCGGGAGCAACGACGACCACGTCTACGCGATCGACTGCGAGACCGGCGAGGAGCTGTGGTCGACCGACGTCAACGGCTCGATCATCGGCGCGGTGACCGCCACCGCCGGAACCATCCTCGTCGGCTCCTACGACTCGCATCTGTACGCACTGGACAAGGAGACCGGGGAACGGCGCTGGCGGGTACAGAACCGCGGCCACGTCACGAGCGCGCCGGTTCCCCACGACGGTCGGATCTACTACGCCGAACGGGGCGTGTTTACGAACTACTGGGACGACGACGAGGAGACGATCCTCGAGGAGCCGGGCCACGCCTACTGTCTGGTCCCCGAGGAGTGAGCGTCAGCCGGGCGAAATCGGCGCTCGATCCGAAAGCGTGGATTCAAGTATCCGCCGGGCCGTTGTCCGGGTATGCAAAACCAGGGACGCTCCACGCGCAAGCGAACCGGTGGCCGACTGAAGAACGTCCGGAAGCGCCGCAAGAACGAACTCGGTCGACTGCCGACCGAGACCCAGGTCGGCGAGCCCCGATTCCGCGTCGTCGACGTCCGCGGTAGCAACACGAAGACCCGCGCCCTCGCGACGAACGTCGCAAGCGTCAACAAGGGCGGCGAGACCGTCACCGCGGAGATCGAGGACGTCGTCGAGAACGACGCCAACCCGAACTACGTCCGACGGAATATCATCACGAAGGGCGCCGTCGTCGAGACCTCCGAGGGTCAGGCCCGCGTGACGTCCCGACCCGGCCAGACCGGTCAGGTCAACGCCGTTCTCCTCGAGTAGTCTGCACAACCGTTCTCTCGGATACTCGCTTCGCGTAGCGACGGCGCCGAGAGACGGAACGGATCACCGCCACTCCTCGAGGTCGACGAAGTCGCTTGCGTTCGCCGTCAGCCACGCCGTCCGCGTCACCGCGTTCGAACGATTGGCCGGGTAGACGGTCCGCCGATCCGGTTGGTTCTCCTCGCTGACGACGACGGCCGCGAGCCGCTCCGTCGTCGGTCTCGAGGAGCCAGCGCCGGTCGATCGCCCGCGGCCCGTTCCGTTGTCAGGAGTTGTGGATTCGTGCATGGTCGCTCTGGCACCGAGTGCCACGTCCGTTCGGAGGCGAGGTCGGAAGAAAGCGATTGCTAGTTGTAATACCGATCCCTCCGTACCCGTCACGTTCAGGCAGTACGGGTCCGTACCGAGGACGATGGTGTGGGGCCGCGGATCGAGCAGAGACTGGACCCATACGGACTGCTGTAACTCAGTTCCGTGCAACCGCGACCGTCCTGCGATCACCGGTAAATCGTTACAGCAGACCGTATCAGGGACGCGGTGCCGCCTTCTGTAACGCCGTCTCGGCGATGTTGCCGCCGTAGTCGGCGCTTCTGGATAGCGAGTCGACGATCAGCCCCAGCGACTGGGCCTGTACCGGCTCGAGGTCCCGGAGGATGTCGTCGATGTAACGGGTGTGTTCGTCGATGTCGAGGACCGCCTCGTGGGCCGCGTGGCCGAGCCGGTTGGCTTCGTCGGTCTCGTCGGCGAACAGCGCGTCCATCGCCTTCTCGAGGACGTCGGCGGCGTCGGTCCGCAAGGCGATCAGTGCCTCGGCGACGTCCTCGGGGATCGCATCGAGTTTGAGCGCGAGGTTGGAGATCTTGGCGGCGTGGTCGGCGACCCGCTCGAGCTGGCGGGCGCTCGAGTGGAAGTCGAAACAGTCCTCCCGGGGGACGCCGAGCTCCTCGGCGGCCCTGGGCGAACGAAGCGTGGCGCGGAAGATCCGCGAGACGACCAGCCAGAGCCGGTCGACGTCGTCGTCGCGCTCGATGACGTCCTGGGCGATGTCGTCGTCGTTCTCGACGAGGGCGGTGACGGCGTCGGAAAGCATCGAGGTGGCGATCAGGCGCATCCGGGAGACGGCGTTGACGATCGACAGCTCCGAGGAGTCGAGCAGGTCCTGAATGACGACGCTGTCGGTCGTCTCCTCCAGGACCTCGACGCCGACGAGGCTCTGGGTCGCGTCCCGGATCGCCCGGCGCTGGTCGGTCGTGATCCGAGTCGCCTCGAGGCGGATGATGTCGAACCCGCTGACGTACATCGTCATTACCGCCCGGGTGAGGCGCTCGCCCTCGAGATCCGAGACGTCGAGGGTCCCTTCCTGGCGGTCGGTCTCGCTTGCCGGCGTCAGGAGGAGGGAATCATCCTCCGGATAGCACTCTACCGTCGTTCCCGCGCCGATCCCGTTGTCGGTCGCCCAGCTCTTCGGGAGCGAAACGGTGTACGTAGACCCCCCCGTCACCTGGACCTTTCGCGTCTCCATACCCACCGGTTTTCGCCGAGGGAAGATAAACGCAACTTACCTCTATAGAGAGCTCGAGCGAGTCGTAGAAGCATATATGTTAGCCTATAAGGCTTCTACGCGCGTATTCGGTTTCTTACAACACTGTGAAACCGTGCCGAACATAGCAGTATATAGTAAACATAGTAGGGTACTTAGACGCTATCTCCGATAGGAGACAGTGATGGGACACGAGCCGACAGCCAGTTTCGGCGAGGCGGTTTCTCGCCGCCGGTTCTTACTCGGTGCCTCGAGCGCGGGCCTGTCCGGGCTGGCTGGATGTATCGTACACGGGGAGGAGAGCGATCTATCCGGCGAGATCAGGGTCGACGGAAGCAATACGGTACTTCCCCACTCCGCGTCCGTCGCGGAGGAGTTCATGTGGAAGCACAACGACGTAATCGTCCCCGTCCGCGGGTCGGGAACCGGGGCCGGCTTCCAGCAGTTCTGCAACGGGTCGACCGAGGTGCAGAACGCAAGTCGGACCATCTCCGAGGACGACGAAGAACCGATATGCGAGGAAAACGGCGTCGAGTGGGTCCGGCTCGAGGTCGCCCTCGACGGGCTGGCGATCTACGCGCATCCGGACAACGACTGGTGTGACTGCCTGACAGTCGAGGAACTCGAGGCGATCTGGGAGCCCAACACCGAGGTCGAGACCTGGAGCGACATCCGCGAGGAGTGGCCCGACGAGGAGCTCTCGCGGTACGGCCGCGACACCGCCTCGGGAACGTTCGATTACTTCACGGAGGCGATCACGGGCAACGTCGGCGCGATCACGAACGACTACAGCCCGAGCGCGGATACGAACGTCATCATCCGAGGCGTTTCGGGCGACATCGGCGCGATCGGCTTTGGCGGCGCGGGCTACTACTACGAGAACGAGGACGACCTGAAGCTGATCGCCGTCGACGACGGCGACGGCTGCGTGCTGCCCGAGCGCGAAACTGTCGAGCAGGAGGAGTACACGCCCCTGACTCGACCGCTGTTCGCGTACTTCCGGAGGGACGCGCTCGAACAGGAGGAAGTCCGGGAGTACGGTCGCTTTTATTTCGACGAGATCGACGACGAGGCCGAAGAGGCCGACATCGTCGAGGACGGCGAGACGCTCACCTGGACCCAGTGGGCGGCTCGTCGGGTCGGCTTCTACGGAATCCCCGACGAGACCGTCGAGGAGAGTCGGGAGACGCTCGAGGAAGCCATCCAGGAGGTCGCCCGATGAGCACGAAATCGGACGCCCCCGATCTCTCCGACGCCGGTGGGGACCTCGAAAGTCGAATGAACGATATCACGCGGTGGATCTTCCTCTCGTGTGCCCTCGTCACGGTCCTCACGACGATCGGCATCTTCGCCGTCCTGCTGTTTGGCTCCTACGGCTTCTTCAGCGACGTCTCGCTGATCGAGTACTTCACCGGAACCGAATGGTATCCGGTCGCCCACGAGCCGAGCTTCGGTGTCCTCCCGCTGGTCTGGGGGACGATGGTCGTCACGATCGGCTCCGCGCTGGTCGCGATCCCGCTCGGAACGGCGACCGCGATCTATCTGAGCGAGTACGCCGACCGCCGCGTCCGGAAGATTTTGAAGCCGACGCTCGAGATCCTGGCCGGGGTCCCGACGATCGTCTACGGCTTCTTCGCCCTCTCGTTCGTGACGCCGGTGATCCAGCGCGTCTTTCCCGAAACGGGGACGTTCAACGCGCTGTCGGCGTCGCTCGTCGTCGGGATCATGATCATCCCGATGGTCTCGAGCCTGAGCGAGGACGCGATGAGTTCGGTGCCGGACGAGCTCCGAAACGCCGCCTACGGGCTCGGCGCGACGAAGTTCGAGGTGTCGACGAGCGTCGTCGTCCCGGCGGCGCTGTCGGGAATCATCGCCTCGTACATCCTCGCGCTCTCGCGGGCGATCGGCGAGACGATGATCGTCGCGCTCGCGATGGGGAACAGTCCGCAGATCACGACGAACGTTTTAGACGAGATGCAGACGATGACCGCGTTCATGGTCGATATCGCCATCAGTGACGCTTCGGCGGGGTCGGTCGGCTATCAGAGCCTCTTCGCCGTCGGGCTGACGCTGTTCGCCATGACGCTGTCGCTGAACCTGTTCAGTATGTGGGTCAAATCGCGCTACCGGGAGGAGTACCAATGAGCACCGAATCCGAGAACCCGTTTACCGAGGGTATGGACGACATCGAGCGAAAGCGGACGATCGGTCGCGTGTTCGTCGGCGTCTGCCTCGGCTCGGCGCTGGTCGGCGTCGCCGCGCTGGTCCTCCTGCTCGCCGACGTCATAATCGAGGCCTGGGGCTGGCTGACCTGGGACTTCCTGGTGTATCCGCCGACACAGTCGCCGGACAACTTCCTGGGCGGTATCCGCGGCGCGGGAATCTATCCCGCCATCGTCGGTTCGATCTTCCTCATCGCGCTCACTGCCGTCTTCACGCTCTTTCTGGGTGTCGGCGCGGCGATCTATTTGGAGGAGTACGCACCCGAGAACCACCTTACGTCGTTTATCGAGGCGAACATCGCCAACCTGGCGGGCGTCCCCTCGATCGTCTACGGCCTGCTCGGGCTGGCCGTCTTCGTTCGCGGCGCACAGCTGGGTGCCGTGTTGCTCGCCGGCGCGCTCACCCTGACGCTGCTCATCCTCCCGATCGTCATCGTTTCGACCCAGGAGGCGCTCCGGGCGGTCCCCGACTCGCAGCGAAACGCGGCTTACGGCATCGGCGCAACACAGTGGCAGGTCCCCCGCGACGTCGTCCTGCCACGGGCGCTGCCCGGAATTATGACCGGAACGATCCTCTCGCTGTCGCGGGCGATTGGTGAGACGGCCCCCCTTATTATGGTCGGCGCGGCGACCACGATGCTCACCGCACCCGACGGCCTCCTGAGCCCGTTCAGCGCGATGCCGATGCAGATCTTCGACTGGGCGGCGCGTCCTCAGACCGAGTTCCACCACGCCGCCGCGGCCGGGATCGTCGTCCTGCTGACGATCCTCCTGCTCATGAACCTGAGCGCGATCCTGATCCGTAACAAGTACGATCCGCGATCCTGACCCTGGTCGGGTTCGACACCCGTTGTCGCTATAGCTCTATATAGTTGTCATAGCATGGTATTTAGGCGACCTCCTCCTCGAACGACCCGATGACGGACGAAACGATCGGTCAGCTCGACAGGCTCAAACATACTATCGGGAGCCGTTTCGAAACACGTAACCCCCTCAGAGCGAATGCCGAGACAACGGATATGACCGCCGAGGCCGGACAATCGGACGTTGCCGTATCGGAGAGCGAGGAGACCCAACCGACCTCGAGCGGTAGCGCCGAGATGTCGGCATCCGATAGGCCGCTCGGGACGCCCCGCGTCGACGACGCCGTGATCGAGGCCCGCGACCTCGACGTCTTCTACGGGGATACACAGGCCCTCAACGAGATCAATATGGACATCCCCGAGCAGGGTGTTACCGCGCTGATCGGTCCCTCTGGCTGTGGGAAGTCGACCTTCCTCCGCTCGATCAACCGGATGAACGACCTGATCGACGTTGCCCGCGTCGAGGGCGACCTCTACTTCCACGGGAAAAACATCTACGATAAGGACGTCGACCCCGTCGCCCTGCGCCGGAAGATCGGGATGGTGTTCCAGAAACCCAACCCCTTCCCCAAATCGATCTTCGACAACGTCGCCTACGGCCTGCGCGTCCAGGGGAAAGACGACGACGTCGAGGAGAAAGTCCACCAGGCCCTCGAACGCGCGGCGCTCATCGACGAGGTCGAAGATCAGCTCGACTCGAGCGGGCTCGACCTCTCCGGCGGGCAACAGCAGCGTCTCTGTATCGCCCGCGCGATCGCGACCGACCCGGAGGTCGTCCTGATGGACGAGCCCGCCTCGGCGCTCGACCCGGTTGCGACCTCGAAGATCGAGGACTTGGTCGAGGAACTCGCCGAGGAGTACACCGTCGTAATCGTCACCCACAACATGCAGCAGGCGGCCCGCATCTCCGACAAGACCGCCGTTTTCCTCACCGGGGGCCACCTCGTCGAGTTCGACGACACGAACAAGATCTTCGAAAACCCCCAGAGCGACCGCGTCGAGGACTACATCACCGGCAAGTTCGGCTGACCATCCCTGCCGAATTCGGTCGGCGGTCTCGCCTTTTTACTCGGTCGGTCGGTCCGTCAGTACCGGAACCGGTGCCGTTCTGACGACCGCATCGGTGACGCTTCCGACGACGAACCGCTCGAACCCGCCGCGTCCGGCCGTCCCCATCGCAATCAGGCCGACCCCTTCGCGGTCGGCGTAGTCGACGATCTCTTCGGCCGGGTCGCCGTTCGTCGTCGCCGTCACGACCTCGAGGCCGCGGTCTCGGCCCGCGGAAACGAGTTCGGTGTGGCGTTCGCCGGCGCGTGCGACGAGCTCGTCCGGGTCGTCGTCCTCGCCGAGAAGTGAGCGCGTTTCCAGGTGGTCGTCGTCGACGACCGTCAGAAGGTGGACGGTCGCCCCGAACTGTGCTGCGAGGTCGAGCCCCTGCCGGACGACCGCCTCGGCGGTGTCGCTTCCGTCCGTCGGGAGGAGGAGGTCGTCGACCGTCCGCTCTCGCTCGTCGACACTCGCCGCGTCCGGAGTCACCGTCACGACCGGAACTGGCGCGGTTCGCACGACCTTGTCGGCGACGCTACCGACGACGGCACGCACGACGACACCGCGGCCGGCCGTCCCCATAACGACGGCGTCGGCGTGTTCGTCGGCGTCGTCGGCGATCTCGCTGGCCGGAATGCCCTCTCGAACCGCGGCCGTCGCCTCGAGACCGCGCTCCTCAGCATCCGCTCGAAGGCTCTCAGCTCGTTCAGCTGCCGTTTCGCGGAGCCGCTCGCGGATCGATGCGGAGTCACCCGAGTAGCCGGCTCCGGTCGCGATGCTGCTGTCCGCAACCGAGAGGACGCGAACCGTTGCCTCGAGCTGCGCCGCGAGATCGAACCCGCGTCGTGCAGCGGCCGTTGCTCGGTCGCTACCGTCGGTCGGAATCAGGAGTGTCTGGATCGTCATGGGTTCAGTCGTCGTCGGTGGCCGTCTCCGGTGTCGAGTCGTCGATCGTCGCCATCGGTTCGGTCAACTGCCCGGTCTCGTAGCCGGCCCAGTCGAACTTCTGCTGGAAGTAGACCGCGACGTTGACCAGCGCAAGCAACACCGGGACTTCGATCAGCGGCCCGATGACGGTCGCGAACGCCACGCCGGAGCCGACGCCGAAGACCGCAACGGCAACGGCGATGGCGAGTTCGAAGTTGTTCGAGGCGGCGGTAAAGCCGATGGCCGTCGTCGTGGAGTAGTCGGCGCCGATCCCCCGTCCCATCGCGAAGCTCACGAGGAACATGACGACGAAGTAAATCGTCAACGGAACGGCGATCCAGACGACGTCTCCGGGTTGAGCGAGGATATTCTCGCCCTGGGTTGCGAACATGACGACGACGGTGAACAGCAACGCGAGTAGGGTGACGGGGCTAATTTTCGGGACGAACTTCTCCTCGTACCACTCCTCACCTTTCGATCGAACGCCGCCGAATCGGGTCAGGATCCCGCCAGCGAACGGGATTCCGAGGAAGATCGCGATTGCCCAGAACACCTGGGTGACGGTGATGTCGAAGGTGCCGATGCCGGCCACGAGCGCGTCCATGCCCAATAGCGGGGGCAAAAACAGCGCGAAGAACCAGATGTACACTCCGTAGGTAACGATCTGAAAGACGCTGTTGAACGCGACGAGTCCGGCGGCGTACTCGCTCGAGCCGTCCGCAAGGTCGTTCCAGACCAGCACCATCGCGATACAGCGGGCCATTCCGATGAAGATCAGGCCGAGGAAGTACTCGGGGTGGGCCGGGAACGGCGGGACGAGCCCGCTGAAGAAGATCACGGCCAGCAGGAACATCAGCGTCGGCCCGATCAGCCAGTTCTGGATAAGGCTGAGACTGAGCACTCGCCACGCGCTGAACACCCGCGGCAGCCGTCCGTAGTTGACCTTCGCCAGTGGCGGATACATCATCGCAATCAGCCCGATCTCGACGAGGTGGTACTCCTGGATCGGATCGACGATGCCGGGCGCGACGTAGCCGAGGCCGACGCCGATTCCCATCGCGAGGAAAATCCAAACTGTCAGGTACTTATCGAGAAAATCCATCGACCGCGGATCACCACAGTTCGGACAGCCACAGTCGGGACCGTGTTCGTGATCGCTCATTCGTCGACGCCTCCGGCTGTGCTGTGATGTTCTGCTCTCAATCCGCCCCTCGTTCCGTCGGATACGATATACATCGATTGAAAACTCTCGAATACGACTTACTCGTCGGCTGCGACGACCTCGAGTTGGACCCCCGCGCCACCCGGGAGTTCGCAGACGCCGGTCGTCGTCCGCGGCGGGTACTCCCCGTCGAACCGGGCTTCGTACACCTGATCGACGACGTCCCGCGACTCGAGGTCGGTTAGCTGCACCCGAACGCGCATCACGTCCTCGAGGCCGAGCCCGTAACCGGCTAGCACCGCCTCGAGCCGGTCGAGACACCGTTCGGTCTGGGCGTCGATCGGATCGTCGCTTCGGGCGCGATTCCCTTCGGTCGGCAGGATTCCCTCGAGAAACACCAGATCCGAGCGGCCCGTCCGCTGGCCGAACGCTCCGGTGTGCGTTCCAGTCGCGCGCTGACGTCGGCCGCTCGAGCTCGGCTGGGTGACGATGGGTGGTTCCGCGGGACTCGATTCGTCTCTGCTTCGCGTCGGTTGGTCGCTATTCATTTTAGACACAGCTCATATGAGTGAAGCCTCATTCATAAATCTGTCCGTCCGTCTTGTGCCGTAGTAGCCCGGCGTAGCTGTGTCTACCTCCAACAGGAAGTGAGCCTCTCGAGCGGGTATCGAATGAAGAACTTCTCTACTGGTCCTCCGGCGCTTCTCGAGGGATCAGGCGAAGACCACGGACCGAGAATTAGGTCGATCGGTTCGACACCGAGGCGAGACGTTTTCGCCGCCTTATCGATGGTCGGCGACTCCGCGAAGCGCGACGGGGTCGAGCCCGCGCTGCCACGAAAGGGCAAGTTGAACTACCGCGTCCGGTCGAGCGCGTGACCTCGTACTTTCGCCACTTTCCGTCCTTCCGTCTGGTAACGAGACCGGCGTCTTGGAGCCGCGAAAGCGCGTGACTGATCGCGCTCTGACTGATGTCTATCAACGGCGCGATCTCGCAGACACAGAGCTCGTCGCCGGGCACGAGGAGCAGGCGGACGATCCGGTATCACGTCTCGTCGGCGTTCTCTGCCAGCGCCTCGAGCTCGGCGTCGCGGCAGGTTCCGAGATCGTCTTCCAGGTACCGCTGTAGTCTCTCGTCGGTTTCGATTGCCACTGTTTACATGAGCGTTCGCTCAATTAAGCACTACTTCATGCGTTCCGAACGATTTCGTTTCACGCCGTCGTACCGGCCTACGAGTCCTCTCCGGGCTGATATCGGAAACGACCTGTTTCACGGGATCGAGACCGCGCGACTCGGTCCCGTACGCTTCGGTTCACGGCCGAGACGGCGGTATCCCAGGCGCAAGCTACATCAAGACGGGACGAACTGTGTCTGGTATGGCCAGAAAGTCGTATCAGGAGAAACTCCGGGAACTCCGCGAGGACGTCCTCTACATGAGCGAGGTCGTCATGGAGCGGCTCCGGATGGGGCTGTCCGCCCTCGAGCAGAAGGACACGCAACTCGCCGACGAAGTGATGGAGGGCGACCGCGAGGTCAACGAGCTGTACCTCAAGCTCGAGCAGGAGTGTATCGAGCTGCTCGCACTCCAGCAACCCGTCGCCAGCGACCTGCGGTTTATCGCCTCGACGTTCAAGATCATCACCGACTTAGAGCGGATCGGCGATCTCGCGGTCAATCTCGGCGAGTACACCCACGAGGCCGAACACGACCGGTTCCCCGACGTCGACGTCCAGGCGATGGGCGAGCTCACCCTCGAGATGATCGAGGACGCGATGCTCGCGTACGACGAAGAAGATACCGACGCCTGCCGGGAGCTCGCGGAGCGCGACGACGACGTCGACCACTTCGCCGAGCGCGCCAGCGGGATCGTCGTCCGGGACCTGATCGAGCGCGAGCTCGACACCCCGGACGAGGTCGAACGAATCCTCCAGGATGTCTCGCGCCTGCTGTTGACGATTCGGGATCTCGAGCGGGTCGGCGATCACGCGGTCAACATCGCCGCCCGTACGCTGTACATGGTCGAGAACGACGACGAACTCATCTACTAACTCGCTCCCACGCTCCGCTTCCTGGAAACGACACGCAGGCGGAATTTCATATTGAGAGCGGAGGCATTCCCGTTGTTAGACGGTCGAGCTCCGATCCGTTAGTCGACGTCGCATACTCGGCGGTAGCACAACCGTTGCTGCCGCTGTAACCGGAGGCTGTCTCGGACGAGCGTCGAGTGAGTCGAGCACGGAGTGTTCGTTCCCGAACGAGACGCCGTTCGAGACCGAGGCGATCAGTCAACTGACGGTTCGATCCGAACGCCTCACGGCGGATTCGGGGACCGGCTTCGGGATCAGCGTCCTCCTCGAGACCGACCCTGATACGGTCGACCTCATCGAGGTCAGGGCGGCGGGTGGAACCATCCGGGCTGCGACCGCGGTCACCGAGGACGAGACGACGATCACCTGGCGGCACGGTTCGGAGCCACGGTCGAAGGTTCGATACGAGCTGTACGCCCGGTGGAACGGCGAGACCGGCGACCGGTCGACGATCGGGGCGACCGGTTCCGACTGACGGACGTTCGGTCCGCTCGAGCCGATACTCGAAGTGCCGTCGACGGGCCGTGGCCTCGACGCGCCAGCGACTACCGACTCGCGCTCGTCGATCGGTTTCGCCGCTCCGGCACGCCCGTCAGCAGCTGCGCCGTGTCGACGACGTTTCGCGTCTCGAGTAACACCTCGGCGGCCTGTCGAACCGTAAACTCGGCCTCGAGCTCGACGCCGTAACACCGCGCGTAACACTCGAGCCAGTCGTTCATCGCCCGCTCGAGGGCCGCGAACTCGGCTTCCGAGAACGCGACGAGTCGTCCGCCGGTCCGAGCCTCGACGTAACACCAGATCGCCTGGCCCGCTCCCTCGCGGAGGTAGTCGCGGGTGTCCTCGGGGTCGGCCGCCGAATCCTCCTTCTCGAGAGCCGCCCGGTCGCGCTCGGCTCGGCGGGCGAGCGCGGCGATCCTGGGACCGTACCGGCTCATCAGCCCTCGCGGTACTCGACGCCCTTTCCGCCGCGGGGGTGTTCCCAGGCGGTGTCGGCGACGATGGCGCAGGTCCCACACTCGACGCAGGGCTGGGTGTCGAGGCTGACGAGGGTCTCCTCGTCGCCGTTCGTCTTCACCCGTTCCGTGCGGTAACAGCCCCCGCCGAACTCCTCGGCGCTGACGGGGCAGGCGTAGACGGCGGCCCCGCTGGCCTCGGTCGACTCGTCGAGCAGTTCGATGTGGGGGTTGCCGACGTCGGTGTCGTAGGTGAGCTCGCCGATCCGTTCCTCGAGGCTCGGCGGTTCGGCGTCGTTCTTCCAGCGGATGCTCTTTCCGCGTTTCTCGCCGATCACCGTCGGCAGCGTCGTGTACCCGGTTCGGGTGTCGGGAAGCATCGACACCAGGAACGGCGAGTTGTACGCCCGCTCGAGGACCCGGTCTGCGACTGGGTTTCCGAGCGCGAGACTGCCGATCGGCGACTCGAGAACCCGATCCACGACGTTCGTGACTGTCTCGCGCTCGCCGACGGTCCGGGCGAGTTCGTACTGCTTGGGTCGGAGCTTGGCCATCGTTCCCGAGTCCTCGAGGAGCTTCGCGTAGCGCCGACCCGCGGCCTCGGGATCGGCGTTGCCTCGCGTGATCGCGAAGGCGTCGGCGGCGAGCGCCCCGGCGGTGACGGCGTGGTTCATCCCCTTGATGATCGGCCCCTGGGCCTGCATCTGACCGGCGGCGTCCCCGACCAGCACCAAGCGATCCCGGTAGGGCTCGCGGTGAGCGACCTTCTTCGAGTCCGGGACGAGCTTCGCGGCGTACTCGCGTTCGTCGTACCCGTCGCCGATCCAGTGGGCCATCACGGGGTGGGTCAACAGGGCGTCGAGCAGCTCGTGGGGTTCGGCCCGTTCGGCGACGAGGCTGTCGAGGTGGAAGACGGTCCCGATCGACAGCGACTCGGCGTTCGTGTAGAGAAAGCCCCCACCGCGGACGCCCTTGAAGAGGTCGCCCGAGAACAGGTGGGCGATACCCTCGTCGTCGTCGACGCCGAACCGGTGGTTGACCGCTTCGGGATCCATATCGACGACGGCCTTGACGCTCTGGAACCACTCGTCGGGTTCCTCCCAGTCCATGAGGCCGGCCTCGCGGGCCAGCTCGGAGTTGACCCCGTCGGCCGCGACGATCAGGTCGGCCTCGATCGGGTCCAGTTCGTCGCAGGTGACGCCGACGATCTCTCCCCCTTCCCGAAGGAGGCCGTTTACCCGTACGTTCGTGAGGACGCCACCGCCCGTCTCGCTGGTCTTCTCGTGGACCCGGCGCTGGAGCCACGAGTCCATCTCCCGGCGGAGCACGGCGTCACACCAGTCGGTGTCGTGCTCGTGGAGGTCGGTCAGGTCGTAGGTCTTGACCTTGTCGCCGGCGATGTTGTGGATCCGGTAGTCGGTGATGGGGCGTTCGGCGGCCGCCTCGCGAAAGCCCTCGAAGAGGTCGTCGATCGTGTACGGTGCGGAGTCCTCGGCGTAGATCAGCCCGCCGGAGACGTTCTTCGAGCCGGCTTCGACGCCCCGTTCGAGGACGAGCGTCTCGACGCCGTG
The DNA here is from genome assembly GCA_003559215.1 of Natrialbaceae archaeon. Taxonomy (GTDB): domain Archaea; phylum Halobacteriota; class Halobacteria; order Halobacteriales; family Natrialbaceae; genus Natronococcus. Next base: position 41,320 of record PWMF01000034.1, read on the forward strand.
TTCCGCGAGCCTGGCGGCCGCGGCGGCGCCGCCGGGGCCGCAGCCGACGACAACCGCCTCGTAGTGTTCACGGTCGGTCGACCCGCCGTCGGTCGCGCTCATCGCTCCTCACCTCCGCTTCCGTCGGCGACGGCCTCGAGTCTCGTCTCGCCCGACTCGATGGCTGCGGTGAGCCTGGGCAGAACTTCGAACAGGTCGCCCTCGATGTAGTAGTCGCTGAAGTCCCGGATCCGCGCATCCGGCTCGGTGTTGATCGCGACGATCGTGTCCGACTCGTCCATCCCGACCTTGTGCTGGACCGCTCCGGAGACACCCGCGGCGATGTAGAGGTCGGGCGCAACGACCTGACCGGTCTCGCCGATCTGGCGCTCCTCCTTCGAGTACTCCTCGACGTGGCCCTCGAACTGGTAGGCCGAGGTGACGATCCCCCGCGTAATACCCAGTTCGGCGTCCTCGAAGGCGTCGACGAGGTCGAGCCCCAGTTCCATTCCTCCGGTGGGGTCGTCGGCGATCCCCCGACCTAGACAGACGATCACCTCGTGTCCGGCGAGGTCGATCCCGGCCTCGAGCCGGTCGTGCTCGCTGATCTCGACGCGGAACCAGTCGTCCTCGAGCTCCATGTCGTGCTCGATCACGAGCCCCTCTCGGTCGTAGTCGGGTTCGATCGGGTCGAAGCTACCCGGGATGATCGAGGCGCCCTGCGGATGGAAGTCCCGACCGGGGTTGTCGAGACAGAGGATCGTCGAGTACTCGAACCCCGAGAAGTCCGGGCGCTTCATATGCAGGACCTTCTCGAAGGTCTTCTTGACGCCCGGTTCGCCGGTCTTCACCGGATTGGAAACCTCGTTCTCCTCGATGTAGAGGTCCGAACAGTCGGAGGCGAGCCCGGAGTCGAGTTCGGCCTGCACCTTCGCCGAGAGGTCCCGACCGTTGTTCGTCGCCGGGAACAGGACGTACCGGGGCTCGTCGTACTCGCGCCAGTCGGTGCTCTCGACGGTCCCCTGTCCGCGGGCCATATGGGCCGCGATCTCGGTGTAGGGCTTGTGCAGGAACCGCTCGAGACGAGTATCGTCGTGGTAGACCGCGACGTCGGCGCCGTAGGCGATCGTCTCCTCGGCCAGGTCCTCGCAGTCATCGCCCATCAGGAAGGCGACGACGCGCTCCTCGGTTCCGTAGTCGTCCTCGAACTGATCCATCAACCCCCGGGCCTTGCCGAGCATCTCCCGCGAGACCTCGAGCAGCTCTCCCTGCTGAGTCTCGCAGAACACCCACATGTCGGCGTACTCGCCGCCGTCGAGCGCCCTGACGTGTTTTTTGTCCCGCGTCGGATGGGAAAGATCGTCGTCTTCCTGCTCTTCGTCGCTCTCGCCGTCGTCCGCGTCCTCGTCGACCTCGTCCGCTTCCTCGCCCTCCGCGTCTTCGCCGACGTCTTCCGCCGTCTCCTCGTACTCGCCTTCCGTCTCGGTGTCCCCCTCGAGTCCCTCGCCGTCGCCCGCGTCGCCGACCGCCTCGAGCCGACGGTGGATCGCCTCGCGGGCGGTCTTCCGGTCCTTCCCCGCCTGTTCGGCTTCCAGCACCGCCTGCAGTTCGTCGAGGTCGTCGAGCGTCTCGAGTTCCTCGCCCAGTTCGTCGGCCGCGTACTCGTTTGGATCGAGCGTCATAATCAGTCACCTCCCGCGAACGGCTGTAGTTCCTCGAGGACGGGCTCCATCGCCGCGCCGTCGTCGGGGTCGATCATCGTCGCCTCCCGTTCGGAGGGCGCCTTCGGGATCGGGTCGACCGAGGAGACGATCGTCGGCGAGCCGTCGAGTCCGATGTAGTCGGGGTCGAGGTTCAGATCGACGTGGTCCCACGTCGTCAGGTGGTCGTCGTGGTCGGCGGCCCGCTCTTCGGTCTCCTTCCGAAGCTCCTTGTGGCTCAGTCGGTGGGACGCCTTCCGGTAGGTCGGCTCGAACTCCGGATCGGTGATGACCATACAGGGCAGGGGCGCCTCGACGGTCTCGATCTCGTCGACGTCGCCCTCGACGAGTCGCTTCGCCCGCAGTCGGCGCTCGTCGGGATCGATGTCGAGCGCGATGACGTGGGTGACGATCGGCCACTCGAGCGCCCAGCACGTCTGGGGCCCGGTCTGGCCGGTCTCCCCGTCGGCGGTCTTGAACCCCGCGAAGACGAGGTCGACGTCGGCGATCTCCTCCCGATACTTCTCGATTCCCGAGCTGACGGTGATCGCCGTCGCCCAGGTGTCGGAGGCGGCGAGCTCCCGGTCGGAGAGCAGGTAGGTGTCGTCGGCGTACACAGACTCCATCGCCTCCCGCAGGACGTCGCCGTAGCCCGGCGGCCCCATACTCATCGCGCTGACGTGGCCCCCATGGCGGACTCGGGTCTGGAGCGCGGCCTCGAGTGCGAACGCGTCGTTCGGGTTCATCACCGTCGGTGTCTTCCCTCGCTCGAGGTGGCCGTCCTCGTCGAAGGAGACCGCGCCCTCGGAGAAATCCGGCACGCCCTTCGTCAACACGATCGATCGCACGATCTCACCCCTCTTTGGTAGTTGATCTCTCGCACCATACTCGCCTCGTTCTAACGCAACTGACACTATTAAGAATGCGGGGTGAAAATCGCCGGGAGAGAGAACGGACCGAACGGGCGGTTACTCGAGGTCGCGTTCGGTCGTCCCCATCGTGATCTCGCCGTCGGCGCGGATCGAGCCGTCGACCTCGGCGCCGGGCCCGAGCTCGAGGTCGCTACAGGAAACGTCACCCAAGATTCGCGCTCCGGGCTCGACGACAACGTCGCCGCTGCGGGTCGTGAGGTCGCCGTGGATGCGGGTTCCCTCTCCGACGGAGACGTCCTCGCGGGCCCGCAGACTGCCGAAGATATTGCAGTCCTCGCCGACGTCGATCGACTCGGCGCGGATGTTGCCGTGGAGCCGACAGTCGTCGCCGATCGTCGCGGGCGTCGAGACGCGCCAGGCGTCGTCGCTCACCGTCGCGTTGCGGGGGACGATCAGCGGATCAGGGGCCGGCTCCGCGTCCTCGTTCTCGTCCTCGTCGTCGACGAGCTGGGAGACGAGCCGCTGGGCGGCGTCCTCCTCGCCGATCAGTAGGAGTTGTTTGAGGTAGACGAACAGGAAGACGATCGTCGGCATCGGGTTCCGGATGACGATCCAGCCGTTGGCCTCGAACCCCTCGTCGATCTCGACGTCGTCGCCGATATCCAGGTCGCCGGCGACTTTCATCTCGCCGCCGATGTGGACGCGCTCGCCGATGTAGGCGTCCTGGCCGACCAGGACGTTGTCGGCGACGTCACACCACATGTCGAGTCGACAGTCGGCCTCGGCCTCGATGTCGCCGCCGAACTCGACGCTCTCGCCCGCGAGGATGTTCCGGCCGCGGACGCCGAACTCGACCGTCGAGCGGGCGCCGACGAGGACGTCACCGTCGGTCTCGAGGGCGACTTCCTTGGCCTCGGTCCCATCGGGGACGACGAGTTCGTCGAGCGGATCCCTGCGAAACGCCACGTTCGCAACCAATGTGAACGCCGGGTAATAAAGCTCGCGCGATTCGGCCGCGGGCGTGGCGGCGGAAGGTGGGTCCGCGCGACCACAGGCGTCCGCTTTTTATCGGGGGATCGCCTACAGCCAGCTATGACGACGCTCGCGTTCGACGACGAGGGAGTCGATGTCGTGTACGAAGGTACCGAGTTCCGCCTCGAGCGGGAACTCATCGAGGAAGCCACCGAGAAATCCTACTACGACGTGACCGACCACGAGGTGCTCAAGATCGTCGCCGAGCAGCCGAACCTGCAGGGCGAACCACGACGCGTCGGCGACATCCTGCCGCGTGGCAACAACTGAGACTCGTTCTCGCGTCGACCGCACGGGAACGTGCGATCGCGTGACTGCGTTTACCGAATCGGCGCGGAACGCTCACTCGTCCTCGTAGCGGGTCGCCGCCGACTCGAAGCCCAGTTCGTCTAGCTCTCGCCCGCGTCGCCCCTCGAGCTCGGCGACCGCTTCCGGCTCTGGTGCGACGTCGTCGGTGATACGGGCCCACGAGTTGTGGACCTTCGCGTGACACCACCGACAGAGGTAGATCGTGATCTCGTGGGAGAGCTCGTCGGCCTCCGCCCCGGCGTCAGCGCCTTCTCTCGTCGAACCGCTCTCGTCGGCGTAGGAGAGGTGATGCTCCTCGAGCAGCGGACGTTCGTCGTCGTGAGCGAGCCGTTTCTCCTCGAGCCCGCAGCGCACGCACTCCCGGTCGCGGTTGCGCGACCGGAACTGCGGGCAGTCGGCCGGCGTCTCCTCGCGGTCGGGGTCGTGGACGGGACAGGCGTACTCCTCGGCCGCTCGCTCGCGGGCGAACTCCGGATCCTCGTCGGGCCGTTCGAAGGCGTACCGACACCGTCCGTCGTCGGTACACCGATCACAGACGCCGGCGAACGCGTAGGGGTCTTCGACGCCGACGGACGTTCCTCGCGGCGTTTTCTCCATCGCCGTCCCGTTGGTGAGCGCGACGTTTCAACCCCTCGCCGATCCGAACTCACCGCTCGAGTTCTCCGGGAAGCTTTTAGCGGCCCGGCGGGCACTCGAGGGCGTGCGACTGCGCCACCATCCACGGACCGGGGCCGCCCGCCGGCTGGCGTCGACCGTCGAGACGGCCGACTCCGCGATCGCTCAGCTCCGCGGGCTCATGTTCCGCCGTTCGCTGCCCGAGGGGTACGCGCTGGCGTTCCGGTTCGATTCGGCGCGGCCCCGCGACGTGCACATGCTGTTCGTCTTCGTCCCGCTGGACGTTATCTGGGTCGAAGCGGGCGTCGTACAGCGCGTTGAGCGACTGCGGCCCTGGCGCGGGTTCGCCCGCAGCGAGGCCGACCTGCTGCTCGAGTTGCCCGCAGGGGCGGCCGACGGCGTCGAGCCCGGCGACGAGCTGGTCCTCGAACCGGCCTGACTACTCGACGACCTCGAGCGCGCCGTCCTCGACACGGACGTCGAACAGAGCCGTCACCGATCTGTCGAACCCTTCGCGGTCGCGATCGACGCGACGGAGGACGACCACGACGTCGACGAGCTCCGCGCCGACGCCCTCGAGGGCCTCGCAGACGGCCTCGATCGTGTGTCCCGTCGAGAGGACGTCGTCGACGAGGACGACCCGGTCGCCGTCCTCGATCCCGTTCAGGAAGAGCTCGCTCTCGCCGTAGCCGGTCTCCTGATGGATCGCGACCTCCGAGGGAAAGCCGTAGGAGCGTTTGCGGACGACGACGAAGGGGGTCCCGGTCGCCGTCGAGAGCGCCGTCGCGTGGTGGATCCCCATCGCCTCGGGTGCGACGAGGACGTCGACGTCCGCGAAGTCGACCCGCTTGCGAAAGCCGGCGACGACCGCCTCGAGGACCTCGGGTTCGACGATCGGAACGCCGTCGGTGACGCCGTGAACGAAGTAGTCGTAGCCGTCGCGGTCGACGACGGGTGCGGAACGGAGCGAGCGCGCGAGCGGCTCCAGCGTGGGGTCCATGTTCTCGTCTACGTCGGGGTGCCCGATGGTCGTTCGGGTCCTCGTTTCGAACGCCGACGGTCGACGCTGACAGCGACGGATGCAGATGGTGCCGTGACCGGCGAGGTTAAGTCACCCCGACCGAATATGTCGTGGTACGATGGCACGAGATTCGTTCTCAACGCCGGAGTCCGAGGATAGAGGAAGTCGGGGCAACCCGGCTGGGCGCGAAATTCCAGGGCGGAAATAACCCTTCCTTCGTGACTACGACTCCGGAGCAGACGATCGCAGCCGACCGTACAGTGCGCCTTCTCGATACGACGCTTCGCGACGGCGAACAAGCCCCGGGTGTCTCGCTCTCCCCCGACGAAAAGGTGGAGATCGCCCGCGGGCTCGAGCGAGCCGGCGTCTCGGTCGTCGAGGCCGGCAGTGCCTGTACCGGCGCGGGCGAGCGACAGGCGATCTCGCGAGTGACCGACCTCGACCTCGAGGCGACGGTCACGAGCTTCTGTCGCGGGATGACCGGCGACGTCGACCTCGCGCTCGAGTGCGACGTCGACGGCGTCCACGTCGTCGTCCCCGCAAGCGACCGCCACGTCGAGGGGAAGGTCGGCACCTCTCGTGAGGACAACCTCGCGAAGACGGCCGACCTCGTCGAGTACGCCACCGACCACGGCCTCTGGGTCGAGGTCATCGGCGAGGACGGCTCCCGGGCCGATCTGGACTACCTCGAGGAACTGGCCGCGACCTCCCTCGACGCGGGGGCAGACCGATTCTGCTTTGCCGACACCGTCGGTCATACGGGGCCCGAACGCACTACCGACGCCGTCTCCCGGCTCGCCGAACTGGGGCCGGTCAGCGCCCACACCCACGACGATCTTGGTCTGGGCGTCGCGAACGCGCTGGCGGCCGTCTCCGCCGGTGCGGACCTCGTCCACTGCACCGTCAACGGGCTCGGCGAGCGGGCCGGGAACGTCGCCTTGGAAGAGGTCGCGATCGCGCTGGAACACGTCTACGGCGTCGAGACGGTCGAACTCGAGGAGCTGTACGACCTCGCACAGCGCGTCTCGCGGGCGACGGGCGTCCCGCTACCGCCGAACAAGGCCGTCGTGGGCGAGAACGCCTTCACCCACGAGAGCGGGATCCACACCGACGGCACGTTGAAGGACGACAAGATGTACGAGCCCTACGCGCCCGAGACCGTCGGACGCGAGCGACGGCTCGCACTAGGTAAACACACCGGCCGGGCCGGCGTCGCGGCGACCCTCGAGGAACACGGCGTTGAGGCGAGCGGCGACGAGGTCGCCGAGATCGCCACTCGCGTCACCGAACTCGGGGATCGCGGTCGTCGCGTCACCGACGCCGACCTGCTCGCGATCGCCGAGGACGTCACCGGTGACGACCGCGAACGCGTCGTCGAACTGCTCGACCTCACCGCGACTAGCGGCGGAGCCGTCCCCACCGCGAGCATCCGGCTCGAGGTCGACGGCGAGGAGCGAGTCGCAAGCGGCACCGGATCGGGTCCGGTCGACGCCGCCGTCTCCGCGGTACGCGAGGCGCTCGGCTCGATGGCAGACGCCGAACTCGAGTCCTACCACGTCGACGCCGTTACCGGCGGGACGGACGCCGTCGTCACCGTCGAGGTGACGATGGTTCGCAACGATCGCTCCGTGACTGTCGCCCGCAGTGAGGCCGACATCACGCGGGCCAGCGTCGAGGCGATGGTCGACGCGCTCGATCGGCTGCTCGGTCACGACACGCAGCCGCTCGCGCCGGCCGACGACTGACGGCCGTTGCCGTTCTCGTCGTTTGAAAGACCGCCTTCAGTGGAACGGCTGTCGGCTGAGTATGCCCCAGGGATCGAAGAGGTAGACGCTCGCGAGAAACAGCGCAAGGGCGACGACGAACAGCCGGAGCGCCACGTCGGTCCCGAACGACGAGACCGGGTACAGCGTGTACGCGATCAGCGCCGCGACGCCGATCCAGAGGGTCCCGACGGCGACGCGCTGACGGAGTTCCATACCGGGCGGTCACGCTCGAGCGGTATGAAGCTCCCGAAGGCCGCCCTCACAGCGAGAGATCCGTGTCGCCGACGGTTCCCTCGTCGAGGACGTCCTTGCTGTTGTCGACCTGCCCGACGTCGTCGTAGGCGACGGGACCGGGAACTTGCTCGGCGTCCGGCCCCGGCTCGTTGCCGAGGTAGAGGACGTTCGGTTCGGTGTTGTACTCCTGAAGGAGCCGGAACGTCGAGTCGGGCTCGCCGTACTCGCCCCGCAGGAGCCGCTCGGCCTCCTCCTCGGTCAGCCCGTCCTCGTCGTCCTCGTCGGCGGGCTCCTCCTCGCCCTCGAGGACGGCGATGGCGTCCTGTAGCTCCTCGTCGTCCGGATCGTGTTCGATGGCGCGAGCGAGCGGAACGTTGTCGACGTACTGCTGGGGGTCGCTCTCGGGATCGTTCATATCGCCGAACTGGATCGCCCCCGGCGGGCAGGCGTCCTCGCAGGCCGTCGTGCCGACCATCTCGTCGCCCATGTTGCCGTCCTGACGGGCCGGGTCGAAGATGCACTTCTCCATGACACCGCGGGGACCCCGACCGCTGACCCAGCGGTCGCGCTGATCGTACATCATGTCCTCCCCGAGCTCCTCGGAGGGGGCGTCGACCTCTGGCTCGCCCCACTGGAAGTAGTTGACGCCGTAGGGACAGGCGACCTGACAGTACCGACAGCCGATACAGACGTCGTAGTCGGTCAGCACGAGCCCACCCTCGTCGCGGGTGTGACGAGCCGTCGTCGGGCACACCTTCTCGCAGGGGGCATCCGTGCAGTGCTGACAGGGACGGATCAGGTAGTTGAAATCTCTCGTTCCCTCGAAGTCGTCGGCGTCGGGCGACTCGACGGTGCCGTCGCCGTAGGCGATGATGTACATCCAGTTCGCGCCCTCGTCCCAGTTGTGCTCCTGGTTGCACGCGACGACACACGAGAGACAGCCGTCGCAGGTTTCGAGGTCGAGGGCCATCCCCCACTGGACGCCGTCACCGTCGCCCTCGTCCTCGCCTTCCTCCTGGGCCGTGACGATATCGGGTTCCGACCCGTCCCCGTTCTCGGCCGTCCCCCAGGCGCCCAGGCCGACCGCGGCCGCCCCGGCGCCCATCTTTTTCATCGTGTCGCGACGGGACTCCTCACCGTCGCCACTGAAGCGCTCGAGCATCCCCGAGAGCGTCCCTTTCGCCTCCTCTTTGGCGTTCTCGTAGGCCTCCTTCGTCGGCCGCTCGTCCTCGCCGAACTCCTCGAGGACGTCCTCGTGGTAGCGCTCGTGGAACTTCGCCTCCGAGAGTTCGCCCTTCGTGACCCGCATCGCGTCCTCGGCCATCGCCATCCCGAGGTCCGCGTCGTACTCGGTCTCCTCGAGCATGGCCCGGAAATCCTCTTCGGCGGCGTCGCCGAGGGGATGGAACGGGTCGTCCCCGAGGCCCCCCTCCTCGTCGGAACTCATCGCGTCCGCTCACCTCGTCTCGCCGTCGGGAAGTCATTGATATCTGACATTGGGTCCGTTCGGGACTCCCTCCCATAGCTGCGCAGATAAAGCGGTTCCCTGCGAGGGATGGGAACTCATAACGAGGCCGGAGAGCAGCACGGATGCCGAACGGTCGGTGGGAGGCTCGAGTAGGACGTTCAACGGACTTCGGCATGAGCGAAATAGCACTGGGGATGATTGGAGTACGACGCACTACACGGAGATGCGAGAGCGGCACAGTCCATCTATTCAGAATCAGCCGTGACACTCGCGGTACGTATAGGGCAAAGACATACTGGGTCGGTGCCGAACACGAAACTCGAATCTGATCGTGACTCGGTTGTATACCCCCGAAGTGGATATTTACGCTCGGGGCACCACAGATTGGATGATGGCTACAGAGGCTTCCTTTACGGTACCATCCGACGAGTTCCCGTTGGGAACGGTGTTCGAGCAACTGCCGGATGTGTCGGTCGAACTGGAGCGGATTGTCCCTGCCCGAGACGTGGTAATCCCCTACTTCTGGGTGCGGGGAACCGAGATTGACGATATCGAAGGGGCGTTCTCAGAGCATCCGGGCGTGACGGAAATCCAGTTCATCGACTCCGTCGAGGACGAGCATCTGTTGCGCGTCGAGTGGGCAGTCGATTACGACGACGTGTTAACCACGCTGACGGAGACAGAGGTCGCGCTCATTGAAGCCGTCGGGACGAACACGCAGTGGACGTTCGATATTCGTGGTAACACTCGCAGCAATATTGCTGAGTTTCAATCCCGGTGTCGGGAGGTGGGAATCCCGATCACGCTCACGGAGCTGCAATCGCTCACGCCGATTGAGACGGCTACCGAGGCGGCACTGACCGACACCCAAGAGGAAGCGCTGGTGCTCGCCTACAGGCGCGGCTACTTCGAATCCCCGCGTGAGGCAACGATGGAAGAAATCGGCGACGAACTCGGTATCACACAACAGGCCGTCGCCTCCAGACTCCGGCGCGGAATCAAACACATCCTCGGAAGTACGCTATCCGACGTATCGGCCCCCTCTCGACAGGAAGCCTAAAAACATATTGGATAGCCAAAAACAGAGGTAAACAGTATCGGCTATCTATGCCGATGTATGGTTGGGCCGTTCACATTCGATACCGTACTAGATCTCTGTCGAGACCAGCACCGTCGAATTATTCTTGCGGTACTCACAGAAGAACCTCGTTCGTTAACGGTGAACGATCTTTTGGAGGCAATACTGAAGTATAATCATCAAAGCTCAGTTACAGAAGTTTCTGAAGAGGTGCTAACGGACATTCGAGTCTCACTACACCACACGCACATTCCGAAGCTAGAATCGGCAGGCGTCATCGACTACGATTCGGAACGGCAACTCGTGGAGCCAACGGAACAGCTCGACCAGCTACAGCCCCATCTATCTGCAATCCTTGGTACCGATCCGAATCTCGACGAACCAATTGAGTTGTGAGTTCGGGCAGGACACCCTCTATTTGCGATATGGGGCTTGGAATGCGTCCGTACTGTCTTGGTGGAGATACGGTCAACAAGCCTACCTGCGTACCGAATCGATCCGTTCAGGCCCACCCTCAAGAACTGGTGAGCAGACGCACCGTGAGGGAGATTTGAACCACGCGAAAACGGTCATCCTCGCTTCGCTCGGATGCTGCGTCCTCTCTCGTTCAAACGTCCCTGTATCGTTTTGCAGCAACAAGTAGTTCGCGCCGCTACGCGTCGCTCACTGGGTTGTTGCTCCAAAAGCGCCGAGAGGGAGATTTGAACCACGGTCGTTCCGCTCGCTGCGCTCGCTTCTCTCCCTGGTTCAAACTCCCCGATATCGTTTTCAGCAGCACGGACGGCTCGCTACGCTCGTCGTTTTGTGCTGCTGAAAAGCGCCGAGAGGGAGATTTGAACTCCCGAGTCCGTGAGGACAGCAGATTTCGAATCTGCCGCCTTGGCCGGGCTAGGCTATCTCGGCTCACCCCTATCTACTGCGGTAACGTTTTTATCCGTTTCGAATCGTCGCGCCGTCTGGGAACCGCTGGCGTACGAACGTGACAGTCGGGCGAAAGACGTTTTACGCGAGCCTTCGAGGTCGACGCCATGGACGTCACCCAGGCCAGCCGCGAGTGTTCGACAGTCCTCGAGGAGATCGGCGACGCCGTCGTCTGCGACCGCGCCTTCCTCGAGGAGATCCTCGTCGGCGTCGTCGGACGGGGCCACGTCCTCCTCGAGGACGTCCCTGGAACGGGGAAAACGCTGACGGCTCGCAGCGTCGCCACCGCGCTCGGGCTCTCTTTCTCCCGGATCCAGTTCACGCCCGATCTGTTGCCGACCGACGTCACGGGCACGCACGTCTTCGACGAGCGCGATCGGAGCTTCGAATTCAACGAGGGGCCGCTGTTTGCCAACATCGTGCTCGCCGACGAGATCAACCGCGCGCCGCCGAAAACACAGGCGGCGCTGCTCGAGGCAATGGAGGAGGGCCAGGTCACCGTCGACGGCGAGACCCGCGCGCTCCCCGATCCGTTCTTCGTCATCGCAACGCAGAATCCCGTCGAGCAGGAGGGAACGTTCCCGCTTCCCGAGGCGCAGGTCGATCGCTTTCTCGTCAAGACGTCGATGGGGTACCCCGACGCCGAGGGCGAAGTCGAGCTGCTGCGACGGCGCGCGAGCCGCGAGGAGGGAAGTCCGACCGTCTCGACGGTGCTCGAGCCCGAAGAGATCGACGCGCTCCGACGAGTTCCGGAGACGGTTCGGGTCGAGGAAGATCTGCTCGAGTACGTCGCCGCGCTCACCCGCGAGACGCGGACCGACGGCCGCGTCGAGGTCGGCGTCTCACCGCGGGGCACTCAGCGACTGTTCGAGGCCGCCCGCGCGTACGCGGCGCTGGTCGGTCGGGAGTACGTCACTCCCGACGACATCAAGCGGGTCGCGAAGCCCGTCCTCGCCCACCGGCTCGTGTTGACACCCGACGCGACGGTCAACCGGGTCGAGAAGGCAGCGGTCGTCGAGAACGTCCTCGAGAGTGTTCCGGTACCGACCGTCGAGTAACGATAATCGAGGCCGCCCTCCAGCGGTTCGCGATGGTCCTCGCGCTCGTCGGCGGTCTCGGTGCCGTTCTCCTGCTCTTGGCGCTGCCGGTCGGCGTCGCCGGAGTCTCCCTCGAGCTGTACCAGTTCCATCGCCTCGACCGAAACGAGCCGCCGGTTCGAGCGGAGTAGCCGAGCGTTACCCGGTGTTCTTCATTCCGGCCGCGATCCCCTTCACGGTCAGCCGGAGGGTTCGCTCCTCGATGTCAGTACGATGGGTGCGATCGAGCAGGTAGACCTGCAGCAGGTTCAATGGGTCAACGTAGGGGTTGCGTCGCTCGAGGTTCTCGCCGAGCCAGTCGCGGGTGTGGAGTTCCTCGCGCTGGCCGATCGTCGTCACCAGCTCGGCCGCACGCTCGTACTCCTCGCTCAGTCGTGGGAAGAACCGCCCGCGGAGGTCGGCGTCGGCCATCCCGGCGTAGGTCTCGGCGATCTCGAGCTCGGTTCGGGACAGCGAGAGCGCGGCGTTGTCCAGCGTCGATCGGAAGAAGGCCCACTCGTCGTACATCTCCTGGAGGGTCTCCTCGGAGCCGCCGTCCTCGAGGTAGGCGTCGATCCCGCTCGCGAGGGCGTACCAGCCCGGCAGGATGCACCGCGACTGGGTCCACGAGAACACCCACGGGATCGCCCGCAGGTCCTCGACCGTGCGCTCGCCCGACCGCGAAGCTGGCCGGGAGCCGAGGTCGAGATCCTCGATGACGGTGATCGGCGTCGCCTGCTCGAAGTACCGGACGAACCCCTCGCTCTCGAGGAGGTCGCGGTACTCCTGACGGGCGGCGTCGGCCATCGTCTCCATCGCCTCGATCCACTCCTCGTCGACCTTCTCCTCGGGCTGTTGCTCGGCGTAGAGGCGGGCTCGGAGCTGGGCGTTCAGCATCTGCTCGATGTTGCGCTCGGCGATCCTGGGATTGCCGTACTTCTCGGCGATCGCCTCGCCGTGTTCGGTGAACTTCACCTGGCCCGTCACCGTCGAGTTCGGCAGCGCGAGCAACGCCTCGTTCATCGGCCCGCCGCCTCGCGAGATCGAGCCGCCGCGGCCGTGGAACAGCCGCATCGTCACGTCGTGGTCGTCACAGATCTCGCCCAGGCGGCGCTGGTTCTTGTACAGCGACCAGTTCGCGGCGAGGAAGCCGTTCTCCTTGTTCGAGTCGGAGTACCCCAGCATGATCTCCTGGGTCCGCCCGCGGGCATCGAGAGCCTGGACGTAGGCCTCGTTCTCGAACAGCGTGCCCATGATCCGGCGGGCGCCCGAGAGGGCGTACTCGGTCTCGAGCAGCGGGACGATGTCGAGCCCGCAGTGTTCGGGCAGGGAGACGACGCCGGCCTGGTCGGCGAGGAAGAGTACCTCGAGGACGTGGCTCGGCTCCTCGGTCATCGAGATCGCGTAGGTGTCGATCGCGTGGACGCCGTACTCGGTCTGCCAGTCGCCGAGCTCGTCGAACAGCGTCAGCACCCGCTCGGAGTCCTCGGAGAGCCCCTCGGTATCGGTGAGGTCGATCACGGGATCGTCCTGGAGGACGGCGTCGGTCAGCAACTCGACGCGCTCGTCCTCGTCGAGCCCGTGGTAATCGATCCCCTCGCGCTCCAGCGCCGCGGCGATGGCGTCGGTATGTTTCTGCTGGTGGTCACGCAGGTCCATGCTGGCGAGCGAGAAGCCGAACGTGGCGACCCGCCGCCGGATCGGATCGACGTGGGCGTCGACGACACTCTCGGCGCCGTTGTTCCGCAGGCTCTTGGCGACGACCTCGAGGTCCTCGAGGAGTTCGTCGACCTCCTCGTAGCCGCCCGGACGAACGTCGCCGACCCGCGCCAGCCGCTCGCGCATGAGCTTGAGCTTCTGGCGGTAGGGTTCGCCGGGGTACCGGTCCTGAGCGGTGCGGGCGCTGCCGGGCAGCAGCTCCCGGTCGTCCTCGAGGCTGGCCTCGAACTCCGAGCCGACGTCGATTCGGCTGCCGTCCTGGCTCAGCACGCCCGAGAGCCGCTTAAGCTGGGTACGGTACTGCTCGAGGACGACCTCCCGCTGGCGATCGAGCGTGTTGGCGGTCACCTCCGGAGTCACGTAGGGGTTACCGTCGCGGTCGCTGCCGGCCCACGAGCGGAACTCGAACAGCTTGGGAATGTCGAGACTGTGGCCGACCGCCTCGTCGATGGCGTCGTCGAGTTCGTCGTACACCTCGCCGACGACGTCGAACAGCGTGTTCTCTAAGTACCACTGGACGTTGCGGGCCTCGTCGGCGACTTCGGGCTGGCGCTTTCGCACCTGTGGAGTCTGCCAAAGGCTCGTTACCTCCGCGTCGATGTCCCGCCAGACCTGGTCGCGCTCCTTGTCGGTCAGCAGCCGCTCGTCGAGCGTCTCGAGGTGGGTCGCGATCGCCCGCAGCTTCGATTTGACCGTCTTGCGCCGGGCCTCGGTCGGGTGGGCGGTGAACGTCGGCTCGATCAGTACGTCGTCGAGGACCTGCTGGACCGTCTCGACGTCGGTTTCGGCGAGCTCGGCCGCAGCCGTCTCGAGGCTGTCCTCGAGGGTCTCTTCCTGGGAACCTGTTCGGATCGAGCGCACGCGCTCGCGCTCTTCGGCGAGGTTGATCAGCTCGAAGTACGTGGTGAACGCCCTGGCGACGACCCGCTGCTGGTGGGGCGAGAGGTTGTTAAGCTCGGTCGCGAGCGAGTCCCGCGACTCGAGGTCGCCTGCCCGGTAGTCGATCGCGGTCGTCCGACAGGACTCGACCGTCTCGAACGCCCGTCGCGAGGTCTGGTCCTCGAGCACGTCTCCTAGAAGCGTCCCGAGTTCGCGAACGTCCTGGCGCACAGTCCTGTTATGCAGTGTCATTACAGGGTCGTACGGACTACGGGTTAAAAATCCCCATCCAGTCCCGAAACCTTGCCTCACGCATCTTTTTCCCTGATAGTTATGCCGATCAGAACGGGTCGGACGGATCCTCGAGCGACGGATCGATCCGCCTCGAGCGCCGTCGCTTTGACGTCCACCGAAGGAGATCATCCCGATCGCGTCACTGGTATATATCCTGATCAGATACCGTAAGCATAGAATATCATAAGAGTAGACCGAAGATCCAGATACAGCAGTTCCGACCGATCTACACGTTTAGCTCCCTCTACTACCTCTCTTCTTTGTTCAGCGTAGTTTATGAGATGTGTTAATTCGTTACCGATCCCATAGGGAGAGGCGTTTATACTAGATAAAATGATCGTATCTTAGTGCGGTAGTTATACCACACAGCCGATTCGATCGCACGAGTTAATTACGAACGTACCTGCGTAATAACAGAATTTTCATAGTAAAATAATTAGGCGGTAGACAGATTGTGGATCGGGTCGGACGACGCCAGGAACGACTCCTGTGAGCGGCGCGTGAGAGAGCCGCGTTCCGGTCGAGTCCTGTCGACCGGCGAGCCGTCCCTTCACTTCGCGTCGCGAACGGCTTCGTTCAGTTCCGGAACGACCTCGTGGAGGTCACCGATCACGGCCCAGTCGGCCTTCTGGACGATCGCCGCCTCGGGATCCGTGTTGATCGCGAGCAGCGTATCCGCGCCCTTGCAGCCGACCATATGCTGAACCGCGCCGCTGATGCCGCAGGCGATGTAGACGTCCGGGCTGATCTTCGCGCCGGTCTGTCCGACCTGGTCGTCGTGGGGGCGCCACCCCTCGTTAACCGCGGCTCGAGAGGCCCCAACCGTTCCGCCCAGCAGCGCCGCCAGCTCCTCGAGCTGGTCGTAGTCCTCGGCGCTGCCCACGCCCCGGCCGCCGCTGACGACGACCCGGGCCTCGCCCAGCGGGATCCCCTCCTCGTCGCCCATCTCGACGCGATCTACCTGCACCGAGAACCGATCGTCCTCGAGTTCGGGCTCGAACGTCGAAACCGACGGTTCCGTCGGCGACGCGGCGGGTTCGATCGGGAACTCGTGTTCAGCAGCCGTCAGTAGTTTGTGCTCGCCCTCGAGGCGGGCGTGCTCGATCAGGCTGCCGCCCCAGCGGTTGCGCTGCAGTTCGTAAGCGCCGTCGTCGGCGACCTCGGCCGCGAGACAGTTCGTCGCCAGCGGCGCGTCGAGGGAGGCGCCGACGCGGGCCAGCACCTCGCGGCCGCGGTCGGTGCCCGGCGCCGTGATCGTCTCCGCCTCGCGCTCGGACGCGAGCTGGACGACGCTCTCGGCCCAGGCGTCGGGCGCGTAGCGCTCGAGGCGGTCGTGAGCGATGCGGTGGACCGCTTCGACGCCGTGATCGCCGAGGTCGTCGCCTAGCGCGTCGGCCCCGTCGCCGAAGGCGACGGCCTCGAGCGGCTGACCCTCTGCGGTCGCCAGCTCGCGGGCCATCGCGAGCGACTCGAGTGAGGTCTCCTCGGGCGCGCCGCCGTCGTGTTCGACGAGCGCGAGGATCATACGACCTCCACCTCCTCGGCGAGAATCTCGACGATTTCGGGCACCGCATCCGGTCCCTCGCCCAGGATCTCCGCGGGCGAGTCGTCGGTCTCGGGCGCCTCCAGGCGGACCTTCTCGAGGCCGCCCGGCCTCGTCTCGGCCCGGGGCTCCATGCTCTCGATCTCCTGGCGCCGGGCCTGCATCTTGGCCCGCATCGAGGCGTAGCGGGGCTCATTGAGCCCTTCCTTGACGGTGACGACGGCTGGCAGGTCGACCTCGTACACCTCTTCGCCGCCAGAGATCTCGCGTTTCGCGATCGCGGTACCGTCCTCGATTTCGAGGTCCTTGACCCCGGTGACACAGGGGTACCCCAGTTCGTTCGCGACGCGGACGCCAACCTGGTAGTTGGCCGCGTCGGCCGACTCGTTGCCGAACAGCAGCAGGTCGAACCCATCGTCGTCGAGCCGACCGATTCCGTCGGCGATCGCGTCCGCGGTCGCCCGCGGCGACCACTCCTCCTCGTCGGTCTCGAGCAGCGTCGCCTCGTCGGCCTGCATGGCCAGTCCCGTTCGGAGCTGCTCGTCCGCCTCGGGTGGGCCGAGGGTGAGGACGTGGGTCGAGCCGCCGTGGGTCTCGACCTGCGCGACCGCTTCCTCGATCGCACACTCCTCGTGGGGGCTCATCGTAAAGCCCAGCCCACTCGCGTCGATTCGCTGCTCGTCCTCGGTGAGGACGATCTTGGCGCCCGTGTTCGGGACGCGTTTGATACAGGCGAGTACGTTCATCGTTAGCTCCGGATGCGGTCGTTCTCGGGGTCGAACAGCGGCTCGCTGCCGGCGACCTCGACGGTAACGGGATACTGCTGGCCCATGTACTCGACCGCGAGCTCTCGGCCCTCCTCGGCGTACTCCGGCGGGAGGTACGCCATCAGGAGGTGTTTCCCGACGGTCGGGCCGGTTCCCGCGCTGGTGACGTAGGACTCGCGGCCCTCCTCGTCGACGATCACCTCGCCGTCGTCGTCCAGGACGGGCTCGCCGCCGAGCATGAATCGGGGCTCGCCGCCGTCGGGCGCGTGGTCGGCCACGGAGAGGGTACACAGCGTCGCCGCGTTCTCGGTCTCGACGGCCTCCGCGTAGGCGTCCTTCCCGACGAAGTCGGCGTCCTTGATGCCGTGGAACGAAAGCCCGGCCTCCGAGGGGTCGTACTCGAGTTCGAGCTCGTGGCCGTGGAGGCGGTACCCCTTCTCCATGCGGCCGGTGG
The DNA here is from genome assembly GCA_003559215.1 of Natrialbaceae archaeon. Lineage (GTDB taxonomy): Archaea > Halobacteriota > Halobacteria > Halobacteriales > Natrialbaceae > Natronococcus. The sequence continues at coordinate 59,047 of PWMF01000034.1, forward strand.
TGCCGTAGACGCCCATCCCGACGGGACGGATGTCGTGGTCCTCGCCGGCCTCCTCGATCAGGTCCCAGAGCCGTCGGCCCTGGCCCATCGGTGCGTAGAGCTCCCAGCCGCGCTCGCCGACGTACGACAGCCGCATCGCCCAGGCGTCGACCTCGCCGACGGTGACCTCCTGGGCGGTGTAGGGCGGAAACGCCTCGTGGGAGACGTCCTCCTCGGCGGCCGACTGGAGTACCTCGCGCGCGTTCGGTCCCCAGACGCCCAGCGTACACAGCGACTCGGAGTTGTCGATCATCGTGACGTCGGCGTCCGCAGGAACGTGGCTTCCGAACCAGGCCCGGTCGGAGCCCGCGGCGGCCCCGCCCGTGATCAGCCGGAAGTGATCGGGTCCGAGTCGGGCGATCGTCAGGTCCGAGACGAAGCCGCCGTTTTCCGCCAGGATCGGCGTGTACACCGTCTTCCCGACGTCGACGTCGATCCGGCCGACCGCCATTCCCTCGAGGAATCCGCAGGCGTCCTCGCCCCGGAAGTCGAAGATGCCGAAACCCATGTCCCCGACCATCGCGACCTCGTCGCGCATGTGGAGGTGTTCGGCCAGGATAATCGGCGACCACCACCGCGAGTCCCACTCGTTGGGCCGTCGCAGGTCCTCGAGCTCCTCGTCGTAGCGCTCGAGGAGGTCCTCGTTGGACTCGTACCACTGGGGACGCTCCCAGCCGGCGGCCTCGAAGAACCGGGCACCGAGATCGTCCTGGCGGTCGTAGAACGGGCTGGTCCGTAGCGGACGGGAGCTCTGCCACTGCTCGTGGGGGTGGACGATGCCGTAGATCTTCTGGAACCCCTCGTGGGCGCGGTTCTTGACGAACCGCCTCGAGGTGCCGTACTCGTAGAAGCGGTTGACGTCCGAGCCGTGGAGGTCGATATCGGACCAGCCACGGGTCATCCACTGGGCGACAGCCTCGCCGACCGCGGGGGCCTCCTTGATCCAGACCGCGGCGCAGGACCACAGCCCCTCGACGTCCTGGAGCGGGCCCAGCAGCGGGGCGCCGTCGGGGGTGACCGACAGCAGCCCGTCGATCTCGTGTCGGACGCCAGCCTCGGGGTCGTCGAGCAGTTCGGGAACCATCTCGAGGGCGTCGTGCATCGACTGTTCGAACGCGTCGTCGGTCAGCGGCGGCTGCGTCGGCGACAGCGGCGCCTCGTCGATCGAGGGGATCTCGTCGACGTCCCAGAGAATCGGGCGGTGCTGGTAGGAGCCGACCTCGAGGTCGTTGCCGTGCTGGCGCTCGTACATCTGGGTGTCCATGTCGCGGAGGACCGGGAAGGAGATCTCGCCCTCGTAGTCCTCGAAAAACGAGATCGGGCCGACGCTGACCATCTGGTGGACCGCCGGCGTCAGCGGGATCTCGACGCCGGCCATCGCGGCGATCTTCGGGCTCCAGAGCCCGCAGGCGATGGCGACCTCGTCGGCCTCGACGGTGCCCCGATCGGTCTCGACCGCGCTGATCGCGCCGTCCTCGACGTGGAGGTCGAGTACCGCCGTGTTCGGCGACACCGTCAGTCCGCCGTCGGTGTACTCGTCGGCGCGCGCCCGCATCACCTCGCCGGCCCGCAGCGGGTCACAGGTCCCCGCACCCGGGCTGTAGAACCCGCCCTCGATCAGGTCGGTGTTAGCGTACGGCACCATCTCCTCGACCTCCTCGACCGAGAGCAGCCGCCCGGGCTCGCCCCAGGCCTTCGCGGACTGGACGCGGCGTTCGAGCTCCGCCATGCGCTCTTCGGTCCGGGCGACCTCGATTCCCCCGCTGTTGGTGAAGGTGTCCATGTCCTCGTACTGCTCGATGCTCCGACGGGTGAGGTGGGTTATCTCCTTGGAGTGTTCGACCGGCATCAGGAAGTTCGACGCGTGACCGGTCGAGCCGCCGGGATCCGGCAGCGGACCCTTGTCCAGCAACAGGATGTCCTCCCGACCCTGCTTCGCGAGGTGGTACGCGAGACTGTTGCCGACGACTCCCGCACCGATGACGACGGTGCCCGCACTCGAGGGGAACGCGTCGCTCATCTCCGATCGCCTCCCTCGAGACCGTCCCTCGGACTCCCGTTCGGATGCTGCCCATTCGGCACATGCATGTTGTTATCTATCATACTACGACCTAGTATCCTGTCAACGATACCCAGGATATTAAATTCCCGTAATAGGCGCGAGTACGCCGAGTTACGGGCGAACCAGTTCGGTCGGAACCCCCATGGTTGAGTACCGAGCCGCAGGTCGACGCGTCGGCCGAGCCCGGTTTGGGTCGGGATCTCGTCGTATCCGGAACGCTATACGTGAGCTAACACTTATCACGGCTTCGAGAAAAGGTATGCTAGATGACGGATTTGAACCAGGACGGGGCGATCCCGACCGACTACGAGATCGCACAGAACACCGAGAAGCATCCGATCGCCGACGTCGTCGAGCCGTACGGGCTCGCGGAGGCGGACCTCGAGCCGATCGGCGACTACAAGGCGAAGGTCTCCTTCGAGGCGATCGAGCGGCTCCGAAACGAACGATCGGACGACGGGAAGCTGATCCTCGTCACGGGGATGACGCCGACGCCGCTGGGCGAGGGAAAGACGGTGACGACGGTCGGGCTCGGGCAGGCGTTCAACCGGATCGACCGCGACGCGCTGGTCGCGATCCGGGAGCCGTCGCTGGGGCCGGTCTTCGGCGTGAAAGGCGGCGCCGCGGGTGGGGGGTACTCCCAGGTGCTCCCGATGGAGGACATCAACCTCCACTTCACGGGCGATCTCCACGCGCTCACCTCGGCACACAATCTGATCTCGACGATGCTCGACAACCACATCAAGCAGGGCAACGAGCTCGATATCGCGGTCAACTGGGTCAACTGGCCCCGCGCGATCGACATGAACGATCGGGTCCTCCGGGAGACCGTGATCGGCCTGGGCGGCGAGGTCACCGGAGTCCCCCGTGAGGACGGTTTCATCCTGACGGCGGCCTCCGAGATGATGGCCGTGCTCTGTCTCGCGGACGGCCTCGAGGACCTCAAGGCCCGCATCGGTCGGATCATCGTCGCCTACGACGAGGCGGGCGAGCCGATCACGGTCGACGACATCGGCGCGACCGACGCCGCAGCCATCCTGCTGAAGGACGCGCTCAAACCCAACGTCGTCCAGACGATCGAAGGGACGCCCGCGTTCGTCCACGGCGGTCCCTTCGCGAACATCGCCCACGGGACCAACTCGCTGATCGCCGACGAGGTCGCGGCCCACCTCTCGGAGTACCTCGTCACCGAGGCCGGCTTCGGCTCCGATCTGGGCGCCGAGAAGTTCATGAACATCGTCTGCCGGTTCGGCGAGATGGAGCCCGACGCGGTCACCCTCGTCGCGTCGGTCCGGGCGCTGAAGTATCACGGCCAGGATATGTGGCCGCCGAACCTCGAGGAGTTAGAAGACGAGAACGTCGAGGCCGTCGAGCGCGGGCTCGAGAACCTCGATAAACACGTCGCGAACCTCCGGAAGTTCGGCGTCCCCGTCGTCGTCGCACTCAACCGCTTCCCGGACGACGCCGACGCGGAGGTCGAGGCCGTCCTCGAGCACTGCGAGACGGAACTCGAGGTTCGGGCCGCAGAGTCGACGGTGTTCAGCGACGGCGGCGAGGGCGGCGTCGACCTCGCCGAGAGCCTCGTCGACGCGGCCGAAACCGAGTCGTCGTTCGAGCCGCTGTACGACCTCGACGTGTCGATCGAGGAGAAGACCGAGACCGTCGCAACCGAGATCTACGGCGCCGACGGCGTCGAGTACCACAGCGACGCCGAGAGCGACATCGAACGGCTCACCGAGCACGGGTTCGACGACGTGCCGATCTGTATCTCGAAGACGTTTCACTCGCTGAGCGACGACGCCAGCCGCAAGGGCGTCCCTGAGGACTGGACCCTCGAGGTCAACGAGGTCTACCCCTCCGCGGGCGCGGGCTTTCTCGTCGTGTTGACCGCGGACGTGCTCACCCTGCCCGGCCTCCCCGAGGAGCCGGCAGCCGCGAACATGGAACTGCACCCGGACGGAAGCATCGACGGGCTGTTCTGAACCGGCTTACGTCCCCGCTTCCGACCGGCGACCGAGCAGCCACAGCGCGCGATAGCAGTCCCACAGTTCGCAGTCACAGCGGTCGGCCACCGCTCGACAGCGATCGAGGTAGCGCTCGTAGTCCTCGGCGCCGGGCGCCTCGGGGTACGGTTCCTCGAGTTCCCCGTGTTCGCGTAACACCGTCCACTCGCGGGCGCTCATCACCAGGTACCGGTCGGGCTCGAGGAACTGCAGGAACGCCGTCCCGACCGACAGGTCGACGCCCTCGAGCGCCGTCAGCGCCTCGAGTTTCGCGGCCGTCGTCTCGGCCTCGAGCGCGCCCTCGATCGCCGCCTCGAGGGCCTCGAACTCGTTGTCGCCGAACCGTTCCTCGGCGGCGCGCCGTTTCGCGTCGGGGTACCGACCGAGGAAGCGCCGGAAGTGCCACTGGACGATCCACTCGACGTCGCGCCAGCCGTACGATCCCTCCGCGAGCGTCGCGGGCAACAGCTCGCGGTGTTCGTCCTCGACGGCCGCGAGCGGCTGTTCGTCCGGGTACTCGCCGGCGAGTTCTGCCACCGTATCCGAGGAGAGAGCCATCGTCGGTCGGTTATCCGCCCGGCAGTGTGAACGTTTCCCTCACGGGAGCGGGAGAAACTTTCATACCTCGTCGAGGGAAACGGTACAGTAGATCATGAGTAGCACCCGCACAGGTGATTCCGATGGCGACTGAGGAATCCGAGCCCGTCAAGACGATCTGTCCGTACTGCGGCGTCGGCTGCGGTATCCAGGTCAACCAGGGCGAGGAACCCGGCGACGTACAGTTCATGCCCTGGGGCGACGCCCCGGTCAACGAGGGACGGATCTGTATCAAGGGCGGCGCGGCGACGGAGGTCGTCGATCACGAGGACCGGCTCACCGAGCCGCTGATCAAGGAGGACGGCGAGTTCCGCGAAGCCACGTGGGAGGAGGCCTACGACCGCATCGTCGACGAGCTCGAGCGGATCAGCGAGGAGTACGAGCCCGACGCGATGGGCTTTTTCGGCTCCTCGAAGACGATGAACGAGGAGAACTACCTCCTCCAGAAGCTCGCGCGCCGATACGGCACCAACAACGTCGACAACTGCACGCGGATGTGCCACGCTTCGACGGTGTGGGCGCTGCGGACGAGCCTCGGTGCCGGCGCGATGACCAACAGCATGGCCGACCTGGAGGAGGCGGCCGACATCTTCTGGATCCAGGGGGCCAACCCCGGCGAGCAACACCCGATCGCCAACAGTCAGTACTTCCGCCAGGCCGTCCTCGAGGGGGCGACGGTCATTCAGGTCGACCCCCACGCTAACAAGACGACGAAGTCGTTCCAGATCGACGAGACGGACCGCCACCAGCATCTCCAGCTCGAGCCGGGAACCGACATCCCGCTGCTGAACATCGTCATCAAGACGATCCTCGAGAACCACGAGGAAGACCCCGACGCGGGCTGGATCGACGAGGAGTTCATCGAGGAGCGAACGGAGGGGTTCGACCACCTCAAGGAGACTCTCGAGGAGTTCGACAAGGAGGAGGCCGCCGAGCAGTGTGGCGTCCCGCTCGAGGATATCGAGATGGCCGCCGAGAAGTACGCGATGGCGAACAACGCGGCCATCTTCACCGGGATGGGGATGAGCCAGCACACCTGCGGCGTCGACAACGTCCAGAACGAGATCAACCTCGCGCTGATCACGGGCAACCTCGGCAAGCCGGGAACGGGCGTCAACCCGCTGCGGGGACAGAACAACGTCCAGGGGACCTGCGACGTCGGCGCGATGCCGAACGTCCTGCCGGGCTACCAGCTGGTCGACGACGACGAGGCCCGCCAGTCCGTCGAGGAGGTCTGGGGCTTCGAGGTGCCCGACGAGCCCGGACTGACGAACGTCGAGCTCTCCCACGAGTTCGGCAACTCGGTGAAGGGGCTGTACGTAATGGGCGAGAACCCGGTCGTGAGCGAACCCGACGCCAACCGGGTTATCGAGCGCATTCAGGACCTCGAGTTCATGGTCGCTCAGGACATCTTCATGACCGAGACGGCCCAGTACGCCGACGTCGTCCTCCCGGCGACGACCTGGGCCGAGCGCGGCGGCACCGTTACCAACACCGATCGGCGGGTCCAGCGGATGCGCGGGGTTGACAAAGTCCACGAGAACACGAAACACGACCTCGAGATCCTCATGGAGGTCGGCAGCCGGCTGTTCAGCGAGGACGAGTTCCGCTTCGAGGACGAGGAGGCCGTCTTCGAGGAGCTCCGACAGGTCTGTCCGAGCTACTACGGGATGACTTACGACATCCTCGGCGAGGAGGGGATCCAGTGGCCCTGCTACGAACTCGGCGACGAGGGCGACCGGTACCTCTACGAGGACAGCTTCGACACCGACAACGGTCTCGGGCGGATCGAGGGCGTCACCCACCAGCCGCCGAAGGAGACCCCCGACGAGGAGTACCCGCTGATCCTGACGACCGCCCGTCTCGAGGAACACTACAACACGGGGACGATGAGCCGTCGCTCGCCGACGCTGAACCGGCAGACCCCCGAGAACTTCGTCGACGTTCATCCCAACGACGCCGAACGGTACGGGATCGAGGACGGCCAGGACGTCGTGCTCAAGTCTCGTCGGGGCGAGATCACCGTCGAGGCCCAGGTCACCGACGCGATCAAGGAGGGCTCGGTGTGGACGACGCCACACTTCGCGGCCGCCTCGGCGAACAAGCTCACTAACGACGTCCTCGACGAACGCGCGAAGATTCCGGAGTACAAGGCCGCCGCCGCCGAAATCGAGATCGGTATCGAGCCGGCCGACTCGGAGGCCCCGGCCGACGACTGACGGGGTAACCGGTTCGAGGTTCTGTTTCGAGTTCGGGACGCGTCGCTCGAGTCGGCTCCACACGTCCCGTGTTGCATGGTAACAAAAGCAAGGACTATATGAGTGACTCTCCATGTTCCGGACGAGCACGAGGACGAGTACTCATGTACGACAACGTTCTGATCGCGACGGACGGTAGCGACGAGGCCGAGGGTTGCGTCGAACACGGACTCGACATCGCGGAGCGAGTGGGTGCGAAGGTACACGTGCTGTACGTGGTCGAGACTAAGGCGAGCTACATCCTGACGGTCGGTATCTCCGACGACGAGCTTCGATCCTACCGAAAGTACGGTGAGGAGGTCGTCGGCGAGGCGATCGATCGCGTCTCCGAACGCGGTCTCAGCGGCGAGGGTGTGATCAGAACCGGTCGGCCGGCCGAGGAGATCGTCGAGTACGCCGAGGAGAACGACGTCGACCTCGTTTTGATGGGGAAACAGGGCCACGGGGCGATCGATAGACACCTCGGGAGCACCGCCGAGAAGGTCATCCGGATGACCGACATGCCGGTGACGGTCGTCGCGGGCTCGCAGTGGACGGGTTAACTCCGACGCGGGAACACCTGCCCCGCGAGCGAGCCGTCCGGCTCCCGCCGACGCCGAGGCGCCTCACCGAGTTCCCGTCCTCGAACCGCCAGTTTTGAGCCACTTCCGACCGAACCGACGTTTCGAACGCATGCGCTGGACCCCGCGAACGTACCTGCGACTGTTCCTGCTCGGCGGCGGTCTCCTCCTGCTGGGAAGCGGGCTCCTCGCCGGCGACTTCCTCGAGGTTCTCCTCGGTGCCGCCGCCACAGCTCTGGGCGGGATCGGTCTCGCCGCCGAGTGGCGGGCCGACTCGGACTGACGACACGCATAAGTCGCGTCCGGACAGTGCCCTCGGTATGTCCAGATTCGTCGCACTCGCCGCCACCGTCCTCGCGGTAGTACTGGCGGTCGCGAGCCTCCTGTTGTTGCTGGCGGGTCGACACTTCATCGCCGGAACGCTGTTGACGTTCGTGGCGTTCTCGATCTATCTTCGCGAGATCAACCTCGAGTGAGCCGCTCATCGGTCGCCACGCGTCTCCGTCCCCGTTCTCGACCCAAACTATTTGCGCGAGTCCTTCGAAAAGCCGGCAGTAGGAGGATGCTAGACAGGATACTGATCGCAACGGACGGGAGTCGGAAAGCGACAGCGGCAATCGATCACGGACTGGATCTCGCGGAGACGTTCGGCGCCGAGGTCCACGTGATCTACGTCGTCGAGACGAAGGCGTCGTACATCCTCAGCATCGGCGCGAGCGAGGAAGGGCTTGAGGAGTACCGACAGTACGGCGAGGAGATCGTCGACGAAGTCGTCGATCGGGCCGAACGGCGTGGGCTCGACGGAGTCGGCGTGGTGAAATCCGGAAAGGTTGCACGGCAGATCCTCGAGTACGCCGAGACGGCGGAGATCGACACCGTCGTCATGGCCGAACGCGGCCGGGGAACACTCGAGAAGTACCTCGGCTCCAACGTCGAGAAGGTCGTTCAGCTGTGTCCGCAACCGGTCACCGTCGTCCGCTCCTGAGACGCCCGAGAGGGAGTTTCACGCGCACTGTGCGTCGTTTTCGGTACAACCCCTCGTCTGGGTTGCACCGGTAACCTGCTTCAGCGGTCCGTCTCAGTCGTCGCCCACGTCGACGATGGTTCCGTCCCTGGTTTTGACGTGCGTGACCAGGTCGCCGGTCTGACTCGTGACGACGATCTCGTCCTCCTCCTCGAGGTCGTCTATCAGCTCGGCGAACTCGTCGGACTGGAGGGTTCTGTACTCCCGTCTGAGCCCCGTCAGCACGGCGTACATCATGAACAGCAGGATCAACGTGAACGGGAGCCCGCTGGCGATGGCGGCCGCCTGTAACGCCTCGACGGCGGCGTCACCGCCGGCGATCAGCAGGGTGGCGGCGACCAGCCCCTCCAAGGCGGCCCAGAACACACGGCCGGCCGGCGGCGTCTCGTGTTTTCCGCCGGTGCTCAGGTGCTCGAGGACGAGCGAGCCCGAGTCCGTGGAGGTCACGAAGAACGTCGTAACGAGGACGATCGCCAGCATCGAGAGGATCACCGTCCCCGGCATCAGTTCGAACATCGCGAACATCGCGACCTCCTCGCCGACCTCGAAGACGGGGCCGCTAATCGCGCCCTCGGTCGCCTCGCTCAGCTCGAAGTTGAGCGCGCTTCCGCCCATGGCCGAGAACCAGGCAAAAGAGAAGATGACGGGGATCAGGAGCACGCCACCGACGAACTCCCTGATGGAACGGCCCTTCGAGATCCGGGCGATGAACATCCCGACGAACGGCGACCAGGAGATCCACCACGCCCAGTAGAACACCGTCCAGTCGACGAGGAAGTTCCCCTCTCCCTCGCCGCCCGGCCCGTAGAACTCCGAGCCCTGGAAGTAGTGGTTATCGAAGGTGTTTCCGAAGAACGACAGCTCGAAGAAGTTGCCGAGGTAGCCGCCGATCGCCTGTGGGAACGCCCCGAGGATGAACAGCGTCGGTCCGAGGACGAACACCGACCCCAGCAGGACGAGCATCAGCGTCAGGTTCAGGTTGCTGAGCCGTCGGATCCCCTTGTCGAGACCGAGGTAGACCGAGATGATCGCCATCCCCGTGACGACCCCGATGATGGCGACGACAACCCAGATCGAGTCGGGGACGGCCGGGAACGCGCCGACCTCGTCGCCGACGAACGTTAGCCCCGCGTTGATCTGTAACGCGCCCAATCCAAGCGAGGTGACGAGGCCGAACAGCGTCGCGAAGATCGTGAAGATGTCGATGACGTGTCCTGGCCAGCCGTAGATCCGGTCACCGAGTACGGGGTAGAATACCGACCGGAAGGTCAGCGGGAGCCCGCGGTTGAACGAGAAGAAGGCGAGTCCGAGCGCGACCAGCGCGTAGATCGCCCACGGGTGAAAGCCCCAGTGAAACAGCGACACCGCAAGCGCCACCTCGCCGGCGCCCTCGGTCCCCGCCTCCGCGCCGAGATGCGGGTCGAAGAGGTGAAACACCGGTTCGGCGACGCCGAAGAACATGAGACCGATCCCCATCCCCGCGCTGAACAGCATCGCGATCCAGGAGATGTCGCTGAACTCCTTCTCACCGTCGACCCCGCCCAGCCGGATCGAGCCGTACTTGCTGATGGCGAGGTAGATCATGAAGATAATAAACGAGTTCGCCGCCAGGATGAACAGCCAGTCGAAGTAGTCCGAGACCGCAACCCTCGTGTCCTGATATACCGCCCCGGCCTGGTCCGGGAACGCGAGCGAGAGGATAATAAAGAAGGCGATCAACCCACCCGCGGTGAGAAAGACGGGCGGGTTGATGTCGAACCCGTACCCCTGCCAGTTCCTGTCACCCGGTTCTCGGTCCGTCTCCGCGTGGAAGAGCTTTTCCTGTATTCCGCGCTTATCTTCGTCTGCCATAGTTTTCCTCGATGTTTGTGCTGCCGTGGTTGCGCCGTCCGAACCCGTCAACTGTTTCGAAGCGGTAGTTCGCGACACTCCGCTCGAGCCGATCGACCCGACTCGCGAGCCCTGACCGCTCGGTCCGCCACTACGGCGTTGCCGTGCGAACATGTCTCGAGTGACATGCGCTACCAATCCATTGTATCGATTCCCTGCTGTTAGGTATATAGCTTTGGTAACTATCCGTGTAGTTGTCAGAGGATCACACTGTCGGATAGTCCTTTCGACCTGCAACTATCGCGACCGCCAATATGACTGTCAGAACCGAGCGAATATGAATCCGAGCCGGGATGGTGTGGCGAGAAACGAGATGAAAAATGTTACCACGGCGAGTCCGAACGAGACGGCCGCGAGCCCGGTGAGAAGCGGTGCCAGTCCGGTCCAGACGGGAATCGAGAGCACGATCGCCGTCATCGAGCAGACGACGATCAACAGGAACCCCATCGAGACGCGTAACCCCATCTGACGGGGGTTGAACCCGCATCGGGGACAGCCTTCCTCGCCCCCCTCGAGTTCGCACCCGCATCGGTTACAGTGCGGAACGCCGCCCGTGAACGGAGCCATGGGTACCGGTCTTCCCGGAGCGATAAAAAGACGCGGCTCCGCACTCGACCGTCGCTCGAGTCCGGCGTCGGGGGCCGACCGGCGTCAATCGGAGCTGGGACCGCTCCTCGAGGATGATCCACAACAGTCCGGAGCGCTGTAACGTAGAGTTTCCACAGCGGCCGCCTCCGGTGTCGACTCCCACATTTATGTGCTCCCGAAGATACGTATATGGCAATGTCTGACAAGGAAGCAGGACGGACCGAGAATCACCCGAACTACCCAACGGTCGACCAATCCGATCGGACCCTCCCGCGGAACCTCCGCCAGTCCGGCGACCCAGGGATCGAGATGCTCGTCTCCACGCGGGTTCGGAAATCACCGTTCTTCCACAAGTCGTTCGTCGAGAACGGCGCCTGGCGAGCGACGGTGTACAATCGGATCTACCACCCGCGCGGGATGTTGAAACCGGAAGAAGGGGGGATGATGGAGGAGTACGACGCGCTGGTCAACCACGTCACCCTTTGGGACGTCGCGGTCGAGCGCCAGATCCGGGTCAAGGGTCCCGACGCGGAGGCGCTCACGAACTACGTCATTACACGGGACGCGACCGAAATCGAGTCGATGCACGGAAAGTACGTCATTCTCTGTAACGAGGACGGCGGCATCCTGAACGACCCCGTTCTGTTGCGCCCGGCCGAGGACGAGTTTTGGTTCTCGATTTCGGACTCGACGCTGATGCAGTGGCTTCAGGGGGTCAACGTCGGGAAGAACTTCGACGTCGAGATCGACGAGATCGACGTCGCGCCGATGCAGATCCAGGGCCCCCGTTCGGTCGACGTGATGGTCGACGTCGTCGGCGAGGAGGTCAAAGAGATCCCCTACTACGGGCTGATGGAGGCCGAGATCGACGGCTGCTCGGTACTGGTGAGCCAGACCGGCTTCTCCGGCGAGAAGGGGTTCGAGATCTACGTTCGCGACGCGACGAAACACGCCGAGGCAGTCTGGGATCCCGTCCACGAGGCCGTCGTCGACCACGGCGGGATGCAGGTCGCCCCGGCCCACCACCGTCGCATCGCCGCCGGTATCCTCTCGTGGGGCCAAGACATGGACCACGAGACGTCGCCGTTCCAGGTCAATCTCGCCTACCAGGTTCCCGACGACAAGGAAGCCGACTACATCGGCAAGGAGGAACTCGAGCGCCAGCAGGAACTGATCGAGGACGGCGAGTACCCGTTCGTCCACAAGATGGTCGGGCTGAAGCTGGCCGGCGAGCCGATCCGGGACTACGCGCCCGACTTCTGGCTCATCTCGGATCCCGACACCGGCGAGGAGTGTGGCTACGTCACCTCGCCGTGGTACAACCCCGAACTCGAGACGAACCTCGCGCTCGGGTTCGTCCCCGCCGAGAAGCTCGACGGTGACGTCAGGGAGGTCTACGACGGCGACATCGAGACCGAGTTCCAAGTTCACCTGCCCGACGAGTACGCCGAGGAGCCCGGCGAGCCGGTGTACGCCAAGGTCTCGGAGGTGCCGTTCAAACCCTCTGTCAACCCGAGCGCGCGCGAACAGGCGAAGCTGAACGCCCGCGAGGAGGCCTCCGAGTAGGGAATGTCCGGAGAAATCCAGTCCGTACCGACCGCCGAAGGGATCGTCGAACTGCTCGAGGAGCCACGCTTCGAGCTGATGCCGTTCGAGAGCATCGACGAGCAGCTCGGCCACCTTCCCGAGGGATCGGAGATCGCCATCACCACCTCCCCGACGCTGGGGCTCGAGGCGACGGTCGAGTGGGCCGAGCGAGCCAGCGAGCGCGGGTACGAGATCGTCCCCCACGTCGCCGCCCGCTACGTCGAGGACCGAGACCACCTCGAGGAGATCGCCCGCCGGCTCACTGAGGCCGGCGTGACGGATATCTTCGTCCCGGGCGGGGACCGCGAGGAGCCGGCCGGCGAGTTCGAGTCCGCACTGGAGCTGCTGGTTGCCCTCGAGGAGCTCCCCTACGCGTTCGCGGAGGTCGGGATCACGGGCTACCCCGAGGGGCACGCCTTCCTCGACGACGAGACGTTGGCTGAATCGATGGCCGAGAAGGAGCCGTACGCGACGTACGTCGTCACCCAGCTGTGTTACGACCCCGACGCGATCATCGCGTGGGTCGAGGAGATCCGCGATCGCGGGGTCGAGCTCCCCGTCGAGGTCGGTATCCCGGGCGTGATGAAGTACCAGCGGCTGCTGGGCATCTCGCAGAAGGTCGGCGTCGGCGACTCCGTCCGATTCTTAAAAAAGACCAGCGGGATCGTCGGCTTCGTCCGCCAGCTCGTCGGCTCCAGGGGGACCTACTCGCCCGACACCCTGCTCGAGGGACTCGCGCCGTACGCAACCGATCCCCGGTACGACATCCGGGGCGTCCACATCTACGCGTTCAACCAGGCGTCCGATCTCGAGTCCTGGCGGGCCGAGACGCTCGAGAAGCACCGCTGACAGCTCATCCGTTCCGCTTTCGCTCCTGTTCAGGGTGTTCGGAGACGAACACGCTGGTGTGATCCGGGATGTCCTCGGTTACCCATGAGTTGGCGCCGATACTGACATGATCGCCGACGGTGATCGCGCCCAGCACCTTCGTTCCGGCGCCGATCACGACGTTGTCGCCGATATCTGGATGGCGCTTGTACCCCTTCTTCAGGGCCTTCTCGTCGTCTTCTTCCTCCTCGAAGTGGAGCGCGCCCAGGGTAACGTCTTGGTAGAGCCGAACCCAGTCGCCGACCGTCGCCGTCTCGCCGATGACGACGCCGGTGCCATGGTCGACGAAGAAGTGATCGCCGATCCGGGCGCCCGGATGGATGTCGATCCCGGTCACCGTCTTGGCGTACTCCGTGAGCTCCCTCGCGTACTCGGGAACGCCGGCGTCGTAGAGGCAGTGAGCGACCCGCTGGACCATAATTGCCTGCAGCCCGGGGTAGGACCGAACGATCTCGACGACCGACCGCGCGGCCGGGTCGCCCTTGTAGGCGGCTTCGACGTCCTTCTCGAGGGTTCGGCGCAGCTCCGGCAGCCGCTCGAGCACGTCGGTCGTTGTTCCGCTCGGATCCGGCCCCGAGTACGCTCGGATTCCAGCCTCGTAGTGTGACCCCAGCTCCGTGAGCGTGTTTCGAACCGCCGACTCGTCCTCGAGCAGCTTTCGAGCGTTCCAGCAGCCGGGAAACAGGAGTCGCCTGAGCAGGTTCAGCTCCGGTCGTCTCCTGTCCTGCGGAAACGGCGCCGCCGACTCCGGCCCGGTGGCGGCGTCGGTGTCGTACGTCTCAAGGAGACGCGCGGCGGCATCACCCGTGTACTCGTATGCCATGGTCGGATACTCGAACGGAGCGACCAAAGGTTTTCCACCCGCTCGAGACTCGGAGGCGGCGAACCCTACAAGCCGTCGGTCGACGTACGTCGGGTGTGTCGACGGAACTCCTTCGCGGCGAGCCGGTCGCGGCGCCGATCCACGAGCGCGTCGCCGAGCGGGTCCAAACCCTTCGGGAGGAGGGGACGATGCCGACACTCGCCACGGTGCTGATGAGCGACGATTCGGCCGACGAGTGCTTCGTGGAGCTGAAACACGAGACCTGTGCCGATGTCGGGATTGCCACCCGCGACGTTCGACTCGAGCCCGACGCGCCCGCCGAACGGCTGTACCGGGAGGTCGAACGACTGGGCGAGACTTCGGCCGTCGACGCCGTCTTCGTCCAGGTTCCCCTACCCGACGGCGTTTCGCTGACGGGGGTCAGACGGCGACTCGAGCCGACGAAGGACGTCGACTGCCTCCACCCCGAGAACGTGGGACGGCTCGTCGCCGGCGAGCCGTGGTTCGTTCCGGCGACGACGGCCGCGGTGTGTCGGCTGCTCTCGGCGTACGACGTTCCGGTGCCGGGAGCCGACGTCGTCGTCGTCGGTCGGTCCGACGTGATCGGCAAGCCGCTGGCGAACCGACTACTGTGGGACCAGTCGGGCGGCAACGCGACCGTCACGGTCTGTCACTCGAGGACGACCGGCCTCGCCGCGTACACTCGCCGAGCCGATATCGTCGTCACCGCCGCCGGGGCTCCGGGGCTGGTAGACGGGTCGATGCTCACGCGAGGAACCGTCGTCGTCGACGTCAGCGCGAACCGACGACCGGACGGCGGGGTCGTCGGCGACGTGGTGTTCGAGAGCGCGGCGGAAAAAGCGAGCGCAATCACGCCCGTTCCCGGCGGCGTCGGTCCGGTGACGCTCGCGGCCCTCGTCGAGAACGTCGTTCGGGCCGCGACGCGGTGCAACGGGGATTGATCCGCGAGGCTAGCGGTTCGTCTTCTCGTGCTCTCGCTCCGCTCCGATCCGGCCTCGCGGCCCGAGCAGCCGTTCGATCCTCTTCATCAGGCTGTCGGGAGCTTCGAACGCCGTGGGCGTTCCCGGGAGATAGTAGTCGATGCCGTACTGGTCATCCGAGTCGATGCCGTTATTCCTCATACTCGACAGTCGTGGCTCGACCGGATTAAAAATTGGGTATTACACATAATCCGGTGGAAAAGGCGAGAGTATCGAGATTATCTCGAGTTATCCCGAGGTGTTCGTCTATACACCACAGAACACTGAAAGACGTAAACACGAGAACCGGCGGGGTGCCCGAAATCGGCGGACACGGTCGTACCACGCGACGATTCGAGGCCCACGTCGAGTGACGCGGCCCGCCCCTCGCGTTCGCCGGCTTTCGGTCGTGTGAGGCGAATCCGCACCGTTCGGTGCAGCCAACAGGTATTTGTACGGTCGAGTGTTGCTCCCAGGAAAACGGTGCTTGACGTGTTCCCGACAGTTCATCGGTCCGATCGGCGGTTGCTCGCCGTCTCGTTCGCCCTCTTCGCCGGTGCCGGCGCGGCGACCGCCGCGGGCGTGGGTCCCGCGATGACCGCCGGCGCGACCGCGCTCGCGGTCGGCGGCGTCTACTGCGTCGCGCTGTACGCCAATCGGGTCTCCCGGCCGACGCTGGCTCGGCTCTCGCTCGGGCTCTGGGTCGCCTTCCTCGGCGTCGCGGGACTGCACCTCGTCGGCCTCGAGACCGTCGCGGCGGCCACACCCGGGTCGACGGCGGCGGGCGTCCACTCGCTGTCGGCGCTGACCTGGGCCTCGCTGCTGTTGCCCTGCTCGACGACGGTCTTTCTCGGCTTTCGGGAGTACGCGAGTTCGGGTGCCGACGTTTCCGAGGAGCAGGCCCTCGAGGGCGAGACCTCCGACTACTCCGCCCGGTAACTGACGGCGATCCCCTCGCCCAACGGGAGGACGACCGTCTCGAAGGCCCGGTCGCCAGTCACGCGCTCGAGGTACGCCGCGATCCCGCGGGTGTGCTCGTTGGCCGAATCAGGGATCGTCCACTCCCCCTCTCGCTCCGCCTCGCGCTCGACGACCTCGAGCAGCGTCTCGAACTCGATCGGGCCCGCGGTGATCGCGTTGTCCGCGACGACGACGCCGCCGACGGGGATCTTCGGGCGGACGGCCTCGAAGGCGTCGACGTAGCGGTGTTTCTGATGGTCGATCAACGCGACGTCGAACGGCCCCGCGTACTCCTCGATCGTCTCGAGGGCGTCGCCGAGCTCGTAGCGCGCGCGGTCGTCGTACCCGCCCGCGGCCATGTACTCGCGGGCCAGCTCGAGTTCGTCCTCGTCGACCTCGGTGAGGACGATCTCGCCCGTTTCCGGGAGCGCGTCGGCGAACCAGTACGCCGAGTAGCCGTAGCCCGACCCGAACTCGAAGACCCGTTCGGCGCCGACGACGCGGGCGAGAAATCGCAGGAATCCGCCCACCTCGGGGCCGACATGAGGAAAGTCGGCCGAGTCGGCGTACTCGTCCATCTCGCGCAAGGTCTCGTCGGGCTCGGGACCGACCGCACGAACGAACCGCGCCATCTCCTCGCTGAGGACGTCCGTCATATCCCCTCTTGCGGGAGGGCCCACCAAAGCGTTCGGGGATCCGGTTAGCCCTCGTCGGCGCCCGCGAGCTCCGCGAGCGCTCCCGCGAGTACCCGCGTCGCCGTCGCACAGTCCTCCCAGTCGGTCCACTCGAGGGGCGTGTGCGAGAGTCCGTCCCGCGAGGGAGCGAACAGCATCCCCGCGTCGGTGACCCGCGAGACCCGCATCGCGTCGTGGGCCGCCCCCGAATGCATCGCGAGGGTGTCGATCTCCGCCTCGGCGCCGGCCCGCTCGAGCGCGTCCCGACACCGCCGGTCCATCGGGGCCGGCTCGACGTCGATCTCGCGCTCGAAGCGCGTCTCGACGCCCCGTTCGGCCTCGAGTCGCTCGAGGGTCGCCGTCGCCTCCTCGACGATCGCCTCCATGGTTTCGTACTCGACGTCTCGCACGTCGACGCCGAGTTCGACCGCGCCGGGGACGACGTTCGTCGCGTTCGGCCGAACGCGGCTCTTGCCGACGGTCGCGACCGCCGTTCCCTCGCCGGCCTCGGCGCGGTCTCGCCCCGTCGACTCGAGTTCGAGCACGAACTCGCTGGCCGCCGCGAGGGCGTCCGTTCGCTCGTCCATCCCCGTCGTCCCGGCGTGGTTCGCCTCGCCCTCGACCTCGATGGTGGCGTGGGCGATTCCGGTGATCGTCGTCACGACCCCGACCGGAACCCCACGGTTCTCGAGACGGGTATCCTGCTCGACGTGAAGCTCGAGGAAGGCGTCCCACGCGCCCACGTCGAGGGCCCCCTCGCCACGGTAGCCGATCGACTCGAGGGCCGCCTCGACCGTGACCCCCTCGTCGTCGGTTACGGCCAGCGCGTCGTCGACGCTCCGGCGTCCGGTCGCGACCGACGAGCCGAACATTCCCCCGCCGAAGCGGGTTCCCTCCTCCTCGGTGAAGCAAACGACGACGATCGGGCGCTCGAGGTCCTCTGCACGCGCCGATTCCTGTACCGTCCGGACCGCCTCGAGCGCACCGTAGGTGCCCAGCGGCCCGTCGAAGATCCCGCCCTCGGGGACCGAGTCGAGGTGGCTGCCGGCTGCGACGGGCGCGGCCTCGGGGTCGGCGTTCTCGGGCACCCAGGTCGCCGCGAGGTTGCCGACGGCGTCGATCTCGACCTCGAGCCCTGCTGCTTCACAGCGGTCGACGAACCGGTCTCGTGCCTCCCGGTTCGCGTCCGTGCCAGCGAGGACGGTTCGTCCTCGTCCCGTCTCGGCGTCGATCGCCCCGAACGCCGCGTTCTCCTCGATATCCCGTCGGAGTCGCTGCTGGTTGACGTCCATGCGTCGCCGTTTTTCCCGGCGGGACGAGACGGTTTCGCTCTCTCCGGGACGGGATATTTTTTGTCGCTCGGGACCGTCGGTTCGACCGATATGAGCGACGACCACCCGCTCGCGAACGCCGTCGACAACCTGGTGTACGAACCGGTACAGGTCCACGACCGCGGCATCGACCTGACGGTGAGCGCGATCTACGAGGTCGCCGCCCCGGGGAGCCTCGACTTCGGCGGCGACGAGCTCGCCGACGCCGACCTCGAGCCCGTCGAAACCGCAAAGCGCGACCCCGACGACGAGTACGGCTGGTGGAATCTCGAGGGCGGCCAGTACGTCGTCCAGCACAACGAGTTCCTCACCGACCTCGAGGAGCCGCTTCTCCTCCAGCCCAACAACGAGCTGCTGGCTCGCGGGGGCTCGCATCCGACCGTCCAGGTTGATTCTCACCTCCCGCTGCTCCCGCTTTCGGTCCCCGACGGCGGGCTCGAGATAAAGGAGAACGCTCGCGTCTCGACGCTCGCCCCCGTCGGCGCCGAGCTCGAGGGCGGCGGGATCGAAGAGCCCTAGGACGCTCGCCCCCCCCGTCGCGGAGTCGACTGTGGCGGGGGTTCAGCCGCAAAACACTTGCTCCGGTCTGAGATATATCGGCCGTGAAACGACGGACGGCCCTCGGTTGCCTCTCGGCCGGACTCGCCAGCACTGTCGCCGGCTGCGCCGCCGGCTTCCGCAGTTCGGACGAGGACGTCCGTCTGGGTCGCATCGTTCTCACGAACCAGACTTGACGGGAGCGGACAGCTCGCATCGACGTCTATCGGGACGACGATCGGATCGTCTCGGCGACCGAGACGGTAGCGGCCTACGAGGACGACGAGGGTGTCGTTCCGGGGACGGACGCCGACTGCGGCTGGCCATCGGAGCCCGGCCGGTACCGCGTCGACGTTCGGTTCGACGGCCACGAGACCGAGTCGATCCGAGTGTTCGAGACCGACTCGGCCAGAGACGGGGAGCGATCGGACGACCGCGACGACGGTCGAGCGGCCGACTGTTACGCCGCGGTCGCCGACCTGTTGCCGTACGACGAGACGAGAACGTGGTTCGCGCGGTGTCGCTCGACGACCTCCGATCCGGACGCGGATGTCTGTGGCCTCGAGGGTTGGTGACGATCCCTCCGAGACGAACCACACCGCCGGGTATCCAACCGGAATACCGCGAAAGCCCTGCTCGACGACTGCGACTCGTTGCGCGCTTCCCTCACTCCGTTCGATTCAGGCGGACTATGTATTACCGTAGTTTGTCCCCTCCTCGCCGCGATGGCGCGCGCTGTCGACTGGCCGAACGTCAGTGAGGGCGGTCGACGACATTGCGCGAGGGATGAGCGAACGACGTGAGCGAATCGGCTGGGGAGGGAGTGGCGATCCCGTGTGTTCGTGCGAGCAGGACTGCTACCGTCGTAACTACCGCGAAAGCCCCTGGACCGCTCGAGGACTGCGGCTCGCTCCCTGAGCGGCCCAGCCTCTTTCAGTCCCACCCCGCGGTGGTTGGCCAGTACTGCAGACTCGAGGACGGACGGTCCACACGCCGGTCTACGTAACGAATCGGAGTCGCGTGCGAACGCGACCCTGGCGACGCTGTCACCCCGTTTCGGCCGGAAGCCCCTCGAGATCGACCGCGCTGGACGGAGTGACGGAGACCCCGACCTCGGGCGCTCCGAGCGGCCGTCGACGTTTCTCTCGAGCATCGCCAACCGGCCGTCGGTCGACGGGACGTCGTCAGTCGTCCGCAGTCGGGAGTCCGTTGGAGTTCCGGTCGTAATCGTCGACCTCCGGTTCGGGGGGCATGCAGGCGTACTCGTTCCCGCCGATCCGTATCGAGCTCGGCTCGAGGGGAACGTGAGCGCGCCGAGACTGTTGAATCCCCCGGATGAAGCGCCAGAGCGGACGGATCTGGAAGAGCGCGAAGCCGGCGAGGATCAGCGCGAATCCGGCCGTCATCGTGGCCGTAATCGGCTCGCCCAGCAGGGCCGCGCCGAAGACAGCCGCGACGATCGGCGTCGCGTAGCTGACCAGCCCGGAGTTGGTCGCGCCGATCCGGTCGAGCAGCGTGAAGTACACCAAGAACCCCCCAACGGTGGAGACGAGCCCGAGGTAGGCCACCGCCGCGAGAGCCGTGGTGGTCCACTCGAGGCCGAGCGCGGACTCCGCGGGGTGGAGCAGGCTTGTCGCGTGCAGCGTCGCCGCGCCGACCAGCATCGCCCAGGCCTGCAGCGAGACGAGCGGGAGTGTCCGCGTGAACCGCTGGGTGAGTACGGAGCCGAGCGCGAACGAGAGGGCCGCGCCGAGCAGGAGCACAACGCCGATCAGCCGGCCGCCGAAGGAACCTCCGGCGGTGGCGATGGCGACGACGCCGGTCAGGCCGACGAGCAAGCCGAGGACGTCGGTCGCTCGGATGCGCTGGTTCGGGAGCAGTTTGAGCGCGAGCGCGGGGGTGACGATCGGCGCGACGCTCAACACAATCGCCGCGACGGCGCTTGTCACGTAGCTCTGGCCGAGAAACAGCAACGCGAAGTGAACGCCCACGAGGAGCACGCCCGTCGTGAGGACGAGGCCGAGGTCGTCGCGCGTTTGTGGGCGCCATTGGGCGCCGCTAGCAATGATTAGCGCGAAGAAAGCGAGCGCGGCGACGTCGAAGCGAAGTGCTGCGAACAGCACCGGGGGAAGCGACTCTAGCCCGATCTCGATCGCGGTGAATCCGGATCCCCAGACGACAGCGAGCGTCCCAAACAGTGTGATATCTCGTCCATTTTTCATTCTTGCCTCGCGCCCTGCAGTAGGAAAGGCGACGTACTAGATTCGAGATACTAAAATAAACGACTTTCGAGAACCGTGATATCGAATCACACCGAAACGGAGTCCTCGAGACGGCCTCGCCGCGGGACAGCGGCTACTCGACTTCGGCGCCGTCCTCGTGCTCGCGGAGCTTGAACTTCTGGACTTTCCCGGTGGTAGTCCGCGGGAGCTCCTCGACGAACTCGACTTCGCGGGGGTGTTTGTACTCCGCGAGGTTCGCCAGGCAGTACTCCGTGATCTCGTCGGGTTCGAGGTCGGCGTCGGGAACGGGGACGATATACGCCTTCACCGTCTCCCCCCGGCGGTCGTCCGGGATTCCGACGACCGCGGTGTCGGCGACCGCCTCGTGCTCGAACAGCAACTCCTGGACCTCCCGCGGGTAGACGTTGTAGCCGCCCGTGACGATCATGTGTTTCTCGCGGTCGACGACGTAGAAAAAATCGTCTTCGTCGCGGTATCCGAGATCGCCCGTGTGGAACCACCGTCTGCCGTCGCGCTCTGTGAACGCCTCCTCGTCGGCCTCGGGGAGGCCGTAGTATCCCTTCATCACGTTCGGTCCGGAGACGACGATCTCGCCGGTGATCGCGTCCAACTCCGCCTCGTCCTCGTCGATCGGCCCTTCCTCGACAGGGGGAACGTCTTCGAACGCCTCGTCGACGACTCGAGCGTCGACGCCGGGAACGGTCCGCCCGATGCTGCCGACCCGTCGGCCCTCGGTCGGGCTGTTGAAGTGGGTGATCGGACTGGTCTCGGTCAGTCCGTACCCCTCGTACAGCCGGACGTCGTACAGCTCCTCGAACCGCCGGAGGACCTCGACCGGGATGCCCGACCCGCCGACGCCGCAAAGGCGTAGCGAGGAGAGGTCGAACGACTCGGCGTCGGGCTGGTTGATGACGTCGTTGTACATCGCCGGCACGCCGTGCATTAGCGTCAGCTCCTGGTCCTCGACGATCGAGACGGCCTCCTGGGCGTCCCACTCCGGCACCGCGTAGTAGGTACCGCCCCCGAACAGCGTCGCGTTAATCACGACGGTCATCCCGTAGATGTGGAACAGCGGGAGGACGCCGAGCTGTTTGTCGTCCGGGCGGATCCCCTCCGGAATGAGCTCGTTGGCCATCCGGGCGTTGGACTCCAGGTTGCGGTGGGTGAGCTGCACGCCCTTGGGCTGACCGGTCGTCCCGCTGGTGTAGGGCTGGACCGCGACATCGTCGTCGTCGCGCTCGACGACGTCCGGATCGCCGGGCTCGAGGAACTCCTCGAAGGGCGTCGCGCCGTCGGCCTCGCCGCCGACCGCGACGACGTGTTCGACGTCGGTTTCGTCGCGGACGTCCTCGACGAACGGAACGAGGTCGGCCAGCGCGACGACGACCGTCGCTTCGCTGTCGGCGAGCAGGTGACCGATCTCGCGGGCCTTGTACTGAGGGTTCATCGGGACGACGACCCCGCCGGCCCGCAGCGTGCCGTGGAAGGCGATTACGAACGGCGGCACGTTCGGCAGGTAGATCGCGACTCGGTCGTCCTCACCGATCTCGCGCTCCTCGAGCGCGGCGGCGAACGCGCCGGTCTGGCCCCAAAACTCCTCGTAGCTCGTCTCGTTCCCTTGGAACCCGATCGCAGCGTTCTCGCCGTGCCGACGGACGGTCTTCGCGACGCAATTGACAAGGTTTGTCATGTTCCACGACAACGTTTTCCTGTACGATAAAAAGCGTTTACACTGTTCGAAGCGCCCGGGGCGGCGGCTACCGAAAGTAACGAGTGTCGACGAGCGAGCCGGTCTCACCGGCCGCCGGCACGGGCTATTTATTCCTGCCACGCTAACGTTCGGCTCGATGTACCAGAACGTCCTCGTGCCGACGGACGGGAGCGACGGGACCCGACGAGCGATCACCCACGCGCTGACGATCGCGGACCGCTTCGATGCGACGGTACACGCGCTGTCGGTCGTTCCCGAGGGGCCGCTCGGCACCCTCGGGGACCGGGCGGACGTAACGGCGGGCGCACGCCGGGCGGTCGAACGGGTCGAGACCGAAGCCATCCGCGACGAGGTCGCGGTCACGACCGCGGTCGAAAGCGGCGTCCCCCACGAGGAGATCCTCGACTACATCGAAAACGAGGGGATCGACATGGTCATCATGGGGACCCAGGGGCGAACGGGCCTGGACCGCGTCCTGGTCGGCAGCGTCGCCGAACGGGTCGTCCGGCTGGCGGACGTCCCGGTTGTCAGCGTCCGGCTCACCGACGAAATCGAAATCGAGGATCCCGAGGCGGCCGAACGCATCGCCCGCACGAAGGCAACCGACGAGGGGTACGCCGAACTCTCGCTGCGGGAACAACCCTACCGGACCAGCGGAACCTGGACCGTCACGCTCGAGACCGACCGCGGGCTCGTCGCGGTCGACGTCGACGCGGTTACGGGAACGGCTCGAATAGCGGATACGGAGTAACAGACACCCACCCTCTCGTTCTCGAGTCCCTACTCCGAGAACGGACCGAACGACGGTTTGTAGTTCGTTCCGACCAGCAGCGCGAACGCCGCGGTGGCGATCGTTCCGACCGCCAGACCGGGGATCGCGATCGCGCCGATGACGGCCGCGAGCGCGAAACTGGTAGCGGCGGCGTTGACGGCGGCGTAGACGCCGATCGCCGAGGACAGCAGCAGGCTCGCGCTCGTCACGGCGAGGACGGTTTCGCGGCGCTCGAGTCGGCCGCCGGCGTCCGTGTCGGCGCCGCCCTCGCCGTCGGCGCCGGGCAACTCGAGGTACGGACGGAACAGTTCGAGCGTCTCCGTCGGGTGCACGATCCCGCGGGACTTGTTGTACTCGATGATCCCCTCCGAGTCGAGTTTCGGGAGGTGGGACTGGTACAGCGGGATGTAGACGCGCTGGCGCTCCGTCGAGCTCAGCTCCGCGACGGTCGTGTCGTTTTCCAAGGCGGCGACGTACTCGGCGACGTCGCGCATCTTGACCGGTTCGTCGTGCTCGAGGAGATAACGGATCGCGTCACGACGGCGGTTCGTCTGGAGGATGTGAAAAATATCGTCGTCGCCAAGCGATACCGTCTCCGCGCTAGGGTCTTGTCCGTCTTCGGTGGGACGTGGCGGGTGGTCTGTTTGGAGGGACATCGTCTGCACTCAAACGCAGCAATCAACGATACATAATCTTTTTCTTCCTTCGCCTAGGCTGAAATACTGTTTATTTCTTACTAAATGTTGTGTGAACTTCCGTCGATCTCCAAAAATAGTCATCTCCAACCGATTCGGGAAACCGTCGTACCGAGGGCGGATACAGCCGATGCGGCCCCAGATCTAACGAACATGTTCGGAACCATCCGTTTGGTCGTTCGGCCCGTCGTCTCAGTTATGACATCGAAGACCACCGCCGCGGTCGACCAGCAGGCGCGAACGACGACCGTCGACGTTCGCTGTACGGGCCACGTCCGCGACGCCGTCGGCGACCACGACCTCGAGTTCACCTTCGAGGGGACGACCCTACGGGAGTTCCTCGAGGCCTTCTTCGAGGAGTACGACGTCGAGGAGATGCTCATCGCCGAGACCGAGGCCGACGCGACGGCTCGGGGCTGGGCGCCGGTTCCCGACGAACTGCCGGGAACCTGGCGGAAGAACCCCGAGGGCGATCAGACCCGTCCCTACGCTCGCGTCTGTATCAACGGCCGGTTCAACGAACACTTCGAAGGGTTCGAGACCGAACTCGAGACGGGCGACCGGGTAGCGCTGATCTACCCGTTCATGTTCTGTTGCTGAGTCGCGCCGTCCGCAGCACCGCTGTCTATCAGCGTTCGCGCGCTCGAGGCGTTCCTTCGGTCTCCTCGTAGACGCGGGGGTCCGCCTCGTCCCCGGAGTCCCGATCGTCGACCTCGGGTTCGATCTCTCGAGACGAGTAGCGCTCGACTTCGTCGGCCGGACAGACCCGCACCTCGACCGCGTACCAGCCGAACAGCCGCGAAGCGTGCTCGTGGGCCGTCTCGCCGTCGGCCACGACCACGCTGCCCGCATACGTCAGTGGGTCGGACGCCTCGTCGCGAACGAACACCTCCCAGCGGGGGCTCGACCCCGAGGACTCGCCGTCGACCCTCGAGCGCACCGTCTTCTCGACCATACGGAAGTCGAGTCGACGCCTCCTCGAAGACGCTTGTGGCGAACATCTTCTCGCCCGCTCCCGAACCTCGGGAACGTGAGGGACGGTTTTGCCGCCGCCACGACCAGCTCCGAACTAATGTACTCCGTCGATACGTCCGAGCGACCGGTCGTGCTCATCTGGGAGGTCACGCAGGCCTGCGGGCTCTCCTGTGACCACTGCCGGGCCGACGCCCAGCCAGATCGCCACACCGGCGAGCGCTATCCCTCGGGGTTTCTCCCGCGGTCCGGCGGCTCCGTCCGAGAGCGGCCCGTCGACGAACTGTACCGCGAGGCGCCCCTGTTCCACGAGCTTCGGGACCGCGATGCTCTCGAGGGGAAGTGTGGCGCCTGTCCCTATCGGACGATCTGTGGCGGCAGTCGCTCTCGAGCGTACGCCCACACCGGCAATCCCCTCGCGAGCGATCCCCTCTGCCCGTACGTTCCGCCGGCGTACGACGGTCCCCTCCGTGGGAGCGCGAGCGCTCGAGCCCTACCCCGTGAGGTGAAAGGCATGTCCGTCCTCGGATCCTGATGGCGATATGGAACGACGAACCGACGTTCTCGTCGTCGGCGGCGGCGCCACCGGCACCGGAATCGCCAGGGACCTCGCGCTTCGGGGCGTCGACGTGACCCTCGCCGAACGCGGCGGGCTCTCGGCGGGCACCTCGGGGCGCTCCCACGGCCTACTCCACAGCGGCGCCCGGTACGCCGAGGCCGACGGACCGGAGGCGCGAGCCTGCCTCGAGGAGAACCGCACGCTCGCCGAGATCGCGGGCGCCTGCGTCAGGGAGACGGGCGGACTCTTCGTCCAGTTGGGCGAGGACGACCCCGCCTACTTCGAGGCCAAGCGCGAGGCCTGCGAGGAGGTCGGCATCCCGACCGAGGTCGTCGACGGCGACACCGCACGGGACGATATTCCGGACCTGAGCGACGACGTCGAGCGGGCGATGCGCGTCCCCGACGGCGTTGTCCTCCCCTCGCGGCTGGTCGCGGCGAACGCGGCCGACGCCCACGAACACGGCGCGGAGATCCTGACCCACGCCCCGGTGACCGACATGCGCCGCAAGGACGGCCGGATCACCGAAGTCGAACTCGGGGGTGAGGTCGACGGCACGATCGAACCGACGTTCGTGATCAACGCCGCCGGACCCTACTCATCGTCGATCGCCGAGATGGCCGGAGCGACTGTGGGGCTCCGCCCGACGCGGGGCGTGATGGTCTCGGTCGACTACGACCGCCTCGAGCCCGTTCTCAACCGCTGTCGGGACCCCGACGACGGCGACATCGTCGTTCCTCACGACGACGAGGTCGTTCTGGGCACGACGAGCGTCCCGGTCGACGACCCCGAGGAGTACGAGCGAGCCGACTGGGAGGTCGAACGCTCCGTCGAGGAATGTGCCAAGATGCTTCCCGCGGTCGCCGACGCCGCCCACCTGCGGACCTGGTGGGGCGTCCGACCCCTCTACGAGCCCGAGGAGGCCGCACTCGACGCGCGCGGGATCTCGAGGGGATTTCACCTGCTCGAGCACGCTGACGAGGACGTCGCCAACCTCGCGACGATCGTCGGCGGGAAGCTGACGACCTATCGGCGGATGGCCGAGGCGACGGCCGATCTGGTCTGTGAGCAACTCGGCGTCGAGGCGGACTGCGAGACCGCGACACGACAGCTTTCGGGTGCGGACGATCCCGACCGCCTCGACGCGTTCGTCGACGAGTTCGACGGCCAGGGGCCGACCGACGAGGACGTCGTCGGCTCCTAGCTCACGTTGCCGTCGGGATCGACGTCCTCGTAGGCACCCGTCTCGAGCACCTCCCCGAGCTGGGCCACGAATTCCCGGACGTCGACGAAGCGGGTGTACAGCGGCGCCGGACAGACACGGATCACGTTCGGCGGACGGAAGTCGACGACGACGCCCCGCTCGCGGAGCGCCTCGCTGATCCGTGCGGCCTCGGGGTGTTCGATCGCCACGTGGCCGCCCCGGTCCTCCGGCGCCCGCGGCGTCCCGACCGCACAGCCGTACGCCGCGAGCGTCTCGTCGACGAGTCGGATGAGAAACGAAGTCAGCGCGAGCGACTTCTCCCGGATCCGATCGATACCGGCCTCGCGGACGATCTCGAGCGACCCGTCAAGCGGCGCGGCGGCAAGTACCGGTACCGTCCCGATCTGCCACGCGCCCGCCGAATCCGCGGGCGTGAACCGCTCGCGAAGCTCGAACTGCGTCTCCTTCTCGTGGCCCCACCAGCCCGCGAGCGCCGGCGTCTCGCCGAAGTGGCGCTCGTCGACGTAGAGGCCGGCGATCGCCCCCGGGCCGGCGTTGAGGTACTTGTAGCTACACCAGACCGCGAAGTCGACGCCGTGTACGGAGAGCTCGTGGGGAACGACGCCGACCGAGTGGGCGAGATCGAAGCCCGCGAGTGCGCCGCGTTCGTGGGCCGCGTCGGTGATGCGTTCGATATCGAGCAGCTGTCCGCTCCGGTAGAGCACCGAGGGCATGAAGACGATGCCGACCTCGTGGTCCTCCAGCGGCACGACGATGTCGTCCTCCGCGATCGTTCGGCCGTCATGGCTCTCGACGACGTGGAGGTGGTCGTCCGGATCGTGGCCGCGCTGGCGCAGCTGGGACCGGATCGCGTAGTGATCGGTCGGGAAATCGAGTTCGTTGACCAGGATTCCGGGCGGGCGGTCCCCTCTAGCGTCGAGAAAGGTGCCGACGAGCGTGTGGATGTTGACCGTCGTCGAGTTGGCGACGACGACTTCCTCGCTGTCGGCGCCGACCAACGACGCGAGCTCGTCGCCGAGCGACTCGCCGTACCGGAACCAGGGGCGCTCGGCCTCGGTCCACGCCTCGATACCGAGCTCGCGCCACTCCTCGAGCGCGCGCTCGAGCGATCGCTCGGCGGCGTCCGAAACCGGGCCCAGCGAGTTTCCATCCAGGTAGAGTTCGCCGGGGACGTCGAACCGCTCCCGGAACTCGGAGAGGGGGTCGTTCGCGTCCCGTTCGCGGGGGTCGGCCGTGTCGTCGCCGTCGGGTCGATCCGGGTCGAAGCCGGGGTCCATGCCCGACAGTTGGGAGGTGTCCACTGGAAGGTTTCGGCGCCGTGCTGCGGGCCGCAGCATGGCGTGCCGACGCGGATCGGCGGTACCGCTAATGGCGTTCGGAACACAGCCATCGTATGGACGAGGAGGCGACCGCGGAACTCGACCCTCAGCTCGCCGACCTGCTCCGGAACGGCCGGGTAGCCGACCTCCCCGCGTGGCACGAGCTGTCCGTCTCCGAGGCGCGACGCGTCGAAGACGAGGTCTTCGCCGCAGGCGACGGACCGACGCTCGAGCGGGTCCGGGACCGCCGTCTCGAGGGACCCGACGGCGACGTTCCGGTGCGGATCTACCGTCCCGATCCGACAACCCGGCCCCCGCCGGCGCTGGTCTTCTGTCACGGCGGCGGTTGGGTCCTCGGAACGCTCGACTCGGCCGACGACCTCTGTCGGGAGTTCGCGGCGCGGATCGGTGCGGTGGTGATCTCGGTCGACTACCGGCTTGCGCCCGAACACCCGTTCCCGGCCGCCCTCGAGGACGCCTGGGCGGCCCTCGAGTGGGCACGCGACAACGCCGACCGTCTCGACGTCGATCCCGACCGCCTCGGCGTGGCCGGAACCAGCGCCGGGGGCGGGCTCGCCGCCGCGCTCGCGCTCCGGGCCCGCGAGCGGGACGTGTCCCTCGCCGTACAGCTGCTCTGTTACCCGATGCTCGATCGCGATTTCGAGCGGTCTTCGTACTGCGACCACGCGGAGGCGCCGTTGCTCTCCAGAGCGGACGTAGCGTGGTTCTGGGACCAGTATGTCCCGGAGCGGGCCGACACCGAGGATCCGCTCGCGGCCCCGCTGCGGGCCGAGTCGCTCGCCGGCTGTCCGCCCGCGGTGATCGCGACCGCAGGTCACGACGTGCTCCGGTCGGAGGGTGTCGCCTACGCCGACCGACTGCGGACCGCGGGCGTCGAAACGCGCCACTGTCACTCCCCGTCGTTAGCCCACGGGTTCCTGAGTCTCACCGACGAACTCGACCGCGCCGACGCCGCGATGGACGACGTAACCGACGCGGTCGGCTCGCTGTTGGATCGCGCTCCGTAATGGCGGCCCCTCGCGATTACTCCCTTCGTTCGTCGACGAGCGCCAGGAAGTTCTCGAAGACGCGGTCGGCCGAGACGTCGTCGAAGGAGAACCGCCGGGAGTCCCAGCCGAAGTCCTCGACGAGGCGGTCGCGGACGGCGGCGGTGATCTCGGGGTGGAACTGGACGGTCCACAGCGGGGCCGACCGGTGGCGCGTCCCAAACGCGCGGGCGTGATCCGCCGAGGCGATGACCGTCATCCCCTCGCCCGGTTCGGTGACGACGTCACCGTGGACCGCGGGGACGGCCGAATCGACCCCCTCGAAGAGCGGGTCGTCGGCGAGTTCGGCCTCGACGAGCGTCGCGGTCGTGCCGACCTCCTCGACGGTCCCTCCCAGCGCCGAGTTGGCGACCTGATGGCCGAAACAGACCCCCAGCGTCGGGATCTCTCGATCGACGAGGTCGCGAACCAGCGCCTCCTGATCGGCGATCCAGGGCCGACGGTCGGCCTCGTAGACGGCCGCCGTACTTCCCGTCAGCACGACGCCGTCGGCGTCCTCGAGCGGGGGCCGCTCGCCCGCGACGAAGTCGATCTCGGTGGCGTCGGGAAACCGCGATGCCAGCGCGTCGCAGTGGTACTCGCAGTCGGGATCGACCTCGCTGCGAACTACGTACAGCGTCGAAGAAGTCGAACGGAGGGCGGTCATTCGTGTTCTCTATCCCGCTATTCGCTCGCGGCGATATATATTGCGATGGTTTTCGCAGGGAACGAGTGGCGGGTAGGACGCCTACTCGAGGACGACTAACGTGTCGCCCATGTCGACGCTCTCGCCCTCCTCGACAGCGATCTGGGAGACAGTGCCACCCCGGGAGGCGACGATGTCGTTTTCCATCTTCATCGCCTCGAGGACGACCAGCACGTCGCCGGCCTCGACCTCGTCGCCGACCTCGACCTCGACGCCGAGGATCGTCCCCTGCATTTCGGCGTCGACGGTCTCGCCGTCGGCGTCGATCTCGGTCTCGGTCTCGGTAGCACCGCCGGCCGGCTCCGGCGGCCCGCTGGCCTGAGACTGGCTGGCACCGCCGTTACCCGCCGGAATCGCGGGTGCATCATGTTCCTCTAAGTTGACCTCGAAGCGTTTGCCGTTGACCTCGACGGTGAACTCCCGCTCGACGGTCTCCTCGTCGTCGCCCGCGTCGGCGCTCTCGGAGCCCCACTGGGCCTGGGCCTCCTCGATCCGGCTCTCGTCGAGCTCCTCGTCTAAGTACTTCGTCGTGTGGGTGCTCTCGACGAACCGCTCGTCGGAGAGCATCAGCCGGTGGAACGGGATGATCGTCGGGATCCCCTCGATCTCGTACTCCCGCAGGGCCCGCAGCGAGCGCTCGAGACACTCCTCGCGGTCGGCACCCCAGACGACCAGCTTCGCGATCATCGAGTCGTAGTCGGTCACGAGCTCGTCGCCCTGCTTGAGCGCGTCGTCGAGTCGGACGCCGATCCCGCCCGGCGGGTCGTAGGTCATCAGCTCGCCACCCGTCGCGGGCGCGAAGTCGTTGGCCGCGTTCTCGGCGTTGATCCGGAACTCGATCGCGTGGCCGTCGATATCGACGTCGTCCTGGTCGAAGTCGACCGTCTCGCCCGCGGCGATCCTGATCTGGCGTTTGACGATGTCGATCCCCGTGATCTCCTCGGTGACGGTGTGTTCGACCTGGATCCGCGTGTTGACCTCGAGGAAGTAGAAGTTCGCGTCCGGCCCCAGCAGGCCGTCCCGGCCAAGGTCCTCCTCGACGAGGAACTCGACGGTGCCGGCGTTGGTGTAGTCGGCTGCGGAGACGCCGCGGCGGGCAGCCTCGCCGATCTTCTCGCGGAGCTCGTCGGTCAGCGCCGCGGAGGGGCCCTCCTCGATGACCTTCTGATGGCGGCGCTGGAGCGAGCAGTCCCGCTCGCCCAGGTGGCGGACGTTACCCTCGCCGTCGGCGAGGATCTGGACCTCGATGTGACGGGGGTTCTCGAGGTAGCGCTCGAGGTAGACCGAGTCGTTGTCGAAGTACGCCTCGCCCTCGCGCTTCGCGCTCTCGAGTTGGTCCTCGACCTCGCTTTCGTCCCAGACGACCTTCATCCCGCGGCCGCCACCGCCACCCTCGGCCTTGATGGCGATCGGGTAGCCGTGCTCCTCGCCGAAGGTTTTGACCTCCTCGGGGTCGGTGACGGGATCGGTCGTCCCGGGAACGATCGGCACGTCGGCCTCGCTCATGATCTTTCGGGCCTTGGTCTTCTCGCCCAGCGACTCCATGGCCGAACTCGAGGGGCCGATCCAGGTAATCCCGTCGGCGTCCTCGACCTTCGCCGCGAACTCGGCGTTCTCGGCGAGGAAGCCGTACCCCGGGTGGATCGCGTCGGCGTCGGCCTTGCGCGCGGCCTCGATGACGGCCTCGTGATCGAGGTACGAGTCGGCCGCGCGGGCCGGCCCGACGTTGTACGCCTCGTCGGCGTAGCGGACGTGTCCCGACTCCTTGTCGGCCTCCGAGTAGATCGCGACGGTTCCGACGTTCAACTCCTCACAGGCCCGCATCACCCGAACGGCGATCTCCCCGCGGTTCGCGACGAGAACCTTCCTGAACATTTCTGTCAGAACCGTCACGGGGCGCCTACCTTACTTTTTCGCAACGAATCGGTTAACCGGAGAACTACTTTCAGTTGACAGCTGCCGATCGAGGCGGCTACACGCACCGTCAACCGTCGTGCTCGGCGGCGATCTCCTGGCGAGCCTCCTCGAGCCACGCTGGCTCCTCTGGTTCGGCGTCGGTCGGCTCCGTGGAGAACACCTCCTCGACGGTCGTCCGCGCCGCTGCCAAGATGGACTCCCCGTCGTCCGGCAGGGTTCTCTCGAGCGCGTACTCGGTGAGGTCCCCCTCCTCGGCGAGCACGAGCCGGAACGATACCGACTCGTAGTTGCCGAGGAAGTCGGCGACGCCCTCGAGGACGTAGCGTTCGCTCGAGTTCCGTCCGGTAGGGCCGATCCTCGAGCTGGCTGCGGTGTTCGTTGACTAGCAGGTGCGAATCCGTCACGCCCGACTCGGTGAGGCCGGGCGCCAGCTCGCGGTCGCCGTCGTCCTCGGCGTCACCGACGAGTCCCCCCAGCCCGCGGTTACCACGACGAGGACGACCAGAGGAGTGCGAGCCACCCCCTCATTCCACGTTGGTTCCGCTTGCCCGCCCGAAGCGATCCGGTCCGTCCCGCGGGTTGTGATAGAACGGGTGACACTTCTATCGTCGAACACGTCTCGAGTCTGTAGTATGGTTCTACCGTGAAACGGGGCGTCCGAGGTGTCCGGCCGCCGCTTCGGGGCGGACGCGCGAAAACGGCGAACGTCGGCTCGAACGGCCGTCGCTCAGAAGCGGTCGGTCCGCCCGGCGGCCGACCAGGGATCGGTCGGTGCGTCGAGCGGAACGCGGACGTCGCGCTGTTGTTGGGCTCGGACGCGACCGGCGAACGCCCAGCGGCGGTCCTGCCAGGTCTCTTCTTCGTCTGCCGCCGCGGCCGCGGCGGCCAGCGCCCGATCGTGGAGATGGGCACCGATGGCGGCGACGATGGCCGCGGCTTCCTCGCTGTCGGCGTCGTCGGGGAGCTCAATGTCGACGCTTTCGGGAAGGGGCCCCAGCGGGTCGGCGGCAACGTCGGCGTCGGCGTTCGACTGGTGCTGTGCGGTCATCTCAGAGCGGGATGTTGCCGTGTTTCTTCTCGGGATTGTCCTCGCGTTTCGTCTCGAGCATCTCGAGGTCGTCGATCAAGCGCGGACGGGTTTCGGTCGGGAGGATGACGTCGTCGAGGAAGCCCTTGTCCGTCGCGGTGTAGGGGTTGGCGAACTCCTCGCGGTACTCCTCGATGAGCTCGTCCCGGAGCTCGTCGGGGTTTTCGGCCTCGGCGAGCTCCTGGCGATAGAGGATGTTGACCGCGCCCTGAGGACCCATGACGGCGATCTCGGCGGTCGGCCAGGCGTAGTTGACGTCGGCGCCGAGATTTTTGGAGGCCATCACGCAGTAGGCGCCCCCGTAGGCCTTGCGGGTGATTACCGTCAGCAGCGGCACCGTCGCCTCGGAGTAGGCGTACAACAGCTTCGCGCCGTGGCGGATGATCCCGCGGTGTTCCTGGTCGGTCCCGGGCATGTAGCCCGGAACGTCGACGAAGGTGACGATTGGGATGTTGAACGCGTCACAGAAGCGGACGAACCGCGATCCCTTCATCGAGGCGTCGACGGTGAGCGTCCCGGCGTTGACGCGGGGCTGGTTGGCCACGAGTCCGACCGACCGACCGTCGAGGCGACCGAAGCCGACGACGATGTTCTTCGCGAAGTTCTCCGCGACCTCGAAGAACGACCCCTCGTCGACCACGCTGTCGATGACGTTGGTCATGTCGTAGGGCTTCTG
Organism: Natrialbaceae archaeon; assembly: GCA_003559215.1. Classification (GTDB taxonomy): domain Archaea; phylum Halobacteriota; class Halobacteria; order Halobacteriales; family Natrialbaceae; genus Natronococcus. Next base: position 92,776 of record PWMF01000034.1, read on the forward strand.
TGGACTGTCGGGGACGATCGACTCGAGGGCCTCGTCGCGGCGATCCGGATCGTCCCAGGGGTCGACCCGCGGCGGGTCCTCGACGTTGTTCTGTGGAAGATAGGAGAGCAGCCGCTTGATGTCGTCTAAGGCCTGCTCCTCGCTCTCGCAGGCGAACTCAGCGACCCCGGTCTTATCGGCGTGGGTCATCGCCCCGCCGAGTTCCTCGTGGGTGACGTCCTCGCCGGTGACGGTCTTGGTGACGCCGGGGCCGGTGATGTACATGTGGCTCGTGTCCTTCACCATGAAGATGAAGTCGGTGATCGACGGGGAGTAGACCGCCCCGCCGGCGCAGGGCCCCATGATTCCCGAGATCTGGGGAACGACGCCGCTCGCACGCTGATTGCGTCGGAAGATCTCGGTGAAGCCGGCCAGGCTCTTGACGCCCTCCTGGATGCGTGCGCCGGCGGAGTCGTTGAGCCCGACGATCGGGGCGCCGACCTCCATCGCCATGTCCATCACCTTGCAGATCTTCTCGGCGAACACCTCGCCCAGAGACCCGCCGAAGACGGTGAAGTCGTGGGCGAAGACGAAGACGGTCCGGCCGTTGACCTTGCCGTAGCCCGTGACGACGCCGTCGCCCGGGACCTTCTTCTCCTCCATTCCGAACTGGCTCGTCTGGTGGGTCCGGAGCTGGTCGAACTCCGTGAACGTGCCCTCGTCGAGGAAGTAGTCGATCCGCTCGCGGGCGGTCATCTTCCCCTTCTCGTGTTGTTTTTCGATCCGGTCCTCACCGCCGCCCATTCGTGCTTCTTCCCGGAATTCCTCGAGTTCCTCGATGCGATCCTCCATCGTCATGCCGAGATCACCGCCGTGGGACACATACGCCGTTGTGTGATGACCAACAGGAAAAGAATTCCGTAACCTGCCACAATTATCGGGAACGTCAACCCGTGGCGTGAGGACGACCACGAAAACTTATATATAGGCGTCTTTTAAATACGCAGATATGGTTCAACGTGAAACATGGGCCACGAGGACAGGGTTCATCCTCGCCGCAGTTGGGAGCGCGGTAGGATTGGGGAATATCTGGCGCTTTCCGTTCGTCACGGGCGAAGGTGGTGGTGCGGCGTTCCTGCTCGTCTACCTGCTGTTCATCGCGCTGATTGGGTTTCCCGCAATACTTGCGGAGTTCGTCGTCGGCCGGAAAACCAAACGCAACCCGGTCGGCGCGCTAAAGGAGTACGGCGGCGGGATCTGGACGTACATCGGCGGGATCTTCATTCTCACCGGGTTCGTCATTCTCTCGTACTACAGCGTCGTCGCCGGCTGGTTCATCCGCTACACCCTCGAGGGCTTTCGGGGAAGCTACGCCGCTCGCATCGCCGCCTACGACGGCGATCCCGAGGTCATGTTTGGGGCGCTCTCGACGGGGCTGGACGCGTTTATTCTCCACACGGTGTTCATGGCGCTAACCGTCGGGATCGTCGCACTGGGGATCCGACAGGGGATCGAACTCGCCGTGAAGGTGATGGTCCCGGCGATCATCCTCCTGTTGCTCGGGCTCGCCGTGTGGGCGTTTACGCTGCCCGAGTCCGGGGGCGGTTACGCGTACTACCTCTCACCGGAGTTCGGCACCATCACCGAGAACTGGGCCGAGCTCCTGCCAGCGGCGGCCGGACAGGCTTTCTTCACACTCTCGCTGGGGATGGGGGTGATGATCACCTACGCCTCCTATCTGGGTGAGGACCGAAACCTCGCGACCGACGGCGCCGCGATCATCGGCTTCGACACGGGGATCGCGTTCCTCACCGGTCTCGTCGTCTTCCCGATCATGTGGGCCGGCGACATGACCGATCCGGGCGAGGGTGGCGCCGGCGAGATCTTCGTCGCGCTGACTCAGGCGTTCGCCGAGGTTACCGGCGGCCAGTTCCTCGGACTGTTGTTCTTCGCGACGGTCTCGCTCGCCGCGCTCTCGAGTGCGATCTCGCTTCTCGAGGTCGTCACCTCCTACGTGATCGACGAGAAGGGGATCGAGCGGTGGCAGGCCGCCGTCGGGATGGGCGGGATCATCTATCTGCTCGGGGTGCCGGTCACGTACGACCTGATCTTCCTCGACCTGCTCGACCTGTTCGCCGACGCAATCTTGCTGGTCTTCGGCGCGTTGATGCTGACGATCCTCGTCGGCTGGATCGCGCCGAAGGCGGCGATCGACGAACTCGAGAAGGGGATCGGTCCCCTCGACGGCCTCGGCCAGGCGTGGATCTGGGCGATTCGCGTTCCGATCCTCATCGTCCTCGTCGTCTCGCTGTACCTCGGCGTCGTCGACTACGTCGACTTCCTCACCGGGCCGTTCGCCGAGTGGATCGACGCGAACCTCTAACCGACTGCCGTCGGATTTTTGGCGTTCGTTCGTCCCCCCGTGCCGATGTTCCGGCCACGGCGCGCACGAAACGGCCACCGGAGCGTCGACGCCGCGACGTCTCGCCCGCCGGCTGCTGACTGCGGACTTTCTTTCTCGAGAAAATACGTGTTATCGTTCACAGAAACTCTTTATATTGGAACGTGGCAACTTACCACATGGTAGGGGAACCTAACCGGCGGCAAGTACTGGGGGGAATCGGTGTAACGGGAACACTCTCGCTTGCGGGCTGTCTGGACGCTTTGGACGCGGGGAACGGCAACGGCAACGGTGACGACGACGGCGACGCCGACGCGATGGTCGGCGTCCTCCAGCCGGAGTCCGGAGACCTCGGCGATCTGGGGACGCCGATCGCCGACGCGGCCGAGCTGCCGGCGATCCAGCTCGCGGACGAGGGCGTCGACTTCGAGATCGATATCCGGCGCGAGGACACCGAGACGACGCCCGACGTCGGGGTCAGCCGCGCCGAGGCGCTGCTCGATGCGGGGTATCCGGCGGTGACGGGCGCAGCCGCGTCGGACGTGACGATCACCTGCGCGGAGGACGTCTGGTACGACAACGAGGTCGTGGCGATTTCGCCGGCGAGCACCTCACCCGACATCACGGACATGCCGGGGGATTACCTGCTACGGACCGCGCCGAGCGACGAGTGGCAGGGCGACGCGATGGCCGAGATCGCCGTCGAGCAGGAAGGCGCCGAGTCGGTCGCCACGATGTACCTGAACAACGACTACGGCCAGGGGCTCAACGACGTGTTCGTCGAGGGCTGTGAGGAGCGCGGCGCCGAGATCCTCGAGGAGGTCCCCTTCGAACCCGAGCAGGCGTCTTACGACTCCGAGCTCGAGAGCACGGTCGGGGAGGAGCCGGACCTGCTAATGGTCGTCGGCTACCCGGAGAGCGGCCAGGTCATCTTCCGGGACTTCTACAGCGACTTCGACGACGGGACGACGATCCTCGTTCCGGACGGCCTCATCGACCCCTCGCTGCCCGGCCAGGTCGACAATCCGATGGAGAACGTGATGGGGACCGCGCCCGGCGCCGGCGGCGACGGCGCGGACCACTTCAACGAGCTGTACGAAAACGAGTACGACACCTCGCCCGGCGTGTTCAACGCCCAGGCGTACGACGCGACGGCGGTGCTCATCCTCGCAACTCTCGCCGCGGGCGAACTCGACGGCGCCGCCATCGCCGAACAGGTTCGCGAGGTCGCAAACCCCGACGGTGAGGAGGTCACGCCCGAGAATCTGGGAGAGGGTCTCGAGATGGCCGCCAACGGCGACGAGATCCAGTACCGCGGCGCGTCCGGCCCCGTGGAGTTCGACGACAACGGCGACCAGGAGGCGGTCACCTACGACGTCGGTCGCTACCACGAGGACGGCTACGACGTCGAGGACACCGTCGAGTACGAGGCGTAGTCGGGACGGCGACCTTTTTCCGTGCCGCGAGTACGACTCGAGTAAGCTGCCCGTCACTCCGAGCCGATTCCGGAATCGGATCAGCCGCCCAGGAAGTCCTGGCGAACCTGTTCGTTCGCGAGCAGCTCCTCGCCGGTGTCGACGTACCGGTTTTGCCCCTGGACCAGAACGTAGCCCCGATCGCACCGTCTGAGCGCCTCCTTGGCGTTCTGCTCGACCAGCAGGACGCCGGTGCCGTCCGCGTTGATCTGATCGATCCGATCGAACATCTCTCCGACGAGGTCGGGCGCGAGCCCGGCGCTTGGCTCGTCCAGCAGGAGGAGATCGGGATCGAGCATCAGCGCTCGCCCCATCGCCAGCATCTGGCGCTGGCCACCGCTCAGGTCGCCGGCGGCCTGATTCCGCCGCTCCTCGAGGATCGGGAACCGATCGAAGATCCGCTCGAGTCGGTCCTGTGGGACGTCGTCCAGGATGTACGCGCCCATCTCGAGGTTCTCGATCACCGACAGCGACGGAAACACGTTGTCGCTCTGGGGAACGTAGCCGATTCCGGTCGTGATGATATCCTCGGGCCGGTAGCCGCTGATCTCCTCGCCGGCGAACTCGATCGAACCGCCCATGTGGACGGTCAGCCCGAAGACGGACTTCATCACCGTCGACTTGCCGGCGCCGTTGGGGCCGACGATGGTGACGTACTCGCCCTCGCCGACCGCGAGGTCGACGTCGTCGATGATCTGGAGATCGCCGTAGCCGGCGTCCAGCCCGGTGACGTCGAGCATGGCCATCAGATCTCACCTCCGAGGTACGCCTCGATCACCTGTTCGTTCGACTTGATCTCCGCCGGCGCGCCCTCGTCGAGAACGGCTCCCTGGTGCATGACGATCACGCGCTCGCAGTTGTTCATGATGACGTCCATGTCGTGTTCGACGATGAGGAAGCTGTACCCCTGCTCGCGAAGCTGGTGAACGTGTTCGAGGAGCTTCTTCTCGAGGGTCGGGTTGACCCCGGCCATCGGCTCGTCGAGCATGAGCATCTCCGGATCCGTCTGCAGGGCCCGCGCGAGCTCGAGCAGCTTCCGCTGGCCGCCCGAGAGGTTCTTCGCGTACTCCTCGGCCAGGTGGTCGATCTCGAAGAACTCGAGGGTCTCCCAGGCCCGCTCGCGAAGCTCGCGCTCCTGGTCGAGCACCTCGTCGCGGAAGTACGGTAACACGGACCGCCACAGCGACTCGCCGCGCTGTCCCTTCGGCGCGAGCATCATGTTCTCGAGAACGGTCATCTCTGGGAGTTCGCGGGCGATCTGGAACGTCCGTACCAGCCCGCGGTTCGCGACCTGGTGGGGCTCGTCGCCGGTGATCTCCTCGCCGTCGAACACGACTCGTCCGCCGTCTGGCCGGTGGACGCCGGCGATACAGTTGAACGTCGTCGACTTGCCGGCCCCGTTCGGACCGATCAGCCCGGTGATCGAACCCCGCTCGACCGCGAAGCTCGCGCCGTCGACCGCGACGATCCCGCCGAAGCGCTTCTTGAGGGCCTCGATCTCCAGGATCACGTCCTCGACGGCGTGATCCGCCCGGTCGTCCGCGACGTCCTCGCCGCGGCCGGCTTCCATGTCGGGGTCTCGCTCGAGGTCACTCATGGTGGTCACCTCCGTTCGTCGCAGCTGATTCGTCCGTCCCGGTGCCTGCGCTCGCGGAATCGTCGTCGCTTCCGACGGCAGGTCGTCCGCCGTCGGCGACCGGGCCGCGCCGGCTCAGATCGACGCCAGCCGCGATCTCCTTGCGGTGGCCCAGCAGTCCGTCGGGGCGCTTGATCATGAGAACGATGAGCACGACGCCGAGTACGATGTATCGGACTTCGTCGGCCTGCTGGTAGAGCACGTAGCCGATTAGGGCCGACGGATCGCCGGCGCCGAGTTCGGCGAACGCGCCGTGGGCGGTCCGCGGAAAGTCGGTTCCGAGGTTCGCCCGGACCATCGTCCGGACGAACCGCGGTCCCTCGAAGATGAACGCGGCGAAGGCAAACCCGCCGATGACGCTGCCGGTGTTCGAGCCCGCGCCGCCGACGATCAGCGCGACGAAGACGTAGAACGTGATCAGCGGCATGAAGTTATCCGGGCTGATGTGGGTTCGGCTTCCCATCCACAGCGTCCCGACGAGCCCCATCAGGGCGCAGCCGAGCGCGAACGCCGCGATCTTGGCGCGGTCGGTGCGCTTACCCAGCGACTTCGCCGCGAGTTCGTCCTCGCGGATGGCCTTCAGTACTCGACCGAACGGGGAGTGAGCGATCCGGGTCAGTAGGACGTAGAAGGCGATCACGAACAGGATCAGGACAAGCGTGTAGATCCCTCGCTCCAGAACCGACGACGCGATGCCGACGGTCTCACCGATCACGATGAGAACCCCGCCGACGTCGCCGACGATCGGCTGGTCGAACAGCCAGCCGACAACGCTGTCGACCGGCGTCGCCCGGATCCCCTGTCCGCCGCCGGTGCCGTAGGCCGTGTCGCCGATCTCTCGGAGGCTCCGAGACTGAACCGACAGTCTGACGATCTCCGAGAACCCGAGCGTGACGATCGCGAAGTAGTCCGCTCGGACCCGCAGCGTCGGGATCACCAGCACGAGTCCGGCGAGGCCGGCGGCGATAGTTCCCAACACGATGCCGACCGGGATCGGGAGCCCGAAGCCGGCCGGAGAGCCGTCCGGGGAGGCGACGGCAATCGACAGCGTGTAGGCGCCGATGGCCATGAAGCCGGCGATACCGATGTTGAACATCCCGGTGTACCCCCAGTGGAGGTTCAGCGCCAGTGCGCCCAGTGCGAAGATCGCCCCGAAAAAGGTGATCGACTGGATCGTGCCGACCGTCGCGTTGACGCCTGCGCCGGAGAGCACGCCGACGACGAAGAAACCGACGTACGTCGCGAGCACGACCTTCGCGACCAACAGGAGATCGGAACGCCACTCCGGGCGGATCACGGCGGACGGCTCATCGGAGTCGTCCGGCTCCTCGTCCCCGGGTACCTCTGCGGTATCGGTTTCGGGGTCGCCGTCGGGATCGGAGCCGCTCATGCCGTCTCAACACCTCCGAGCAGCCCGTCGGGTTTGACGATCAGTATCAGGATCATCAGCGTAAACGCCGCGATCTCGTTCAGGTCGGCCGGAATCCAGACCAGCGAGACGTTGATCGTGAGCCCGATCACGAGCGAGCCGACCAGCGCCCCGTAGATCGAGCCGATCCCGCCCAGAATCACCGCAGCGAAGATCAACAGCAGCAGAAACCAGCCGATGTTGATCGAGAACTGGCCCCGATCGAGGACGATGAGATAGCCGGCTACGCCGGCCAACCCAGCGCCGATCGACCAGGTCGCGAAGATCACTCGTTCGGTTGGGATACCGGTGATCAACGCGAGGTCCTTGTTGTCGGCCATCGCGCGCATCGCCTTCCCCAGTTTCGTGTACTGGAGCAGGAGGTGGAGCCCGACGATCAGTCCAGCCGCTGTCACGACGAGAGTGAGCTCGTGGAGGTTGAGTCGCTCGAACGGCAACCATGCGGGGATCTCCTCGACGATCGGTGCGCTCGCCGTTGCCGAGTGGGACTCGACGGTCCAGAACACCCCAATGATGTACCGTAGCGCGAGCGCAACACCAACGCTCGCGATGAGCAACGAGATGCCGCTCGCATCCCGCATCCGCCTGTACACGAGACGGTCGATGGCTAGCGCAACGGCGACGGTCAACAGTGCGGCTGCCACGAGTCCGACCAGGATCGGGATCGGCGAAACCAGTACGCTCATCCCCAGTTCGCCGCCCGTCGGCCCCGCAGCTGTCGGGCTGAACAGGACGAGTTCGCCGACGCCGTAGACCCCCCAGCCGCCGATCAGCCACGCCACCGCCCATCCCGAGAACGCACCCGTCGTAACCAGGTCTCCGTGCGAAAAGTTGGCAAATCGGAGGATGCTGTAGGTCATCGAGAGCCCGATCGCCGCCAGCGCGATGTACAGCGAGTCGACCAGTCCGTTCCAGGTGTACCGCCACAGCCGCCCAAACGCCATCTCGCCGGTCGCAAGCCGCCGGACGAGATCGAGCGCGAGGACGACGATACCGAGAACGATCAGCAGTGCGAACAGATCCTGGCCGGACGGCGACGAGAGCCGATCCCTTACCTCGTCGGCGACCGCCGAAACCCCTCCATCTGTGTTACCAACACCCATATTACGTTGAGTGATTACGGCCTCGAGTATATAGTTCACGCTGCTTGTCACCGATGAACACGGACATCCGAGTGGTGGAGGCTCGCCAGCCCTCGCCGACCGCTCGCGCCTACGCTTCGCCGTACACCGGGACGGCCGCGCCGCTGGTCACCGCCGCCCCGTCGCTACAGAGAAACGCCATCACGTTCGCGATCTCCCCGGGATCGACCCATTTCTCGTGGTCGGCGTCAGACATCATCTCGCGGTTCATCGGCGTGTCGATCACGCTCGGCATCACGCAGTTCGCCCGGACGACCCCCTCGTTCTCCTCGGCCAGCGTCTCGGTCAGCAGTCGGATACCGGCCTTCGTGATTCGGTAGGGCCCGTCGCCCTCGCCGCCCTCGAGCGACGAGCGGGCGCTGATGCTGACGATCGCCCCCTCCGACTCTTGGAGGTGGGGCAAGGCGTGTTTCGAGGCCAGGAAGGCCGTCTTCAGGTTGACGTCGACGAGCATGTCGAACTCCTCGAGGTCGGTCTCCTCGATCGGCTGGCCGCCGCGCCAGGTGCCGGCGACGTTGCAGAGGTGGTCGATCCGGCCGTGATCGTCGACGACGTCCTCGATGAGGGTCGAGACCTCGCTTTCGTCGGTGAGATCGACCTCGTAGAAGTGGGTTCGATCGTCGGGCTCGAGCAGGCTGTCATCGTCGTCGGGTTCGACGACGTCGACGGCACAGACGGTCGCACCGGCGTTTCGAAAGCGGTCGACGACCGCGCTGCCGAGCGCGCCGCTCGCGCCAGTGACGACCGCGACGGTATCCGTAAACTCCACGTCGAACGTCGTTTGCGGGCTCATACCATTCCCCTCGAGGGCCACGTAGATCAATCTCGGGGCGGAGCGACCGTCGTCGAACGCTGACTCAGCAGTTAGAACCCGTGTGGCGGAAGCGAAACCCGCTGGAACCAGAAGCGCTCGATGGCGTCCGCGACCGTCTCGAACTCGTCGGGATCGGACGGTTTCGAGAGGTACGCGTTTGCGGCCCGTGCGTAGCTGTCGTGGACGTCGCTGGAGGCACTCGAGTCCGTCAGCACCAGCACCGGCAACTGGATGAGTTCCTCGTCGTCCCGAACGGTCTCGAGGAACTCGAACCCGTCGACCTCCGGCAGGTCCAGCGCCAGCAGGACGAGATCTGGAATCGGCTCCGACTCCTCGACCCGTTCGCGCAGGAACTCGAGCGCGGCCGAGCCGTCGGTCGCCACCTCGATCTCGGTTTCCGTCGTAACCGTCTCGAACGCCTCCCGGGCCCGTCGCGCGTCCTCCGGGTCGTTCTCGATCAGCAACAGCCGGGCTCGGTCTTCGGATCCGGCCTCGTACTGCGACCGCCCCAGAGCCGAGGCGTCCGGGGTCGAGAACTGCTTACTTTCCATTGTTTTGTCTCTGATTATTATATGTATATCAAAACTATATAAACTTGTTCTGTGATAGAAGTTAGTGTATTTAATAAAGTTTCTTATAGCAACACTATCGCTCGAGCCACGGTTCGGCTCCGCGAGCAGCGTTCGCTGCTCGATCCAGTTCACACCGAGTCCGAAGACCCGGACATCCGCGGCCTATTTATCACCCGCGACCTAGCCGTCACTCGAATGCGTCTGATCGCCCACCGGGGTTTCGCTGCGACGGCACCGGAGAACACGATCGCTGCGGTCCAGTCCGCCTCGACACATGCCGACGCGGTCGAGTTCGACGTCCGGCGCTGCGGGTCGGGCGAACTCGTCATCTTTCACGACGAGACGACCGACCGCGTCACCGGTGTCGAGGGATCGGTCGCCGACAGTTCACTCGAGGAACTGCGCTCGCTGTCGGTGCTCGACTCCGGGGAACGGATCCCGACCCTCGAGGAGATGCTCGCGGCCGTCCCCGACCACCTCGAGATCAACCTCGAGATGAAAGCCGAGGGGATCGCCGCGGACGTCCTCGAAGCCCTCGACGGGGTCGAGAACCGGGTCGTCGTCACCTCCTTCCTGCTGCCCGAGTTGCGAGCGATCCGGGAACTCGACCGAGAGCAGCCGACCGGGCTGCTCGTCAGCCGCCGGCTCGAGACGCCGGTGACGACGGCGGTCGAACTCGACTGCGACGTCATCGGGGCGAACTACTGGCGGTGTCTGACGACGCGGCTCGTCGAGCGAGCGAAGGCGGTCGACCTCGAGATCCACGCCTGGGCGATCGAGCGGTGGACGACGGCGCGGCTGCTCGGACTGTGTGGGGTCGACTGCATCTCGGCCGATCGGCCGATTCAGCTCGAGAGTCGTTAGGAGAGTTCGCTACACGCCCACGCCGCCCGATCGCGGACCGTCGGTTCCGGGTCTCCGGTCGCGAGCGTCGAGAGACGGTCGCGCGCTTCGGTGACGTTCCCGTGGCCCAGCGCGATACAGGCGTTTGCGCGAACGTACTGGTGGTCGTCCTCGAGCAACTCGAGCAGCCGTGAGCGCACCGGCTCGACGACGGACGGGTCGGCGGCGGCGACGCGCCCGATCGTCACCGCGGCGTTGGCCCGCGTTTTGGGATCGTCGCTCTCGAGGGCCGTACGGACCTGTGAACAGGCCGGTTCGACGGCCGCGGGCCGCCGATGGGCGACGTCGGCCAGACAGCCGATCGCGTTGCGCCGGAGCTCCTGGTCGTCACACTCGAGGAGGTCGATGGCGTGCTCGACGAACGCGAGCGAGGAGAGGTCGGTCTCCGAGCGGGCGAGCCGACCGAGCACCGACAGTGCCGGGACGGCGTCGTCGCTCGGTTCCGACGCCAGCGTTTCGGTTAGCAGTCCGAGGGCGGGCTCGAGGGCTTCCGGTCGCGCCCGGGAGACGTGTGCCAGCGTTCGGGCCCCCCACTCGTCACCGTCCCGTACCTCGGTTACGTCGACCAGTTCGGGAACGTGATCCGCGAGCGCGGTTGGGCGTTCAGCGGCTACCGCGGCGAGACACCGGAGCAGCTCTCCGGTCGCCGGCGCGTCCGGGTTCTCAGCCGCGACCGCGACGAGCGCGTCGGCCGACGGGGCAACGTCGGAGGGTGCTTCGACCGCAAGCTCCGCCAGGGAGTAGGCAACCGCCTCCCGGAGCTCGAACTCCGGTTCCCGGAGGAGTTCACGGAGCTTCGGAACCGTCGGCACGTACGTTCCGGGCTCGCTCTCGACCCCGTCGCGGACCGTCTGGACGGCCTCCCGCCTGGTCGTCGAATCCGTCGCGTCGAGTCCGGCGAGTACCAGCGGCAGGTCTACCGACTCGGATCGCTGTCGCTGCTCGACCGTTTGGCCCCCATCCCAGTCCATCTCGTCTACTCTATGTCTGAAAATCAATAAAAGCGTTACGACTGTCCGCGACTCGAGAGAGAGCCAGCTAGGCGAGCCACTCCTCGGGCTTGGTGTCGTAGTCGACGTCGTCGGCCGCGAGGTGGTCGACCTCCTCCCAGGAGACGCTCTCGGTCGTCACCTCGGTGCCGTCGTAGCGGATGAGCTTGCCCCGCTCCTCGGGTTCTGGCTCGCGGTTGCGCCGCTTTGCAACCTCGATGTCGTGTTCGTCGACCTCCTTGACGATCGTCAGCAGGTTCACGGGCCGTCCCCAGAGTTCGAAGATCCGCTTCAAGGTCTCGCGAGCCTGGCCCAGATCGAGCATGACGCCGTTGTACTGGTGGCCCAACAGGAGTTCGTTGGCGTTGTTGTAGTTGCCGTCGTAGACCGCGATCGTCGGCTTCCCGAAGTTGGTAAACTGCAGGAGTAGTTTCTTTTTGACGTCCTCGGCGGCGTCGCTGGCAACGTGGAACTGCCCGGTAGCCTGGGAGTGTTCGTAGGTGAAGTAGTTGTTCTCCGTGATGAACTCCTGGGTGAGGAACTCGTCTAAGAAGGTGACGTCGTTGTGGCTCTCCCGGACGTCGTACATCCGGTCCCAGCCCGCGGTGAACTCGACGTCTGCGAGGGCCTCCTCGACCGAGGCGTAGCGCTCGTCGTCGAAGAGGTACCGTCCGATCCGCTCGAGCTCGTTCTGGTTCACCCGGCTCAAGAAGCCGCGGTGCTGGCGTTTGACCAGCGAGTAGTGTCGACGGGCCAGCCCCTCGTAGGTGAGGGCCTTCCAGGGGTAGCGCTCGAGGTCGACCTCGCCGCCGCGGGCGCGCTCGAGGGTCTCGCGGTCGATCCACTCCTCGGGCAGCTCGGCGAGATCCTCGAGCCCAGCGGCGTCGACGCTCGTGAGCGCGTCCGGCGGTTCGAGGATCTCGAGCACCGAATCGAAGTCGACGACGTCGGTCAGGTTCCGCCAGGAGATCCCCTCGACGCGCAGCAGGCGCTCTAAGACCTCGCGGCGGTTGGTGGTGTTCTCGACGTACTCCCACAGCTCCATTCCGAGGCTGTAGGGGTTGAGGCCGCCCGACGCCAGGACCTTCGCCATGTGGTCGGCGTAGTTGAGGAACTCGTCGTCGCCGGCGAAGCGCTCGTCGGTCATCATCGTCGACTCCCAGTAGGCGGCCCACCCCTCGTTCATCACCTTCGTCATCTTCTGGGCGGCGAAGTAGTACGCCTCCGCGCGCATCATATCGAGGACGTCGCGCTGCCAGGGCTCCATCTCGACGGCTCGACCCGCCTCCTCGTCGTATCGTTTGCCGTGTTCGCGGACGAACGACAGCACGTCCTTCTGGGGCTTTTCGGGGAAGTTGACCGGACCGTCCTCACCCTCGAGCTTCTCGAGCCACTCGTCGTCGAACACCTCGCCTTTGATCTCCTCGGAGAGGCCCAGCTCGTCGAGTTTCGCCGCCAGATCCTCGTCGATCTCCTCGGCGGGGCCGTCGGTCTCGAGCCGGCGGCTGAACACCTGGTGCTGGTCGATGTTGTCCTCGAGGCTGAGACAGTGGTCGATCCACTTCTCGACCTCCGCGCGATCGATCTCGGGGTCGGACATGTACTCGTCGATCGCGCGGGCGTGGCGCTCGAGCATCGACGCGGCGTTGACCTGTCCCTCGTCGGACTGGCCGCTCGTGAAGAGGCCTAACCACTCGTTTTTCGCGAAGAAGTCGGAGTGGGCTTCGACGTGGGTGATAACGGCTTTCTGGTCGGCCAGCGTGTTCGATTCCTGGAGGAACGCGTGGGCCGGGTTGTCGTTGTTGACGATCTCGAAGGCCTTCCCGCCGCCGTACTGGCCCTGTTTCTGCTGGCGGTCGTACTGCATTCCCCATCGCCAGTGAGGGTACCGCGACTGGAAGCCGCCGTAGGCGATGAGCTCGTTCATCTCGTCGTAGTCGACGATCCAGTACTTGACCGGATACGGCTCGAGGCCCAGCTTCCGGGCGAGGTTGCGCGCCTCCCGGACCGGCTCCTCGAGGTCGCTCGCGATCGCCTGTTTGCGGAACCTGTCGGCGTTGGAGTTCATTTTACTCATCCGTGTCACCTTCCGTGCTGAGGATGTCGTAGATCGCGTCGGTCACGTCGTCGGCGCCGTTGACGTATGCCACCGCGACGTCCTCGGCGTCGCGCCCGAAGTGACGCTCGAGCTCCTCGGCATGGGTGGCGTTGATCGCGTTGCCGCTGGGCTGGGTCTCCACGTAGGCGTGGAGGTTCGCCGGAATCGACTCCATCAGCGGGATCACCCGTTCCTCGGTGTCGTTCGAGGAGTTCTCCGAGTCGCCCGCGGCGAAGACGTAGCGGTTCCAGTCGCTCCAGGGGTACTCCTCGAGCAACTCGTCGGCGAGTTCGTACGCGCTCGAGATCTTCGTCCCGCCGCCCGAGCGGATGCCGAAGAACTCCTCGCGTTCGACCGCCCAGGCCTCGGCGTCGTGGGCGATGTAGACGAACTCGGCGTTGTCGTACTTCCCGGTGAGGTACCAGTCCAGCGGCGTGAACGTGCGCTCGACGAGTTCGCGTTTCTTCTCGCGCATCGAGCCGGAGACGTCCCGGATGTTGACCACGACGACGTTCTTCTCCTTCTCCTCGATGATCTCGGGGTGACGGTAGCGCTCGTCCTCCCGGCGGAACGGGACGTGTTTGATCCCCTCGCGGCGGATCTTCGCCTGGACGCTCTCGCGTTCGACGTTGTCCTCGAGCTCCTCGACCGAGGCCCACGCGCCGCGTTCGGCCGGCGGGATGTCGTCGTAGGCGTCCTCGATCCAGGCCATCGACACCGGAATACTCTCGCCGCGGGCCCACTCGAAGACATCGCGGGGGCCGAAGCCTTCGACCTTGCAGACCTCCCGCAGGAACTCCTCGTCGAAGTCCATCGCGAGCTTGCGCTTGAGTCCCTCCTTGAACATCCGCTCGAAGTCGAGCGTGCTGTCGGGGCCCGTGCGGGTGAGGTCGGTGAACGGTCCTTCCTTCTCCTCGACGACCTTCTTCCCCTTCGGCTCCAAGTCGAGCCCGAGTTCCTCGTCGAGTTCCTGAGCGAACTCCTCGGGATCCATCTCGTAGTACTCGTGGTCGCCGCCCTCTTCGCCGGGCTCGTCGCCGTCGCCGTCGTCGTCGCCGTCGCCCGGTTGGGGCTGTGGCTGGCCGACCGGCTGGCCGACGTCGGGGGTACCGCCGTCGCCCTGGCCGACGCCGCCCTGGTCGCGCTGATCGTACTCGAACTCCGGTAGCGAGACGATCTTGACAGGGATCTGGATCTGATCGGGGCGGCCACCGCCGAGGTCGCCGTACTTGATGAAATCGGCCAGATCCTCGCGACGCTGTTCACCGACTTCGCGGAACCGTTCGAGGTCGTCTCTCAGTCCCATCTGTAACACACCTGTCCCATGACGTGTCTGCTGGTCAGTTCGGCCGACGCCTCGGAGTAGTCGAACTGCTCGACCATCGTCTCGATCGTGCGTTCCTTGACGGTCTCCGTCTCCGTGCCGCCGGGCGGATCGTCCCACTGTCGGGGGTCGAAGTCCTCGAACGTTCGCTCGACGTCGTCCCAGTCGTGGCTCTCCAGGACCGACTTGATCACCGGAATCGCCGTGAGGTCGACGTCCTGGACCGAGAAGTCCTCGTCGCGGTGCTCCCACGCGTGGCGGTTCAGCGACGTGATCACCTTCTCGCGTCGGAAGTTCCGGACGCTCTCCCTGGGGAGGTTGCCCTCGTACTCGGCCTCCGAGAAGCGCCCGAGGTGTTCGACCTCGAACAGCTTCATCTTCAGCGGGTCGGGCTCGACGCGCTCGCCCCGGTCGTTGTACAGCGGCTCGTCGGTCTCCCAGGCGTAGACGTGTTCGACGTACTCGGCGACAGTCTCCTCGTCGACGCGTTTCTCGTGCATGATCGCCTCGATGACGTCCGACTCCTGCTGGTCGAAGACGTAGTTCTTCACCGGAACGACCCGGTTCTCGAACTCCGAGCGCTCGCCCGTCGAGAACACCGGCGCCTCGGAGAGCCCCTCGGCCATCGCGTTCAGCACGTCGCGTGGCATGACGACGTCCTCGACCGGCAGCTCCGAGTGGCGGCGATCCCGGTCGGTCTGGAGTAACTCGGCAAGGGTGTCCCGCGTGTAAGTAACGGGGATGCCGCCGTCGCCGTCGCGACCGTCGCCGTCGAAGTCGAACTCCTCCTTGTCGCGACGGCTGTCGCCCTCCTGGAGGTAGCCCTGGTCGTAGATCATCGCCTTGTCGACGAGATCCAGCCCGTTGGGGAGATCCTCCTGGTCGAGCCGGGTGACGACCGCGTACAGCGCCGCGGCCTCGAGCGCGTGGGGGGCGAACTCCTGGCGGCTCGGCTCGCCCTCACGATCCTTGACCGTCACCGTCACCGGCTCGCGGATGCGGTCGGCGAGGTCGAGGTAGTGGTCGGCCTCCCAGACCGACGTCTCGTTGGTGAGCTCCCGGCGGATGAGCTCGGTCTCGAGGCTCAGATTCGTCAAGTAGCCGAACTGGTGGCGGTCGAGCCGGCGCTTGAGCGCCTTCAGCGGGTCCATCCCGTTGCGGTCGGAGTGCTGATTCAGCTGTGCCTCGAGGTCGGGGTTCGAGATGATCAGCATCTGCGTATCGATATCCATCCCGATCCCCTGGTCGAGTTTCACCGACTGTTCGTCGGGAACGTTCAACAGCTTCTGGAGCAGGTCGGCGTGCTGGGCCGCGTCCTCGACGATCGCGAGGACGCCGTTGCCCTGCGAGAGCACGCCGTCGTAGCTGAACGCCTGGGGGTTCTTCCGGCCCCGCGAGTCGAGTTCCTGGAGCATTCCATGCATCCACGAGCCGACGAGACGCTCCTTGGGCCGGCCGTCGTCCTCGCTGTGGAGGACGCCGACGCCCTGGCCGATGTCGACGACGTAGTTTTTCACCCGAAGGTGCTGGTCGTCGGTGATTGCCGAGAACAGCGCCTCCTTCCCCTCGCGGCGGTAGTGCTCCTCGAGGTAGCCGTACGCCTCCCGGGAAAAGGGGTCAAGCGCGGCGTCGGCCCGAACCGGAACGTGGTCCTCGAGGTCAGCGTTCAGTTCCTCGAGCAGCTCCTCCCGAACCGCGTCGGGGAAGACCGACAGCGGATGGGTCTGAACCGGGCTCTCGTACCAGTGGACGTCGTCGACGGTCGTCGGATCCGCGCCGTAGCTCAGCCCTCGCTCCTCGACGTCGGCCGTCGTGATGTTCCACTCGACGGTGTACCGGCGCCCCTCGGGGGTCTTCGAGTACTCGCGCAGCCCGTTGACCAGACAGCGCTTGAGTTCGGACTTGCCCGTCGCCGTGGGCCCCTCGAACCAGATGATCTTCTCGTCTTTCGCCCGCCCCGCGGCGATCGACCTGAGATCGTCGACGAACCGGTTGAGCACCTCGGTGTTGCCCAGAATCGCGTGCTCACCGTCGTTGTGCGGATCGTCGAAGAACCGGTAGCGATCCTTCTCCTCGCCCTCCTCGACCACGGTGCGGGTCCCGGCCGCTTCGATCGCCTCGAGCAGGTACTTCGAGGCGTGGGAGGCGATCGTCGGGTTCTCGAACACCCGGTCGACGTAGGTCGCGAGGCTCATCGGCTCCTCGTAGGTCTCCTCGAGGGTGCGGTCGGCCTCGCTGACGTAGTCGCGTTCGGTCATGTTAGTCTTCCATCTCGGCTTTGGCGACCTCCGCGCCGGCGAACTCGAGCACTTCCTTGGCCCCCTCCTCGGAGTAGCCCTGTTCGATCAGCGCGTCGATCCACGACGAGCGCTCGTCGTCGTCGAACTCGTTGGCGCTCACCAGCGCCGAGAAGTTGATGTTGTGCTTCTTGTCCTCCCAGAGCTTGCGCTCCAAGGCGCGGCGCAGTCGCTCGTTGTCCTGGGGGTTGAACGCCTCGCCCTCGCGAGCCCGGCGGGAGACCCAGTTCGAGACCTCCTGACGGAACGACTCCTTACGGTCCTCCGGGATGTCGAGTTTCTCTTCGACCGACCGCAGGAACGTCTCGTCGGGCTCCTGCTCGCGGCCCGTGAGCTCGTCCTCGATCGTGTCGTCGTCGATGTAGGCCATCACGTGGTCCATATACTTCTCGCCCTGGCGCTGGATCTCGTCGATGTCGTACGCGAGGGCGTGGCGGACGTCCTCGATGGCCCGCTCGCGGTACTCCTCGCGGACCGTCTCGAGGTAGCGGTAGTACTTCTCGAAGTTGTCCTCCGGGATGGAGCCGTGGTGCTCGAGGTTCTCCTCGAAGAAGTTGAACACCGTCAGCGGCGAGAGGAACCCGCGCGAGCGGTGTTTCGAGTCCATGATCGCCTCGGCAATTTCGTCGCCGATGAAACGTGGCGAGACCCCGACCATCCCCTCGCCGATCTCGGCCTTCTCGGCGGCCTCTTCGCGAAGCTTCTTCGTGTCGATATCGTCGCCTTCGTCGATCTCGCCGTTGTACGCCTTGGCCTTCGAGAGCAGATCGACGGTTTCGGTGTCGGGCTCCTCGATCCGCGTGAGCACGCCGAACAGCCCCGCCATCTCGAGGGTGTGGGGCTCGACGTTGATGTCGGGGACGTCGGCGTTGTTCAACATCTTGTCGTAGATGAGCGACTCGTCCTCGTAGGAGAGGACGTACGGGAAGTCGATCCGCTTAGTGCGGTCGTTGAACGCTTCCATCTTCTCGTCGCCCTTCTTGTCCTTGTACTCGGGCATGTTCGTCCGCCCGACGATCACCTGGTCGATGTCGATCCGCGGGTTGCTCTTGGGTTTGATCGTCTGCTCCTGGGTCGCGTGCAGGAAGTCGTAGAGGAACTCCCGCTGGAGCTTCAACAGCTCCTCGCCGGAGAACACGCCGCGGTTGGCGTTACAGAAGGCCCCGGAGTAGTCGAACGCGCGCGGATCCGATTCGCCGTAGATGGCGATCTTCGAGTAGTTGACGTCGCCCGTAAGTTCGGTCTCGTCCTGGTTCTTCTTGTCCCTGGGTTCGAACGTCTCGAGACACTGGCGTTTGTTCTCGTCTGCGACGAGGCGGATGACCTCGACGTGGTTCTCGAGGACCTGCTGGAGGTCGTCCTCGTAGTAGGCGAGCAGCCTGTCCATGTAGAACTCGCTCTCGGGATCCAGCGCCTGCTCGTTCTGGATCGTGTAAGGCGCGTCGAGCACCTCGTTCAAGTCGTCGATCACGCGCTGGCGCTGCTCTAGAGGTAGCAGGACCAGCGGATCCTGGTTCATCGGCGAGCGGACCACGTCATCGGCCGGATCCTGGTCCTGGATGACGTCACAGAGGTTCGTCCAGCGGAACGTGTACATCCGTCCCTCCTCGCGGAGCGTGTAGTCCTCGAAGTACTTGCGCACCTGTTTGTCGAAGTGGGACTTTCCGGACCCGACCGGGCCGAGCAGGAGCTTGATCCGTCGTTCCGGGCCGAGCCTGCGAGCGCCCGATTTCACCTTGTTGACGAACTCGTGGATCGACTGGTGGATCACCTTCCCGTAGAAGGTGTTCTCGCCGTCGCCCAGCGGATCCTCGGAGGCGAGTTCGTACTCGACGACCCCTTCGGTTTCGTCGTAGGTCGTTCCATAGTAATCGAACATGTCCGCCACCCGCTGGTGGGCGTTGCGGGTGATCTTCGGGTCCTCGTAACACTCCTCGAGGTACCAGTCGAAGGACTTGGTCTCCCGCAGGTCCGCGGGCATCGATTCCTTGTAATCCGTACTGAGTTTCTCGAGCGTCTCGATGTCACCGTTCATGGTATCATTGCCAGTTTCGGTCTCCCCCGTCGTATCGGAACGTCGCTCGACCGGCCTGACCCGTCGCGCGGCCGGACCGTTGCGATCCGTCGTCTCGGACGACTCGACACGAACGCCGTGTCCGGCGTGCGCCGCGGACCGCTCGCGGGGCGTGCGAACCGGCGTGGGCGGCATCGTGTCGTGCCATATGTGATCGAGTACCACTTCAGTCGCCGAGAGCCGGGGTACCGGGCTCGGTCGACGGTTGCGCCGGGGACGGGCGCGAAGTGGATCGGTCCGGCGAACGGATACCGATAGTATTTAATGAGTGAGTAATCCATATACTTAAAGTTAGCCCCAAAAGGTATTTACCAGTACATAATTTCATTCGGTGGACATGGGAATATAGTGGGTTGGGTAGGTTTCGCATACCACGAAAAGGGCCAACAGATATAAGCCGTCTGCTTGCAGCACACGGAACTGCCGGTGCGCGGCGTTCGAGCAGTTAAATACGTTGCCGAACCGGACGATCAGCGTCCGTTCGGCGGACGACGCCCATTTAGGATGGCCACACCTACAGTCGCCCATGAGCGACCTCGAGTCCCTCCCCGAGGCCTGGGAGGTCTGGTCGGCCGAAGACGACGGACGAGTCGTGCTCGCGTACCGACCGGACGTCTTCGACGGCGAGGAGTTCCCGGCGGCCTGTCTGCCGACGCTGTACCTGACTCACGGAAAACGGACGCGCAGACCCGGCACTAACCCCACCGACCGAACGCTCGAGCAGGACTGGTTCGTCACCTTCTACCTCGAGCCGGACGTCTCGCTGAACGAGACGAACCGGTTCGAGACGCGCGCCGAGGGGCTCGAGCGGACCGTGGAACTCGCCCGGCAGTTCGACGACGGCGAGATCGACTACCGGGCGCTGTACCAGGTTCCGCGCGAGGAGTACTTCGATCGGCTCGACAACCTCATTGGATCGGACGCGGCGGAGTCGTGAGTCCGAGTTCGTCGAGTCGTTACGCAGAGAGTGCGAACGGAACACTGCGGAACGTGCCGAGCATCCGCGAGTAGCGCGGAACGTTCCGTTCCGCGGACCGTTCGCGCGGCTACGCCGCGCGAAGACGAAACGAGCGGTTCTGATTAGCAGTCAGAACGCAACGCGTTCTGACGACACCAACGGGTTTTGCCCAGCGCGGGACCAACGGTCCCGCGAGCCGTGCGAACGGGCGCTTCGCGCCCATGAGCAGAGGGGGTTGAAGCTGGCGTCGCAGACGCCAGCCGATGCCCCCGGTAAAAGGGGTTGCTGTACCGATCACTTCGACCGGACCGCGGGACGTGAGGCTTAACCGCCGTCCGCGACTACCGGTCCGTATGTCGACCGTTACGCTCATCGGCTCCCGTCTAGCCGAGCCGGGAACCGAGTTCGTCTACCACGGCGAGGCCGATGGCTGTGCGGGCTGTCCGTACCGTAGCCAGTGTCTCAACCTCTCGCCCGATACGAAGTACCGCGTCACCTCGGTCCGAGAGAACGCCCAGACCCTCGAGTGTGCCATGCACGACGGCGGCGTCCGGGCGGTCGAGGTCGAACCCGTTCCGGTCCGGGCGAACATCACCACGAAGGGCGCCTTCGCTGGCAGCAAGGCGAGCCTCCAGGGCCCCTGTCCGTACGTCGAGTGTCCGAGCCACGAGTACTGCGAACCCGACGGCGTCGAGTTCGACGAGGAGTACCGCATTCGGAAGATCGTCGGCGATCCGCCACACGACGTCTGTCACCTGGATCGCTCGCTCCAGCTGGTCGAACTCGAAACGAACGACTGAGCGGTGGGACGAGTTCGGTTCGCTGGTAAGACAGATAGCCGAACGGTTCTAGCGAGGCGGTATGTCGCTCAGCAGGCGGACTGCCCTTCTCGCCGGCGCCGGCGGCCTCGGCTATCGGCACCGCCGCCGGCTTCGGAGGCGATCCGATCTGGATCCGATCGAGCGCGCGCTCGAAACCGAACCGCCGACCGTCGACCCGGCTCCTCCCGTCTCGCTCGAGCACCTCGAGGTGCTTCCAGCGGGCGTAAACGAGTTGTCGAACGACGAGTGGAACGCGGCCGTCGAATTGGCGTGGCTGTACTACCGGGAGGCGGCGGCGTTCGCCGACGCGATCCCGGATACGTTGGCGCACGTGACGGAGTGATCGCTGCCGAAGAACCGGCGACGTCGCTATCCGTCGACCTCGAGCGCCTCGCCCTCGAGCCAGCTGTCGGCCCAGCAGGAGATCTCCTCGAAGACCGGCTCGAGGGACTCCCCTTTCTCGGTGAGGCTGTAGTAGGTCGCGATGGGGGCGTCCTCCTCGAGGCGGCGTTCGACGAACCCCATCTCGCCGAGGTCGTCGAGCACCCGTGAGAGGGTGCGGGCGTTGGCACCTGTCTCGCGTTTGAGCTCGTTGAAGCGGAGTTCACCCTCGAGTAGCGTGTGGAGGACGGCGAGTCGCCACTGGGAGCCGATCTGTTCGATAGATTCGACGACCGGGCAGGCCTCGTCCTGTTGCTCGCTCGGGTCGCGAGATTGCGGGGTTGCCATTGCCCGACCGTAGGAGGGCCCGTCGTATAGCAGTTCGGATCCGAACCAGCTAACTGAGAGATACCGCAACACGGTGCTACGGCGTTCCGACTTCGTCCTCGAGCACGGCCTCGATGCGCTCGAGGGCGCGCAGACAGACGGGCACGTAGCCCGTCCCGCTCAGCGGGAGCTCGAAGACGACCCGACAACGGTCCGCACCGAGTTCGTCGACCCGATGACCGGTTGCGGAGATCCCGGCCACGCGCCACGTCCAGCGTCGGTCCGTGCAGTCGACGACCTCGAACGGCAGCCAGGCGCCGGGAATCCGCACCCTCCCTGTCGTTCCCGCTCGAACGCACGCGTCGGTCGCGTCGACCCCGCTAATCAGCGGCGACCACTCGGGCCACCGGCGGGTGTCGACGAGTAGTTCCCAGGCCGCCGCCGGCGGGGCCGCGAGGACGTGGGAGGCCTCGAGCCGACGGCCGTCCGGCGTCGACGCCAACTGGAGCCGTGTCATATCCGAACGACGCGAGCCAGCGACAAGGACGTTCTGCCCGGGGAACCCTTCGGGATCCGATTCGGCAACCCGTCGGCGGTGGAGTCGAGTTTCGACGCTGACAGTTATGTCGATAGCGACGAATTGTGAGCCAGTGCCATCCTCCACCACGCGCCGCGGACTCCTCGCCGGCGCCCTCGCCGCCGGCGTCGGCGGACTCACGCTGACCGGCGCTCGAGAGCTGCTCGGCCAGTTCGCTCCGCTCTCGGGAACCGCCTGGGACGCGGCGGACAGGTCGCTCTCCGATCGCGTCGCGAGCCCCTACGGCGAGGCGACCGTCCGCTACGACGGGAACGGGGTTCCGAGCATCGATGCCGACGAGGAGCCGGCGGCGTACTTCGCTGTCGGCTACGTCCAGGCGTTCGACCGCCTCGCCCAGCTCGACCTGCAACGGCGGGTCATGCGGGGGCAGGTGTCGGAGCTGGCAGGGGAGGGAACCCTCGAGGACGACGAGTTCCACGTCGCGATGGACTTCGCGGGCGCGGCCGAGGCGACCTGGAAGTACGTCGCCGAGACGCCCGCGGGCCCGCTCGTCGAGGCCTACGCTGACGGCGTCAACGCGGCGATCGAGGGCGAAGCGCTCCCTCTCGAGTTCGAACTGCTCGGCTACGAGCCCGACCCCTGGACGCCCGTCGACTCGATGCTGATGGAGAAACAGATCTCCTGGGACCTGACCGGGAACTTCGGCGAACTCCGTCGCGCGCTGGTCGCCGACCGACTCGGCGAGGACGTCCTCGAGGAGCTGTTTCCCGAGCGGCTTGACCACGACGTACCGATACTGCGGGAGCCGACCGACGCCGAAACGATCGAGGAGACGGAGGTTACCGGCTCCGTCTCAGACGGAGATGTCCTCGATCCGGCGCTGACCGATTGGCTCTCGCGGTTCGAGTCGCCCACCGGGGTCGGCTCGAACAGCTGGGTCGTTTCCGGCGAGCACACCGAGAGCGGCCGACCGATCGTCGCCTACGATCCTCACCTCACGCTGATGGTGCCTCCGCTGTGGTACGAACAGCACGTCGAGACCCCCGAAACCTCCGTTCGGGGCGCGACGTTTCCGGGCGTTCCCTTCGTTATCGCCGGCGCGAACGACCGGGGAACGTGGTCGTTCACGAACGTCGGCGCGGACGTGCTGGATTGCTACACCTACGAGATCGACGCCGACGGCGAGCGCTACCGCTACGACGGCGAGTGGCGCGAGTTCGATCGCGAGGAGCGAGAGATCGCCGTCGCCGGCGGCGACGATCGGACCGTCGAGGTCAGGAAGACCGTCCACGGACCCGTGCTGGAACGCGAGGATCGAACTGTCGGCGTCGCCTGGACCGGCCATACGGCCACGCGGACGACGGAGGCGATCTACGAGTACGAGCGCAGTGACGGCCTCGAGGAACTGCTCGAGGCGACCCGGAAGTTCGACCTGCCGACCCAGAACCTCGTCTACGCCGACGCCGACGGCCGGACGCTGTACTACGCGACGGGCAAGCTTCCGATCCGCGAGATCGACGGCGAGACGGTCTCGGGCAATCGGCTCTTCGACGGCTCCGCAGGCGAGGGCGAGTGGGAGGGGTTCGAACCGTTCGGGGAGTCGTCCTGGGACGGGTTCGTCCCCTTCGAGGAGAAACCCCACGCGATCGACCCCGACGTCCTCGCAACGGCCAACCAGCGGGTCGTCGACGATCCCGACCACTACGTCGGCGTCGCGTACGCGACGCCCTACCGCGGCGCACGGATCTACGATCGCCTCGACGACGCCGTCGAGTCCGACGAGCCGACCGACCTCGAGTTCCACCGGGAGCTGCAGAACGACGTCTACGACGGCCGGGCCGAGCAGCTGGTGCCAGAGCTGCTCGAGGCGCTCGCGGAGCGGATCGAGGACGGGGACGAACACGACGGCGAGAGCGACCTCGAGGACGCCCGCGAAGTCCTCGCCGACTGGGACTACGGGATGGACGCCGACTCCCGGGGTGCGCTCCTCTTCGCCCGCTGGATGGACCGTTTCCGTGAGCTGGTCGTCGAACCCGACTTCGGGGACGCGGATCTCGACGAGTCGTACTACCCCAACGACTGGGTGATCGCCACGCTTCCCGCCGACAGCCAGTTCTTCGAGGACCGTTCGCGGGCCGAGACGATGGTCGACGCGCTCGAGGACGCCCGCGACGAGATCGACGCGGCGGACTGGGAGACCTACGGCGACTGGAACTCGACGCGCGTGATCGAACACCCCTTCGGCGCGGAGGCGCCGTTTCTGAACTATCCCGAACGGCCGGCCGACGGCTCGCGGGCGACGGTGAAGAACTACCGCGTCGACTCGGCGGTCGGCGCGAGCTGGCGGATGGTCGTCGAGCCCGGCGGCGCGGCGACGGCGGTGCTTCCCGGAGGGAACTCGGGCGACTACTTCTCCGACCACTACGGCGACCAGCTCGAGGACTGGCTGGCGAACGACCAGAAGCCGATGGATCGGTCGCTCGAGGGCGAACCCGACGTCGTCTTCGAGGAGGGATCGTCGTGACGTCCCCTGAGGGCGGCGACGCCGCCGGGACCGACGTCGCCGACGGGGAGCGCAGTTGCGAGCGCACGCTCGAGCGCGTCCGAACCGAACCGCGGGCCCACTGGCTGGCCGTCCTCGTAGTCGTCCCGATCGGCCTGGCTCTCGCGTGGCTCCACTGGCTCGGGCTCGTCGCCGCCGGTGCGCTCGTGGGATTCATTTCGCCGACGGTATGGCACGGGCTCGCCGGCGCCCTCGGGTTCGGCATCCTCGTCCTCGCAGCCTTTGCGGTCGGACTCGGGGATTCGGCGTGGCGCGTCCTCGAGATGACGCCCGCCGTCTACGTCACGGTCGCGAGCGCGCTCGGGCTACCCGCGCTGGGCGCGCTGTTCCGAGGTGTCGTCTGAGCCCGACGATTACCCGGAGGTGACATCCGCCCCGGCGCGCACGTCGGAGCGTCCCGTACTGCAGGGGAGGATTCTCTCGGCAAAGTGCGTAGGTCAGGAAACGTCCCTTCGGGGTAACCGCTCGACGTGTATCTTCACGAGCACGTGGTAGACCGTCCCGAGCAACCCATAGACCGCAAGACAGGAGATGAAAGCGATCGTCCCTAACTTGCCACCGGATCCGCCTAAATACGGTGCGGTGTACACCACTACGAGCCCGACGACGATACCCGCCAGCGCCATCCAGCGTTCGTCCGGAATGCGGGTCGAATCGCTCATACCCGCGAACGAGGCCGCGTATATTGCTGCTGCCAGCAGGTCGCCAACTACCGGATACAGCCACGGAAGCGCGACTCCGCCGAGTAGACCAACAACACCGGACGCTGACACTGGATCGAGTGGCGATCGATGGTGCAACGTGAAGGTGACCACCGCAGCAACGACCGAGAAAGCCACGACAAGGCCAACGGTATCGGATGCCGGCAACTGATCGCCGAGAAACGACGTCGGCGTTCCGAGGATCGTGAGGGCTGCTCCGACGAAGGCGGTGGTACCGAGTTTCCCGCCAACTCCGTGAAAGACCGGCTGAGCCAGGAGATAAACGGCGACTGCCAGTGTTGCCGCCACGAGACCTTGCCAGTAGGTCGGAAACACGATCGGCGACGTCATACCGACGAACGCCCCACAGTAGGCCGGAACGGCGAGCGGACGCCTCACAACGACTGCTAAGAGACCGGTGAGGCTCGCGGCAACCACTGGTGTGAGTCGTCCCTCGACGACGAGCACGAAGGTCACGAAGCCACCAACCAGAATCGCGCCTGCGATCCCTATCATCTCGGTTGGT
Source organism: Natrialbaceae archaeon (assembly GCA_003559215.1). GTDB lineage: Archaea > Halobacteriota > Halobacteria > Halobacteriales > Natrialbaceae > Natronococcus. Next base: position 118,724 of record PWMF01000034.1, read on the forward strand.
TCAATCGATTCGATCTCGGGCGCCGCTCGAACCATTCGGAGTTCGAACGCAATACCACGGAGAGCGAGCAGCGCAAGCAAGAGGAGAACTCCGCTAAGAACAATGGATTCTGCCTCGCGGACGGCGCCTACTACCGCAAGCCCCACCAGGCTCATCCCCGGAACTGCAAGGAGGAACAACCCGAGAAAGACCACCCCCCATTGCGGGCGATCGGTTGTCAATAGCGAAGAAAGACGATCGACTGCCATGCCCGCCTGTTCTTCACCTCGTTACAAAAATATGGATAGCGACTAACTGTGGATGAGGCAGAACCGGGCCCTGTACTGTTCGATGAAACCAACCTCCCAATCGTTGCTCCTCGCGAGCGTTCCCGTGTCTCTCCCCACTAACTGACTTTGGATGTCTGGAACAGCGACCGCGTATGTACTCCGACAGGCACATCATCGATACCCGAGATGACTGGCTTCCGCCACGTCGTCGTTTGCCGATCCACGTACTGTTTTGCCGTCCCATCGAGTACGGCCCGCCATGGAGTACACCACCCTCGGTTCGACCGGGATGGAGGTCAGTCGGCTCTGTCTGGGCTGTATGAGCTTCGGCTCGAGCGACTGGCGCGAGTGGGTCTTAGAGGAAGAAGAGAGCCACGAGATCATCGACCGCGCGATCGATCTCGGGATCAACTTCTTCGATACGGCGAACCTCTATTCGAAGGGCGAGTCCGAACGGATCCTCGGAAACGCCCTCGAGGGACGCCGCGAGGAGTCCGTCGTGGCGACGAAGGGGTACTTTCAGATGCGCGAGGACGACCCGAACTCGGGCGG
>PWMF01000007.1 GCA_003559215.1 Natrialbaceae archaeon
ATGTGCACGTCACTCGAGTAGGCGTCGCTCAGGCCGACGCCTTCGGTGGCGTTGCCCTGCTGGTCCAGATCGACGAGCAGGACATCGTTGTCTCGGTTGGCGAGTCGTTCCGCGAGGTTGATCGCAAGGGTCGTCTTGCCGACGCCGCCTTTCTGAAGGGCGACGCTGACGGCACGTGGGGTTTTCGTCATTTGTGGGAACACCTCCGTCGCCGTGCCGACGGTCCGGACTGTTCGAACGAGGAAGAGCGTCCTCGAGGCTCCAACAGTTCACACCGTGTGCACAGTGTTGAAATCGAACACGGTTCTCGACGTTCGAACGGTCAGTGAAGGGGCAAGTCAGCGCGCGCTCCGAGCGATCGGTCGCGCGAGACAAACGGCCGCCGATGGTCGGACGGTGCGAACGCTCGACACAGTTTGTACCGTCCGAACGTTGTGAACGGTGTAGAATGTCTGCACAGTGTACAAATCGAACCCGTTTAACGGCCGATCGTACGGCTAACCGTTCGAACGGTGCTCGAGGTGTGAGTCGTTTACAACGTGGACACGGTATAGACATTGTAGGATGTTTGGCCCGATCTGACACGGCGAGTATCACATCAATCATCCGACCAGCGTGACTTAACAGTAGCGGAAACAGTCTACACAGTTCGAGCGGTCTGGACGGTGTAGCAGAGGCACAAATCTGACACCGTGTACACGGTCTACAAAGTAATTACTGAAGAAGGAGTATCGGAGGAGAGAGGGAGAGTACGGGATATCTGTCGGATGCCGAGTAAGCAGCTCAAGGAAAGACATTTTACACAGTTTACAATGTGTGTAACGCTTACACTGTGTGAAAGGTTCCAACAGTACAGAATTCGAAGACAGTCAACGACAGTCGGCGGCCACCGGCCGAGGAACGTAGCCGGCCAAAATACACAGTGTAAGAAGTGTACACCGTGTCCACTAGCGACAGTCGTCTGAACCGCCTTCCCGAGGACACCCCTAGGACAATGTTGATTCGATCGACAGTCGTTATTCGAGGGGGAACGACGCGGGCGCGATTCAGCGTGCAAAGACCGTTAGAACAGTGTGTACATTTTACACCGTTCGAACAGTGTACACTGTTAGAGGGTGAGAGAAGCGGAACGTCACTCGACGTATCGAGAGCCGGGACACGAATCGAGGCCAATATTCAAGGTGTCGTGTTCGAACTGTACGACGTATGAACACGTCGCGCGCGAATGAGGTGGTGGGGCGGTGAGCGATCAACGCGAGATCCTCGTCGGCGAACGCGACGACGGGACCGATCTGCATCTTCCCGTCGTCGAACTGCTGACCGGCCGCGGATTCGTGACCGGAAAATCGGGATCGGGGAAATCGAACACGGCATCGGTGATCGCCGAGGAGTTGCTCGAGTCCGGATTCCCGCTCCTGATCGTCGACACGGACGGCGAGTACTACGGGCTCAAAGAGGAGTACGAGATGCTCCACGCGGGCGCCGACGAAGAGTGTGACGTCCAGATCGGTCCCGAACACGCCGAGCAGATGGCGACCCTCGCTCTGGAGGAGAACGTCCCGATCATTCTCGACGTCTCGGGCTACCTCGAGGAGGACGCGGCCGACGAGCTGTTGCGGGAGGTCGCCCGCCAGCTGTTCGTCAAGGAGAAGAAGCTGAAGAAGCCCTTCCTGCTCGTCGTCGAGGAGGTCCACGAGTACATCCCCGAGGGCGGCGGCGTCGGCGAGACGGGGAACATGCTGATCAAGATCGGCAAGCGCGGGCGCAAACACGGGCTCGGCATTCTGGGAATCAGCCAGCGACCCGCGGACGTCAAGAAGGACTTCATCACGCAGGCCAACTGGCTGGTCTGGCACCGCCTGACCTGGGACAACGACACGAAGGTCGCGGGCCGGATCATCGGCACCGAGTACAAAGAGCGCGTCTCGGATCTCGATGACGGCCAGGCGTTCGTCCAGACCGACTGGACCGAGAGCGACGTCCGGAAGGTCCAGTTCCGGCGCAAGCGGACCTTCGACGCCGGCGCGACCCCCGGGCTCGAGGAGTTCGAGCGACCCGACCTCAAGTCCGTCTCGGACACCCTCGTCGGCGACCTTCAGGAGATCTCCGAACGGGAGCAACGCGAGGCCGACCGGATCGACGAACTCGAGGCCGAACTCGAGAAGCGCGACCAGCGCATCGCGACCCTGGAGAGCGAACTCGAGTCTGCCCGCGACATCTCGACGGCGGCCCAGCAGCTCGCCGACGCCGTCGCCGGTGTCGAGACGACGCAGTCTCAGCTGCCCGGAAACGACGAGGAGCGACGCCGACTCCACGAGGAGGTCGTCGAACTCGAGACCGAACTCGAAGACCGCGAGGAACGTATCGAGCGCCTCGGAGAAAAACTCGCCGAGCGGACCGACGAGCGGGATCGGCTGCGCGAGGAGGTCGACGAACTGCGCGAGCGCGTCGCGGATCTCGAGGGGCCGGAGACGGGTCGCGAGATCAGCTACACCGAGTTCGGCGACGGGGATGATGGGGCCAACCGGGCAAGTCGCGACCCCGACGACGTCGATCTCGAGGCGCTATTCGACGACGCGTCGGTCGCGGACCGACTCGAGCGGGCCTGCGACCGGTCGCTGTGCTCGCTCGAGACCGGCGAGGAGATCCTCGAGACGCTCGTCCGAGAGGGGCCACTCGAGACCGAGCGGCTGGCGGCGCGGGTCGATCGCTCGACGATCGCGGTCCAGAGTCTCGTCTCGGAGCTGCGGACTCGTTCGGTGCTCGAGCGGACCGCCTCCGGAGCCTACGGGCTCGAGGACGGGCTCCGCTCGACGGCGGGCGAGTCGCCGACGCGAGCCGACTGAGCGAGCGCGGCGTCGAACGCGTCGCGATCGGGTCGATCGCGAATCGGGATCGCGACGATCTCGGCGGCCAGTCGCGTCGCGGTCGCGTACGTCGGATCGGTCCGTACGGAGTCGGCCAGGCGCGGCCAGGTGTGGGCGTCCGAGACGCCCGCCGCCTCGAGGGCGGCGAGCAACCGATCCGGCTCCGACGTTCGGACGGGCATCGCCTGCGGGCAGATCCCCTCTGGAAGGACGGATCGGACGACGTCGAGGCCGTCGCGATCGGCGAGGAGTCGGTGCCAGGCCCGGTAGTTCTCCCGACGAGCGGTTCGGATCGCCCGGGCGTCGACGCGCTCGAGGACCCGTGCGGAGAGTCTCGACATGGGCCGCTTTCCGGCCTCGTACCGATCGCTCGGGCTCGCGACGGGAGACGTGTCGTTCCGGCTCGCGAGCAGATTATCGGTCGAGCGACGGAGCCACGCGTTCGATTCGAGGACGTCGGTCGCGACTGCCTTCACGACGAAGCGACAGTCACTGCCGTCGATCCGACCGCGGATTCCGGCGATCGAGGACGGCTCGAACGCCGCTCGAGCCGCGTCGCTGTTGCGGTACAGTACCGCCCCGTCGGGGATCGACAGGAGCTTCCAGAGGCTCGTAATACCGAGGTCGCCCCGCGTTCCGAGCAGGGTCCCCTCGGAAACGCTGAGCGGAGCGTGTGCGTTGTCGTCGACGTGGTAGCAACCGTATTCGGCGAGTAAAGAGCCGAACTCGTCGAACCGCGGCTGGGAAAAGCCGAAGTAGTTGACCGACAGGCCCGCGACCGTCTCGGCGTCGAGCCTGCGGTTGACGTCCGATAGGTCGGGACCGAGATCCTGACGAACTCGATAGTACCGGGGCTCGAGTCCGAGTTCGAACAGCGGTTCGACCACGCCGTCCGGTAGATACGCCGGCAAGAGAACGTTGCCGTCGTCGTCGGTCTCCCGGAGCGACTCGAGTCCGTCTCGGAGGGCCGCCTTTCCCGACCCGTACGCCGTGAACCCGAGGTGGTGTCGCTCGAGAACCGATAGAACCCCGTTCGGGTGCGGTCTCGCGACGATCCGCGCGAGCAGCGACGACGAGTCCACGAATCAGCTCCCTCGAGCGGACCCGTCGGCCGTCGGTGTCGATGGCTCGAGCATACCGAACGGAGTACCCGATCGACTCGTATAGTCGTGTCGGCGGTACGCCGGCGTTTCGGGCGATAGGAGCGTCCTACAGCCGCGCGACGGTGTTTAACCGCTCGCTGACGGCGCACTACAGCGACCGCCTACAGTCCGCCCAGTGGTTGCATAACAAAGCCCGGACGGACACAGCAGTCGCCTATGGATGGTTCGAACGACGGAGACGACCTTCGATTACTCGTCATTGGGCTCGACGCCGGCTGTCGGCCGATCCTCGAGCCGCTGTTCGAGGCGGGCGAGACGCCGACGTTGCGGCGGCTGTTCGAGACGGGAACCAGCGGCCCCCTCGAGTCCCAGATCCCGCCGTGGACGGCCAGCGCCTGGCCGTCGCTGTACACCGGGAAGAACCCCGGGAAGCACGGCGTCTTCGATTTCCTCTCCTTCGACGGCTACGACTGGACCGTCGTCAACTCGACGCACGTCCGCGAACGGCCCGTCTGGGAGCTGCTGAGCGAGCACGGACTCTCGAGCGTCGTGGTCAACCTCCCCGTAACACACCCCGCGCGGGAGTTCGACGGGGCGCTAATTCCGGGGATGACGGCACCTGAGGAGCCGGACTGTCACCCCGAGGGAATCCTCGAGGACGTCGAGAAGGCCTGTGGCGAGTACCGGATCTACCCCCAGAACGGCGCCGAGCCCGCGGAGTCGATCGAGGCTTACGAACGGGTGACGGAGCTGCGGGGGAAGGCGTTTCGCTACCTCTGTCGGCGCTTCGAGCCCGACTTCGGGTTCCTGCAGTTCCAGCAAACCGACTCGGTCTTCCACGAGCGGTCTGGAGAGAAACGCGCGGTCGAGGCCGTCTACCGCGAGGTCGACCGCCAGATCGAGACGATCATCGAGCGTCACGACCCGGAGAACGTCCTGATCGTCAGCGACCACGGGATGGGACGGGTGACGGGCCACGAGTTCCGCGTCAACGAGTTCCTCAAAAACGAGGGCCTGCTCGCCGCTCGGAAGGGCGGCGAGGGGATGCCCGACTGGTCGCGAGCGTGGGAGAACGACCTGCTCGCCGGGAACGAGGCCGACGACCACGAGGCCGGCCCGCTCGAGCGGGCGATGAACGTCGCCGCGACGTTCGGGATCACGACCCAGCGGGTCGCCGACGCGCTCGATCTCGTCGGCCTGAAGGAGCCGATCGGCAGGCGAGTGCCCAACGACGTGGTCCGGGCGGCCAGCACCCAGGTCGACTTCCCCGAATCGCGGGCCTACGTCCGCTCGAAAAGTGAACTCGGAATCCGGATCAACCTCGAAGGACGCGAGCCGAACGGCACGGTTTCCCCCTCGGAGTACGAGTCGATTCGCTCGGCGCTCGTCGAACGGCTATCGACGATGCGAACACCCGACGGAGAGCCGATGTTCGAGGCCGTCGAGCCGCGGGAGCGGTACTTCAGCGGCCCGTATCTCGACAACGGACCGGACGTCGTCACGGTTCCTAGGGGGTTCGACAACGCGATCGTCGCCGACCTCGACGGCACCGAGTTCGCCCGACCCCGCGAGTCGTGGAACCACAAGCGAACGGGAATCGTGGCCGCGGCCGGCTCGGCGTTCGACGAGTCGGCCGACCTGGAGGGAGCGACGATCTTCGATATCGCGCCGACGATCTGTTCGCTGTTCGACGTGCCGATCGACGCCGACATGGACGGCACCGCGCTGCCGATCGTCAACGAGAGCGACGTCACCGACTACCCCGCCTACGAGCCGGCGGCGATCGCCGTCACCGACGACGGCGCGGTCGAGGACAGGCTCTCGGATCTCGGGTACCTATGAGCGTCGAAATCACCGCCCTCGATCCGGTGGCGGACGCCGACGAGTGGAATCGGTACGTCGAGCGCTCCGACGGGACAAACCCCTTCAGTCGGGCCGAGGCGATCCGCCTGCAGGCCGAGGACACCGACACGACGGCCCACCTGCTCGCCGGCTTCAAGGGCCAGGAAGAGGTCGGAATCTTCCCGGTCTTCGAGTACAACAAGGGGCCGATCACCGGCGCGTTCTCGCCGGCGCCCCAGGCGTGGTCGTGTTACCTCGGCCCCTCGGTGTTGAACGTCGACAAGCTCAAACAGCGCAAGGCCGACAGGCGCATTCAGCGGTTTCTCGAGGGCTGTTTCGAGTGGATCGACCGCGAACTCTCCCCGCAGTACTCCAAGTTCGTCGTCGCGGAGTTCGAGGACGTCCGACCGTTCGTCTGGAACGAGTACGACGTCGAGCCGGGGTACACCTACGTCGTCGACCTCGAAGGGGGCGAGGAGGAGCTGCTCGATCGCTTCAGCAGCGACGCCCGAAACAACGTTCGAAACGCCGACCCCGACGCCTACGTCGTCGAGGAGGGAGACAACGACGACGTCGAACGGATCGTCGATCAGGTCGCCGCCCGCTACGAGAGTCAGGGCCGATCGTTCCAGCTCAACCCCGAGTTCGCCCGCGCCGTCCACCGCGAACTCCCCGAGGGGGCGATCCGCCCCTACGTCTGCCGGGTCGACGGCGAGTTCGTCGGCGG
>PWMF01000071.1 GCA_003559215.1 Natrialbaceae archaeon
CTCCCTCCCAGCACCGGCACAACCTCAGTTTCAAAATGCTGAAATACAGCATCGTTCTCTATCTTCCCGCTTACCATAAAGACCCAGTACCGGCATGATGCAGGTGTTCTTCCTGTAATAAGGTGCGCCACATGCTTTCCTGCGTCAACCTCTCTTTTTTGCATAATAACAAAATCTCCATCCACAATGTTTCCTCCAAAGACAAATAGGTTTAGGTAACCGTAATAATTGTCTGTCGTTGCATCAACCCTGTATATAAGCCTGAGTATTTTTTTGAACTCCGAAGTTGTAAGCAGTTGAGGATTGGTTTTAAGGTAAACCCTTACCTCATCATCTGTGCCATCATCATCGTCCATGTCATATATCTTCATGTGGTCGGGTGTGCCCGCTGTAATCTTGTATCCCTGGTACTTGCCGCTGTTTATCACAAAGCCGTCATAATAGCCAGATGCAATAAAGAATACACCAAGTTCCGGGTTAAAGCGATAATGATACGCTTCTCCTGATTTGGTTATCAGCACCTCTCGATGTTGGTTATCCCAGCCAAATATTGCGTCCTGCAGAAAGGTCAGTCCTCCGGAGGTGTCGCTATGCGGATTCTCCTCTGTCTCCGTATCCTGTGTGTCGTATGTGATGTTACTTATCAGGTGCCTGTTCAGTTCTTTAACATCCCTTCCTTGCAGGAAGAACAGCCCGTCTTTCGTGGTGAATATCACTGCCCCGTCTATACCCAAAACCCCTGCATTGGCCTTTAGTCTTGATATATTTATTATGTTCGCATAAACAACATCCCTACCCTGGTTGACAAGATATATCCCATTGCTGGCAAAGACAATTAGCGGATATTCGCCAAATTGCCCCTCGGAGGTCGGTGAAGCCTGTACGGCAATATCTATTATCTGGTTTGCCTTATCCTCTCCTATTCGGTATGAGTTGCGGGCCGGCCATAGAAAAGGATTTTCAATCTCCGTAAGTTGCAGCCTGTTCGGGTCCTTTATTATAATTATATTATTTAAGTCGGGAACAGATGCGTTTCCTGAATATGTTTTGGAATTGCAATACCCTGGGTAATACGCATAGCCTGTGCCTGCTACAGCAGCACTGGAATCCTCCTCGTAGTCTATAGCCTCGCAACTGACAACAAAATATGAGTCCGATCTAACATGCACGTTGAGCATGTTGTACATGGCGGATCCAAGTTGAGCCCTAATTATAGTTTTGTTCCCGGTAGATATGTTTTCGTAGTTGGTTTGAAGGACCGAATCGCTGTTTATGATCATGTTGCCTATGTCAATATGGTTTTCAAACCCCTGATAATGATGCCATGCGCTATATAAGGGTATCCATATATGATGGGTATAGTCGCCTCCTCCATAATTGGGTGCAGAACCAATATTGTACCCCTGTTGCGTAAGGTAATATCCAATGGACTGCTTTGCGTCAGATCCTATATTTGTGTCTTCTGACCAGACTGCATAATAAATACGGTTATATGCGAAACTCACATCGTCATACAGGGTAAATACAAATGCCAGGTGCTCTGCAAGTGAGCCTACGGAACTCTTGGGGGGTGATCCTGTCATCACAAACTCAAAACTGCCGTTAGTCGCCTCAAAATGTCCGGGCCAGTAATCAGCGCTCGGGTTTCTTTGGAATATATGATAGGCAAACGAATACATCTCGTGCTTCTGAAACTCTCCTTTATGAATTAATGTGGCTGGGCTGCCTGAATCATGTAATGTAATATCAAACCTTTTAGCTCTTGGATGAGGGTAGGTTATTATCTTATTAAGTAAAACAGCTTTGTCTGATGCTGTTAAATTCCTTTGGAACATCTTTGAATCTGCCGGCATTTTTACAGACACCTCTTCCTCCCCGCTTCCCGTGTCTATCCATACCCGGTAAACAAGGTATCCATCAGCATTAACTACGCTGTATGTTGAAAATCCGCTGTCATAATCCAGTTCCCATAAACTTCTCCAAACAAGGTAGTTATTATTTGCCTTCTGTTTCGCCAAGTGAGGTATGTCAAATTGGTGTCCTGAAAAGAATATGTTTTCTATGTTTGCGGCATGGATCCTGCCATTATAGACCTTTGCTGTATCAAATCCTAATTGATGAATTGTTAATTGATCGGGCGTAAGCGCTTCCTTTGTTTCGAGATTAGCCAAATCAATATCTGCCTCTCTTTCGACAGGTATCGCTCCCCCCGTGGCTACAAATTCCGACAGCTTAATGCTGTTTATCTTATTAAATATCTTACTTGCAAACTCAGCATTCACGTCTGTAAACGGAACAAATGGGTCGTACTGCTGAATATTGTCTATCAACACCTCCACGTCTATCTCGTCTGTCAGGGGAATACGGCAAGCATATATATCTATTGAATCTATTACGCTTCCCCAGCCTTCGGGAATATCTTCCTTGATATAATATTTTACCTTTGAAACCGTCAGTCCTATTATTCGCTTATCTAATCCTTGCTCAAATGGCTTAATAATTTCCGAATATTCATCGTTAGCTGCGCCTGCCAGATGCAGAATGGGTGCTGAATGCTTGATTATTGTGCCATCGGTCATCCGATAAGCGGCTATGAGCCCTATATGTCCGTTATACCTCTTATGGGTGTCTGCCTGGTCCCTTCGATATTCAAGGAAATTAACTAATGCTGCAGCCCATGATGTTGTCTGGTTGGCTATCTCATCATACTTGTTCTGGTCGTGATTACCCGCAGCTATCCTTATGTCTGGCAGATCATTAATAGACTGGTTGATAATATATGCGCCGTCTTTATAAAGGTGGTAGTAAGTATTTTTTGTTGTTGATATTACTATCATGTCATTTATGCACACAAGGCTTTTAAAACTTTCGTCTGCTTTGGTGTACGACAAGATAATCTGTTTACTGTCAAATGTAGCCCCGTCCTTTTCTATATGCTCAAATCTCTCGGTCGTAGCTCCGTGGTAACGCGCAATATACTCATTCTCTGGTAGTGAGTTGTGTACATATATTTCTTTGTAATTAGGGTCCTCCTGACCAAAGTCACCTTCGTACAATACCGTCTTAGGTTGCACCGGCCTCCATGCACCGTCTTTTGGGCGCAGATTAACAATGTCCTGGCACGTGCCGTCAGGTGCAGCTATGGGCGATACATTTCTTTGCACACCCTTTATCTCTACCGGAACTATTTTTGCCTCCATCATTTATTTATTTGTGATGTTGTTGGTAATATTCTGGATTGCCTGGTGAACCTGTATTGACCACGGGCCGGTTTTCTTGCCCGGATCAACCTCCTCGTCAATGCTTTTAAGCTCCTTAATTAGCCTTGTCAGCTTGTCAATATCCTTTTCTTTCGGGACAAGAACCATTATTCGTTGCAAAGCAAACCTCCTGAGTATAGTCGAATCTCTTTCCGAAGCCTTATCTATCTCCCGGATACTCATCTCTGAGAGGTCTTCAATGGTTATTGCTTCGGGCAAATATTTCTTGCGCCAATTCATTACGGTCGTTCCTGTTATCCCGTATTTCTTACCCACCTCCTCTGCCGTCATATTATTGTCGATAGTAAGGGAGGCTATCTCCATCTTTTCGCTAACTGTGTAATCCTTTTTGTCGTCCATCACATTGATTGTAATAATTTAGCCATCCTTGGATCTTGTGCTTCCATCTCTTGTTGTGCCTGCCCTACCTGAGCCTGTAGCTCTGGATCGACCGGGCCACCTTCTTGCATCTGCTGTTTATGCCGCTGAATAGTGTCAAGCAGCTGATTGGCAAATGGCAGGGTGCTATGTTCAAGATACATCTCAAGGCTAATCATTTGATTTAGCAGTAGGTTGTTAAGAACATCCTCGATGACCTGCCTGTAAACTGGCGTGTCCGGTCCCTCGGCAAGTGCCAGGTCCAGTGTTGCTCCACGTATCTTTTCTGGATCAAATACATTCGCCTGTCTTGCAAATTGCCCTCCTGTAGCGCTCAATATACGCTTCTCCTGGTAAAACTGCATTATAAGCTTCATCACCTTCGTATCTCTTTTCTTCTTGAAATACTTAAAGGTGTCCATAAAGTCCTTTAGGTTGATACTTGCGTTATCTGCCTCTTGCGCATACAGCGATGCCGCAGTCCCGGACTTGGGTGATTGTCCCTGCGCTGCCTGGTGAATACCTATTATATCATAGGTCAGCTTGAGCTGTGTTGCAAGCATCTCCTGCATTCCCGCAGGAATAGCATTGCCTGCTATCTGTTGCGGGGGAGGAACTCCGGGCTTACCTTTGTATTTAATCACTCCTCCTACCCTGCTCCACTCGTCTGCAAAGTCCCCTAACTGCATCCCGTCCGGGATTGAATCTTCGTGAATTAACAATAATCCTTTAGCTGAGGCGTCAACAATAAAGTCCATGCGTGTAAATGTCCTGTTTACATACCTTTGCTGATCAATAATGTCTTCTGCCGGACCCCATACCTCTCCATCTATAAGAGGGTACAGAACCATTTCGTAAGGGTGTGTATTATGCTGGTAAGGTGTTTCGCCTTCATAAAGGGTGTGCCCGTAAGGAGTCATGAACTTCACATACCAAAACTGGTCATACCTTCTTTCGGCCTGCATTAGCGGAACCTCCTCTGCCGGGATACCCATCTCGGCAAAATCCTTTATCCTCTGCACATTCATCTGCTCAACCTCTTTTATGCTGGCATCAATAGTCTTGTAGGTGCCATCATAGAAATCATGCACAAAGGTTTTCCATGCAGCTTTTTTTATCCACACTTCAACCACTCGGCACATGCCGGTGTTTTGAGGGATATAAAAGTCTATTGCATCGGCAAAGTCTGAGGATAATGACCTCCCTGAACTGATGTAGTCATGATAATAGTCTACTGAATACCAGTGCCTTATTTTTTCTTCATCCCCGGTTGTTCGTCCAAAGGTTTCAATAAGATCGTTCATGGTCAAATCATGAATCTCCCCGATAGTGCGAATATCGTTCTGACGTGGATCCTCAAGGTCGCCGTTAAAAAATATCCTGTTCGGGTTGACATTGCTCATAAATATATCCTCGGTGTCCATATCGCTCATGTACGTATAAACATACTTACCTATAAAGCAGCCACTCAATATACCCTCCATCAGGGCTGCTGCGTCAAGCTGTACGACATGGTTTAAGTCATGTACGGTCTGTATTGCATTGCTCATCATTTCGGATATCTCTGAGTCTTCCCGGTCACGTGCATAAACAATCGTCTTTGTTGGGTTCCTGCGGTATTGCCCTTGCAGGTTCTTGGTGAGCTGACGGATAACATTCTGCTTTAACGGAACTTTCCCTTGGCTACGGATATAGTCTTCTTCCCGCATCCACTTGTTTTCATCCACGTTAAATATAAGGTCACCCCACTGGTCGCCCCTGTGGTACCTTCGCGCCCTCCTCCTTCGCTCACGAAAGTCCCGGAGGTTATCCCACAAGTCTTGGCAGTGCCTTAGTAGCAGGTGGTTTTCGCTCTCGAAGTTATCGGGAAGCCCCTTATTACTGCTTAGAGCTTTTTCGGGTATCTTCCCCCTGGTTACCTCGCTGAGCTTGCGCGGTTTGTATTTTTCAAGATTTTCCATAATAAATAACTATTTTACTGGTTTAGCCAACCTTGCTATCAAATATTTTTATGTGCTTCTTTTTGTTTTAAAAAATTCATCTGCAAATTGACTTTTATCATCTATAAATAAATCAAATGCCGGCTTACTCATTCTCACCGAATTGTAATAAGCGCCCCACCCGTCTAACTGCTTTCTGGTGAAATCACTCCAATCCTCTCCTGTAGCCGTGCCCCGTGCCGTCCAGTAAATTATAGTATCTCCCTGACCGAATAGCTCATTAATTTTATTTATTCGCTCTTTAATAGGAATGGCATTTTTGTAATCCATTCCTTCGGTTCGGCAAATCGTATTATCTATATCAACGTAAATTATCATTCTTTAATAGTGTTTCAATTATTATCCAATCTGTAGGCTCATCTAACTCAATATAACTCTCCGGGGAACATTCTACCATCCCTATTTTACCGGACACTCTGCACCCGGATTTCAGTATATCTTTTGCCCGACTGATATAAAACGCTCCGTTCTCAACTAAAAACCCTTTATGATCCTGCCTTCGGGGTCTGTTATTCAAATCGTACCCCGGCACGCCGTCCTCACTCCACAAGAATCTTTTTTGCCTTACAACACTTATAGCCGAATCATAGCCATTTAGCAGTTTCTCAACCCCCCTGTCAATTTCTTCAGGTTTTAGTAAAGGTGATGTAGCCTGAATGAAAACAATTATATCATCCGCATTGCATGTCTTGCAGTATTCTATTAGCGGCAACTCTGAGGACGCTTTGTCTGTTGCTGTTTCAGGAGATCGCCAGAATATATGAGCAAATTCTACCTTATCGGAG
>PWMF01000215.1 GCA_003559215.1 Natrialbaceae archaeon
CGGCCCGCGTCGCGGACGACGAGCGGGCCGCCGCCGATATCGAGGTGCCCGGTCTCGAGCGCGTCGATCCGACGGCTCTTCGACAGCCGCTGACTGAGCAAGATATCGAGCGGTACCGAGAGCTGAGCGGACAGACGGCGTCGGCCGTCGAATCGGTCTGTCGAGAGCTCCGCGCCGAGGACAGCGAACACGAGGTCGCGTCGGCGCTGCGGGTCGCCCTCTCAGCGCGCGACATCGAAGCCCCCGTCGTCCTCGTCGGCGGGAGCGAGCGCGCCCAGCGGTACCGCCACTACACGCCCACCGAAGCCGAACTCGGCGACTACGCGCTGGTCTCGGTGACGACACAGCGGGCCGGTCTCCACGCGAGCTGTACCCGCACCGTCGCCTTCGACCCGCCGTCGTGGCTCGAGGACAGACACGCGACCGCTGCCCGCGTCGAGACAACTGCGCTCGCGGCGACGCAGGCGGCAGCGACCGAGGGCGGAACCGCCGGGGACGTCTTCGAGGCGATCCAGCACGCCTACGACGCGCTCGACTATGACGGCGAGTGGGAGCACCACCACCAGGGCGGTGCGGCCGGCTTCGCCGGCCGGGAGTGGATCGCGACGCCCGATCACGAGGCGACCGTTCGGTCGCCGATGGCCTACGCCTGGAACCCGACGGTGCGGGGCGCGAAAAGCGAGGACACCGCACTCGTTACCGAGACCGAAATCGAGGTGCTGACCGAGACCGGCGAGTGGCCGACGCTCGCCGCGACGGCCGCCGATCGGGAGTTCGAACTCGAGCGTCCGGCGGTGCTCGGACTCGAGGAGTAGCGTCCGCTACCGGTCCGGCTCGAGCTCGTCGTCGTCCGTCTCGCTCCCGTCGATGTCCACGTCGTCCTCGAGGGCCGTTGGGTCGGTCTCGCCGCCGGCCGACGTCGTGTCGGTGTCCGCGACGGTGATCGTGACGGGCTCGAGGTCCTCCCCGAGGGCGTCCTCGGAGTGTCGATCGAGGACGCGATCGAGTGTGAAAATGGTGTTGAGCTCGTGTTGAACCTGGTCGACGACGCCGCCGACCAGTTCGCTCGGCTGGATCGCCGTGTACTCGTAGGGGTTGTTGCCGGCTCCCTCGCTCTCGCGTTTCTCCCGGCTGACGCGCTCCTCCTCGTGGAGCTCCGCCAGCGCCTCTCGGACGGTGCTCGGGTAGAGCCCGGTCCCCTTCGCGACCTCCTCGGAGGTGCTACCGGGGCTGGCCAGCAGGTGAACGTAGATCTTCGCGCGCGTTTCCGTGTCGAGGATCCACGAGAGCAGGTCGACGATCCGCTGGTCGACCTCCTCGACGGTCGGCGGACGTTCGGTTCCCGTCCCGTCGGCCTCGAGTCGTTCGTCGTTCCCGCCCCCCTCCTCGTCCGGGCGGTCGACGGTGTCGTCTGAAGCCATGTCCCTCTCGTGGAGGACGAGGCCACCTGCATGGTTAAACCTTTGTGGGAGTTCGGTCTCCGACCGCGCGTCGGTTCAAACGCGTGTTTCGAGCAGCTTCTCCTCGTCGTCGATCCGGCGGTTGTGCAGCGCCCGCCCGCTCGAGCGATCGAAGAGGTGGATCGCGGATTCGGGCAGTCGAGCGGCGTAGCGCTGGCCGGCCTCGACGTGGCGCATCCCGTCGACGATCGCGTTGACCGACAGCTCGGTTCCCTCGAACGTCGCCAGCAGGTTGTTCTCGTTGCCCATGGGCTCGACGACGTCGATCGTGACCGGGAACGCGTGGTCGTCGGTCGACTCCGCGACGATCTCGACGTCCTCCGGGCGAACGCCCAGGACGAGGTCGGTTTCTCCCTCGAGCTCCTCGCGGATCGACGCCGAGAGCGGGTACGACAGCTCGGTCCCCTCGAGGACGAGTTGGCCCTCCTTGAGGGTCGCATCGAAGAAGTTCATCGATGGCTCGCCGATGAAGCCGGCGACGAACAGGTTCCGCGGACGGTGGTAACACTCCAGCGGCGTCGCGACCTGCTGGAGGCGGCCGCCATCCAGGATGGCGATCCGGTCGCCCATCGTCATCGCCTCGGTCTGGTCGTGGGTGACGTACACTGTCGTCACGTCGAGGTCGTTTTGCAGCCGCTGGAGCTCCATGCGCATCCCCGCGCGGAGCTTCGCGTCGAGGTTGCTGAGGGGCTCGTCCATCAGGAACACGGCGGGATCCCGGACGATCGACCGCCCCAGTGCGACCCGCTGTTGCTGGCCGCCCGAGAGCTCGCCGGGCTTGCGCTCGAGCAGCTCCTCGATCTCGAGCAGTTCGGCGGTTCGCTCGACGGAGTCGTCCATCGTCTCGGTGTCGAGGTCGGTCGACTCCTCGAGGCCAAAGCGCATGTTCTCCCGAACGGTCATGTGGGGGTACAGCGCGTAGCTCTGGAACACCATCGCGATGTCCCGTCGCTGTGCGGGGACGTCGTTGATGATCTCGTCGTCGATCGCGATCGCGCCCTCGGAGATCGTCTCGAGGCCCGCGATCATTCGCAGCGTCGTCGACTTGCCACAGCCGGAGGGACCGACGAGAACGAGGAACTCGCCGTCGTCGATCTCGATCGATACGTCGTCGACCGCGACGATCTCGTCGTCGCCGTCGGCGAAGCGTTTCGTTACGTTTTCGAGCGTGAGAGTTGCCATTGGTAGTGAGTGTGTCGTGGTCGTCTACGATGCACCGGTGATCCCCTTCGCGAACTGCCGTCCGAAGACGACGTAGATGATGATCGTCGGCAGGGCGGCGATAAAGGCGCCCGCCATCTGGATATTGTACTCCTGGGCCATCGATCCCTGTAGCTCGTTCAGCGACTGGGTCACGACGTAGTTCGACCGCGACGTGACGAGCACCAGCGCGAACAGCAGGTCGTTCCAGACCTGCGTGAACTGGTAGATCAGCGTCACGGCGAACATCGGCATCGACAGCGGGAGGATGATCCGCTTGTAGATCCCGAATGCGTTCGCGCCATCGATCTTCGCCGCCTCGATCATCTCGTCGTCCAGCGTCTTGTAGTAGGATCGGAACAGGATCGTACAGATCGGGATCCCGTAGGCGGTGTGTGTGACCGTCAACTCGATCAGATCCGCTCGGTTCGCGAGAAACGGCGCGAACGCGAGCAATCCCGCGAGGTCGACTGCCGACCAGAACTGGCGCAGGGGAACCAGCACCGACTGGTAGGGCAGGAAGACCCCCGCCAGAAAGAGCACGAGGATTCCGATCTGTCCCCGCCAGGACAGCTTCGTCAGCCCGTAGGCCGCGAGGCTGCCCAGCAGCGCCGACAGGACCGTCGCCGGGACGACGAACAGCAGGCTGTTGACGAGCCCGCCCTGCATCGTCGCAAAGGCCAGCTCCCAGGGCTCGAGTGTGAACCACTCGGGGGTCGGCGGCGCCAGCGGCGTCGTCTGGACGAATCCCGTCTGGGTCTTGAACGCCGTCGTCAGCCCGCCCCACAGCGGGGAGAGGTAGAACGCGATCAGCCCGAGCAGGACCGCGTACAGCGCGGCCCGCTGACTATCGATCGTCTCGAGGGTCGTCGCGATTCGGCTCTCGCTCGAGGTCGATTCGGTTCGCTCGGCGGCGGTCATCGGTCGCCACCCCCGTCGCGTTCGGTCCCGCTCGGTCGGATCGTCCGGGTTCGTCGTTCCATCAGAGATCACCCCGCTTGTACTGCATGTAGAGGTACGGAGCGACGACCGACAGCGCCATCAAAAAGAGGACGGTCGCGACCGCCGCGCCGTAGGCCCACTCGGTCCGCGAGAACGCGACCCGGAACATCATCACCGCGAGGATGTCCGCGGATCGCCCGGGCGTGTCGCCGAACATCACGAAGATGAAGTCGAACGCCTTCAGCGCGAACACCATCAACACGACCGCGGCGGAGGTCGTCGACGCGCTGAGCTGGGGGACGATTACGCGGCGGTACATCCGCAGCGAACTCGCGCCGTCGACCTTCGCGGCCTCGTAGTGTGCGTCGGGGATCGCCCGCAGCCCCGCGAGATAGACGACCATCGCGTAGCCGCTGAACTGCCAGGTCAGCGCGAAGATGATTGCCGCCAGCCTGGTCGTCGGATTACCGATCCAGTCCATCGTCAGGAAATCGAGCCCGATCGAGCTGAGGAAGACGTTGATCGTCCCCGTAGAGGGGTTGTACATCCACGACCAGAAGATCGCCGTGACGACGAACGACAGCGCCATCGGCAGCAGGTAGATCGTCCGGAACGTGTTCTCGAAGCGGATGTTCTGGTCGACCAGGATCGCCAGCACGAGGCCGATCGCCAGCGAGACGACGGTAAAGGCGACCAGCAGGACGACCGTGTTCCGAAACGCCGCGATGAACGAGGGGTCGTCGGGCATCTGTCTGTACATCTCGAGCGAGAGGCTCGTGTAGTCGGGCTGGACGAGCCCGCTCCAGTCGGTCAGCGAGATGAGCAGGTTCCAGCTGACCGCGCCGTAGACGAACAGCCCGACCAGAAGCGCCGGCGGCAGCCAGAACGGGAGCGCTTGTACGGCATCGCTGTGGCGCAGCCGCGAGGCCCTGCTGCCGCGACTCGAGGTCAGCCCACCATCCGTCCTGAGCGGCCGCTTACTGTCTTCGGAGCCGTCGGTATGTCCGCGGCGAATACGATCGAGTAGTCGACGTATATCAAATCCCATAAAATATCGTCGTGGCTCGTCAGAAGATACCGATCAGATCCTCGGTGGTCTCCTCGGGATCCCAGTTGTCGGTAAACACCGCGAACGCTTCCTCGACCTCGCTGGCCTGGGCCGGCTCGAGACCGCTCCCGTGGGAGATCGACGTTACCTGCTCGTCGGAGCCCTCGAAGTCGTCCATCTGATCCTGGAGGAACGGCGGGAACTCGTCGGTCGGAACGTCGGTGCGGGGCGGGATCGACCCCTTCGGCGGGTTGAACCGCTCCTGGGCGTCGACGGTCGAGCAGTACTCGATCCACGCCTCGGTTGCGTCGGGCGAGGGGTTGTTCGCCGGCATGACGAACGAGTCCATCACGAGCGTGTAGACCTCCTCGGTACCCGGGAACGGGATGTAGTCCCAGTCCTCACCGTACTCGAAGTCGTCGGCGCCCTGGTACTCGCCGGCGGCCCAGTCGCCGTTGTGGTGGAAGGCGGCGTCGCCGGTGATCACGTCCGCGTTGGCCTCGTCCCACGAGACCGTTCCCGCGTCCTCGTTGTAATACTCGCTGGTCCCCTCGACCAGCGACAGCGACTCCTCGATCTCGTCTTCGAGTTCGGCCGCCTCGCCGTCTAAGAACTGCTCGAAGGCGTCGACGCCGTGCTGGCCGGTGAAGACGACCTCCCAGAGCTGGAGCACGCCCCAGGGCTCCTGGGTCTGCTGGGCGAGCCCGACGTAGCCCGCGTCGTCGGCCGCCTCGAGGGCATCGAGGAACGCCTCCGGACTGTCGATCCCCTCGGGATCGACGCCCGCGTCCTCGAGCACTTCGACGTTGTAGAAGACGTTGTTCAGCCGGTGGATGTTGATCGGCACCGCCACGACGTCGCCCTCGGGGCTAGATGCTTCGAGGACGCTGTCGAGGTACTCCTCTTCGGCGCCGTCCTCCCACAGGTCGCCGACCGGCTCGAGGGCGTCGGCGTCGGTGTACGTTCGCAGCGCCTCACCGGGCCAGATCTGGAACGTCCCCGGCGGATCCTCGTCGAGGACTCGCGTCTGAACCTCGGCGTCGATCGCCGCGCCGGCCCCACCCGGCGCCGGGTTCGCCTCGACCGCGTACTCCGTCTCGGACTCGAAGCCGTCGACCAGCGCCTCGAAGGCCTCCTCCTCGCCGCCCGCGGTCCACCAGTGGACGACCTCGAGGTCGCCGTCGTCGTCACCGTTCCCGTTTTCGTTTCCGTTCCCGTTCCCCTCGTCGTCGATCTCGTCGGGATCCTCGTCCTCGGCACAACCTGCCAAGGCCGTTACACTGGCTGCACCCGTCGCTAGCAGATACTTGCGCCGTGTAAATGTCGTTCTGCTTGCCATGATATACCATAAGGTGTGTTTCCATGCCTAATAAGCTTACTTGTCTTTTAACTCAAGATTGAGTTCTCTCCAAACTTCTCTGGAATATTCTTCTCATGACATGAGAGGGATTGAGTAGATACGCCACGTGAGCGTGTCGAAGCAGCCGAACCTGTCGGCTGGATCTGCGTTCTCGCTCATTTGCCGCCTCCGCTCGTCGGGTACGCAACGGTTAGACCGGAGTTCGGATCCGAACGAATCTACTACCGATCCCCAGACAGGAGGGTGCAGAACGGTATCTCGGCGGAACCGTACGTGTCCGAAGCTCCGTCTGGGGTTTCTCGAACCGGCTTCGAGAGCAAACGGGAGTCGAAGAGCGCTTACCGCTGCTGGAAGAGTGCGAGCAGATTCATAGCCGCTCCGGACTCTTTTTTACTGTCGGCACGAGGGATCGGAATCCTCTGACTCTCAGAAATTCCCTCGGTTTGTTCGATCACAAGTGTCGTCGTCCGATCGCCGACGGACAGTTCGTACTCGCCGGCCTCGACGACCTTCGGTTCCGTCCCGGGAACGTCACCGGGAACGACCTCGAGGGTCGACAGATCCAGTTCGACCGTTACCGTCTCGGAACCACCGGCATCGACCTGGACTCGTTCGAACCCGACGAGACGTCGGTGGGGTTGGAGAACGGAACCGTACGACTCCGTGTTGTAGACTTCGACGATATGCTCGCCGTCCGTATCACCCGTGTTTTCGACGGTTACTTCGGCTGCAACGGTTGGTTTTGACGACGGAGATTCGATCTCGTTC
Organism: Natrialbaceae archaeon; assembly: GCA_003559215.1. Taxonomy (GTDB): domain Archaea; phylum Halobacteriota; class Halobacteria; order Halobacteriales; family Natrialbaceae; genus Natronococcus. Next base: position 6,779 of record PWMF01000215.1, read on the forward strand.
GTGGACAGGGAGAGCTCCGAGTACTCCCAGTCGGTGTAGGAGAGTCCGTGACCGAACTCGTACTGGACCATCCCGTCCTGGGCCCCGACGGACTGACAGGGCGGGTAATCGTCGTAAAACAGCGGCGTGAATCCAACGTTTGACTCCCATGTGAACGGCAGCTTGCCGGACGGGTTGTACTCACCGAACAGGACGTCAGCAACGGCAACACCGGTGTCGCTCCCGGGTTGGCCGGCGAACAGGATCGAATCGAGGTGCTGGAACGTTTCGTCCGTTCCTCGAGGGCTCCCGGCTAAGATGACACCGACGAGCGGCACCTCATCGCCGAGTTCGTCCGCGAGTAGTGCGACGAGTTCCTGCTGGGCCTCCGGAAGCCGCATCCGGTCGCGGTCACCGAACCCTTCGTTGTGCGGTCCTTCGCCGAGGACGACGACGGCCGCGTCGGTCGTTGCCGCAGCGTCACCGATCGCGTCCGACTGCTCGTCAGTGAGGTCGAACCGTCCGTTCTCGAAGTCCTGCACGGTGCCGAACGGATCCGCCTCGAACGACGTCGGAACGTGGGTGAACTGGTCGCCGAGCCGGTCAGAGAGTTCGCCTGCGATCGTGCTCTGGCGCGGTCGCGGTCCGTCCTCGGTCGGGTAGCCTTCCTCGACGCCCTGCCAGCCTAGCGTCCAGCCGCCGTGTTGCATCAGGAACCGGTTTTCGGTACCGTTGTCGACACCCGGACCGGTGAGCAACACCTCCTCGTCGCCGTTAAGCGGCAGCGTCTCGTCGTCGTTTTCGAGCAGGATCAGCGACTCCTTGGCGAGCTGCTCGGAGACGTCCTGTGCGCCACCCACGAGGCTCTCGATCTCGCTTTCGTCGGTGTACGGGTCCTCGAGAAGACCGAGGTCGCGTTTGAGCTCGAGGATGCGGCGTACCGATTCGTCGATGCGGGCTTCGTCAAGTTCGCCGTCTTCGACGAGTTCGATCGTCGTGTCGATGAACCGCGTCGGCGGGGTCTCGGCGCCACACATGCACATGTCGATCCCCGCTTTCAGTCCGCCCTTGATGGCGCGTCGCCAGCCATCCTCGGTGTCGGGAACGTAATCGTGGTTCGAGATCTTCCGCTCGAAGTCGTCCCAGTCGCTGAGGACAACGCCGTCGAACTCGTAGTGCTCTCGCAGGACCGTCGTGAGCAGCCACTCGGAGGCGTGAGCGGGTTTGCCGTTGACGGCACCGCTGTTTACCATCACGGTTTTTGCCTCTTCGAGCGCGCGTTCTTGGGGCGGTAACTGTCTCGTGCGAAGGTCACGAAGCGACGTTCGAACGTGCGCTCGGTCGTTACCGATGTTCGGCGTTCCGTAGCCGCTGAAGTGCTTGACTGTCGCCGCAACTCGGTCGTGACACTCGAATCCCCGGGCACGGACGCGCGCCATCTCTCCGAGAAGCATCGCGTCCTCGCTGTGTCCCTCGAAGAACCGTCCCCACCGCATATCCCGAAGAAGGTCAGCGGTCGGGCCGAAGTTCCAGTGACCACCCATCGCGGCGACCGACTCGCCGGTATGCATCGCAGCGGCTTCGACCCGCTCCAGGTCGCGCGTCGCACCCATGTTGAGTCGCTGCGGGAAGCTCGTACATCCGTCGAGGAAGCAGTTCCCGTGCAGGGCATCACCACCCCAGATGAACGGTACACCGTGGTCCGTGTTCTCGATGTTGTACTCCTGTAGGTCGTTGAGTCCGCTCACGAATTCCGACCCATCCTGGGTCGGTCCCGACGACCCGCCATGTAGGATCGACCCGACGTAGTGCTCACTGAACAGATCGCCGATCGTTTCGACGTCGTCATGCGTAGTGACCTCCTCGTTCGGGTCGAATCCTTCGCCGTCCTCGCCGAGTGCGACCTGAGTCATCTGTCCGACTTTTTCCTCGAGACTCATCCGTTGGACGAGTCCCACGATGTTCTCGTCTCCTTCGTCTGCACCGACAGTGTTTACACCGGCTCCGACCGCCGCTGTCGTTGCTCCAGTGGCTTTCAAAAACGTTCGTCTGGACGTATCCGCTTCACTTTGGTCGTTGCTCTTACATTGATCAGTCGACATACGGCCTGTGATAACTTACAACAGTATAAATAATCTTTCACAGAATATTTAAATGGATGTATGAACGTTACTAGTTGAACCTCTTTCCGTAGAAAATGATACACACCGTTCACCGATCTCCTTCTTCCGAAAACAATGGTATACATACCACAAGCACTTATTATAGGTGTTAAATACGACCGCAGGTAGCACGTGCCGCTCGACCCGAGGACACGGTACCACCAATCGATTCGTTACGGGGCCCAATCGACCGACGGCCCCTCGAGACAGCTACCGTCAGTGAGAGTTCGGTCGCGGAAGACGTAAACCGGATCGCACTCGAGACCAGCGTGGATGGACGACGCACTGCGGTATCCGCTTCGCGGCGAGCACGGGGAGAAGGCGCTGCTCGTCGCCTGGCTCTGCGTGCTCGTCCACGCAATCGCCGTTCCGTTCCTCGCGCTCGTCCCGCTGGCGGGGTATCTCGTCTCGGTGTTCGCCGCGGCGCCCGATCCTGACCCCCCGTCGGCGCTCGATCGAGCCGTGCTCTCCCAGGGCGCCGTCGCCATCGGGCTCGGAATCGCCTATCTCGCCGCGCCCCTGTTGGCCGCGGGCGTGACGTTTCGGCTGCTGCTCGAGACGACGCGAGCGCCGACGGGCGGCGACGCCGTCGTCGTACTGGCCGGCTCGACGGCCGTGCTGTTCGCCCTCGCGGTCGCCGGCTACCTGCTCCCGATCGGAATCGGGAACTACGCCCGTACCGGCTCGCTCCGGGCCGGCCTCGCCGGCCTCGGCGACGCGGCGGGCAACGCCGCCTACTTCGTCGGCTGGTGTTCCGGGGCGATCGTTTTTCTGCTCGGGGTCGCCTTCTCGAGCGCGCTCATCGAGATGGGGGGATTCGCGCTCGTCGTCGGCTCGCTGGTCGGGGCCTACGCGACGCTGGTCGCGACGCGACGGGTTGCGCGGGGATACGTCGCCGCGACGGGGTGATCGGCTCGTTGCGCCGCTGCTCGCCTTACTCGAGCCCGCCCTCCTCGAGCGCTCGCATCGCGAGCCAGGCGTTCGTTAGCGGATGGTAGCCCGGCTCGACTTCGGGACCGTGGTTCGGGTCGTCGCGCTCGTGGTCGCGGGTCAGGCGCTCGTACCAGTTGCCGTACTTCGGGTTCCGGAGGTGCTCGAGCGAGTGCTCCCAGAGGCGGTCGTACCAGTCGACGTAGGCGTCGTCGTGGCGGCTCAACAGAGCGCTGGCGCCGATCGCTTCGGTGTGGACCCAGCCGTACTTGTCGGGAACGATCGGCTCGCCGTCGGCCTCGACCGTATAGTAGAGTCCGCCGTGCTCGTCGTCCCAGCCGAGGTCGACCGCGGCGTCGAACAGCTCGACGGCGCGCTCGATGAGCCACGGCTCCGAACGGTAGTCGGCCAGCAGGGCCAGCAGCTTCGCCCACTCGGCGTGGTGGCCGGGCTGGTAGCCCGGCGGACGGAACTGGTGGCGCGGCTCCTCGGCGTTGTACGAGAGATCCGGTTCCCAGTCCTCGGCGTAGTGCTCCCACAGCAGGCCGTCGGTCGCGCTCGTCACCTCCCGCGTAAAGCGGGCGGCGACGGTGTAGGCGCGCTCGAGGAACTGGTCCTCGCCGGTCGCCTCGTAGGCCGAAAGTAGCGCCTCGCAGGCGTGCATGTTCGCGTTCTGCCCGCGGTAGGGCTCGAGCTCCCAGTCGGACGTGGCCTGGTCGGCGTACAGCCCGTGTTCGGGCTCCCAGAAGCGCTCCTCGAGGACGTCGAACGCTCGCTCGAGCTCCGCTCGCCCGCCGGGGATCCCGGCCTGGTGGGCGCGTGCCCCGGCCAGCAGGGCGAACGCGTGGCCGTAGCAGTATCGGGTTCGATCGGTCGGCTCTCGACCGTCGAGCAGCCAGTCGTACCCCTCGCGGTCGGCGTCCCAGTGGGCGGTAGAGAGGAATCGCAGCCCGTGCTCGGCGGCGTACCGACACCAGTCGGGGCCGTCGGCGAGGACGCCCAGGCTGAAGTTGTGGACGCCCCGGGCGGTCGCGACGAGATGTCTCGTCTGCGAGTCGTAAACGTGGCCGTCCCGTTCGTCCAACTGAGCGACGTAGCCCCCGACCGAGGTGTCGATGCAGGCCGGATAGTAGAAGTTCAGGACGTCCCGAAACTGGTGGCGTAGCCCCGTCCGGGTCCGGTAGACGTTCATGTGCCGTCGTACCCGGCAGGACCACATAGTAATTCGGACCGATGCGGGGCTCGAGCGCCCACCTTCTTTGCGACCGGCTGAGTGGTCGGACGTATGGAGTTCGGCATCATCGGTACGGCGGGGATCGCGCGGAAGTCGGTGCTGCCCGCGATCGAAGCGAGCGAACACGAGGTCGGCGCGATCGCCTCGCGCAACGGCGAGCGGGCGCGGGCGTTCGCGGACGAGTTCGAGGTTCCGAGACGCTACGGCGCCTACGACGATCTGCTCGAGGACGGCGGGATCGACGCGGTCTACGTTCCCCTCCCGAACGCCGCCCACGCCGAGTGGACGAAACGGGCGGCGGACGCCGGCCTGGACGTGCTCTGCGAGAAGCCGCTGGCGGTCGACGCCGACCAGGCTCGCGACGTCGCCGCCCACTGCGAGGACCGCGAGGTAACCCTCATGGAGGCCTTCATGTACCGCTACCACCCGCGAACCGAGCGCGCGATCGAACTCGCCCGAACGGAGCTCGCGGACGTCCGTTCGGTCTCGGCCGCGTTCAAGTTCCCGCTGTTCGGCGATCCCGACAACGTCCGCCTCGATCCCGATCTCGCGGGCGGCTCGCTGATGGACGTCGGCTGCTACGCCGTCTCGGCCGCCCGCCAGTTTCTGGGCGAACCCGACCGGGTCTACGCCCACACCCACGACTCCCGGGGTGCGGGCGTCGACACCGAACTCGCCGGCGTCCTCGAGTACGACGACGGCGCCTCGGCCCGGGTCGCCTCCGGGTTCGACACGCAGAAGGTACAGCGCTACCGCGTCGAGGCCGAAAACGGCTGGCTCGAGGTCGCGGACGCCTTCGACGCTCCACTGGACGAACCGCTCGAGCTGGAGTACCGGATCGACGGCCGCCACGCCGTCGAGACGTTCGATCCCGTGGATCACTACCGCCTGCAGGTCGAACAGTTCGCCGACTGCGTCGAGTCGGGCACGCGGCCCCGGACCGACGCCGACGAGGCGATCGCGAACATGCGGGTGATCGACGGCCTCTACGAGAGCGCCGAGCGCGGGGAGCTCCGGGCGCTCCCGTAGTCGCCGAAACGCGGAAAACGATCAGTGCGTCTCGAGCAACAACGACTCGCAGAGGGCGTCCGCACCCTCCTCCTCGCGGAGCCGGCGCTGACGCTCGGCACCGCTCTCGCGATCGTAAACCTCGCGGATTCCGTCGATCCCTAGCCGTTCGCACTCCCGGTCGACGAGTTCGCCCAGGTCGACGGTCCCCTCGAGGTCCCGATCGATGAGCGAGACGTCCTGTCCGTGGCGGATCGCGCGCCACTTGTTCTCGTCGAGTAGTTCCCGGCGGTGCTGGTGGCCGGCGGTGCCGTCCTCGTACTCCTCGGCGAGGACCTCGACTAACGCGTGGGCGTACTCGACGAACGCCATCACGATGTCCGGATCGGCCTGGCCGTCGGGTGTCCGTAGCTCGACGGTGCCGTGGGCCGTGTGGGGGCGAACGTCGTACCAGAGCTCACCCCGGTCGGCGATCGCGTCGGTCTCGAGCATCCGTCGCTCGAACCGGTCGAAGTCCTCGAAATCCTCGAAGTGCGTCGGCATTCCGGTGTTAGGCAGCGCCTCGAAGATCTTCGCGCGGGCAGACTGGAGCCCGGTGTCGAACCCGTTCCAGTACGGCGAGTTCGCCGAGAGTGCGAGCAGGATCGGCACGTACCAGCGCAACTCGTTGGCGATCCAGACCGCCTTGTCGGCGTCGTCGACGCCGACGTGGACGTGGACGCCGGCAGTTGTGTTGCGGTGCTGAGGGTACTGGATCCGATCGAGCTGGGAGCGGTAGCGGGGTTTCTCGGCGTGCTCGAGCTCGCGCCACTTCGCCAGGGGGTGCAGTCCCGCCGCGGCGATCCGGTAGCCGTGGGTCTCGGCGTGTTCGGCCAGCGCCTCCCGAACCGAAAGCAGCGAGTCGCGGGCGTCACTCGGTTCCTCGATCAGCGGGGTCTGGGTCTCGATGACGAACTTGAACAGCTCGTGGTCGAGCCGTCCCTCGAGGATCTCGGGCGGATCGTGCTCGTAGACGAGTTCGTCGGTGCCGCTCGTCGGGCGGCCCCGTTCGTCGACGACGTAGAACTCCTCCTCGATTCCGAGCGTGCCCATGCGCGTGAACGATTCCGACGACCCGCGTTCCATTAGCTGCCGTTTTCGGCCGCGGTGATAAATACCGTTTGGACTCGGCAGGGCACCAGATGAACCGGGTGCTCAGTCGTCGGCCGGCTGTGCCTGCGAGGTCGGCTGTGGCTCGCCGAGCATCTCCCGCAGGTCGGCCTCGGGCTCGCCGATCGGCTGCAGGCCGAACTCCTCGTGGAGCAGTTCGACGTTCGGTTCGGTGAGAAAGTCCGGCACCGTCGGCCCGAGACGGATGTCCTCGACGCCGAGGTAGAGCAGCCCCAGCAGGACGGCAATGGCCTTCTGCTCGAACCACGACAGCACCACCGACAGCGGGAGATCGTTGACGCCGCAGTCGAACGCCTCCGCGAGCGCGGTCGCGATCTTCACCGTCGAGATCGAGTTGTTGCACTGCCCGAGGTCGATGTAACGGGGAATCTCGGTGCCGGGAACGGTCCCCATCTCGAGGTCGTTGAACCGGAACTTGCCACACGAGGTCGTCAGCACGACGCAGTCCTCGGGGATCGCCTTGACGAGTTCGCGGTAGTAGTCCCGTCCCGGCGTCGGTCCGTCACAGCCAGCGACGACGAAGAAGCGCCGAAGCTTCCCCGACTCGACCGCGTCGACGATCTCGTCTACCTGCTCGAGGACGGGCTCGTGGTGGTAGCCGGTCGTGACGGTCTCGTCGCTCTCCCAGTCGACCGCCGGCAGCTCGTTGGCTTTCTCGATGACGGGTTCGAACGCGTAGTCGTCGATCGACTCGACGCCCTCGAGTCCGGTCAGTCCCGTCGTGAAGAACCGGTCGCGGTACTCCTCCTTGGGCGGCTGAACGCAGTTGGTCGTGCCGACGATTGCGCCGGGGAAGTCCTGAAAGAGTAGTCGCTGGTCGTGCCAGGCGCCCCCGACGTTGCCTTTCAGGTGGTCGAACTTCGCGAGTTCGGGGTAGCCGTGGGCCGGCAGCATCTCCGAGTGCGTGTAGACGTTGACCGGCTCCTCGGCGGTCTGCTCGAGCAGCTTCTTCAGTCCGTAGAGGTCGTGACCCGTGACGAGGATCGAGTGTCCCTCGACGGCGTTCTGGGACACCCCCGTGGGTTCGGGGACGCCGAGTTCGGTCGTGTGGGCCTCGTCGAGCAGCTCCATCACGTCGACGGCGGCCTCGCCGGCCCGCATCGCCAGATCGACGTGGTCCTCGGTGCTGAAGTTGACGTTCGTCAGCGTCGAGTACAGCGCCTCGTGGACGAGGGCGTCGACGTCGGGGTCGCGGTAGCCCATATCGCGGGCGTGGGTCGCGTACGCCGAGATCCCCTTGAGTCCGTAGACGACGAGCTCCTGCAGACCGTTGATATCGGGCTCCTTCCCACAGACGCCCCGAACCGTACAGCCTCCCTCGGGCGTTTGCTCGCACTGGTTGCAGTCCATACTCGAGTCACGGAACGGCGACCACATAACAGCCGAGCGCAATTCCCGCGGGCTTGCAATACCTGCAAAACGGGTTCGGGCCGGAGTTTATGTGCCTCGTCGTGAGGCTCTGGTCAAGCGAAGCGATCGGCCACGGAACAGCTCCCCAGACGCGGCCTCGCCTGGTTACCGCGGGCGCGCGACGATCCCGAGGTGGTCCGCGTGGTAGTCGTCGAGCTGCTGACTCTCGAGGATCTCGTACCCCTCGGTCAGCTCCTCGCGGACGTCGGCGAAGACGGCCGCGGGCTCGCGGGTGACGTCCTCGCTTCTGGCCTTGACCGCGAGCAGCAGCCGGCCGTCGTCGGCGAGAAACTGGCGGTTCTCGAGGGCGACCCGGGCCTGTCCCCGCGTCGCGACGTCCTGGACGATTGCGCCGACGTCGCTCTCGACGACGTGGGCGTAGGTCTCGGGTTTCCGGGCGTCCGCGAGCAGTGGGAAGAGGCGGGGTCGGGAGTCGGCTGCCTCGAGCAGATCCCGAGCGGGGCGGGCGGCGAACTCGACGGCGTAGGTCGGGCCCGAAACGTCGGCGACGTGGCTGACCGTCGTCCCGCTGGCGGCGCCGAGATAGAGCACCGTCTCCTCGTCGCCGCCCGCGAGACCGGCGTCCATCCCGAGCTCGAGCATCGCGCCGAGCTTCGACCGGTTCGGGTTCCAGGCGCGCCACTCGCCGTCGGTGGGTTCGCCGTAGACGGGCTCGCCCCGTGTCGCGAGGCGCTCCTCACCGTCGAACGCGCGACGCTCGACGCCCGCAGGGAGTGCGGCGTTGCTCACTCGCCGTCACCTCCGTTTCCGCCGGCTTCGTCGTCGGCGGTCCGCGCCTGGATCGTCTCGATGCGTTCCTCGAGTTCGGCCTCGAGCTCGGGTTTGCGCTCGCCCGAGTAGTGGTCGACGCGGGCGGCGATGGCCAGTTTGCCCGCGACCGCCCGTGCCGCGGAGCCCCGCTCGTCGGGGTGGGTGCCCCGCACCGCGTCGTGGGTGTAGATGATCCCGTGTTTCGGCGAGGAGGCGTGGCCCCGGAGGTGAGCGAACAGCGCGTCTTCGGCGCCCAGCACCTGGACGGTTCCGCTGGGTTTCTTCGCGAGGGGCTCGAGGCCGCCGGCAAGCGAGATCAGCCGAGCCGCCAGCACGGGGTCGGCCAGCCCCGCGAGGTTCGGCGCGACCGTCGGCGTCTCGCGCTCGACGTACTCCCGCAGGTCCTCGGCCTCGTCGGCCAGCGCGGTAATCCGCTCTGCGAGCGAGCGGACGCGGGGGTGGTCGACGGCCCCCTCGTCGGCGGCCAGTTCGCGGGCGTAGTCGACGCCCGCACCCGCGTCGGGATCGATCGTCCCCGCCCACTCGGCGAGGCGTTCGGCCAGCTCGTTGGCCGTTCGCTGACAGTCGTCCATCGTTCGCACCGCGTGGACGAGCTGTCGGTCGTCGGCTCGCTCGGCTCGCTCGACGGCCTCGCGGGTCGCCGCCGTCGTCGCCTCCTTGAGCCGGTCGTAGTACTCCGCCTCGTCGCTCGCGAAGCCTGCCTCGACGGCCAGCCGTGGCCAGTTCGCGGGCTCGGCGGCCGTCCCGTCCGCGATCGCGTCGGCCGCAGCCTCGCGGTCGTCGGGCTCGAGGCCGTCGAACCAGCCTGCGCTCCCGGATCGATCGTCGGTCATACCTCCCTCTTGGCGTTCGCGGCCGTATAGGCGTCCCGATCGGACGGTCCTGCGGTGGCGAAGTCGATCATTCGCGCCACCCGACGATCTCGTCTACGTTCTCGAGGGTCACGTCGGTCCCCTCGCTCTCGCCGGGTAGGATATCTCCGAGTGCGGCGCCGAACGCGGCGGCGGTCCAGATGACGGTAATCCGGCCGACCGCCTCCGCGGTCGTCGGCTCCCCCTCGAAGATCCGTCCCCACATGATCATCAGTCCCGTCGCCGTCAGCAGCGAGATCCCGAGGACGCCGACCAGGCGGCGGGGGACGAACCCGAAAAGCGGGTCGGTCACGCCGACGTCGCGGATGTCGGTCCAGTACAGCAGCGCGGTCGTGAACAGCCCAATGAACAGGACGTTCGAGAGGAGGAAGATCGGTACTCCCCGGACGGCGAACTCGATGAAGTGCTCGGCGATCTCGAAGACGCCGTCCTCGACGAGCAGCGGGAGCGAGAGGAGGATACTACCGACGAACGCCTCGGCCATGTCGCGGGTCGTGTAACGTTTGATCCCGTTCTCGACCGCGTGGACACCCGGCACGCGGTGGGCGGCGTGGATCGCCTTTTGCACCTTCTTTCGCTCGTCCGGGTGGTCGACGAACTCCTCGAGCTCCTCCAGGTGCTCGAGCAGTCGCTGCATCTCGGCCTCCGACGGCGGCTCCTCGCCCCGAGCCGATCCGCCGGATCCGGACCCCGATTCTCGGTCGCTCATTCGGAACGAACCTCAGAGAGCGAGAGCAAAAGTACGTCGACTCAGAACGGACGCTCGAGGGTGCACCGACGGTTAGACCCCGAACGTCGCCCGGAGCATGTCGCGGGTACCGGGACCGAGACCGACGGCGACGACGGCGACGAGCAGCAGGAACGCGAACTGTGGACTCTCGTCGAAGATCTCCTCGTTGAACAGCCAGATGATGAACACGGGCGCGGCGAGTTTCAGGAGGGCGAAGGGCCAGGCCTGACCGATCACCTCCGCGCTCTGTGGGAGCAACGCTCCGGTGTAGGTGACGATCGCGTCGTTGACAGGGTGTTTCGGCGTGTATTCGAGCCCCCAGACGTGCGACCAGTCGAGCATCAGCTGGTTCGCGAACCCGTCGACGGCGTGAGCCCAGATGATGACGATTCCCATGTGTCGGGTTCCCGCGTTCAGATCGGGTGCGAACCGCTCGATCGCGAGCCAGAGCAGCGCGGTCGAGACGGTCGCGGCCGTGAGCACGATCGCCGGAATCGAGGGGTAGAACGTCGAGTAGGGTTCGGTCGCCGCGGTGTACCCCAGGAAGCCGAGCGTCGCGGCGAGTGCGACGGCGCCGACCCCGAACAGCGGGTACTCGTAGCCCGAGACGTACTCCTTTCGCTCGAGCCAGACCCCGGCGACGATCGCGATCAGCGCGACCAGGAAGACGGTGACGTAGATCAGCGGACTGATCAGAAAGCCCGACCACGGCAGCTCGATCGCCAGCTCACCGGTATCGCGGTAGGCCGCGACGTTCGCGTCCTCGACGGTTCGCAGGGCTCCGCCGAACAGCATGAACGGGAACAGCGCAAAGAAGCCCGCTCGGTAGCGCTCGATCTCGAGCCAGTCGATGATGAAGTAGATCCCGATCAACAACAACAGAAGCGTCGGGATGTAGCCGGCGTACGAGATCGCCGTGTAGCCGGGCTCGGCGGTCGGTCCGGCGTCGGCACCGGCCTCGTTGCAGGGTAGCTCGGCGCCGTCGGCCCACGCGACGCAGTTCCAGCCGTGGGCGTCGGCGACGACGGGGCCCCAGTAGTACTGCCAGATGAGATCGACGTACACTCGCTGTGGAAACGCCACCGCGAGGGCGACGACGGCGACAGCGAGCACGACGACAGTCGCGGCCCAGATTCTGGCGGGGCCGAACCGTTCGATGTACTCGTCCATACCCGATACCGTGGGAGCGACCGCTTACCGTTTCCGGTTTTCGCTCCGAGAAAAACGCCAGCCTACGCGTCGATTCCCCGGGCGGCCTCGAGCAGTTCGTCGTGGATCGCGCCGTTGGAAGCGACCAGCCCCTCGCTGTCGTGGCGCCAGCGCTCGCCCTCGAGGTCGGTGACCTGACCGCCGGCCTGACGGATCATGTGAACGCCGGCGACGGTGTCCCACGGGTTCGCCCGCAGGTTCGTCGTGATCCCCTCGAGGGCGCCCGCGGCGACCATCGCCAGTCCGAGCTGGGCGCAGCCGAACCGTCGCATGTCGCCGAAGCGGGTGACGATCTCCCGGTTCGCCGCGGCGTACTGGTCGCGGTGATCGAAGTCCCACCAGAACGTCGGCGAGACCGTCGCGGCCTCGGGATCGGCGCAGTCGCTGACCGTGATCGGCTCCTCGTTCCGGAACACCCCCTCGGGACCGCTTCGGTACTCGTCCTCGAGGGCCGGACACACGATCGCCGCGCCGACTGGTTCGCCGTCGACGACCGCGGCGACGGCGGTGCCGAACGCCCGGATTCCTCGGACGAAGTTGTTCGTTCCGTCGATGGGGTCGACGATCCAGGCCGGTCCCGACTTCGGGACTTCCTTTAGCTCGTCGTCCTCCTCGCCGACGACGGGGTCGTCGGGGTACGTCTCGCGGATCGCCTCGATCACCGCGACCTGGGCCTCGCGGTCGGCCCGTGTGACGACGTCTGTCTTGCCGTTTTTCGTCTCGACGTCCAGCGACGTGCGAAACGCGTCGCCGGCGATCGCGGCGCCTGCTCGAGCCGCGCGTACGGCGGTGTCAGCCCGTCGGTCGAGTTCGTCGGAGTTACTCATTGTCCAGACTCAGTGCTCGACGTCAAAAAGGGATCACGTTTCGACCCGCCCTCGGCGCGAGTCGACGTCCGTGGAGCGACGGTTCTCAAAGGGAACTGACAGCAACTGTAGCAGTAGATAGTAACACGTTTTATTTCTTCAAACATCACATAAAAATAGCGTTACGCACAGGTGAGAGACAGAGCAAGCAGTAATCAAGACCCCATAATCACGAACACTAGAATGTACGAAATTATTCCAAAGAGGGCGGTGGCTCCCATCCAGACAGCAACTATTAGCGCTGCCTGTTTTCCAGTCATATCTTCTCCTTCAAGCAGTTCACTAAATTGTGACAGCATCTCCGGGAAACCCATTATGGTGATTCAACGTATTGCTTGAATAGCGACGCCCAGAGACGCTCGAAGTGATTGGCATAGAACGGTGGGGTGTTCCCGGCGGGGAGGTAGAATTTTGGTTCAGTGTCGCTGCCTCGATCACCGTCACGGTATCTCTGTGTCATACTAACATGTACCGGCCGTACCCGCATTGGTCTCTCTCTTAATCGAATAATCCATTTATATCGGGTCTGGGAGTGTCGCGACCGAAACGCACCAAATCGATCTAGATTTACGGCCTAGACTGAGATTCATCCCACGGCTAAAACCGTGGGCTTTCTCCTGTATTTCGTATAAGGAAACCGTACTGCAAACCACTAATAGTAACAGCTGGAACTGTTTTGCACACTGATCGTATTGTTCGCGGTTCTCACTCACTCCGTTCGCTCACGAGTCACGTTGTGCCCCCGCTTGCAGCCACGGTTCTCACTCGCTTTGTTCGCTCCGAACCGCGCTCGCTCCGCACTGCGCTCCAGTCATGCGATGGTGTGCACTGACGTTCAGTGGCTACTCGTCGGTTGGCGTTGGGTAGAAGTTTGCGAGGGCAAGAGGCTCGCTCTTGCCGCACTGGTTGCCAGTGCGAGGGGAGGGAATCGAACCACCTCCGGGAACCTGCGCGAGGCGCAGAACCCCGGCGTCGTTCGATCCCTCCGTGCATTTTCGTTCGGCACGAGATGTGCCTCACTGCAATGCGAGGGGAGGGAATCGAACCCACGAACGTCTACACGAGCGGATCTTGAGTCCGCCGCCGTTGACCGCTTGGCTACCCTCGCACGCAGTCGATGGTTCGCATCTGCCGTATGAATAGTCTGCGGTTTCGTCTACACCGGAGGGTGGCACTCGAGGCCGCTTCGCTCCGCTGATCTCCCGCCGAGGGGCTCGAGGAGGTGTCGCGCGCCGCAGTTGTGACACGCGTATCCCCCGTCGATGTGAGCAAAGAGTCGCTCGCCACAGCTCAGGCAGCGTCCGTCCGAGTGCTTCATCAGTTCGACGGTCACTCCTGCCGGGGAATAAGCGTTCCGGCAGCGGGCGGCGAGTTGCGAATCCGGCGGGGCGGTCGGGGAGGACGGTCGCGGCCACGTGGAAGTGAGTACCCGTCGAGCGAAACGTACGGGACCCTCGAGCCCGAACGGTCACACGATGGGAGTCGAACCGCTCGTGGACCGCGTCCGATCACCGACCGACCACCGATGACCGACCACACCCGAGACTACGCCGTTGCGCCGCCGATTTCGGGCTCGCCGACGGGGTGGGATCCCGACCGCGGGGAGTCCAACGGCTGGGAGCACGGCACGCTCCGGCGGGCCGTCGTCCACGGCGTGCGGCTGTTCAACGACGGCGCGTTCCACGAGTCTCACGACTGCTTCGAGCTCGAGTGGTACAACTACGGCCGCGGGACGACCGAGAGCGCCTTCCTCCACGGGATGGTCCAGGTCGCCGCCGGGGCCTACAAGCGCGCGGACTTCGAGGACGACGGCGGGATGCGGAGCCTGTTCCGGACGGCCCTCCAGTACCTCGAGGACGTTCCCGACGACTACTACGGCGTTGACGTCCGCGAGGTCCGGGAGATCATGGAGACGGCCCTCGAGGAGCCCGCCGCGATCGACGGCTGGCGGATCGCCCTCGACGGCGAGCGACCGACCGCACGGGCGATCGATCGGGAGTACGCGGCCGACCTCGAGAACGGGCCCTGACGGCCGCGTCGATAGCTCGAGACGCCGCGAGCGCTATCGGACCGAATCACATTTGAACTCGAAGTTCCTACAACTGGTAATGAAAGTTGCACAGCTCGGGTCCGGAACGCCCGAGATAGCGGTCGTTGGAGGAATCCACGGCGACGAACCCAGCGGGGTTCGCGCCGTAGAGCAGTTGCTCGACGAGAACCCGTCCGTCGAGCGTCCCGTCAAGCTCGTGGTCGCCAACGAGAAGGCCCTCGAGCGGCAGGTCCGGTACGTCGACGAGGATCTCAACCGGGCGTTTCCGGGGGATCCAAACGCGAAGACCCACGAGGGACAGCTCGCCGACGATCTCGTCGAGGAGCTGTCGGGCTGTTTCACCTTCTCGATGCACTCCACGCAGAGCCACGCCGAACCGTTCGCCATCGTCAACGAGCTCCACGAGCGGGCGGAGTCGATCTGCCCGCAGCTCCCCGTCCAGGCGATGGTCGAGACCAGCGAGTTCGCCGAGGGACGGCTGTTCTCCGAGATCGACACCATCGAAGTCGAGTGCGGACTGCAGGGCTCGGAGACGGCCGCCCAGAACGCGCTTCGGCTTACGCGGTCGTTCCTGACCGCCGTCGGCGCCTTGCCCGGCGACACAGTCAGCCGAGAGCTGCCCGTCTACCGGCTCGTCGACTCGATCCCGAAGGGAGAGGCCGACAGCTACGAGGTCTTCGTCGACAACTTCACCCAGATCGAGCCCGGCGATCCGTTCGCCGCCGCCGACGGCGATATGCAGGTCGCGACCGAGTCGTTCTACCCGGTGCTTATGTCTTCCTACGGCTACCGCGACGTCTTCGGCTACGCCGCCGAGAAGCTCGACGTGTTGTCGACCCCGAGTGCGGCCGACTGACCGACCGGTTTTTTGTCGACACGCGTGCACGCGTAAGATCGCTTTTTCCGGTTTCCGGCTCGAGCCGGCCCGGAGCGGGATCCGAGATACGCACAAGTTTCCCCGAGTGAGGAGGATTGATGCCTCGCCGTCCCTATCGAGCGTATATGACAGCGATAGCACTCCTCGCGGTCGCGTTCGGGGAGCTGTTCCCGAACGGGATCAGCCACTACGCGATCGGCGGTCTCCTGGTCGGTCTCGGCACCGTCGTCATCTATCTGGGCACCGGTATCGCCGCGGGCGCGAGCACGTTCCTCGAGTCGACCCTCTCGTACGTCTCGAACCTCTCGCGGTTCCAGCGGTACGTCTCCTCGCGGGACTGGCGAGTCGTCTTTACGCTGGGGATCGTCGCCGGCGCGGCGATCTACGCCGTTACGTTTCAGTCCGGACTGGTCTCGAGCTCGCTCCACCAGCCCGCGACGACCGGAGAGCTCTACGACGTCGGCGGACTGACGCTGTGGATGACCGAGGTCCAGCCCTGGCGGCTGTTTCTCGGCGGGATCCTGATCGGGATCGGAACGCGGGTCGGGAAGGGGTGTACCTCCGGGCACGGCGTCTGTGGCGTCGGCTCGGCCTCGAGCGCCTCCCTCGTCGGCGTCGCGACCTTCCTGCTGATCGCGATCGGGGTCGCCCAGCTGGTGCAGGCCCTGGGGGTGAGTCCCTGATGAGCGGGACTCGAGCCGTGCGAGAATCCCGGAGACGCGAGCGGCGAGCGAAGCGAACCGCGAGCTACGAACGGAGGTGTGAGCGATGAGCGCCGACCACGAACAACATCCGCTGTTCATGCCGCTGGTGTTCGTCGGCGGACTGATCTTCGGCTTCGGCCTCGGGTTCAGCCACATGGCCCAGCCCGAGATCGTGCTGCACTTCCTGCAGTTCGAAGACTTCGGGCTGCTGTTCGTCATGGGTGGGGCGGCGGTCGTCACCGGGATCACGTTCTTCGGCATTAACTACGTTCGAAGCAGCGCGCCGTTTACCGGCGCACCCTACGTCCGTCGGCTGAAGACCCTCGACCGAAACGTCGTCCTCGGCGGCGGCATCTTCGGCGTCGGCTGGGGGCTCTCCGGGATCTGTCCCGGTGCGGCCTACGCCAGCCTCGGCGTCGGGAACGTCGCGATCCTCTACGGGATCGTCGGCATGTTCCTCGGCGCCTACGTCCAGGGCTACTGGCGGTCGGCCCGGGCCGAGGCCGACGCCCCGGCGTCGACGGCCGACTGAGGATACGGACACGAACTGCGGCTCGGTAACCGGGGACGTAAGGTCTATCCGCGTCACGGCCGTACCAGGGGTATGGACTTTCCACCGAACCAGGGGCTCGATCAGGACGAAGTCGACGAACAGGTCGCCGACGTGCTCGAGGACAACGAGGTCGTCCTCTTCATGAAGGGGACGGAGCTGATGCCACAGTGTGGGTACTCTCGCCGAGCGCTCGGGCTGATCGACCAGTACCGTGACGACTACGAGACCGTCGACGTCCTCGAGTCGCTCGACGAGTACCGGGCGGCCCTCGAGGACCACAGCGGCTGGGAGACGATTCCGCAGACGTTCGTCGACGGAGAGTTCGTCGGTGGCTCGGACATCCTCGCCGAACTCGAGGAACGCGGCGAGCTGGCCGAGACGCTCGAGGCCGACGGATAACTAGCAGCGATATCGAATTGAATTTATTCCTTTCAAAAGAGACCGAATTTAATAGCAGGTCATATAAGCCACGCGACCGTACTAGGAACCAGCGACCGCTCCACACCTTCCCACTATGTCCACAGAGGAATCCAGACACGTATATCGGCTGCATTCGACCCTCGAACTGCCCCTCGAAGACCTCCACGACCACATCGACGAGGCGACGTACCCCGACGGGGTCTCGGACGTCGAGATCACGCGGCGAAACAATACGCTCATCCTAAAGGCCGTCGCCGAGGACGAGACGGTAAGCAAGTACACGCCGACGGCCCAGCTCAAGGCCAGCGTCACCGAGAATCGGGTCTACGAGGAAGACCCCGACGAGCGACACAACTCGTTCCGATGGGACGAGGACGAGGAGGACGAAATCGAGTCCGAACTCGTCGAGTACGCCGCGTTCAAGGGGGACCGCGAGACCGTCCTCCAGAACTCCTTGCTGCAGTACGAGATGTTCCTCGTCCTCTGTGAGATCGCTGAGGCCGCCGAGAAGGGCACCCTGACGGCGATCGCCGAGTTCGACGACGAACTCGAGGCGACCCGGATCGTCGAGGGCGAGCCCCGGCCGGCCGATATCGAGGTCGTCGAGGGACCGCGGGACCACGGCTCGAGTCAAGGCGGCGTCAACTGGCGCGACAACAAGTTCATCAGCGACTGAGCGGTCTCGCCGCGCGAACTTCTCGAGACCCGACCGACGGTAGCGATTTCCGCTCCGTTCCCGTACCCCACGCATGGACGATCCGAGCAGCTACGGGATCGTCGGCCGACTCGCGCTCGCGGCGTTCGTCACGATCGCACCGACGATCCTCTTTCTCGGGCTGGTACGGGGGTTAGAGCGGCTGCAAAACGACGCGCTCGTCCTCGAGCTACGACAGCAGGGGACCCTCGAGCCGTCGCCGGACGACGACGTCCTCGCCGTGCTGGCGGACGGGCTCGAGTTCGACCGTGCCGAGGGCTCCGGGCTGCAGTGTCCGACCTGCGGAGAACCGAACGGCTCCGACGAGCGCTACTGTCCGGAGTGTCTGGCCCGGTTCTCGGGGCCCTGACGGTCGAGATCAGGAAACCGGTTCGAACCGGTGGAGAAACGCCGTGTTCTCGTCGTCCCATTCGGTGCCGTGGGTGCGCTCGATCCGTCGCTTGTAGGCCTCGAGATCCGGCGACCCCTCGGCGCGTGCGTCCTCGTCGGTCAGATCGCCGAGTCGTCGTTCCGTCACCTCGACGAGTTCGAACGTCGTCCCCTCGATCTCGAAGGTGTCGCCCTCCGCAGCGTGTCTGTCTCCCCGGTGGAGCTGGGTGATCTCTCCCTCGAGAGCGCCCGTTCGCAGCCGTTCGGCGGGCAAGAGGTCGCTCGCTTCGATCGTCGTCATGATCGCAACGTTCGGTCGCTGCGGAATAATGCTACCGGTCACCCGTTCTGGAAGCGGTTAGCTCCCGATCGGGGTGCCGTCGACGTACACCGTTTCGGGATTCCTGATGGCGCCGATATCGTCGCGGGGGTCGTCGACGAGCGCGAGGACATCGCCGCGGTTGCCGACCTCGAGCGTGCCGATATCGTCGTCCGGAACCGTCTCGGCGGCGACGCGGGTCGCGGCCTGGATCGCCTCGTGTTCGCTCATGCCGATCTCGTCGACGAACAGCTCGAGCTCGAGGGCGTTCTCGCCGTGAGGGACCAATTCGGGGCCGAGGAAGTCCGTCCCCGTCGCGATCGGAACGCCGGCTTCGTAGGCGCGCCGAACGGAATCGGAGTGGGCTTCGCTCGCTTCGCGGGCCTTCTCGAGTCCGTAGTCGGGCACGCCGTGGTCGGACCCGTGCTCGAGTAGGCGATGCATGATCGACAGCGTGGGGACGAAGATCGCCCCCGTCTCGGCGAACAGCTCGAGGCACTCCTCGTCGACCCAGAACCCGTGTTCGATGGTGTCGACGCCGTTGCGGAGTGCAGCCTTGATCCCCGGTGCGCCCTGAGCGTGGGAGGCGACCGGGATCCCCACCCGGTGGGCTTCCTCGACGAACGCCCGGATCTCGGCGTCGGTGAACTGGCTCTGGTCGGGGGCGTCCTTCTCGCTCAACACTCCGCCGGTCGTCATGATCTTGAGGACGTCGACGCCGTCACGGATCCGCTTGCGGGCTTCCTTTCGGCACTCGTCGGCGCCGTCGGCCAGCGTCGCGAGCGCGTCGTCGCCGTCCGCGGCCCACTCGTAGGGGAGGAAGTGCGAGTCGCCGTGGCCCCCCGTCTGACTGATACTCTGCCCGCTCGTGAACACCCTCGGTCCCGGAATCGCGCCTTCGGCGACGGCCCCGCGAAGCCCCAGCCCCGTCGAGGAGCCGACGTCCCGGACGGCCGTGAAGCCGGCCGCCAGCAGCGCCCGGAGGTCCGCGGTCGCCCGCGCGGTGCCGAGCTCCGAGGACTCGGTGGTCCAGACGAGCGGGTTCATCTCCCGGGTTCCCTGCAGGTGGACGTGAGCGTCGATCAGGCCCGGGGTGACAGTAGGGTAGCTGTCGTGGGTGGCCTCCGACGGTGCGCCGACGTCCTCCTGTGTCCCGACGGCGTCGATCCGTCCCTCGTCGTCGACGACGAGCCGTCCGTCGGAGAGCGGCTGTTCGTCACGACCCGTCACGACCACGTCTGCGTCGATAACTCGCATATCGGGAAATTCGGAACGGGGTGGGATATCAGTTGTGCGCCACCGACCGCATCCGGATGAGTTTCGCTTCGAAATAGCTTTCATCCCGACCTCGAGAGAACCGGTGTGCCCGGGGACCGACTCCAGTTTTGGACGCTCTATCTCGCCCGCTTCGCCGAGGGGTTCGGCTTCATCACGCTGATCACCCTGTTGCCCTACTACATCAACGAGCTCGATCCGAGCGGGACGACGGTCTTCGGGATCACGATCGGCGCCGGCCTCATCGTCGGGCTGTACACGACCGGTTTTACGTTCGCACAGACGTTCGCGGTCGTTCCGCTGGCTTGGGCCGGCGACCGCTTCGACAAGCGTCTCGTTCTGCTCGGCGTCCTCGGACTTGGCGCTGGCGTCTACGCGCTGTTCCCGCTGGTCGACTCGAGCGCCTCCTTTATTGCCGTCCGCGCGCTCCAGGGGATCGCCGTCACCGGCGCCGGACTGATGAGCCTCTCGCTGGTCGGGCAGATCGCCACCCTCGAGACGCGGGCGAACTACATCGGGAAGGCCAACGCCGCGAGCTTCGCTGCTTCGATCCTCGGTAGCCTGAGCGCCGGCTCGCTCTACGAGGCGTTCGGCTTCGGACCGATCTTCGCGATCATCGTCTGTATCATGCTCGTCGCGTGGCTCGGCACGTTCCTCTCGCTCGAGCCCGACGACACGCGCGTTCACGGCTTTCCGTTCGCCGACCTCGCGTTCAACCGCCGGCTGCTCACTATCTCGACGTTTCGCTTCCAGTATGCCTTCTCGGTGACGCTGGTGCGGACATGGGTGCCGATCTTCGCGGGCGTCTCCGCGGCCCAGGGCGGCCTGGCCTACGGCGCGCTCGCGGTTTCGCTTACGGTCGTCGCCGAGAAGTTCACCAACATGTGCTGTCAGCCGTTTACGGGCCGGCTCTCGGACGCTTACGGGCGCGCGCTGTTCGTCTTCGTCGGCGGCGGCGCCTACGGACTCGTCGCGCTGGCCGTTCCGTTCTCGCCGGCGATCGGGACCGCGCTCGGCGTTCCCGCCGAACTCGTCGTCTCCGTGCCGACCGTCCTCGCGGGCGCGACGCTTCCCGCCTGGATACCCCTCGAGGCGGTCCCCGCCCAGTTCTCGCTGTTCGGCGAGGTCTCGCCGGCGTTCCTCCCGCTCGTCGCGCTGTCGGGGCTGCTCGGCGTCGCCGATAGCTTCCGAGAGCCGGCGAGCATGGCGCTGTTCGCCGACGAGGGGACCGACGACGGCGGCGTCGCCTCGAGTTTCGGCATCCGCGAACTCGTCTGGCGGCCGGGCAGCGTGATCGCCCCGCTGCTTGGTGGCTGGCTCATGTACGAGGTCGGGATGGCGTCGGTGTTCTACGTCGGCGGGGCGTTCGCACTAACTGGCGTCGCGACGTTCCTCCTGATCCTCGTCCGGAGCCACGGCCGCAACGCGCTGTTCGAGTGGTGATCCCCTACTCCGACGATGGCCGAACCGCGACTCGATCAGGCGAGCTCGCGTCGGCTCGAGCGAGCGAGGCGCCCAGCTCCCGGCCGAGGTCGGTGTCGGCCTCGAGGTGGAGTCGTACCGTCCCGCCGTCGACCGTGGCGATCGTCAGTTCGGTCGCGCGGGTTCGCGAGAGCCCGACGCCGTCGAACGCGGCGACGAACCGGGGAGTCCAAGCGAGGTTCGCCAGCCCGACTACCGTCGCGAGCGCCAGCAGCGACGGAGAGATAGCCGAGACGACGGCTGCGAGCGCGGCGATCGACAGGACGAGGAAGACGCTGGCG
The DNA here is from genome assembly GCA_003559215.1 of Natrialbaceae archaeon. GTDB lineage: Archaea > Halobacteriota > Halobacteria > Halobacteriales > Natrialbaceae > Natronococcus. The sequence goes on from PWMF01000215.1 coordinate 28,186, forward strand.
CCGACCAGGAGCCGCCGAACCGTCCGTTCGAGTCCAGTCACCGCGCGGACGCGGCGAGCGACCCCGAGAGCCGTCGCGGCAATCGCCGCGAGCGCGGTCGTGAGCGCGCCGCCAATCGGTCCCACGCCGGCGGCGGCGCCGACCGCGACGAGGACGCCGATCGCCGCGAGGAGCGCTCCGATGGCTCCGACCAGGAGCGCGTCGTCCGTCCGGTACCGATACGTCCACCGCCGTCGGGGCCGGCTCCCGACCGAGCTAACGAACTCGTACCTGATATCGGTGAGCGCCCCCTCCTCCGAGATGCAGAGCACGCGCCGATCGGTGAGGCCGACGGTCACCGAACCCGATCCGGGCTCTCCGAGGAACGAACCGGTCTCGAGAACTCGAACCGATTCGTCGTCGACGAGGTGTCTCGCGAGCCGGTCTTCGGCGAACGTCATCGCCCGACTCTGCTCGGGGAACCGACAAAGTAAGCCACACCATTCCTCGGGCGAACGACGTTTCGAGAACCGAACTGAACCGGTTCGCGGCGCGATCGAACGCGGCGCCATCGCCGATTCGAGCGAGTGCCGTCGGGCGGTTCTCTTCCGGTAGCCCCCTATTATCGTCGCCGATCGAGGGGGCGAGTCGATCGCCGGCGAAACTCGCTGCGCGAGGGGCGGTGCGGTCGGCGTCCGCCCGAATCCGCGCTACCTCGCCGCGCCGGGCTCATCGCGGCGGCGACCCGACGGCCACACGAGTCCGGGAACGGCCCGGACGAGCCGCGGGAGGGGGGCGAGCGAGAAGAGACCGAACTGCGAGAGGAGGCCGAGCGCGACCAGCGCCAGAAACGCCGGCGACGTCACGTCGAACAGCAGCGGCTCGAGCGTCAGCGTCTCCCCTGCGGCGAGAACCCCCTCGGGAGTAAGCGACCGCGACGCGAGTGCGGCGCCGATGACTGCCGTGATCGCGGCGGTCACCCACCGTGTCAGCGCCAGCCCGAGCACCGCCGCGACGAGGCCGACAACGACCGCGAGCCCCCACTCGAGGGCCCAGCCGCTCTCGGGGGCGAGCGCGGCGATTGCGGCCAGCGTGAGGTACGAGCCGACGACGAACCCCAGAAGCGAGACGGCCGCCGACAGGACGAGGTAGCTCCCGAGGCCGCCGACGACCGCGCCGAGCGCGGCGGTGGTTCCCGCGGCGGCGACTCCCTCGAGTCCCAACGCGGCCCCGACCGCGGGACCGACCAGATACCCGCTGCCGGCGCCAGCCGCGAGCCCGACGGCGACGACGCCGTACACCGAGAGGGCGGTACCGGAGAGGAGGAGGGCGATCCCGGCGAGGACGAACGCGGCGGCGACCGCATCGATCATGGTGAGTGTTCTCGCGCCCGGATAAATAAACGATTTGTTCACTCGTCGACAGCCGACCTGTCGGGTACCGTCGAGCGTCCGGAGTTCCGTCAGAGGTTTCCGGTCCCATAAACGGTTTAACGCTCCTAATTATATCTAATTACAGTACGATGACCGAGAGCTTCCCCGACTACGTCGACGTAAACTACGAGGACGGCGAGGGCCAGGATCCCGAGGACTACCCGCACATCAACGAGAAGATCGAGAAGGCGATCGAGGTCACCCGCCAGGGCTTAGAGCAGTACGAGAACCCGGCAGTCATGTGGACTGGCGGCAAGGACTCGACGCTCGTGCTGTACTTCGTCAAGGAGGTCGCCGACCGGTACGACCTCGAGGTCCCCCCCGCGATCTTCATCGACCACTACCAGCACTTCGACGAGATCCACGACTTCGTCGACGAGTGGGCCGAGAAGTGGGATCTGGAGGTTATCTACGCGCGCAACGACGACGTCGGCGAGTACGTCGACGAGCAGGGCCTCGAGCCCGGCGACGAGGTCGAGATCGAGGAGCTCTCCGAGCAGAACCGCCACCACGTCCGGGATCTGCTCGAGTACGAGGAGGACACCTTCCCGTTCCTGCTCGACACCTACGTCGGCAACCACCTGCTGAAGACGGTTGCGCTGAACAACGCCCTTGAGGAGCACGACGTCGACGGCGTCATCTCCGGCGTCCGCTGGGACGAACAGGAGGCCCGCGCCGACGAGACGTTCTTCTCGCCGCGCCACGACCCCGACATCTACCCGCCCCACGACCGGGTCCAGCCCATCCTGCAGTTCGAGGAGGCCGCAGTGTGGGAGGCGTTCTGGAACTTCGTGGTGCCGGACACCGTCCCCGAGTTCCCGGATGAGGGCTACGTTCCCGAAGGGAAAGACGACCTGCCCGAGGACCTCGAGCCCTGGGACACGCCCGTCTCACCGAAGTACTGGGAAGGGTTCCGATCGCTGGGCAGCGAGATCAGCACCGAGAAGACCGAGGACGACCCCGCCTGGCTCCAGGATCTCGAGGGGACGACCGAGCGCGCGGGCCGCGCCCAGGACAAGGAGGACCTGATGGAGCGCCTGCGCGATCTGGGCTACATGTAGGCGCGGTCGCGGTCGAGTAGCGTCTCGAAACGGACCTTTTCTTTCGACACCCGATGCCCCAGTAGTGCGTTTCATGCGTTCTCGTCGCGTCGATACCTCGATGACCGACGAGGACTCGAGAGCCATCGACGACGCGCGCCGATCCCGTCCCACGACCGAGGAGAGCTACGGAATCCCCGACGACGGCGACGGGCTGCTCCCCTGGACGTTCGTCGCGGAGAAGCTGGCCGACGACCGCTCCTACTGGATCACGACCGTTCGTCCGAACGGGTTCCCGCACGTCCGTCCGACGTGGGGCGTCTGGGTCGACGGTGCCTTCCACTGCGGCGGCGGGGAGCGGACGCGGTGGGTCCGCAACCTCGAGCGTAACGCCGATATCGTCGTCCACTGCGAGGACGCCGAGGAGGTCGTGATCCTCGAGGGACGGGCCGAGCGACTCGACGAGGAGACGGCCGACACCGAACTCCTCGAAGGTCTCGACGGAGCCTACGAAGAGAAGTACGACGTCCGCCACGGAACGCCGTTCTTTCGCGTTCGTCCGGACGTCGCGTTCGCGTGGTCTGCGTTTCCGACCGATGCGACTCGCTGGACGTTTGCCGACGGCCGATAGGAGAGCGAATCAGACTCGAGGGAGCCGGCTACTTTGTCGCCCGGTACTGGCCGTGTTTGATCCCGATCAGCAGCATGATCCCGCCGAATATCACCATCGAGGGGACGACCATCATCAGAATGCTGTCGGTCGTCATCATATCCGAGGCGATCATCCCGACCGCGCCGAGCGTGATCAGCGCGATAAACGTCGCCGCCGTGGTTGGCAGATCGAACTCCATACGTAATCGTGGGACGGCGAACCCCCAAAGGGTATCGGAAACCGGCAGTACGCTCGGCCTGATGCTCGAGCTGGGCCGAACGTATTCGGATCTGATACCTTCGCCGAGCGACACGGCTCCGGGGATGGAACGTTCTCTCGCTTTCGGAACCCCTACGCCTCGAGGTCCGCTTCCAGCCCGTGCGCCGCTTCGACGAGTTCCCGCAGACGCCCGACGAACCGGGCGGCGGGCGCGCCGTCGACGACGTCGTGGTCGACCGTCACGGTGAGATCGAGGAACTCTCGGGGCACAACCTCTCCGTCGACGAACCTCGGCTTGCGCTCGATACCGCCGACGGTGAGCTGGAGCGCGTAGTTCGTCGGACTGATCCCCCAGCCGCCGCCGGAACCGAACATTCCGACGGAGGTCACAGCGACCGTGCCGGCGAGGCGTTTCCAGTGGCGGGGAGAGACCTGCGGCAGTCGCCACATCAGCCGTCGAACGGGGCCGGGAAGTCGCAGGCTTGCAGCTGCCAGCCCGCTTTGTCGTCCCTGGCTCGGATCCGTCTGGGCCGCTCGGATCTCCTCATGGATCGACTCGAGCGACCGCCGGTTCGTCGCCCTGAGGACGTGGGGGATGCCGATCCGCTCGCCGTCGACCACCCGTTCGATCAGGACGTTCACGTCGACGTCCTCGAACCGAACGAGCCGGCCCCGCCAGTTGCGGTAGGTCTGAACGCGGGGGTGGTCGTCGATCGCCCGGGCCAGACACGAGATCAAAAACGCGGTGAACGAGTACCGTGTTCCCGTTCGCTCCTCGTGCTCGCGGATGCGCCGTCGAGCCTCGGTCACGTCGAGTTCGACGAGGCCGTGGACGACGCTCCGTCGGCCGGCCATCCGCATATAATCGACGGTGCCGCGTCGCTGCAGGGGGAAGGGTTCGATCGTTTCGCCGTTTTCTGTCATAGCCGTCGCACCACGAGGACGAGTATACCGCTTGCCCGCGACCCCGATTCAGCTCGAGGGCCGCACCAGGTTCGCCAGCGCGACCGCCAACCCGAACAGCCACCCCACCGGGAACGCAATCGCGAACCACATCGCCGCGTAGGCCGCGCCCGCGAGTTCGAAGTTCGCCCGCAGGATCTCGTTGAGCCCGCCGACGGCCAGCGGCCCCTCGAGCAACTGAACCGCGAACGCGTAGCTGGGGTCAAGGACGTACCCCTCGAGCGACGGGGTCACGAGCGCGGCGACGACCGGCGGCAGCAAGAGGGCGGTCAGCGCGAACGGGTACGCGAGCAGGACCGAGACGAGCCGGCCGCCGACCCTCGAGCAGCCGGCCGAAAGCGCCGTCGCTCCCGTTGCGACCGCGCTCGCCGCGGCGACCGCGAGGACGGCGTCGGATTCGAGTTGAAGGTGGGCGACGGCAGTCAGCGTCCCCCACGCGAGGAGAGCGAGGGCGGTGACGCCGGCGACGCCGAATCGGGTTCGGGTCGAGTCGAGTTTCGCCGCGTAGTAGCGGGTCGCGAAACCGAGGACGGTGAGGGGATACAGCGCCAGCAGGCCGAGCGCGCCGACGATTCCCCAGCCGTAGTAGCCCACCTGCTGGGGCGTCGTCTCGGGAATCCACCGACCCATGACGGCGTGGCCGCGGCCGCGCTGTCTGGGGAAGACGAGCGCCATCCAGCCGCCGTGGAGCCGCTGGAGATCGGTCGCGACCTCCCCGACGACGCCGGTGTCACCCCTCCGTGTGCGGGTTGCCATAGCGCCTGCGACGGCTCGAAAACTGGTAAGCTTTCTTGCTATTCAGGAGTTCGAACCTATCGGGCCGGTAGCGCTCGAGTCAGTTCCAGGGGGCGAAGTCGGGGTCGACCTCGCGGTTGACGTCGTCGACGTTGTCGATCGTGTCGATATCCGAGCTGTCGAGTTCGACCAGCAGCGACTCCCAGTTATTTTCGATGTGGTCCTTGCCGGTCGCCTTCGGGATCGCGGTGACGCCCTTCTCGCGCAGCCAGGCGAGACTGACCTGGACCTCGCTGACGCCGTGTCGGGCCGCGACGTTCTGGATCCCCTCGTGGTTGAACACCTGGCCGCGGGCCAGCGGCGAGTAGGCGACGACGTCGACGTCGTAGTGCTCGCAGCGCTCGCGCAGGTCGTCCTGCTGGAGCAGCGGGTGGAGTTCGACCTGATTGGCCGCGATCGGCGCGTCGCAGACGTCGATCGCCGTCTCGAGGTCCTCGGCCATGAAGTTGCTGACGCCGACGTTCTCGATCAGCCCCTCGTCGTACAGCTCCGCGAACGCCGAGAGGGTCTCTTCGGGCTCGTACGCCTCGGCGGGCCAGTGAACGTACAGCAGGTCGAGGTAGTCGACGCCGAGGCGGTCCATGCTCTCCCGGGCCGTCTCCTTGACGTCCTCGTAGCCGAGGTTGTCGGTCCAGATCTTCGTCGCGAGGAAGACCTCCTCGCGGTCGACGTCGGCGCTGGCGATCCCCTCGCCGACGGCCGCCTCGTTGTCGTAGGCCTGTGCCGTGTCGATGTGTCGGTACCCCCGCTCGAGGGCGTTCCGGACGCTTTCGGCGCACTGTTCGGGGTTGTCGTTCTGCCAGGTGCCGAGGCCGAGCATCGGCATCCCGTGAGACGTCGTCGGACAGAAGTCGGGAGCGATTTGGTCTGCCATGTCCGAAGGATGCGTCAGGACCCGAAAAGGGGTTGGGATTGCGTGAGCAAGATCGGCAGCTCGACGCGTTAACCCGACGCACAGTGGCGGCTCGGAACACGAGGTCTGTGTTCAGGAGGTAGCCGCGAAACAGCCGTTCAGCACAGGCGGAGCTGATCTCACTGCGGAAGGCGTCAAGCGCAGCACCCGTGAGCGACCAGCGGGAGCGAGCGGCTTTTTAGCGTAGATTTTTGCAAGCGGTTCGAGCGACCGCAGGGAGCGAGGACCCGCAGCAAAAAGGTACGTGCTCGCACTCGAGTCGCCCGCTACTGGTACATCCGCAGCGGCTGGGCCTGGGAGCTCTCGTCCTGGCTCAACTGCTGCATCTGTCGGGCGAACTGCTCGCGTTTCTCCCGGATCTCTTCGGCCCGATCGACCAGTTCCGCGACGTCGATCGAGACGTCCGTGATCGGTGCGATCCCCTCCTCGAGCAGGACGCTCGCCGCCTCGGGATCGGGAAACTGCGGGCTCGAGTCGACGATCAGCCCCAAACTGTCATCGCCGCGCTGTGCGGCGCGGTCGAGTAACGCCCCCGTCGGCCCGCTGACGACGCCGTCCTCCGGGGGCGCCGCGATCCCGTGGTCCTCGAGCGTCTCGAGTTGGCTTCCGGTCGCGATCCCGTACAACGACGGGCGCTCCTCACGCTCGGACGGGAGCCCGCTAAGGTAGATCGGCCGTGCCTCCTGGGCGGCGATCCAGCTCGAGACGCAGTTCGCGACGCTGCCGACGGCCGGCGAACTGATCGGCACGTCGCTCTGCAGTGCGATCAGGTCGTGGGCCTCGCTGGCGTAGAGCCGAACGGGCGGGCGCACTCGCCCCTCACCGGCTCGGTACGTTCCCACGCGGGGCAGCCCCTCGCAGTCGACACTGGCGTAGTACTCCATCTCGAGTTCCCTGATCAGGTGGTCGGTCGCGATCTTGCCGACGAGGCCGACGCCGGGAAACCCCTCGACGAACGTCGGGTTCTCGAGCGACACCTCGGAAGTCTGCAGCTGGATCCCTGCCATGCGTTGACAGTCGAGACTGGAGAGCATAAAGACGGTGGCGGTTCGCGCGCCGGTTCGAAACCCACAAGCGACGGGGCCCCGAACCCGCCTCCAATGGAGCCACTCGAGCGGTATCGGCCGATCGTCGACGACTTCGAGGCGTTTCTGGCCGCCTGTGAGCGCCCCCTCGGCAACGCGGTCCGCGTGAACGCGATCAAGGCCTCGGTCGACCGGGCAACGAGCGCCCTCGAGGAGGAGGGCGTCGGCTACGAGAAAGCCGACTGGAACCCTCGGGTGCTACGCCTCGAGACCGACTCGCCGGGCTCGACGTGGTCGTCGTTTCACGGCTTCACCCACGGCCAGGAGGAGGTGTCGGCGGTTCCCGCGACCGTCCTCGAACCCGAGCCCGGCGAGCGCGTCTGGGACTGCTGTGCCGCCCCCGGCGGAAAGGCGACCCAGCTCGCGGCGCTGATGGGCGATCGGGGCACCGTCGTCGCCAACGACAGCAACCTCGGCCGGATCTCGGCACTGCGCTTCAACGCCGAGCGGCTTGGCGCGACGAGCCTCGCGGTCACGAACGACGATGCCCGCAACTACTCCCTCGAGCGGTTCGACTTCGACGAGTTCGACCGCACGCTCGTCGACGCGCCCTGTTCCTGCGAGGGGACGATCCGGAAGAACCCCGACGCGCTCGACGGCTGGTCGGAGGGCTACCTCGACGAGGTCTCGGGGATCCAGAAGGGAATTCTCGGGCGTGCCGTCCAGGCGACTCGCGAAGGCGGGACGGTCGTCTACTCGACGTGTACCTTCGCCCCCGAGGAGAACGAGGCCGTCGTCCAGCACGTCCTCGAGGAGGAGGACTGTCGCGTCGTCGACTTCGACCTCGACCTCGAGCACTCGCCGGGACTCACCGAGTGGGGCGGCGAGGAGTACGACGACGAGCTCGAGCAAGCGGCGCGGATCTACCCTCACCAGAACGATACGGGCGGCTTTTTCGTGGCAAAGATGGAGGTGACCGGCTGATGGGCGACGACGCCACGGACGACCGGACGAGCGACGCGACTCTCGCCGAAAACGACGGTCAGCAGTTCGGTCGGCTGCCGGCGACCGCCGCGGAGCGGACCGTCGAGGGCCGGGTCAGCCGCGAGGACGTCGTCGACTACTTTGCGGACCGCTTTGCGATCCCGCCCGAAACGTTCGACGACTACACGTTCTGGGAAAAAGGGGCGGGCAAGATCTGGATCTACGGCGGGGACGCTCCGTCGCCGATCGAGATCGAGGCGATCGGGATGACCTGCCTGCGAACGCGTCAGGAACACTGGAAGCCGACGACGGACTTCGTCCAGCGGTTCGGTCGAGCGGCCAGCGAGTGCGTGATCGAACTCGAGCCCGAGGAGGCCCGGGCGTTCGCTGCCGGCGAGGACCGGGACCTCGAGCGCTGGGAGGGTGACTGGGGGTACCTGATCGCCGCCCACCGGATCGCGGGAGCGCTCGAGCCGATCGGGATCGGGCTGTACGTCCACGGCGAGTTGCGCTCGATGGTGCCGAAGGGACGCCAGCGAGATCTCTAGGTTACTGCGGGCTCGCCGCTTCCGGGACGTCGTCCGCGTCGCCGTTGGCGTCCGCGTTCCGTTCCGCGACTTCGTCTGCGAAGTGACACTTCGAACGGGCGTCGCTGACCGTACTGACCGACGGCTCGTCGGTCGTACACTCGAGTTCCGCCACTGGACATCGAGTGTGGAACGAACAGCCCCCGGGTGGGTCGGCCGGACTCGGGATCTCACCCTCGAGCGTCGGACACGCCGGGTCGTCCGGGTTCAGCGACGGAATCGCCTCCAGTAACGCCTGCGTGTAGGGGTGGCTCGGCCGATCGAACAGCTGCGTTGCGGGTCCGACCTCGACGAGCTCTCCCAGGTACATCACCGCGATGCGGTCGGCGACGTGCTCGACCACGTCCAGATCGTGGGAGATCAGCAGGTACGTCAGCTCGAAGTCGGCCCGGAGCTCCAGCAGGAGGTTGAGGATCCTGGCCTGGACGGAGGCGTCGAGCGCCGAGACAGGCTCGTCGAGGACGAGCAGGTCGGGATCGAGCGCGATCGCCCGGGCGATCGCGACGCGCTGGACCTGTCCGCCGGAGAGTTCGTGGGGATACTTCCCCGCGTGATCGCTCGACAGGCCGACGCGCTCGAGCAGCGCCGCGACGCGTTCGCTCCGATCGCGCTCGGGCCAGCCGTGGGTCCGGAGCGGCTCGGCGATCGCCTCGGCGGCCGTAAGCCGCGGATTGAGGCTCGATCGAGGGTTCTGGAAGACGACGCCGACGTCGGCGAGCGTCTCCGAGTCGCGGTCCGCGGCGGGGCCGACCGCCTCGCCGTCGAACCGGACCGTCCCCGCCGTCGGCGCCTCGAGCCCGGTGACGAGGCCGGCGAGCGTCGACTTGCCGCTGCCGCTCTCGCCGACGAGCCCGAAGACTTCGCCCGCGCCGATCTCGATAGAGACGTCCTCGACGGCGCCGAGGGTTCGGGTGTCCCCGAGGACGCGATCAACGAGTCCGTCGTCGAGAGCGTAGCGCTTCGAGACGGTCTCGAGCTCGACCAGCGGTCGTTGGGCGGTGGCGCCGTCCGTCGATCGATCGCGTCGGTCGCTCTCGGCACCGGTCTCCGTCGGCTCCCGCTCGACCACCGCGTCGGCCTCGAGCACGATCGGTTCGCCGCAGGCCGCCCGCCCCTCGCCGAGATCGACGACGGGAACGTCGCCCCGCCGACAGCGGTCAGTGGCGTGCTCACAGCGGGGCGCGAACGGACAGCCGCTCGTCTCGCCGCGCCGTTCGGGGACCGTCCCCTCGATCGTCGGCAGGCGGCTCTTGGGTTCGGCGGTCTGGGTCAGACACGACAGCAGCGCGCGGGTGTAGGGGTGGCGCGGGTCCTCGAGGACTCGATCGGCCGGACCCGTTTCCATCACCTCCCCGGCGTACATCACGACGACGCGATCGCACAGCTCCGCAACGACGCCGAGGTCGTGGGTGATCAACAGCACCGCGAGCCCGCGCTCGTGGTTGAGCCGACGGAGCAGGTCGAGGATCCCCGCCTGTGTCGTCGTGTCCAGGGCCGTCGTCGGCTCGTCGGCGATCAGCAGCTCCGGTTCGGAGGCCAGCGCGATCGCGAGGCCGGCCCGCTGGCGCATTCCGCCCGAGAGTTCGTGGGGGTAGGCGTCAACCCGGTCTTCCGGGCTCGCGATGCCGACCCGGTCCATCAGTTCGACCGCCCGTTCCCGCTTTGCCGCCCAGTCCGAGTGGTCGCCGAACAGCGGCGCGTGGAGGTACTCGCGCAGGCGCTGGCGGTCGTCGTCGTGGACCTTCAGCGCCTCGGCGATCTGCTCGCCGACGTCGAAGACGGGGTTCAGCGTCTCGGTCGGGTCCTGGAACGCCATCGAGACCGTCTCACCGCGGAGCCGGCGGAGCTGGCGCTCGCTCGCGGTCGTCACCTCGATGCCGGCCAGCTCGATCGAGCCTGCAACGACCTCGCCCGGGTCCTCGAGGCCGAGGATCGACCTGGCGGTGACGGACTTGCCGCAGCCGCTTTCGCCGACGATACCGACGATCTCGCCCTCGTCGACGGTAAAGGAGGCGCCGTCAACGGCGCGGACGGGACCCTCGTAGCTATCGAACTGGGTGTGTAGGTTTTCGACTGAGAGGAGTTTACTCATGGATGATCACGTCGGTTTCTCCACGCTTGCTTCGTGTTTCGGATCGAGCAGGTCCCGCAGCCCGTCGCCGAGGAGGTTGAACCCGAGGACGGTACACATGATCGCGACCCCGGGAACGTTCGCCAGCCACCAGGCCTCCCGGAGGTGGTGGCGCCCGGCCGACAGCATCGTCCCCCACTCGGGGGTCGGCGGCTGGGCGCCGAGTCCGATAAAGGAGAGTCCGGCCGTCGCGAGCACGACCGTCCCCATGTTCAGCGTCGCGAGGACGATCACCGGACTGGCGACGTTCGGCAGGAGGTGGCGGACGGCGATCCGGGTCCGGGAGACGCCCATCAGCCGGGCCGCGTCGACGAACGGTCGCTCCTTCGTCGAGAGGACGCTGCCGCGAACGACCCGGGCGTAGGAGGCCCAGCCGACGACCGCGAGCGCGATCATGACGTTACGAAGGCTGGGGCCGAGGATCCCCGCGATTACCAGCGCGAGCACCAGCCCGGGGAAGGCGAGCTGGACGTCGACCAGCCGCATCAACAGCTCGTCGATCCAGCCGCCAACGTAGCCCGCGACCAGGCCGATCGTCGTCCCGAGGACGAGCCTGATCCCGGTGACAGCTACGGCGATGCCGAGCGAGATCCGGGCGCCGTACAGCAGCCGCGAAAGGAGATCCCGGCCGAGCTGGTCCGTCCCGAGCGGGTGGGACCGCGAGGGTGACTGAAGCCGGTTGGCGAGGTCCTGGCCGGTCGGATCGTAGGGGGCGACGACGGGGCCGACGACCGCGGCGGTCGCCACGGCCGCGACGAGTGCGAGCCCAACGACGTTGAGCGGGTTCGCGAAGAAGGCCCGGAGCTCGCGGGAGTTCCGGAACGACCGATAGCGGCGGCGAATGCCCGCAGGGATCACCGAGCCGGCGTCGCTGGTCGCTGCGTCGCCGCTCACGCCGTCTCACCCCCGAGCGCGACGCGGGGATCGAGGTATCGGTAGGTCAGGTCGACCAGCAGGTTCGTCCCGACGAAGACGACGGCCGTGACGAGCGCGATTCCCTGCACGACGGGGTAGTCCCGATCGAAGACGGCGTCGACGAGGACCATCCCCAACCCCGGTCGCTGAAAGACGATCTCGACGACGACGGCGCCGTTGAGCAGCGAGCCGAACTGGAGACCGACGATCGTCACGACCGGGAGCAAGGCGTTCCGGAGCGCGTGTTTGTAGACGACGATACGCTCGCGAAGTCCCTTCGAGCGAGCCGTGTCGACGTACCCCTCGTCGAGGACCTCGAGCATCGAGGTCCTGATCAGCCGGGTGAGGACGGCCGCCATCCCGGTGCCGAGCGTGATCGCCGGTAACACGAGCTGTGCGGGGCTTCCGGCGCCGGCTACCGGGAGCACCCCGAGAAGCAGAGCGAACACGAGGATGAGCAGGTAGCCGAGCCAGAAGTTCGGCATCGAGACGCCGACCAGCGCGCCGAGCTGACTCGCGACGTCGACGCCGGAGCCCTGACGGACCGCGCTCACGACGCCCGCGGGGACCGCGAGGACGAGCGCGACGACCATCGCCGCGGCGGCCAGCTCGAGGGTCGCCGGCAGCGCCTCGACGATCAGCGACGAGACCGCGGTGTCGCTGTAGTAGGAGGTGCCGAGATCGCCTCGGAGAACGTCCGTCAGCCAGTCGGCGTACTGAACCGGGAACGGCGCGTCCAGCCCCTGCTCGGCCTCGAAGGCGGCGACCTCCGCGGCGGCGGGCTGGCGCTCGAGGCGCTCGCGCAGGATGATCTCGGCGGGGTCGCCCGGCGTCAGGTAGATCAGCCCGTAGGTGACAACGGAGACGCCGAACATGACGAGCAGCGAGGTCCCCAGCCGGTAGGCGAGGTAGTTGCGCATCGGCTATCGTTCGAGCTCGCGCCAGTCAGCGAACCGATCGATCGGGTGGAGATCGATCCCCTCGAGGGCGGCGTCGGCGGCGACGACGTCCTCGAGGTAACACAGCGGAACGACGACGCTCTCCTCGAGGAGCCGGACTTGGGCCTCGACGTAGGCCTCCCGTTTTTCGTCGGGGTCGGTCGACCGGAACGCGGTCTCGATCAGCTCGTCGACCTCGCCACCGAGGTTGTGGACGCCGGTGCCCTCGGCCTCGTAGAGGTCGACATTATGGACTCCCTCGGAGTGGAAGTTCTCCCACATGATGTAGTCGGCGGCCGGGCTGTTCGACTGGGATCCCGCGAGGTCGAGGTGGAACTCCCCACGGTTGGTCCGGTCCTGGTAGGAGGCCGACTCGAGGACCTCGACGTCGATCTCGACGCCGATCTCCTCGAAGTTCGCCTCGAGGACCTGCGCGATCAGCTCGCCGTCGTCCATGTCGTTGCGGACCAGACAGGTCAGTGCCTCGCCGCCGTAGGCTGACTCCTCGACGAGCTCGGCCGCGGCGTCGAAATCCTGCTCGTAGCTCGGCAGGTCGTTGTCGTCGCCCGCCCAGTCGATCACCGTCGAGATCGGGCCGGCGGCCGGCAGGCCGAGCCCCTCGAGGACGGAGTCGACGATCTCTTCCTGGGAGACCGCGTAGCTGAGCGCCCGACGCAGCGTCGCGTCGTCGGTCGGCTCCCGGTAGAGGTTGACCGCGAGGAAGTACGATCCCGGGGATTGCTGAGTGTGGACCTCGACGTCCTCGTCGTCCCGGAGCGACGAGACCCGGCTCTTGGCCGGGTCGAAGACGACGTCGGCGTCGCCCGACTCGAGGAGGTTCGTCCGCGTCGTCGCGTCCTCGGCCGCGCGGAACGTCAGCCCGTTCGGGTTCGGCTCCCCGCCCCAGTACTCCTCGTGGACGCCGAGCTCGAGGGACTGGCCGCCGTCGACCGACTCGAGGATGAAGGGGCCGCTCCCGACCACGTCGCCGTTCCACGGGTCGGCCGACGGCGGGTGGATGTCGATCATATTGTGGGCGATCGTTCCGGGGAACCCCGAGAACGGCTCCGTGTTCTCGAACTCGACGGTGTAGTCGTCGACCTTCTCGACGCTGCCGGGCTCGAGGTGGAGCCAGCCGTAGACGTAGTCGCCGTACTCGGTCAGGATGTCGTCCTCGAAGGAGTGGACGACGTCGTCGGCGGTCATCTCCTCGCCGTTGTGGAAGACGACGTCCTCGCGGAGTTCGAACACCCACGTCGTCTCGCTCGTCGCCTCCCAGTCGGTCGCGAGCCAGGGTTCGGGCTGCATCTCCTCTGTCCCCCAGACGAGCGGCTCGACGACGCGCGTCCAGTACGGCGTCATCCCGCCCCACCGTTCCCAGTCGTCGCCGGAACCGGTCGGATCCATGTGCGGGACGATGGTAAACGCCTGCTCGTCGTCGTCCTCGTCGGCCACCCCTTCGGCGCAGCCGGCCAGGCCGGCGACAGTTCCCGCGGCGATACCGCCCAGCGTCTCTCGTCTCGAGATACGTTCGCTCATTCGCGGTGGGCGCTCGGTACTCGACTCTCTTCTATAAAGCCACCCAAACTAACTTTCACTAATTCACATTTGGTTGTATAGGGTTCGTTCAGCCACATCTGATACCAATCTAGAGGGACTATTTAATAAGAGTTATTATTTTAATAGGTGTTTTTAATACATCTCGCGAGCCGTCGTGCGCCGATCGCGAGCCGTCGTCCTCGAGTCGGTGCGGCCGTCATCGGTTCCCGAAAGCGGCCGATTCGGTCGACGAATCCCGCAGCTGGGCGCAGTACGGGCGAACGCCGCCGCTGCGGAAGCCGCCGGATCGTCACTCTCGCTCGGCGATTGTCCCGCCCGCGAGCCCCTCCCATTCGACGCGGTACCCGAGCGTCGAGAGAACGGCGCTCGAGTCGCCGATCCCGTAGGTCTCGAGCGTCGCCTCGGCGTCCGACAGCGACGAGCCGGCCTCGATCTCCTCGCCGAGTTCCTCGAGCACCGACGGCCGAACCAGTGTTCGGCCGACAAGTTCGTGCTCGGGGAAGGCGACGTCGGCCAGGGCGTCCTCGCTCACGCCGCGGTCGGCGGCCAGCTCCTCGAGCGAGACGACGTCCGCGTCGGGTCGCAACTCCTCGGGTAGCGCGGCCGCGCCCTCGGCGACGAGCTGGCGTTCGTACTCCCGGAGGACGTCGCGAACGTCCTTCAGCCGGACGCTGCCGGAGTAGGGGATCGCCCGGAAATCCCGCGCCGCGATCTCCTCGCCGACGCCAAGCGTTTCGTCGACGGCGACGATCAGCTCGACGTCCTCGAGATCCTCGAGCTGTCCGAGCTTCTTCTCGACGTACTCGGGCGTCCAGAAACCCATGATCTCGAAGAAGACCCGAAAGTCGCCATGCTGGTAGTCGAACGCGAAGTCGGGGATCATCACCCGGGTCCCGGTCTCGAGCGGCTCGGGCTCGCGGACGAGCTCCCAGTCCAGATCCAGGCTCGAAAAGCGCCCGGCGAAGTCGGCCTCGACGCCGCTGTCAAAGGAGACGTCGGCGACGGGCTCGGCGTTGGGCACCCGCACGGGATCGGCGTCGGAGAGCTCGAGGACCCGTTCGGTGCCACGGTCGTCGATCGTCGCCTCGAGGCGCCACTCGCTCGCCTTCGCGACCGTCCGCAGAAGCCGAGCGAACCGAGTGCCGTACCGACGCGTCGCCCGGAAGAGGTGGGTGGGACCGGTGACGACGACCTCGCGGTCGCTCAGGTCGGTTTCGTTCGCGTCGGCGTCCTCTCGCCTTCGAATCTCGTACATCAGCCGAAGCCGCTTGATCGCCGACACCAGCGCCTTCGGATCGCTCGAGCGCACCCGAAGTTCGGTGGCGTCGAACAGCGCCGTCTGGGCGAGCGAGAGGTTGTACTGCGCGACGAGGCCGTCGGGATCCCACCGGGGGTCGACCGCCTCGAGGACCTGTCGCTCCTCGAGGTCGGCGTACAGCGCCCGTTCGAGGTCGTCGGGCGAGAGCCCGAGCCCGTCGGCAGCCTGGGAAAGCGCCGCCTCCCGCTCCTCGGCCGTGACGACGCCGACGTCCTCGGCCGCCTCGAAGGCCGTTTTCCGGGCGCGCTCGGGTTCGATCACCGCGTCGGTCTCGAACGTCGCGTCGCGCTCGAGCAGGGCCGAAAAGCCCCGGACGAGCTTGAAGTGGTCGGCGTCGCGCTCTCGCGATGGCTCGCTCGAGCCGTTCGGAACGCGCGGCGTCCCGCGCTCGAGATCGGTCAGGGCGTCCTCGAGGCCGCCGCGAGTCTCGCCGACGTGACCCTGGTAGGTGCCGATAACGCGAGCGGCGAGGGGACGATGCTCGCGGCTCGCGAACTGCGGGTGGTACCCCCCGCCGGCTCTCGAGACGCGGAGCAGGTCCTTTGTCAGCATCTACCTCGAGTCGGCGCGGCGAACGCAAAAGTGATCCGGGACAGCGAGGGCCGACTGCGGAGCCGGATACCGCCTGAACGGCGCCGGCCGGGACGATCAGTCGTCGGCCGGAGAAGTACCGCCCGTCGTCGGCTCCGGCACGCCCGCGACGTCGGCGCCGGTGTCTGCGGTTGCGAGCGTGACGCCGACGATCGTGGCGATGCAAACGGGCCAGACGAAGATCGGGAAGTAGTCGGGCAACAGATAGAGGTTCCCGATCGACGAGACGAGGCCGACGACGATACCCGCCAGGATCGCCTCCCCGGTCGTTCGCTTCCAGAACAACATGAACAGCAGAGGCAGTCCGAACGTCGCACCCAGTCCAACGTAGGCGAACTCGATGATCTCGAAGATGGTGCCGGGACGGACGAACGCCAGCGCGATGCCGCCGAGCGCCAGGACTCCGACGGTCGCCCGGCCGAGCAGGATCAGCGTCCCCTGGCTGGCGTCCGGGTCGATCCGCTCCTCGTAGAATCGGGTGAAATCGGACGAAGCGACCAGTAGCATCGAGTCCGACGTCGAGAGGATCGCCGAGACGATCGCCGCGAGCAGGATGCCGGCGATAACGGCGGGGAAGAAGTCGACGATCGCCATCATCGCAACGTTCTCGGGGTTGTCGACGGAGCCGTAGAGGACGCGACCGGCGGCTCCGATGAGCAGCGGCACCGTCAGCCGCAGTGACTGGAAGGCAACGGCGATGACCGCGGCGGGACTGAGCAGGCGTTCGGAACGGATCGCCTGCAGCCGCATCAGCGAGTGGGGCTGACCAATGGTCCCGAACGCGAAGGTTACCCACGCGAGCGTCCCGATGAGCAGGGCCTGGCCGGCGAGTCCGCCGGTAATGTCGAGCAGCGCCGCGTCGTCGACTGCGCCGGCCTCGGCGACGAACGCCGACCAGCCGCCGACCTCGCCGATCATCAGGATCGGCAGGGTGACCGCGGCGACGAAGATCAGGATCCCCTGGAAGACGTCGGTCCAAATCGAGGCGTTGAACCCGCCGAGCATCGTGTAGAGTCCGACGACGACGCCGCCGACCGCGATGGCGAGGCCGTAGTCGATTCCGATTCCGGTGTCCATCGCCTCGCCGACCGCGATGATCTGTGCGCCGATGTAGGCGCCCATGAATACGAGGATCGAAAGCGTCGCGACGACGCGGATCTGCGTGCTGAGGCGGTCGTTCGTCACCGCCAGCGAGAGGTGATCGGCGATCGTGATAGAGCCCAGGTCCTCGGACTGGCGACGGAACCGCGACCCGACGTAGCGGTACATGAAGATGACGAGCAGGATCATCGTGACCGAGAACCACAGCCCGTTGATACCGGTCGCGAAGCCGACGCCGACCCAGGCGAAGAAGGTCCAGCCGCTGGCGACCGAAGAGACCTCGGAGATGGCGACCGGCCACGTCCCGACGTCCCGACCGGCGAGCAGGTAATCCGAGAGGCGGTTCGTCTCCGTCGTCACGAAGAAGTACGCTCCGATCGCGAGCAGGATGAGCAGGTAGGCGCCGAACGTGAGTTGGATCGTCGAGACCATCTCAACGCCTCCCCACGATCGACACGTAGCCGTCGTTAGTCGTCAGGTCAATCCAGTACAGTACGAACGTCAGAACCGGAAGCAGTACCATCAGGAGGATCGCAACGGTACTCCCCACCGGAAGATCCAACACCATGGGTAGTAGTGGCATATCGAGGTGTGATATAGTTATCGAATTGATCCCGAGTTAGAGACATACGTTCAATGGATCGACACACTCCTGTAGATCAATCCACTTTTTGTGGATTTCGGTGACAGACCTGACGGTCGACACTCCTCATCGTCTCGAGTCGGCGACGACCGATACGCCGAGCCGAAGAAACGGCTGGATGGTTCCACCGCCGAAGGAGACAAAGCCTCGGACTCGCGTCGTCGCGCGCCGAGACCCGCGTCGGGCACCTGATCGTACAAGCCCGTTCGTTATCGGCTCGTGGGTTGTTCGGGGGGACGATGGTCGGAAAACACACCTGGACGATTCCGGAGGGGTACATCCCCGAGGAGAGCACGGGTCCCGAGCCCGAGATGACCAGCCACGGAACGGTTTGCATCCTGAACGCGACCGACGAGGACGCTACCGTCGAGCTCACCGCCTACTTCACCGACCGCGATCCCGTCGGCCCCTACGAGGTGACCGTCCTGGCGGAGCGAACCAGGCACGTCCGGTTCAACGACCTCGAGGATCCCGAACCGATCCCGACGGGCGAGGACTTTGCGAGCGTGATCGAGTCCGACGTTCCAGTCGTCTGCCAGCACACCCGCCTCGACTCGCGCCAGGCGGAGAACGCGCTGCTCTCGACGATCGCCTACGGCGAGTAACCGGCCCGTCGCCGAAGGTGCGGTTGGACCCCCGGGAGCGGATTCGCGGCCCCGCCGTCGGAGTCACTCGCTCTCTCGTCGATTGCGCACCGTCCACGGGCGCAGGATCGCGTAGACGGCTTCGGTCGTCGGAACCGCGACGTCGTTCTCCCGGGCCTTCCGGACGACCGTCCCGTGTAGCGCCTCGAGCTCCATCGGCTTGCCGTGAGTCATGTCGTAGTGCAGCGACGAGTAGGCGTCGGCGTCAAGTCCCTCCGCGAACGCCATCCAGCGGGAGACCGTATCGGCTGGCAGCTCGATGTCCGTCGCTCGAGCGACGCTACAGACCTCCTCGACGAGCCGTCGATACGTGCGCCAGGACTCGTCCGTGTCGCGGATCTCGCCCAGCGGCAACCGGGTCGCCGCGGTCATCCCCGCCTGGGCGCAGATGAACGCGGCCTTTTCCCAGAGTTCGATCCGGATCGACGTCGAGAGCTCCGCGCTCATCTCGTCGGCGCGCTCGCACTGCTCTAGGAGCCGTTCGGCCCGCTCGCTGCGCGTCCCGTCCAGCTCGCCGAAGGTGATGCTGGCCGGTCCGCCGGTCTGCTCGATACGCCCCGGCTCGGCGATCGTCGAGAACACGTACGCGACGCCGCCCATAACGCGATCCTCGCCGATCACGCCGGCGAGTTTCTCCTCGTTGTCGAGGCCGTTCTGGAGCGAGACGACGGCGGTCTCCTCGTCGAGCAGCGGCTCCAGCTCCCGGGCGGCCGCGGTCGTATCGAAGGACTTCACCGCGAACAGGACGTAGTCACACGACCCGATCGAGTCGGGATCGTCGGTCACCGGTAGCTCGACCTCGAAGTCGCCGCGAACGCTGTCGACGCGGAGGCCGTCCCGCCGGAGCGCCTCGAGGTGGGCTCCTCGGGCGAGAAGATGAACGTCGGCTCCGGCTCGAGCGAGCCGGCCGCCGAAGTACGCGCCCACGCCGCCCGCACCGTAGATCGCGATCTTCACGCGGGATCAGCTCCCGGCCGACTCTCGAGCGTCTCGTCGTCTGTCATCGTCGGGAGTTCGGTGCGGCTCGCGTTATACGTTACCACTCCATTCCGAGGACGAACCGCGATCAGTCTCGACGCCGCCTCGAGGTCCGCTCCTCGGCGGTCTCGCCCGCGACGACCTCGTACAGTAGCGCGCGGCCGCCGTCGTCCTTCGGGCGCAGGATCCGACCCAGCCGCTGGGTGAACTCCCGTTCGCTGCCGCTGCCCGAGAGCACGACCGCGACGTTCGCGTCGGGGACGTCGACACCCTCGTCGAGCACGTTCGAAGTCACGATCCGCGCGTACGTTCCCTCACGGAACCGCTCGAGGATCTCTCGCCGTTCGGCGGCCCCCGTCTGGTGCGTGATCGTCGGGATCAGGAACCGCTCGCTGACGTCGTACGCGAGGTCGTTGAACGCCGTGAAGACGATGATCCGCTCGCCGCGGTGGTCCGCAAGGATCCCCTCGAGCGCGTCGATCTTCGCCCGACTGCCGTACGTGATCTCGCGGGCGCGCTGGCGCGCGAGCAGCGCCTCGCGAGCCTCGGGGTCCGATCCCGAGCGCTTGACGAGTTCCTGGTAGTCCGAGCCGCTCGAGAACTGAATGTTCGACTTCGCGAGATAGTCCGCGAAAACCTCCTGGTTGCGGTCGTACTCGCCGCGTTCCTCGGGGGTGAGCGACACCTCGAGTCGCTTCACGTCGTAGGGTGCCAGGTAATCGCCCGCTAGCTCGTCCGGCGAGATTCGGTAGACGAGCGGGCCGACGATTTCCTCGATGACCTCGTGGGCGCCGTCGGGCCGTTCGAACGTCGCGGTCAGACCCAGTCTCGCGGGCGCGGCGAGCAGCCGGGCGATCTCGCGGTACCCCTCGCCGCCGAGGTGGTGGACCTCGTCGAAGACGACCAGCCCGAACCGGTCGCCGACGGAGTCGGCCTTGAGGTACGCCGAGTCGTACGTCGAGACGGTGATCGGTCCGATTCGCTGCTCGCCGCCGCCGAAGCGTCCGATCTCGCAGTCGAACTCTCGCTCGAGTTCGCGTTGCCACTGCTCGAGCAAGTCGATCGTCGGGACGACCACGAGCGTCGGCGTCGCGAGGCGTTCGATCGCCTTCAGCGCGATGACGGTCTTCCCGCTGCCGGTGGGGAGCTCGAGGACGCCACCGGGAGCGCGGTCGACGGGCAAGTTGGCATCCTCGAGGGCCGACCCCGTCCAGCGGTCGAGTTCGAGCCACGCCGACAGCGCCTCCTGCTGGTACTCCCGGAGCTCGTAGGCCGAGCGCAGCCCCGGTAGGGAGTCGAGCTCGAGCACCCGATCCCGAACGTTGACGCCCTCGAGCGCCAGCGCCACCCGAAGCGCGGCGTATCGGAGGGCGGGAACCCGCCGTCCGCCCGATCTGGAGTCGGCCTCGAGCGCCGGAACACGCTCTCGCAGCGCCGATGCGAGATCCGCGTCGACCCCCTCGAGGCGGACGGTGCCGTCCTCGTATCGGAGCTCGATGGCATCCTCCTCGAGCGTCGGTGTCACGCCGAACACTGCGGTCGGCGGGCACATATATCGTCGGATCGCGCCCCGTCGAGTCCGGATCTCAACCCTTTTACCGCCGCTGGTCGTTGACCCGATCATGAGCGAAGACGAGGGCACGAACGCGTCAGCCCAGGGTGTCCCGTCCGAGGATCGACCCGACGACAACGGCGTCGATACCGACGCAGGGGACGAATCGGACGTGGAAACGGCCGAGCCGGAGGCAGAAACGGAATCGACCGACGTGGAGGCCGAGACCGTCGAGCAGCTCCGCACCGAGCTCGAGGAGGCCGAAGCCGAGATCGAGGACCTCGAGAGCCGCCTCAAGCGCAAACAGGCCGACTTCCAGAACTACAAGAAGCGCGCGAAAAAGCGCCAGGAGCAGATGAAAGACCGCGCGACCGAGGATCTGGTCGAACGGCTCGTCGGCGTCCGGGACAACCTCAAGCGCGCCCTCGAGGAGGACAGCGACGACGTCGAGAGCCTGCGGGAGGGCGTCGAGATGACCCTGCGGGAGTTCGATCGCGTCCTCGAGGACGAGGAGGTTTCCGAGATCGACCCCGAGCCCGGCACCGAGACCGACCCCCAGCGCCACGAGGTCATGATGCAGGTCGACAGCGACCAGCCCGAAGGAACGATCGCCGACGTCTACACGCCTGGCTACGAGATGGGCGAGAAGGTCATCCAGAACGCCCAGGTGACGGTGTCGAACGGCGACCTCGAGGGCGGCGAGTCGGAAGACGAGGACGAAGCGGAGTAGTTCCTCGTGGCATGAAGCCCGGTAACCGTTCTAGCCACGAAACCGAGTTCGGAACTGCTCGTCGGCGTTGCTATCCGTAGTGTGAGAAGGGGGAGCAAGACCGAAGACGCGTACTGGGAGATCAGAGCGTAGCTAGTCGGTACGGTATTCGGCGTCACGATCGGCTATCCGGCGTAGGCACTCTATCCTGTCTCCTCTGACAGGTGTGTCTCTCGGCGTCCGTTACCGACCGCTCGGAGACGTTCCCGCTACACTGATTTCGTGTGGCGGACTGGCAGTCTTCTCCGTTGCTGTCGCCTTTATTGAACACTGTATTTATGATAATTTTAGGAACCGTGCTGAATACACAGCGGGTATCTTTCAGGAAGCCGATTGGGATTGATGGCAGTAGATCGGTCGAACAAGACAATTATGCTACTCTAACTGATACAGGTATTTTTCCTGGCGGCAGCGGAGTGACGCGCTGCACCCCCCCGGTGAGACGGGGAATTCGCGCTGGTTTTCGCTCAGATTGTGAATCCCGGATGTTCGGCGAAGGCGTTGTTGATTATGAGGTTCCCTCGGTGTTTGGCTCGTTGCTTCATCGCCGACGTGGTGCGAGCCCCTTCCGCGTAGAACCACCACAGATACAGCGCGTTGTACATCCAAGCGCCCTGGAAATCCCAATCGGAATCGGCCCCGTCCCTCCCTTCACCGTAGATGGATCCGGGCGGGAACTCGTCGTTATGAGATTTGCCTCCCTGATGCCGTGCTTCGTGGACGAGCGTTCCTGCGCGTTCGGGAACGGTATGCTTGAAAAAGAATCCCCGATACAGTTCGACTCGATTCTTTATGAACCAACCACGAAATGATGCAGCGATCGCTGAGCCATCGCCACACTTCGCTCTGTGCCGTGACGTGTTCTCGCGAACGTATCGACGGGCCCAGTTCAGCATCGGTGCATCCCAATCGTCGTTTCGGTAGTCTTCGGCAGAGTAGGTGAGGAGATAACACGCGTTGAACGTGCGTGCGAGGGGTTTACTGGTATCGCACGGATTTTCCCACCCGAATCCATCGTCCCAGTAGCTTTTGTTCCCCTCGAATCCGTATGTCTCCCAAAAGTAGTCAATATACGTTTGTGAGCAGATGACGTCTCCGTACAGATTGTCCCCGCTCGCGTCCTTGTCCGGTACTGTGGCGTTACAGACCGTCATGACCGATCTCTCCACTGTTCCCGTCGTCGTTCAGTGGCTGTGTTCGTCTTCATCTCGTGTTTCCTCGTCGTAGTCCGGAGGTGGCACAGCGTCCGTTTCTTCTGGTGCCAGATCCAGGTGACCCTGGGCCTGTGGTACGTCCTCGACGTCCGCTTTCCGAATGTCAAGCAGTGAATGATCTTTTTCGGGAAGTAACCGCTGCAGCGTCGTCTCCGCCTGGTCCCCCAGTTCTAAATACCCCTGAATCGCGGCCACCTGAATCGATCGATTGTTGTCTCGAGCGTGTTTTTCTAGTATTTTTACCGCACGATCGCTCTTCGGGGCGACTCGCGTGACCGCTCCAATAGCCGTAGTTCGAATCATAATCTCCTCACCGACCGTTGTGAAATGGTGTGTCCCCTCCGACTTCTCTTCGGGAATCTCGCTGGAAATGACCTCGTCCAGAAAGTCTAGCGCCCGCTTGTCTTCGAGTTCGACGAGCAGTTGAATGAGCGACCAGCGCTCTATGTATCGCTCCTCGGGAAGTTGGTCATACAGTTCTGCGACTCGCGCGACGACCTCCTCTTTATTCCGATACAGTCCATCCAGAGTGCGCTGGTACTCCTCTTCCGCCTCGGCCCCCACCGCACCCATTGTGTGGACTGCCTCTACGATCGCCTTGTCAAGAGGAGCTTCCGAGTCGGTTTCGAACGGCTGTGAATCCCGCTCTATCTCTAACTCGTCGTCGTCGTCCTCAATCGTTGGTCTGTCACCCATTATCCAACCATATGAAGTTGTCGGTAGCGGAAATAATAAATCCTCGCTCGACTCATTTGAAATGTGGTAGTGTCGGTACAGTAATTGGATCGGGACGGAGAACCGGTTGACATATCTAGATTGACGAATACAACTGGCATACAGTCCAAGCCCCGTTTTAGTATCGAAAGGAATTTTGTTACAGTGAGTACAGAAAACGAACCGTCCCGTGATTACTCCTCGGGTTCCATTTGGGACAGTAACTACATCAAAGTATTCGCGTTCCTCTTAGATCTTCCCGTCAGGGACCATTGTCGTCGTCATGGTTGGAGATTTTTATCACTCGAGCAGTCGGTGAGGACCCATCGACTTCTCCATTTTGGGTGCCAACCATCTTCCGTCCACCGAGCAGAGCAGTTCGGAGACGAACCCACGACTGCATACGGAACCCCAACTATCGGTGTGAGAGCGTCCGAGCAAGGCCGGGAGAGTGCTGCTATCCAGAGGACCACGTCGTTCTCACGCGTTGTGCTGCCCTGGACGGCACGATCGGCGACGCGAGAATACGGCGGGACGACTTCCCGTCGTAACTCTACTTTGTAGCTAAAAGCACTTAAACCGAGGACGGCGGGCCACAGCACTCGAGGCGAGCCGCTCGAGCGAAACGAGAGTCCCGTCACTCGTTTCGAGCGTCGAGAACGGCCAGCGCCTCCGCCATCGTGACGATCTCGAGGTCGTTCTCGAGGGCGGCCTCGATGGTGTAGCGGATTCGGTCCTCGGTGAGGGTGTCGAACTGGGAGTGGCCGCCGACGATCGCGAGGACGTCTTCGTCCGCGGCGGTTCGCATGAACGCGTCGACGTCGTCCTCGCCGGCCTTGTCGGTCTCGACGTACATTCGCCGCATCGTCGTCGGGTCGAGTCCCTCGAGGTCGTTGTGCCCGCCGCCGTAGCGGTGGTTCGCGACCGCGTCGTGGTGATCGCGAACGAGGTCCTCGGCGACGCCGTGGTACCGTCCGTAGGTGTAGACAAAGCCCGTCACGTCGAGTCCCCAGGACTCGAGCCGGTCGTCGGTCCGCTCGAGGAGCGCTTCGATAAACGCCTCCGGATAGCGGACGTAGCCCGACGGGTCGACGGGTTCGGCGAGCGGCTCCGCGAGGTCGACGTACTCGCCGACCGAATCGCTGCCCCTGCTGGCGACCGTCGCGGTCGTCTCGCTCTCGTCGTCGAAGATCACGAGCGGGTCGTCCTCGATGGCGCCGTGGCGATTGGCCTCGACGTAGAGACGGTCGTCGCCCGCGCGGGCGGGCTCGGTCAGTTCGATTCGGCCAAGCGACCGGTGGTGGTAGGTGTGGGACATGACGTCCCAGCCGTCGGCCTGCATCTCCCGAAGCTGATCGGGCTCGAGATAGGCGTCGCTCTCCTCCATCAGTCCCGGGCAAGCCGCGACGCAGCCGGGAACGTCGTACTCACGGTGAACGTCGTATGTGAGGGTGTAGTCCTCGACCGGACTGTCGTCGTAGGTGAACACGAGCATACCTTCGGCGTCCGCGACACGATCCCTCACCGATTCGTCGTCCTCGTCGCCGGTCGGGCCCTCGTTTGTCTCGTCGACGTTCGAATCGCCCGTCCGCTCGCCTCGCCGAGCGCGCGTCTCCCCCGATTCTCGCGTCTCCCCGGATTTCTCCTGCCCGTCGCGTGCGAGGGCGTACCCGCCCAGCGCACCTCCGCAGGCGATACCGGACAGAAACGTTCGTCGATCCATGTCCGTTCGGATTCGATGAACGTGATTCAGTATACGGCGGCTACCCCGACGTAACCGCCACCTACCGCCGCTCGAGGCCGGTATCGTCGGTTTCGGCCCCTCCCTCGCGTTCGCCGTAGCGTCGCTGGCCTGTGGATTCGATCGCGGATCGGCGCTCCTCGGAGTGCGTCACGAGAACTCGCTTCGGGGGACCCGGCCGGTATCCGGTGAAAGGCGTCTGTTCGGCTCGAGAGGGATCTTACCGCCCGGTTTCCTATAATCCAAAGTGCGCTCGCTCGCTGTGATAAGCTTTAAACCAAAGTGAGCATTACCCGTCTCGTAATGACGAGCAACAAGATTCTCGGTATCGACCTCGGTACCACGAACAGCGCGTTCGCGGTCATGGAGGGAGGCGATCCGGAGATCATCGCCAACGCGGAGGGCGACCGGACGACGCCGTCGGTCGTCGCGTTCAACGACGACGAGCGACTCGTCGGCAAGCCGGCCAAGAACCAGGCCGTCCAGAACCCCGACCGGACGATCCAGTCGATCAAGCGCCACATGGGCGAGGAGGATTACACCGTCGAGGTAGACGACGAGGAGTACACGCCCGAGGAGATCTCGGCGATGATCCTCCAGAAGATCAAACGCGACGCCGAGGAGTACCTCGGCGACGACGTCGCGAAGGCGGTCATCACGGTACCGGCGTACTTCAACGACAAGCAGCGCCAGGCGACCAAGGACGCCGGCGAGATCGCCGGCTTCGATGTCGAGCGCATCGTCAACGAGCCGACCGCCGCCTCGATGGCCTACGGCCTCGACGACGAGTCCGACCAGACCGTCCTCGTCTACGACCTCGGGGGCGGCACGTTCGACGTCTCCATCCTCGATCTCGGCGGGGGCGTCTACGAGGTCGTCGCGACCAACGGGGACAACGACCTCGGGGGCGACGACTGGGACGAGGCGATCATCGACTACCTAGCCGAGGAGTTCGAGGCCGAACACGGTATCGACCTCCGCGAGGACCGCCAGGCCCTCCAGCGGCTCAAGGACGCCGCCGAGGAGGCCAAGATCGAGCTCTCCTCGCGCAAGGAGACCGACATCAACCTGCCGTTCATTACCGCGACCGACGACGGCCCCGTCCACCTCGAGGACTCCCTGACCCGCGCGAAGTTCGAGAGCCTCACCGAGGACCTCATCGAGCGCACCGTCGAGCCGACCGAGCAGGCCCTCGCGGATGCCGGCTACGACAAGGGCGACATCGACGAGGTGCTGCTCGTCGGCGGCTCGACCCGGATGCCCCAGGTCAGCGAGAAGGTCGAGGAGCTCACCGGCCAGGAGCCCCAGAAGAACGTCAATCCCGACGAGGCCGTCGCGCTGGGCGCGGCGATCCAGGGCGGCGTGCTCTCGGGCGACGTCGACGACATCGTCCTGCTGGACGTCACGCCCCTCTCGCTGGGGATCGAGGTCAAAGGCGGTCTCTTCGAGCGCCTGATCGAGAAGAACACGACCATTCCGACCGAGGAGTCGAAGGTGTTCACCACCGCGGCGGACAACCAGACCTCCGTGCAGGTCCGGGTCTTCCAGGGCGAACGCGAGATCGCCGAGGAGAACGAACTGCTCGGCGAGTTCCACCTCACCGGCATCCCGCCGGCCCCGGCCGGAACGCCCCAGATCGAGGTCACGTTCTCGCTCGACGAGAACGGGATCGTCAACGTCTCCGCCGAGGACCAGGGCTCGGGCGAGAGCGAGGAGATTACCATCGAGGGCGGCGTTGGCCTCTCCGACGATGAGATCGAGGAGATGCAGGAGGAGGCCGAGCAACACGCCGAGGAAGACGAGAAGAAGCGCCAGCGCATCGAGGCCCGCAACGAGGCCGAGGCGACGATCCAGCGCGCCGAGAAGCTCTTAGAGGAGAACGACGACCAGATCGACGACGACGTCCGCGCCGACATCGAGGCGGCGATCGAGGACTTAGAGGAGACCGTCGACGACGACGAGGCCGACGCCGAGGACCTCGAGGACGCGACCCAGGAGCTGAGCACCGAACTGCAGGAGATCGGCAAGCAGATGTACCAGCAACAGGCCGGCGCGGCGGGCGCCGGCGGCGCTGGCGGTGCGGGTGCCGCTGGCGGTGCTGCCGGTGCCGGACCCGGCGGAATGGGCGGCATGGGTGACATGGGCGGCGCCGGACCCGGCGGTGCGGCCGGCGGCGACGAGGACGAGGAGTACGTCGATGCCGACTTCGAAGACGTTGACGAAAACGACGAAGACTGAGTCGTTTTCGTCAGCCCGTCAGACGTAGTCTGACGACGTTGAAGACGACGACGAGAACTAACGTCGTTCGTCGATAACTCTCGAGACGAACGGCGCCCGTCGACCGATCTGTTTTCGCTCGCTCCGACGTTCCGTACGGGAACGGTCGTTTCAAGTGTCTCAACCGAGTACCGCCCACAACGAATGAGCGAGGATTTCTACGACGTTCTCGGCGTGAGTCGCGACGCGTCCGCCGACGAGATCAAAAGCGCCTACCGGGAGAAGGCCACGGAGTACCACCCGGACGTCAGCGACGACCCTGACGCCGAGGAGAAATTCAAGAAGATCCAGAAGGCGAAGCAGGTCCTGACCGACGAGGAGAAGCGGGAGGCCTACGACCGAATGGGCCACGACCGCTACGAACAGGCGGAAAAACACGGCTACGACGCCGGCGGTGGCGGCGGCGGAATGGGCGGCGACCCGTTCGGCGGGATGGGGGGCGGCGGCATGGGCGGTGGCGGTCTCGGCGACATCTTCGAGCAGGTCTTCGGCGGCGGTGGCGGCCGCGGTCGTCAGCGCCCGCGCAAGGGTCGCGATCTGCGGACCGAACTCGAGATCACCCTCGAGGAGGCCTACGAGGGCGTCGAGAAGCAGTTCTCCGTCGAACGGCCCGAGGAGTGTGACGCCTGTAACGGCGAGGGTCACCCGCCCGAGGCCGACGCCCAGACCTGCCCCGAGTGTCAGGGGCGGGGGCAGGTGACACAGGTCCAGCAGACGCCGCTGGGTCGGGTCCAGCAGACGACCGCCTGTCCGCGCTGCGAGGGCGAGGGGACGCTGTACTCCGAGACCTGTGGCGACTGTCGCGGCGAGGGATACGTCCGCGGCGAGGCGACGCTGACCGTCGAGGTGCCAGCCGGGATCCAGAGCGGCCAGACGCTGCGAATGGAACGCGAGGGATCGCCCAGTCCCGAGGGCGGCCCCCGCGGCGACCTGCTGATCGACGTCGCGGTCGCCGAACACGACGAGTTCGAGCGCGAGGGCGACGACCTGCGCCACCGGCTCCCGATCTCGTTCCCGCAGGCGACGTTCGGCGACACGGTCCAGGTGCCGACGCTCGACGGCAGCGTCGAGTTCGACGTCCCCGAGGGGACCCAGAGCGGGGAGACGTTCCGCCTGCAGGGCAAGGGGATGCCCCGCCTTCGCGGGCGCGGCCAGGGCGACCTCTACGTCAAGGTCCAGATCGTCACGCCCGACTCGCTCAACGAGGAACAGCGCGAGGCCCTCGAAGCGTTCGCCGAGGCCGGTGGCGACGAGATCGAAGTCAACGAGGGCTTCTTCGAGAAGATCAAGCGGGCGTTCTGAGCACTCTCGACGACGAACGTTCCAGTCCGAAAGATAGTGTCGACAGCTATCAACGCGAGTTTTCCTGATTCGTGTCGTACGTGAACACGCCATGTCCGAACAGATACTCTTGCTGGCCGGCGACTTCGTCGAGGACTACGAGGTAATGGTGCCGTTCCAGGCGTTACAGGCCGTAGGCCACGACGTCCACGCGGTCTGTCCCGAGAAGGGGGCCGGCGACCAGTGTCCGACGGCGATCCACGACTTCGAGGGCGACCAGACCTACACTGAGAAGCCGGGGCACAACTTCGAGCTGACCCACGAGTTCGACGCGGTCGACCCGAGCGACTACGACGCGCTCGTCGTTCCCGGCGGTCGCGCACCCGAGTACCTCCGCACGTACGACGAGGTCCTCGAGACCGTGCGGCACTTCTTCGAGGAAGACAAACCCGTCGCGTCGCTGTGTCACGGGCTGCAGATCCTCGCGGCCGCGGACGTGCTCGAGGGACGAACATGTACGGCCTATCCCGCTCTCGAGGCCGATATGCGCCAGGCCGGCGCGGAGTGGGAGGAGGGTGTCGCACGGGACGGCAACCTCGTGACCGCCCAGGCCTGGCCCGATCACCCCGAGTGGCTCGCGGCGTTTCTCGACCTGGTGGGGACCGACCTCGAACGGGCGATCCCCGGGGCGGCCGACGACTGACGACCGACGACTGGCGCCCGCGAGTCGGCGTGCTTTTTGGGATCGGCCCCCACTCGCGGATATGAACGCCGTGACAGTCGACGACCTGCTCGCGCGGGAGCGACGCGGCGATCGGACGGCGCTAGTCGACGCGACCGGGCGCGAGTACGACCGCCACTGGCTCTGTACCTCCTCGTGGAAGGCTGGCAACTTCCTTCGACACTCGGGCGTACGCGAGAGCGTCACCGTCGGCGTCGTCGGCGAGGGGCCCCTCGCCCTGCTCGCCTTTTTCGGGACGACCCTGCTCGAGGGGCGGACCCGGTTCGATCCGCCGACCGACCTCGCGAACGAGGACGCGTTCCGCGCTCTCGTCGCACCGACCGAGTCGGGTTGGGGCTACGAGCTGCCGCCGGGTGCTCAGCGGGTCTACTACGGCGACCAGCCCGACGAACCGGGCGTCCACCACTTCGACGCCGGGCTCTGGAGCGAGAACCCCTCGTTCCCCCCGCTTTCGATCGAGCCGGAGACGGTGCTGGTGACCGACGGCGAGCGGACGCTCACCCACGGCGAGGCTCTCGAGGCGGCCCGCGCGGTCGTCGAGGAACACGATCTCGAGACTGACGATCGGGTCGTCGTCCGGGCACCGCTGTCGAATCCCGGAACCGTGATCGCCGGCGTGCTCGCGCCGCTACTGGTCGAGGGGACGATCGTTCTCACCGACAGGGCCGAGAGTGACCCAGAGAAACGCGGGGATGTCGCCGTCTCGAGCGATCCCGCCGCCGAGTCGGCCCGGATCGACGTCGACGCACTCGAGTACTGAGCGCCGAAACGGCCTCTCGCCTTGCATAACCTTTACTGACAGCTCGTGGTAGGGTCGTCCATGCCAGACGTAGCCATCGTCGGCGGCGGGACAGCCGGATTGAGCGCGGCGCTTTTTACCGCGAAGAACGGCCTCGAGACTGCCGTCTTCGACACCGACGAGACCTGGATGCACAAGGCCCACCTGTTCAACTACCCAGGGATTCGCAGCATCAGCGGCAGCGAGTTCATGTCGGTTACCCGGGGTCAGGTCCAGGATCGGGGCGCTGACCTCCACATGACCGAGGAGGTGACCGACGTGGAG
The DNA here is from genome assembly GCA_003559215.1 of Natrialbaceae archaeon. Lineage (GTDB taxonomy): Archaea > Halobacteriota > Halobacteria > Halobacteriales > Natrialbaceae > Natronococcus. The sequence goes on from PWMF01000215.1 coordinate 58,948, forward strand.
GCGACCGACGACGGGTTCCGGATCGAGACCGCCGACAGCGAGTACGAGGCGACTTACGTCGTGCTCGCGACCGGTGCCGACCGATCGATCGCCGAGGAAATCGGCTGCGAGTTCGACGGCGACGATACCGTCGACGTCAACCTCAGCATGGAGACGAGCGTCGAGAACTGTTACGCGACGGGCGCGATGGTTCGCGCCGAGGAGTGGCAGGCGGTGATCGCCGCGGGCGACGGCGGCGCGGCGGCGCTCGATATCCTCAGCGCCGAGAAGGGCGAACACTACCACGACTTCGACACGCCGGGCGACGTTCCGACGTTCGAGTCGGAGTAACAACGATCCGCCCTGCGTGTTCGTGGTCGGCGACTATTCGTGCGGCGGGCGCTTGTTAACGTAGTATGAGCATCGACACACTCGAGGGGCTGTTCGTCTACAAACTCCGCCAGCAGTACTACGTCGAGCGGGAACTCGTCGAAACCCTCGACGAGCTGGCGACGAGCGCGAACAACGGGCGATTAACCCAGAGCTTCGCCGACCACCGCGACGAGACTCGAGCCCAGATCGAGCGACTCGAGGCCGTCTTCGAGGCGCTGGACGTTCGGGCGGAAACCCGGGAAGCACCGATCCTCGACGCGATCGACGCCCAGCGGCGCGGCTTCGAGGCCCAGATCGACGACGACGACCTCCTAGATACGGTGTATCTCAACGCCGGGCTGATGACCGAACGTGTCGAGATGACGACCTACGAGGGGCTGTCGATGCTCGCGACCGAACTCGGGCTCGACGAGACGGTCAGAGAGCCCCTCGAGGCGAACTACGACGAGGAGCAGTCGGCCCACGGCGAACTCGACACGCTGGCGGCTGCCTCCGAGATGAAGTCGCTGTGGGATCGACTGACGCCGTCGTGAGCCGCCGTGGCGGTAATCTCAATCCCGCTTTAGGAGCCAGTCGACGATCCGCGGCCACCCCCGCTCGTGGGCGACCTCCGCCACGGAGAGCCCGACGTGGCCGGTCGGAAGCTCGATGGTCTCGGTCTCGTCGCTCCCGATCTCCTCGAGAATCGGGATGCTCGCCTCCCGGGGAACGAACCTGTCGTCCTCACCGAGAGCGAGCAGGGTCGGGGCGTCGATCGCCGAGAGGTCCACCTGCTGGACGCCGAGTCGGAGCTCGTTCTCGATAAGTCGGTTCTCGAGGAGCAGGTCTCCGACGAACTCGCGGTAGAGCCGCGCCGGAACGTCGGGGCCGCCCAGGCCCCACTCGAGTTTCCGCCCCCGTTCCTCGACGAACGCTGGATCGTCAAGTCGATCCCAGAGTCGAAGCGGTTCGGTGACGGTGTACTCGACCGGTTTCCGACACGCGAGGCCGACCTCGAGCAGCGGCGTCGGAACGGCGTCGAACACCCTCGTTACCTGCTCGTGGTCGTGTCCGTCCGCGAGCGTCCGAAACAGCTCCATGTCGTCCCCGGCGCGAAAGTCGATCGGCGGTCCCTGGAGGACGAGCGTCCGGACGCGATCCGGAAACAGGGCGGCGTAGGCGACGACGAGCGGGACGGACGTCGAGTAGCCCAGCAGGTGTACCGACTCGGCCCCCTCCTGCTCGCGGACGGCGTCGACGCAGTTCGCGAGGAATCGCGTCACGTAGTCCTCGAGTCCGAGCGAGCGATCGATCGGCGACGGATCTCCCCAGTCGACGATGTAGACGGGGATCCCTCGCTCGAGGAACTGTCCGACGACGCTTCGATCCGCCGAGAAATCGAGGATTGAGGGATCGTTGATGAACGCGTAGGCGATCACTACCGGCGTCGCGTCGGTCGTCCCCTCCGGGTCGTACCGTCGGAGCCGAACCGGGGACTCCTCGTAGACCACGTCGTACGGCGTCTCGCCCGGTTCGGTCGCGGCGAGCTGGAGCGTTCGGTACGGCGCCTGCCCGAGCTTCCGGGGGGTTCGGGCGGTCCGATCCGCGAGCTGGCGCGAGAGCTCGAGAAGGTCCATCTGTCGTCCGTAGTCGAACAGTCCACGCGCTTGAGTCACGCGCTTGCAGGGCTCGTCGCTGTCGAGCCCGCGGAGTCGGTGCTAATCCCCGGAGCGCGGGCGACCGGGGCTCGAGGCGGGCGGGGACGAACCGGCCGTCGGTTCGGCGGCCCCGCTCCCCCGCCGAAGCCGTCGCTTGGCACGCCCGGCGAGGTTTTTCAGCAGGATACGTCCCGAAAACGAGAGGCTGTGGCGCAGTTTCCGGTAGTAGACCTCGCCCAGCTCGGCCTCGGGGACGGTCGTCGGCTCGAACGTCGGATCCCGAAGGTTGGCGAAGCCCTCGCTCAGCAGCGAGATCTGTCGGCCCACGACGCGGTCGAAGACGTCCCACAGCGTGGGGCAGTCGTCGATCGGGACGTCGTCGTACGCGACGATCTCGCCGCCGTCGATCGACTCGTTCAGCCGCTGGAGCGTGGCGCCGCATCGGTCCTGCCCGTCGTGAAACACCGCCGGCGGCCCCATCCCCCGGTACGATCGAATGTCGGCTGGGTGGAAGCTCAGCACCCCGAACTCGGGCGCCTCGAGGATCGGTCCGCGGACGAGTCCGAAGCCGAAAAGCACCAGCGCGTCACACTCCTCGGCGACGCGATCGACGACGGCGTCCGGAAACTCGTACCAGGTGCCGTCGGTTTCGGGCTCACACCGGACGTGGTCGGCCTCGGCGAGGGCGGCGACGTTCTCGACCGATTGGCGCCGCCAGAGCGGCCGCTCCTCGCCGATCAGCTTGGCGAGGTTGCGCTCAGCGAGCACGAGCGCCCACGCCCGCTGGCGCCCGAAAAGGCCGACGAACTGTCGGGCGTCCGCCAGCCCGAGCCGGTTTCGCGTGTTCCACGCCTCGGGGTCGCTGTCGGCTTTCTCCTCGTTAGTAACGACCAGCGACACCGTCACGTCGTGGTCGGCCTGTAGCTGCTCGAGGGCACGGACCTGCCACTCGTTGAGGTAGGAATCGGCCAGGATCCCGATCGTCTTCGGCCCGGATCGTGTCATGGTACGTTCGTCCGCCCGTCTCCCCCTTAGTTACAGTCACCGTGCGTTCGGTTACGGGCTCCGAACAGAAGGGTAGACTCGCTCGTTACATCCCCGTCGAACTCAGTTCGGCAGCGAGCGGGAGCGCTCGGCTCGATACGGACTCGTCGCCGGGCGCTCGAAGACAGGAAGAAAAGCGGCGACTACGACTCCGAGAGCAGTTCCTCGACGTACTGCTGTTCCCACTCCCGGCGCGCCTCGAGTTCGCGCTTGCCCCGCCGCGTAACGGTGTAGAAGTTCGTCCGTCGGTCGACCTGGCCCTTTTCGACGAGCCCCTTGTCGACGAGCGTGTCGAGGTTCGGATACAGCCGTCCGTGGTGGATGTCCTTCTCGTAGTACCCCTCGAGTTCCTCCTGGATCGCCAGCCCGTGGGGCTCGTCCTGCCCCTCGATGACGTACAACAGGTCCCGTTGAAAGCCGGTTAAATCGTACATGTTTTCTCGATTGAGCTATTGATATAATACGATATCGGAATCGAACCGATCCCTGAACCGAGTCCGCTCGTCCCGCTCGGACGGTCTCGAACGACGGTTATTTTGAGAGGGCCACGTCGGTACCGCGACACTCGGGACAGATTCGTTCGCCCCCGACCCTCGGATCCTCGTCACGAACCCTCCAGTTGAGTTCGTTCGCCTCCCCGCTCCAACGACACGTTCGACACTCGGATCGCATCGAGTCCGGTACACCGCGGGAAATGATACCTCTTTTTGCACGGTAGCGAACAGGTGTCCGGATCGACCGAATCGGCGAGACACACTCGAGGGACAGCCTCGTGGCTGTAAAACGCACACGCGGCGAACGTACAAGAAGGACGAACCCCGACGACACCCTCGCGGTGGCACCGTAGTTGGTCGAACGGAGCGGTCCGGCTCCGGGATCCGCTCACTCGGTCGTCGCGTACGGATCGGTCGGCCTACTCTCCAGTACTTCGAACGACGTACCCCCGCAGGAACACTGGCGGACGCCGATCGGCTCGATCGCTCCGCCGTCGGACTGCCGGACTGCGAATACGTTTCCACACTTCGTACACGTCCCGGCAGCCCTGGTTTTGGACGCCATACCTGTCCTATCAGTATCGCTCGATATAAGCCGTCCGTGAATTCGAACGTAGTACCCGGGCTGTTACTACGGGAGTAACAACTTCGATCCACGACAGGGTGACAGCGCGTCGCGTTCGACCGCCGCTGTAGCCAGAACCCGCCTCGAGCGAGAGCGGACGGCGGTAAGGGGCCGAGTCGATTCAGCCCCGACTGACGGTCGACCATTCCGAGAAAGCGCGCGAGGTGAAGTCCCGCTTCAGCTCGCTCCGTGTGGTTCGTGTGTAGATGGTTCGTGGTGCGAGGTCGGTGGGATTGAGGGCATGACCTCTGACCGTTAGGGCAGTTCGAATAACTCCCCCACCGACCACGTTGTTCTACTTAGGGTGGTTATAATAATCTTTTTATTAGTCAGGCATAATAAGAAGTTCAGCTGACCAGCTAAACATACTAGACGAGGCGCGGTTTCGACCGTGGATCGACCTCTTGCACGGTCGATCCTCGAGTCGACGGGGTTCCCGGACGAGCCGATGTTCCAGTCGCTCGGAACGCAGAGTTCGAAACCTCGCGAAAGAGCAGCGATGGGGGGGGAGGGGAGTGGCCGGGGAACCCCACGAGCGATGCGTGTCAGAGGCGGTATTCCGCCGAACGTTTCCCACAACACCGTATTGAAATAAATACTTTCTGTCCGACTTTTAGTTTTGCCTGTCGGCCCAGGCGAGGAACAGTTCCTCCTTCGAGGCCAATCCCTCGTCGGGCAGGGCGTGCTCGAGGACGTAGCTACTCGCCTCGTGTTCGTTGTCCCACATCGCCTGGTGGGCCTCCGGAAGGTCGTCCCAGTCGACGACCTCGGGGTCGGTGAGATCGATCTCGCCAGCGTCGATCGCTTCGTTCAACTGTTCGACCTCGTAGGCGTTGCTGAGGTGCGTGCCGAGGATTTCGGCGGTCGGCATCAACACCTCGCGCTGGCGCATCCACACCTGTGGGGCGTACATCGAGTACCGCCGATCGGCCATCTCCTCGCTGTAGACCACCCGGCCGGTGTGTGGCTTCGTGAGCATCGTGCTGACGAACAGCGCGTCGTGGTCGGCCCGCTCGAAGACCACGTCGGGGTAGCCCCGCGGGTTCTTTGGCGTCCGGAGGTGCTCGCCGACGGCCTTGCCCAGCGGCTTGAACACCTCGTCGGTGATCGACTGAACGACCGCTCTGAACGCCTCGGGATCCGCCTGTGCGTCGGGCAGGTCGGGCAGGGTCTCGGGCCAGCGGAAGTCGTCCTCGCGCCGTCGCAGGTCCTCGAGGCTGACGGTGCCCTCGACGGCGTCGCCGAAGCCCAGCGACTGGACGAACTCCTGTTGTTCGTCGGTGTAGGCGACGACGGCGATCCGGGCGCCGGCCTCGCGGGCGTCCTCGATCGCTCGCAGCCCGGTTTCGTCGACGACGCCGTCGTCGCCGGTATCGGTGCCGTAGTAGATCAGGACGCCGTCGCCGGCCCGGACGTCCGCCCGTTCGAACATCGCGTCGGGCGTCGACGCCCCCGATTTCCCGAGGAACGTCAGGTAGTACCCCGTCGAGGCGCCGTAGAACGTGAGCTTCCCGCCTTCCTCGAGGAGCTGGAAGCTCCGGGGGAACGAGAGCTCTCCGGCGTGGCTGACGGCGTAGTCGGCGTGGTCGCCGTCGTGGTGGGCCTCGTAGGTCTCGACGAACTCGCGGCCCGCCTCCTTCCAGTCGTCCCACTCGTCTTCCTCGCGGGGGATCCGCCCCCAGATGTCGTCGTAGGGGTCAGCGGTGCGGTCGAGGGCATCGGCGCCGAGGCGTTCGATCCGCTCGGCGCGCTCCTCGCTCGAGCACAGTCCCGTCACGTCGACGTCGTTGCGGGCGGCGAGTTTCGTCGTCTCCCAGCCCGTCCCGGTCGAGGCGCCCTCGACGAACATCGACGTCTCGGGCTCGATGTCCAGCGTCGTAAACAGCGCCCGCCAGACGGTACCCGTCGCGAGGACGTAGGCGCCGGCTTGCTCGATCGTCGCCTCCTCGGGGATCGGCAGCACCTGAGGTCCCTGTGCGAGCATGAACTGCTGGTGGCTGCCGTTGGGCCCTTCGTACCCCTGAATCGAGAAGTCGGCGTACATCGGATCTAGTCCCATCGTCGGCGAGAGCAGGTCGCTCTGGCCGGAGTAGATCGTCACCAAGTCGCCGACCGAGACCCGTCCCTCGCGGACGACCGCCTCGCCGGCGTCGACGATCAGCGCGACCCCGCCGCTGCCGGTGACGTGGTAGTCCTGATCGTGGCTGTCGAACTGACTGACGGGAACCCCCGTGATCGCCCAGATGTCGTTAAAGTTGACCTCGCTCGCGAGGACGTAGACGAGCACCTCGTTCGGCCCGGGCTCCTCGACGGGGACGATTTCCTCGATCTCGGCCTCCTCGGGGTCGCCGTGGTCGGCTTCACCGGTCTCGTCGTCCTTGCGGACTAGCTGGGCGTACTGGTAGTCCGGGATCTCGTCGACGCCCGGGTAGAACGGCTCGCCCGCCGGGAGGAGTCGGCCCTCCTCGAGCAGTTCCCGCTCCTCCTCGGGCGAGGGCGAGAACCGCTCCCGGGTCGGAAGCGGCTCGCTGGCCCGGTCGAGGAACTTCTCGATCCCCGCTTTCCCGCCCTCGGGGTCGACGACGGCCTCGGCGAAGTGGGTCGCCTCGCGCTCGAGACCAGCCTCGAGACCCTCCTCAAATCCTGCCTGAATCGCCGAAATCGCTCGCTCGAACGCCTTCGAACGGCCCTCGCTCGCGTGTTCGCACTGGGCTCGGTTCCGCTCGATGATCCGGTCTTCGAGCACCGCCTCGGGGAACTCGCCCGGCTCCATCCACGAGGAACGGCTCTCGAGGCGACGTTCGCGCGCGTCCGCCAGGGTATCGCCCGCGCCGGTAACGTGTTCGCGGGCGAGCTCCGACGCCCGAATCCGGGCCGTCCGGTCGGTTTCGAGTTCGTCGACGAGGCCCGTCTCGAGGGCCTCCTCGGCGTCGACGGTGCGGCCGTTCGTGATCAGCGCAACGGCGTCCCGGACGCCGTCGGTCCCGCGGCGTTCGGCCAGCAGGCGGGGGAGTCGCTGGGTGCCGCCGTAGCCCGGGATCAGGTTGAGGTTGAGTTCGGGCTGCCCGAACGACGCGCTCCGCTCGGCGACGGAGTAGTGAGCCGCGAGCTGAAGCTCGTTGCCCCCGCCCAGCGCCGCGCCGTTTATCGCGGCGACCACGGGGACGGAAAGCTCCTCGATCCTGCGGAACGCCTCGTGGGCCTTGTTCGGGAAGGCGACGGCGTCCTCGAACTCGTGGACCTCCTCTAAGAACTGCTCGACGTCCGCGCCAGCGACGAAGTTCGACGGCCCCGCACCCGTCACGACGACCGCGCCGACGTCCTCGCGGCGATCGAGATGTTCGAGGACGGTGTTGAGTTCGTCTAACGCCCGCTCGTTGAGCGCGTTGACCGGCGGGCTGTCGATCGTAACCGTCGCGATCCGCTCCTCGCTTGCCCCCCGGACGTCGTTGTACTGGACCGTGATGTTACGGTACTGCTCGAGGATCTCCTGTTCGGCGGCGAGATCCTGGCGGCGACGCCAGCGCTCGCACTTCGGCCGAACGCCCTCGACGACGTCGGGGTTTTTCAGCGTGCTCGTGTCGCCGATCGGCTCGCGGTTGAGCATCGCGGTCAGCATCCGGCGCATGTACTTCCCCGAACGGGTCTCGGGGAACGCCTCGACCTCGATGAACGTCTCCGGAACGGCCGTGATCCCCTTCTCCTCGCGGACCAGCCCCGAGAGCCGGGCCTCGACCTCGTTGGTGAGCCGCTCGTCGGGTTTGGTCTGGACGAACGCGACGGGCGTCAGCCCCTTCTCATGGTGGTCGGCGCCGACGACGACGGCGTTTGCCACCGGTGAGTCGGGGTTGATCCGCTTGTCCTGGAGGATCGCACCCTCGATCTCCTCGGTGCCCATCCGGTGGCCCGAGACGTTGATGACCTCGTCGGAGCGGCCGTGGAGGCTGAAGGAGTCGTCGGCGTACCGCTTGGCGACGTCGCCCTGCAGGTAGGCGTACTCGCCGTCCTTTTCGACCCAGTAGACGTCCTCGAAGCGCTCGTCGTTGCCCGTCCACTCGCCCGACCAGTCGGCGCCGTCCCACCCCTCGAGGTCGCCCCAGACGTACCGCATCAGGTACGGATACGGCTCCTCGACGATGATCTCGCCCCGTTCCTCGAGGTCGGCCTCGCGCCACTCGCTGGTGCCGTCGGCGTACTCCTCCTCCTCGACCCAGACGTTCCCGAACACCCAGGGCAGCGGGTAGGTGTGGGCGTCCGCCCGGAGCTCGAAGTCGTCGTTCCCGAAGAAGTGGGTCCAGACGATCCCGCCGTGTTCGGTCGCCCAGTAGGAGTTGATGTACCGCTCGCAGACCTCTTCCATGCCGAACTCCTGGACGGCCGGGCTCACTGGCTCGGCACAGAAGGTTGCGACCCGCAGGGAGTCCGTGCTCCACTCGCGCATGTCCGCGACGCTCTCGTCGTCCTCCATGATCCCCTTCAGGAAGGTTACGCCGGCCTTGAAGACGGTCGCGCCGTAGCGCTCGATCACCGAACTGAACCGGCCCGCGTCGGGGTAGACGGGCGCGCCCTCGAGTAAGATGCTCGTCGTCCGAGTCGTCAGCGAGGCGCTGACGAGGTAGGACTGGCCGGTGATCCAGCCCGGATCGGCGATGACGAAGATCGTGTCCTCACCCGGTACGACGTCGAAGGAGACCTTCATCGTGTTCGCGATCCCTGCGGTGTAGCCGCCGTGGACGTGGACCACGCCCTTCGGCTTGCCCGTCGAGCCGCTGGTGAAGATGACGAACAGCGGGAACTCCGCGTCGACGGGAACGGGGCGGGAGCTGGCCCACAGCGCTCGGACCAGCTCCCGGTCCTCGAGTGCGAGCAGGTCGTCGTAGCTCTCGAGATCGAACCCGGCCTCGCGGGCCTGGGCGAGAATGTCCTGGCGGGCGTCGGCGATCAGGTCGGCCGACCAGTCGTCCCGGTCGTGCATCTGAATCTCCTGGGCCGTGTGTTCGACGACGACTACCCGCTCGAGGCGTTCCTCGGAGTCGACCAGCGCCCGTGCGATCTCGGTACGGATCTCCGAGAGCGCCTCACCCGAGAGGTCGGCGAACGTCTCGAGGGCATTGCCGACCCCGCGCATCGCCTGGCCCCGTTCGACGGTGGCCTCGCCCTCGATCGCCTGCGCGACCCGCTCGCGGATCGCCTCGGCGTGGCGCCCGCCCAGGTCGAGTTCCTCGAGCGTGCGGTCGACGATCTCGAGGACGGTCTCGACGGGCAGGTAGTCGTCGAGCGCGGGATCCGCGTACCGTTCCTTGTACGGGACGATCTCGGCGTTGCGGTAGCCGCCGTCGCTCGTGATCAACACGTCCGCGCCCAGTCGGGCGATCCGGTCGGAGAGGGTCTTGTCGCTGAACCCCCCGAAAACCGGAGTGTAGACGATCCCGAGGCGTTTGGCGGCCTCGGTGTAGTAGAGCTGCTCCATGATGTTCGGCATGTTCAGCGCGATGCGATCGCCCGTCTCGAGGCCGAGATTTTGTAGGACCTGGGCGGCCTCAGCGACCCGAACGAGCAGCTCCCGCCTCGAGACGTCCTCGGAGACGACCGGGCCGCCGCGGCCGTCGTTTTTCGACTGGTCCCAGCGGTCGCCCTCGAAGTGAAACGCGGTCTCCTCGCCGTGGCCCGCGAGCACGTGGCGGTCGACCTCGTTGAAGCAGGCGTTGGTCAGCCCGCCCGAAAACCACTCGTACAGCGGGGCCTCCGAGTCGTCGAAGGCGACGTCCCACGGCTCGTGGCCCTCGGGGTAGTCGCGGCTCGCTCGAGCGCCCGTCTCGGCGTCGAACCCGGTCCACTCCCCGTCCTCACACGAGAGCCACGCGCCCTCGTCGTCGTGGTACCAGTGGATCTCCCGTTTGGCGATCGAGCCGTGGAACGCCCCGGGATCGTCGCGGGCCCGCTCGCGGTACCGTTCCCAGTCGTCCCGCGTGCGGATCGGGTTCGATCGCACGTCGTCGGTGCTCGGCCCCTCCTCGTCGGAGTGTTGGCTCATTATAAACCATCATGAACGGTCCCCGTCAAGAGTGTTTTGCGGGCCGCAAAACGCTCGGGGTACTGCCGACTGGTCCTGGTAATACGTAGCATGGGCCTTCCAACGGTACGTACAGGGCGAGTAGATAACGGAGCAGTCATCAACCTCATCGATGGCTGTCAAGAGTGGCATGCTGAATAGAGAGGATTAGTGCAGCACAACGACTCCGTTTGTTTCACGCCGAAAGTGGTGAACTATCCGCTCACTACAGAGGATGGATCCATCACAACGACCGGCTTTATTTCGATCAGTTGGCTCTGTACTGCGCAAAAGAGAAGCGTGCAAACTTACCGCAGAATCAGCCAGAGACCTCACTCGTAGTGGATTCGTAGTTTGTCTCCGTCAATTTGAACATCGTAATCGGCAACAGTGAACGAAACAGAAATTGCCTCCTTATCAGTAACAAGCGCATCAAGTGCTTCCGGATCGATAAAATCATACAGTGGGTCATCGAGCACTGCGGGGAGATGAACCGGTCTAACGTCTTCCAAAGAAGCAAGAGCATCGATGACGGCCATACTTGGTGCTACATCTGCCCAATCGCATTGACTCTGGACTGACTTCCGGCGTGTGTTATGGTTCGTCACAAATTCTAGCAGCACCGCACTCGGTTATACTTGGTGTGAGGTTGTGAGTGAAAACTCTCCTCCGCCTTTCGCCTGCACTGAGCGTTCGACCCTTCCCGTTGAACGCGCTCTCTGTTGTACCACATTCGCGCTATGTATTCAGCACGGCTCACCCAATATATCCATTAGGTGATAGAAGGGGTGCCGTTAGATGCGCACGCGCTACGTAACGCGAACGGTTTTAAGCGAATCGTAGCGGAGAACGGCGGTCTGTGCCGCGTAGTCGACGGTAATTCGGAGTACGTCGACTCACGTCACTGCAACTCGAGTTCGAACCCCCACGTTCCGTGCTCGCCGTACTCGTGTGCCACTCGGTACGTCCCGGGCTCCGGACACGAGTCCCCCAGTTCCTCGTCGACCGGCGCGACCGCGTACCGCTGCTCGATGGCGTCGCCCGGCTCGAGGACCGTCTCCACCTTGACGTCGTCGCGGGCGATCCCCCGCTCTATCCGGGCACAGCCCCCGTCATCGAGCACGGCGGCGGCAACTTCGTCTTCCAGTCCGACCTCGAGTTCGTCGGTAACCTGTCGTTGCGGAAAGGCGAACTCGGACTGCGACTGCGTCCACGTCGCCGGTTCGTCGCCCTCGTTTTCGACCGCGATATCCAGCGTCGGAACGTCGGTCTCCGACAGCGCCTCCTCGACGGGTTCGATCCCGAACGAGAGCGGCTCCGGGTCGTCGTCGACGGAGGCAATCGAGAGCGTCATCTCCGGGTCGGTTTCGTGCGCGTCAGTCGCCCCGCCCAGACACCCGCTGGCGGACAGCCCGACCACGCTGCCGACGCCGGCGAGGACCGTTCGTCGATTCATACGAGGCAGTTCGCAGTTTCTGTCAAAAACTCTTCTTCACGGTGAAACCGCTATTTTACCCTTCGTTCAGTTCGCCCGCCGAGGCTCACCTCGAGCGACCCGAATCGTCTCGTCGCGGCGCTCGTGGAAGACCGCGACGCAGTCGGGCTCACGATCGTCGAGTTCGATCTCGAGGACGTACTCGACGACGCCGAGACACTGCACGCAGAACCCGTCCGGTTCGTCGACGCCGACCGTCACCTCGAGTGCGTCGCGCTCGCGGGAGACCGACTCGAGGACGAGGACGTGACAGGGTGTCGGCGTCCGGATCAGCCCCTCGACGACGAGCGCGCCGTCGGCGACTCGGACCGTCGCCGCGTCGTCCTCGTCGCCCGCACAGCGCTGGTCACGGCGCTCGAGCGACGTCGCCGCGTCGTCCTCGCAGGCGACGACCCCGACGAGGCCGCTGGCGAGTCCCCCCAGCAGCGTTCGCCGTCGCATACGATATCCGTCCACGGGCCGGGATAAATCGCTTTGCCGTCCGAACGGTCCTCGAGCTACCGGAGTCGGTGGACCACGCGAAGCAGGATCGAGGTCGCCGTTCCGATTCCGGGGATACGCGTCGAGAGCGCGGCCGCGGCGAGCAACAGCAGCGCGCTCTTGGGTCGCCCGCGGGCGAACGCGAGCCCCGCGTCGATCACCGTCGAGACGATACTGAGCTTGTTCGCCGACGAGCCGCCGAAACCGCCGTTGTTGGTACTGGTGGACATCGTACCCGTTCTATGGGCGCCACGAGGAAATAGTACGCCCCTGAACCTCCAGGGGGAAATCGGACGGCTGACCGACTGATCGACCGCTCTCGCCGGAATCGGCCGCTCGAGAGGCTCCGATCGAACCCGACCCCACGTCGGCACGCCTATTAGCGTCCGACGCCGCGTTGGGAGTAGATGAGCGAACCAGCGGAGACCGTCGGATTCCTGGTCGCCGGCGAGCCCTCGCCGGAACAGTGCGCCGCCCTCGAGTGGTGCGAGGCGGCCGGGGTCGACGTCGAGACGATCTCACTCGCGGCCGTCGCCGGAGACGGCGTCCGACTCGCCGAGTACGACGTCCTCTGGTGGCACCGCGCCGAGCCGGCCGACGACGCCGTCGCCGAGGACGCAAGCGCCGCGATCGAGGCGTTTCTCACTGGCGGCGGTGGGCTGTTGCTATCCCTGCGGGCGCTCGAGGCCGTCCCCGCGCTCGGGATCGACCCCGTCGGTCCCGATACCGCGGGAACGGAGGCGGGGACGGCCGGACTGCTCGTGCAGTCGCTGCGCGCCGACCGTCCCGTCTTCGACGGGCTCGAGGGGCTGCGGGTGCCGACCGCCTCGCCGGAGGGCGAGCAGCCGTTCGCGCGCTACCAGGGGATCCTCCCGCATCGGGGAGCCGTCCTCGCGAGCACGCTCCGGGCCGACGGGGAACGGCCCCACGAAACCGCGCTGCTTGGCTGGCGGATCGGCGACGGCGACGTTGCCGGGCTCGGGACGGGAGTTCGCTTCGACGGACCCCTATCCGGGGACGCCGCCCGCAATCGGGATCGCCTGCTCCGGAACCTCCTCGCGGTGCTGGGCGGGCGGGATCGGCTCCTCGAGCACGATCCCAAGGGAACCCCCGCGCTGTCGACCGACCGCAAGCGGCTGGCCGACGACCACCACCGACCCCGGTATCACGTCTCGCCGCCGGGCAACTGGCTCAACGATCCGAACGGACTGATCAAGTGGAACGGAACGTACCACGCCTTCTACCAGTACAATCCGGGCGGCCCTCACCACGGGACGATCCACTGGGGCCACGTCGTAAGCGAGGATCTGGTGACCTGGGAGGACCGACCGATCGCGCTGACGCCCTCCCCGGACGGACCGGACCGGGACGGCTGCTGGTCGGGCTGTGCGGTCGACGTCGACGGCACGCCCCAAATTCTTTACACCGGGGGCCGGAACGACGTCCAGCTCCCCTGTCTGGCGACCGCGACCGACGACGAGCTAACCGGCTGGGAGAAGTCCCCGGAGAACCCGGTCATCAAGTCGGTCCCCGTCGAACCGCGGCTTCGCTCGAGCGACCACTGGCGCGCGGAGTTTCGCGACCACAACGTCTGGCTCGAGGACGGCGTCTGGCACCACCTCATCGGCTCCGGGATCGAGGACGGGGGCGGGACGGCCCTGCTCTACACCAGCGAGGACGACGACTTCACCGACTGGACATACGAGGGACCGATCCTCTCGGGCGAGCCCGAGACGGACGGCGTGATCTGGGAGTGTCCGGAGCTGCTCGACCTCGGCGAGAAACGGCTGCTCCACGTCTCGAACTACGAGGAGGTCCGGTACTACCTCGGCGACTACGCCGAGGGCTCGCTCGAGGTCGATCGGACGGGACTGCTCGACCACGGCGCGTTCTACGCACCCCAGTCGCTGCGCGACGACGACGGCCGCTGGCTCACCTGGGGATGGATCAAACCCGACCGAAGCCCCGAGTTCCAGTGGGACGCGGGCTGGTCGGGAACCCTCTCGTTGCCCCGCGAGATCGACCTCGACGATGCGGGTCGGCTCCGACAGCGTCCCGCGGCCGAGCTGACCGCGCTTCGGAAGGAGCGCGGCTACGACGGCTCTCCGGCGCTCGCGGACGAACGGCGCGACCTCCCGTTCAACAGCCGGTCGTTCGAGCTCCGAGCCGAGATTCGACTCGACGACGCTGAGGAGTGCGGGCTCGTCGTACGCGGATCCCCCGACGGCGAGGAGGAGACGCTGCTGCGGTACACCCGCGAGAGCGACCTCGTCGTCGACCGGTCGGCGTCGACGACCGACCACCGGGCCTCGAGCGAGCCGATCTCGATGCCCGTTACGCCGGTCGACGAGAGCCTGTCGCTGCGGCTGTTCGTCGACGGCTCCGTCGTCGAGGTCTTCGCGAACGAGCGCCACTGCCTGACAACGCGGATCTTCCCGACCCGATCCGACAGCGACGGCATCGCGCTGTACGCCGCCGACGGACGGGCCGTCTTCGAGGATCTCGAGGTGTGGACGCTCGGCTCCGCCTGGCCGGAGGTCCGGGGCAAGCGGGAGCAGGAGCGGGAGCGGAAGCGGAAGTCGGAACGCGCGGTCGGCCGGGAGAACTAGTACTCGCCGTCGCCGTCGCCGTCGCGGTACGAGGAGAGCAACGGCGGCAACTCTTCGCGAGGCAGCGGCAGGTGGCCGTGGTCCAGCACGCCGAGCACTCGCGTCTCGGTCCCGTCGACGCCGAGCCGAACCGTCGGGGCGAGGGTGCCGCCGAACCGACGCTGCTGTTCGTCGTCGGGCAGGTTTGCCACGTCGTCCAGCGAGAGCCCGCGCAGGTCGTAGTAGTTGAAGAAGCTGCTGACGAGGATCTCCTCGCGGTGGGGGTAGGCCAGCCAGGAGTAGGTCTGGAACGGCGCGCTCTCCGGATTGGTGAGCACGAGCCCCGACTCGTTCAGCGGGACGTACTCGCCGTGCAGCGAGTCGGCGACGAAGCCGTACAGCGCGTCGTACCCCTCGAGCCCCTCGGCGAAGGTGTGCTCGTGACTCGAGAGGAAGAGGTAGTAGCGGCCGTCCTGGACGACGACGTGCGGACGCTCGAGCTCCTGGTTGGTGCCGACGCCCTCGAGGATCGGGGATCGGAGCTCCCAGTCCGTCGGATCGCCCGACGGCGAGACGGCGATCCCGACGCTGCCGTTGAAATCGAGGTGCGCCGGATCGGCGTCGTACCGGTCGCTCTCGAGTTCGGGGTCGGGAACCGGGGTGTTGGCCTCGAACAGCAGGCAGGTCTCGCCGGTCTGGGGGTCCTCGAAGAACCACGGATCCCGGAAGGTGTAGATCATCCCACGGGACTGCTCCTCGCGCTCGTACTCGGTGCCGTCGGGCTCGAGCAGGATCTCGTGGTCGAACGGCCCCGAGATCTCGAGGCCGTCGTCGTCGGTCTCGACCGTGCCGCCCGAACCGACGGCGAGGCGCTGGGTGTAGGTGAGGTCGGTCTCGCCGCGGGTTCCCGAGGCGGTGTAGTAGACGTACAGCTTTCCGTCGCCGTCCGTCTCGTCGTAGAGGGCCGAGCCGGCCCACTGGCGCGAGCCGAACGGGACGTCGTCGCCGGACTTCGCCCGGCCACCCGCGGAGCGTTGCTCCGCCCCCTCGTCGAAGACGGGACCGCCGCAGGTCCACTCGCGGCCGTCCCTCGAGTAGAAGTATCGGATCGTCGCCACGTCGTGGCGCTTGCCGGGCAGGAGGTCGGCCGGCGCCGTCAGCGAGAAGATCACGCGGTAGCCGTCGATCTCGGCAACCGTCCCGTCGCGGTTGCGCAGGAGCCAGGTGTCCCAGATGTGCAGGTCCGGGTCGATGTCCTCTGCGGGCGGGTAGACGACCGGCGCGAGCGTCTCCTCGCTGCGCCGGATCGCGGCCGCCTGCGAGCGCGTCCACCGCGAGATCGTCCGCTCCTCTCGAGCGGAACGGGGGTCGTCGTGCATGCCGTAGCGTCCGCGAGCGCGGTAAAAAAACGATGTGAACTCCGACCGCTCCCGAACCCGCCTACTGGCCGTCGACTTCCGACTCCTCGCCCGGCGTCTCGGCGTCGTCCCGCGGCACGTCGATGCTGTCCGGGCTCCGACCCATGTCCTCGCCCTCCTGGATCGCCTGAGCCTCCTGTTCCATCGCCTCGACGTCCATCTCGAGCTCCTCGTCGATCTCGCCGAGGATCTCGCTGATGTCGTCGAGTCCGATTAGCTCGCGGGTCTCCTCGTCGAAGTCGAGGCTCTCGAGCTGTCCGTCCTGTTGCTGGACGTCGCTGCCCGAGAGGTGCTTGCCGTAGCGCCCGACCATCGACGTCAGCTCCTGGGGCATGACGAACGTCGTCGACTCGCTCTGGCCGATGTTTTCGAGGGCGTCCATCCCCTTGTCGATGACCGCGCGCTCGCCCATCGACTCCGCGGATTTCGCCCGAAGGACCGTCGAAATCGAGTCACCCTGTGCCTCGAGGATCTGGCTCTGCTTCTCACCCTGGGCGCGGATGATGTTCGACTGCTTGTCACCTTCGGCCTTCTCGACGGCGCTGCGGCGTTCACCCTGTGCCTCGAGGATCATCGCGCGGCGCTTCCGTTCGGCGGAGGTCTGCTGTTCCATCGCGCCCTTGACGTCCGGCGAAGGGGTGACCTCCCGGACCTCGACGCTCTCGACGCGAATGCCCCACTCGTCGGTAGGCTCGTCGAGCTCCTGGCGGATCCGCTCGTTGATCATCTCCCGTCGGCTGAGCGTGTCGTCGAGCTCCATGTCGCCCAGGACTGCACGGAGGGTCGTCTGGGCGAGGTTCGAGACGGCGTTCTTGTAGTCGTCGACCTCGAGGAACGCCCGCTTTGCGTCCATCACGCGGATGTAGACGACGGCGTCGGCGGTCACGGGCGAGTTGTCCCGCGTGATCGCCTCTTGGGTCGGCACGTCGATCGTCTGGGTCCGCATGTCGAACGTGTAGACCCGGGAGACGAACGGCGGCACGATATTCAGCCCCGGCTGGAGCAGCTTCCGGTACTCTCCGAAGACCGTCAGCGCACCCCGATTGTAGGCGTCGACGATCTCGACCATCTGCCAGACCGTGATCGCGGCGACCACGAGGACGAGAGCGCCGATAAACAGCATCGGATCGATCCCCGGGTCCTCGAGCTGTAGGACTGTTGCCACCAGTGCGTTCATACTCGAATCAGGGGTTCCGTTCGAATAACTCTTCGTTCAGGAATATGTGAGAGAGTACCACTTCCCGGACGAGCTTGCCGGTATCGTCCGGTTTCCACCGACGGATCCGAGTCGCGAACCGGCGTGGGCACCCCTCGGTGGTCGTCCCGCTCGCACGCAGGATGTTCGCTCGAGTTCGGCTCGACCCGTGGTCGATTCCGTGCCTTGGGAAGCAGGCACAACCCTTTCGGGCGGCGCTACCGTGGCTGGACGCATGAACGAACGGCTGCTGGTTCCGATCGACGACTCGGACCCCGCTCGAGCGGCACTCGAGGAGGCGACGGAGCTGTTCGATCCCGAGGAAATCGTGTTGTTGCACGTCCTCGAGATGGACGAGGTCACCTACGGCGCGGCCGGCGCCGCGGCGGAAGGCATTCGAGAGGAGCGCGAGGAGGAGGCCCGAGAGCTGTTCGAGGACGCGCGGCGAACGCTCGGCGACGACGTCGCCGTCGAGACGGTGCTCGAGACGGGCGATCCGTCGTCGGTGATCGTCGACGTCGCCGACTCCAAAACCGTCGATCACGTCGTCATGGGAAGCCACGGACGGTCGGGCCTCTCCGGAATCCTGGTCGGCAGCGTCGCCAAGAGCGTCATCGGGAACTCGCCGGTCTCGGTGACGATCTCGCGGCCGTAGCGACCGTCGCCTCGACGTCCGCTCGTCCCGTTGCCGACTCGCTCGACAGCGTACGTCCCTTCCAACCGGTTCGTTCCGGAACGGACGATCCGTAGTTCTCGTCGAATCAGTGCATCGCGGACTCGTCGATCTCTGCTGCTGGTTCGGGGCCGAAGAACTTCAGCAGGATCGCGACGGCGACGCAGATCGCGCTCAGCCCCGCGATCACGACGAACCCTCGAGCGTCATCCCGAGGAGGATGAGGATCGGCTTTCGCGCGCCGATGTCGTCGACCCAGGCGCCGAAGGGCACTCGGAGCACTACCTTGCTAATGTGGGGCGACGACAGCAACAATCCCAACAGCGCCCCGGAGATCCCGAGCACCTCCTGGAACGTCGGTCCCGCCACGCCGTAGAAGGCGATCGTGGTGAGTCCGGCGAAAAACGCCATCGTCGCCATCGTCAGCCCCCGTCTGGGGCTCCCGGAGAGATCGTACTCGTCACCGTGTTCCGCGTCCTGAGTCATGTGGCCACACTGAACTATCTATAGATCAATATACTTCTTTCTTCACGAAAAAGCATTCTTAGTGGGTTCAAGAGCTCTGAAAAGCACAATCAGAATGTCGGGCCGTGCAAATCTATCTGTTCGAATATAACTCTCGCTCGAGTTCGGAGCGACCGACGAGAGCAGGTGAGCACCCTTAAGAGCCGCCGGAAACAGGGTTCGCGTATGCAACCGCGCGACCTGTCCGACCACGTCGCCTACGAGGCGGGGCGAGGCATCGAGGAGGTCGCCCGCGAACTCGGGCGCGACCCCTCGGAGTTCATCAAACTCGCCTCGAACGAGAACCCTCACGGCCCCTCTCCCGCGGCCGCGGACGCCATCCGGGAGGCCGCCGGAAGCGTAAGCTCCTACCCCAAATCGACCCACACTGACCTCACCGACGCGATCGCCGACCGGTGGAGCGTCGCCCCCTCGCAGGTGTGGCTCGCAAACGGCGGCGACGGCGCGATCGACTACCTCTCGAGAGCCACCCTCGAGCCGGGCGACGACGTGCTCGTCCCCTCGCCGGGCTTCGCCTACTACGGGATGAGCGCCCGCTTTCACCACGGCGACGTCCGGGAGTACACCCTCGAGCGCGACGAGGGCTTCGCCCAGACGCCCGAGACGGTGCTCTCGGCGTACGACAGCGAGCGGATCGTCTACCTCACGAGCCCGCACAACCCCTCGGGCTCGACGATCGAGCTCGCAGACGTCGAGGAGGTCGCCGAGGAGACCGATGAGGAGACGCTGGTCGTCGTCGACGAGGCCTACGGCGAGTTCGCCGACGTCGACAGCGCCGTTTCCCTGCTCGAGGGCCGGGACGGCTTCGAGGCCCGCGACGATATCGCCATCCTGCGGACGTTCTCGAAGGCATACGGCCTCGCCGGGGTTCGACTCGGATACGCCATCGTGCCCGCAGAGTGGGCCGACGCCTACGCCCGCGTGAACACCCCTTTCGCGGCAAGCGAGATCGCCTGTCGAGCGGGGCTGGCCGCGATCGACGACCACGAACACGTCGAGCGAACCGTCGAGACGGCCCGCGACTCCCGCGAGTACATGCGCGAGCATCTCGACGCGCGGGTCTGGCCCAGCGAGGGCAACTTCGCGCTCGCGGCGGTCGGCGACGCGACGGCCGTCGCCGAGGCGACCCAGGAGCGGGGCGTCATCGTCCGGGACTGCTCGAGCTTCGGCCTGCCGGGCTGTATCCGGATCACCTGTGGCACTGACGAGGAGACCGAACGCGCCGTCGAGACGGTAAACGCCGTGCTCGAGGATCTGGCCCTCGAGCGCGGGGAGGTGACCGACGCGTGAGAGTCGCCGTCACCGGCACCCCCGGCACCGGAAAGACCACGGCGACGGAACTGCTCGAGGACCGGCTCGCAGACGGCGAGTCGGCGATCGAAGACGGCGACGCCCTCGAGGTGATCCACCTCAACGAAACCCTCGAGGAGGAGGAGCTGTACACCGCGATCGACCCCGACCGCGAGAGCAAGATCGCCGACCTCGACGCGCTGGCCGATCGGCTCGCGGACTACGAGCGCGCGGTGATCGAGTCCCACCTGGCACACCACTTCGAGGCGGACCGTATCGTCGTTCTGCGCTGCGAGCCCGCACAGCTCGAGCAGCGGCTGCTCGAGCGAGGCGAGAGCGAGGCCAAGGCGACCGAGAACGCCGAGAGCGAGGCGCTGGACGTCGTCCTCGCGGAGGCGGTCGAAGAGCACGGCCTCGAGTCGGTCTACGAGATCGACACGACCGACCGCGATCCCCAGAGGATCGTGGCCGACCTCGAGGCCGTCGTCGCGGGCGACCGGGAGCCGAGCGCCGGCGAGGTCGACTTCGTGGGGTACCTCGAATGACGCTGGATCAGCTTCGCCCCTACGTCTCCGGAATCCTAGACCCGTTCGTCGAGGGATTCGACCGCCTGGGGATGACGCCCAACGGCGTGAGCCTGCTGGCGTTCGGGATGGCGGTGCTGGCGGCGCTCGCCTTCCTGCTTGGCGGGCGAGTGGCGCCGATCTGGTTCGTCGCGGCCGCAATACTGGTCTTTCTGAACGGTTGGCTCGACGTCATCGACGGGGCGCTCGCCCGCGAGCAGAACACCGCATCCGCAGGCGGGGACCTGCTCGATCACGTCATCGACCGCTACGCCGACATCGTCATCATCGGTGGGATGGCGGCCGGCGTCGAGAGCTACTTTCTGGGCTTTCTGGCGGTGACGGGCGTCGTGATGACCTCCTATCTGGGCACGCAGGCCCAGGCGGTCGGCCTCGATCGGGTCTACGGCGGGCTCATCGGCCGCGCGGACCGGCTGGTGCTCATCGGTCTCGTCGGCTTCCTCGCGTACCCGATCTCCGGCGTCTACGGCGGACTGACGCTGATCGGCTGGCTGCTGGTCTTTCTTGCGGTCGTCGGCCACATCACCGCGCTCCAGCGCTTTTACTACGCCTGGATCGCCCTCGACTAACCGCCCCCGTCGACGCCGAGTTCGGAAGGCTGGGACCGCGCCGCATGGTTTATGACGCGTCACGATATAGACTCTCTCATGGTTCAATGCGAGATGTGTGGCACCGAGACGTCGTCTCCGAAGACGATCAAGGTCGAGGGTGCGAAGATGGACGTGTGTTCGAACTGTACGGAGTTCGGGACGGAGGTGAAACAGCCTAGCAGCTCGAGTTCCTCCACGAAGTACTCGACCGGCTCGAGCTCTTCGAGTTCGAGCTCCGGCGGCGCCACGAGCGGCGGGTCGACGTCCTCGAGTTCCGGTGGTTCGCGCCGTCAGGACATGTTCGACGACATGGACGAGCTGGCGACCGATTACGACGACCGCGTCCGCAACGCTCGCGAGGAGAAGGGTCTGAGCCAGTCCGAGCTGGCGAACGAGCTCAACGAGAAGGC
Source organism: Natrialbaceae archaeon (assembly GCA_003559215.1). Lineage (GTDB taxonomy): Archaea > Halobacteriota > Halobacteria > Halobacteriales > Natrialbaceae > Natronococcus. The sequence goes on from PWMF01000215.1 coordinate 80,420, forward strand.
CAGTCTCGTCCGGAAGATCGAACGGGGCGACACGCTCCCCAGCGATCAGGTGCAGTCGAAACTCGAGAGCCACCTCGGGATCGACCTGAGCGCCGAGGGCGGCTCGGCGGAGGACTCGGAGTGGTCGGGCGGATCGGCGTCGGGCAGCTACACCCTCGGCGACGTCGTTAAGCGCAAAGACTAGCTGGAACCGACTCGCAAGCTATTTCTCTCCAGCGACGGGCGTCTCTGGTATGTTCGTTCTCGTCAACCTCAAGACCTACCCGTGCGATCCGATCGAGGTCGCGGAGGCCGTCCGCGACGTCGACGATCGGACCGACGCCCGACTGGCCGTCGCGCCCCAGGCCGCCCACCTCGAGCGCGTCGCTGAGACCGGGGTCGAGACCTGGGCCCAGCACGTCGATCCGATCGACCACGGCAGCAACACCGGCCACACGCTCGCCGAGTCGGTCGCCGACGCGGGCGCGGACGGCACGCTGATCAACCACTCCGAGCAGCGCCTGAAGCTGGCCGACGTCGACGGCTCGGTTCGCGCGGCCGAACGCGCGGGCCTCGAGACGGTCGTCTGTGCGAACAACCCGGCCCAGATCGGCGCCGCGGCAGCGCTCGGCCCCGACGCGGTCGCCGTCGAGCCGCCGGAGCTCATCGGCACTGGCACCCCCGTCAGCCAGGCCGACCCCGATGTCGTCGAGGACGCCGTCGACGCGGCAGCGAGCGTCGACTCGGACGTCTCCGTGCTCTGCGGTGCGGGTATCAGCACCGGCGACGACGTCGTCGCCGCGGGCGACCTCGGTGCCGAGGGCGTCCTGCTGGCAAGCGGCGTCGCGAAGGCCGACGATCCGGCCGCGGCGCTCGAGGACCTCGTCGAGCCGCTGTAGCGGGTAATCGCTTTTAGGGGTACCGGCCCAACTCGGTGGTATGTCACCGGATCACGCCGTCGATATCGCACTCGAGAATCGGCTGATGAGCAACGGGATCTACGTCACCGACGTTTCCTGGCCCGACGACGGCGATGCGGAGACGCCCGCCGACGGCGCGGCGATCGACCTCGCGTACGAGACCGTCGCCGAGGCGCCGTTCGTGACGACCGACGAGGTGAGCTCCGTCGTTCGGATGCTGCTCGCGATCGCCGAAGAGCGCGACTGGACGCCCGGCCGGCTCGAGGTGACCTCGCTGTCGACCGACGGCGAGTTGCGTGGACACTGGCACGTCGAGGGGGAGTGGTTCGCTGGACTCGACGACGAACTCTCAGAGGTGGAGTTCTCCCAGCGCGTGCTCGGGACGGTCACCCGCCCCTCTGAAGCCGAGTAGCGCTCGAACGCCCCACCGAGAAACCGAGACATCGATATGGACGGCGCTGCGAGAACGAAGTATGGACGCTCCAGCCCGTTCGTCGAACGCTCGTGGGACGGAAGCGCTCGAGCGCCGGTCGCTCGCGCTCGGTGCGGTCGATCTCGCCCTGGTCGCCGGGATCATCCTCGTCGGCCAGTTGAGCCACGGCATCGACCCCACGGCCGAACCGCTGGTCGCTCTCGAGACGGTCGTCCCCTTCGCCGTCGGCTGGCTCGCGATGGCTCCGCTGGCGGGGCTGTACGCCTCTGGGGTCGCAACGTCGCTCGCCCGTACCGTCCGCGTAACGACGGTCGCCTGGGTCGCGGCGGCGAACGTCGGCCTGATCCTGCGGGCGTCGGCGCTGTTCGACGGTGGCGCGGCCTGGCCGTTCCCGCTCGTGATGACCGGGTTCGGACTGCTCGCGCTCGTCGGCTGGCGAGGCGCCTACGCGGTGTACGTTCGCTCCCGAGGGTAACCGGAGACGCCGATGAGTCGTTTCGTCGACCTCGAAAGCCGAGGTTCTATCGCTCCTCTCAGAAACCGAGCAATCCGTTTTTGTCGACACGCGAGAGATAGAATGTAATCATCGATCGTTTTGTTCGGTTCGGATCGGGAAACGAAGATCGAAGGCCGCCACAGTCGTGCGATTTGGTCGGTAGAACTCGACAGCGAGTCGGAACCTCTTGCGGCGTATCGACCTCTAGAACCGATAATTCCACACCACAGCTCACAATATAATCGCCCGATAAGTTATGAGAATCCATCTTCACCAATACAGGTCCACTATCAGCTAATTATGGGAAACACTTATGCTACTATTCGGCATAGTATAGAATACATTATGACTGGATACTACGACATTGTTCTCGGTCTCATCCCAGTCGCACTGCTCGGCATCACCGCTGCACTGACGTTCGTCGGCCTGTCAGTGACGGCGGCGATACCGGCCGGAGCGTTCGCCGCAATGGTGCTTATGGGCCACGCAATGTTCGTTAATACGCCAGTCGATTCGACGGAGGACGTCCAGTCGACGCCCCAGCCACTCAACGCGGACTGAGCGCGACCTCGAGCCGGTATCCCTTTCTCCTTTCCCGCTGTTCTCCCCGGTGTGACCGACACCCTGTTTCTGACGAGTGAGGACGTCGACGGGCTCGCGACTCCCGCCGAGTACGTCGACGCCGTCCGCGAGGGGTACCGACAGCGCGGCGAGGGCGCCCCCGCCCAGCCCAGATCGAAGCTCTTTCGCGACGAGCCGAAGGGGATGCTCACCGGCTACACCGCCATCCTCCCCGATAGCGGCGTCATGGGAGGGTACACGTACAGCGCCGGGTTCGGCGCCAAGGACGCCTGGTTCGTGTTGCCGCTGTTCGACGCCGACAGCGGGGCACCCCTGGCGCTGTTCGACGGTGCGAGCATGAACCCCTTCAAGACCGGCGCGGCCGGCGCCGTCGGCGTCGACGCGCTCGCCCGCGAAGACGCCGACACGCTCGGGATCGTCGGCAGCGGCGCGCAGGCACGCGGTCAGCTCAGAGCGACGGCGACCGTCCGCGACCTCGCCGACGTGCGGGTCTACTCGCCGACGGCCGAGAACCGCGAGGCGTTCGCCGCCGACTTCGACGCCGAACTCGCGGCCGACGTCCGGGCCGTCACCTCGAGCGCCGACGCGGTCGCCGGTGCGGATATCGTCATCACGGCGACGCGGGCGAGCGAGCCGGTCTTCGACGGCGACGACCTCGAGCCCGGGACCCACGTTACGGCGATGGGCCAGTACGGGACCGACAGCCGCGAGCTCGACACGACGACGATCGAGCGGGCAACGTACGTCCCCGATCTGCGGGAACGGGCGACGTTCGACGCCGGCGCCTTCATCGCGGCGATGGAGGCCGGCGCCGTGAGCGAGGCCGACGTCCACGCCGAACTCGGGGAGGTCGTCGCCGGCGTCGAACCCGGACGGACGAACGACGAGGAGATCACCGTCTTCGACAGCGGCGGGACCGGGGTCGAGACGGTCGCCGCAGCTCACATGCTCTACGAGCGTGCCCGCGAGGAAGGGCTCGGCACGGAGATTCCGTTCGCGCCGGCCAGCGAGGCGCTGACGGGAGACTGACCGATCGAGTACCTGTCGCTTACCGACGGTGATCGCGAGATATGGCGCTTCTACCCCGTCATAACGTTTGATTTCCGGTGTAATTCCTACGAAACCGTAGGGGCGTTCAAACGTTTCGACCCCTTACAGCGTCCCATGTCCCGCGCGGTCGAGCTCGCCGCGGTTCTCGAGAGCCGCGACTCGCTTGCTATCGTCTGTCATGACAACCCCGATCCCGACTGTCTGGCCAGCGCGCTGGCCCTCGAGGAGATCGCTGACCACGTCGGCGTCGACGAGGTAGCGATCACCTACGGCGGCGACATCTCCCACCAGCAAAACCGCGCGTTCGTCTCGGTCCTCGAGTTCTCGCTGCGAACCCTCGACGAGACCGAACTCGACGACTACGACGCCGTCGCGTTCGTCGACCACTCCCAGCCCGGAGCCAACACCGAGCTGCCGGAGACGGTTCGCCCGGAGATCGTCATCGACCACCACCCCGGTGATCCGATCGAGGCCGCGTTCGTCGACGTCCGTGTCGACTACGGGGCGACGGCGACGATCTTCGTCGAGTACCTCGAGGATCTCGGGATCGAGCCGACCCCCCGGCTGGCCTCGGCGTTGCTGTTCGCGCTCCACCGGGAACGGCTCGACTTCGTTCGCAGTCCGTCCCGCCGCGAGTACGAGGCCGCGCTCGCAGTCTACCCGGAGGCCGAACTCGAGGTGCTCGACCAGCTGTACGGCAGCGCCTTCTCCGCGGCGACGCTCGACGCCATCGGGCGGGCGATCGCGACCCGTCAGCGGCAGGGCTCGTCGATGGTCGCCACCGTCGGTCGGACCCGCGAAACGGACGCGCTGCCACAGGCGGCAGATTACCTGCTCAACCTCGAGGACGTCGACACGGTGTTGGTCTACGGTGTCGTCAACGACGCGATCCGGCTGAGCGCCCGGTCGATCGACCCCGAGATCGACATCGGCGAGGCCCTCGAGGCCGGCTTCGACGAGCTCGGCTCCGCCGGCGGCCACCACGACATGGCCGGCGGTCGGATCGAGCTGGCAGCGATCGCCGACGATATCGACCCCGAGGCCAGGGAGCTGCTGACGGTCGTCGGGAGCCGGCTCCCGGACCGGTTCTTCGAGGCGCTCGAGGCCAAGAGCTGAGGGCAGACGGACCGCTGTCCGTCACTTCCGACGAAACGGAGTCCGGATTCGGTTTCGCCGAGAAACCGAGACGACAGACCGTCTCAGTCGATGTCGATCGCGTGCACCCCCTCGCCGGGCTCGAGCTTGGGGAGGCGGATCGTCAGCACGCCGTTGTTGACCGTCGCCTCGATCCCGTCGGCGTCGACGGGCTCGGGAAGCGTGAGCTGGCGGCTGAACGACTCGAGCTCGCGCTCGCGGCGGAGATAGTCGTCGTCGCGTCCGTCGGTTGTTTCGTGTTCGCGCTCGCCGCTGATGTAGAGGGTCTCGCCCGAGAGCCGGCTGTCGAGGTCCTCGGATTCGTAGCCGGGAACGTCGACGGTGACGACGAACTCGTCGTCGTGGTCGGCGAGATCGAGCGTGGTCGTTCCGGTTCCGAACGCGAACTGCTCACCCTGCTCGCTCTCCCAGCTTCTGGCGGCTTCATCGAACTGGCGGTTCAGTCGGTCGAACAGTTCCTCGAGGTGGTCGAAGGGGTTTCGTCGGCCGGTCATAACAGTTCGACCCTCCACCGGCGTCCTCGAAAAAGCCATTCCCGAACGTCGGGACTGTCTTCGACTCGAACGTGTCGGTTCGCGAACGCGGCAGCATCCAGGCTCGTCGTTTTCCGTCTTCCGACCCTCGCTTCGGGTATGACGAAAGCCCTGTTTGTCGTCAGCGAGGAAGGCTACTGGGGAGAAGAGTGCATCGAGCCGCTCGAGACGCTCTCCGACGCCGGCGTCGAGATCACCGTCGCGACGCCGTCGGGCGGACCGCCCGAACTCGACGAGACGTCGGCGGATCCCGACGAGGTCGGCGAGGAGACCGCCGAGCACGTCCGGGAGGTCCACGAGAGCGACGAGCGACTGAACGACCCGATTCCGGTCGCGCGAGCCGACGGCGAGGTCTACGACGCCGTCGTCTTCCCGGGCGGCCACGGCACCGTGTGGGACGTCAACCAGGACAGTGACGCCCGCCGACTCCTCCGCGAGGCCGTCGAAGGCGACGACGGAAAGTCCCTGATCGTCTGTCACGCCGTCGGGATGCTCGGGTTCGCCCGCGACAGCCAGGGTGCCTTTATTGTCAACGGCCGAGAGGTCACCGGCTTCCCCAACGAGTGGGAGGAGGACATCGTCGACGAGAACGACGTGATGCCCGACGGTCGCAAGCTGCCCTACTGGGTCGCCGACGAGGTCGAGGCTGCGGGCGGCGAGTTCGATCCCGAACTCGAGGCCGACACGAGCGTCACCGTCGACGGCGACCTGCTCACCGCCCGCGGCCCCGAGTCCTCGAGCGCCGCGGCCGAGGCGCTGCTCGAGGAGCTCGACCTGTAAACCGCCTCGGGGTCAAGTGGTTCGAGACACCGAAGGTGTCTCGTCATCAAGCGAGATCTTCGGTCTCGCGGACATCGCGGAGCGAAGCTCCGCTCAGTCACGAGAGAGCTTCGCTCTCTCGAACGACCCCGAGGCACTCGGCCTGCTCCGCCTGTAGACCGGAACCGGGCCAGTTATCCCTCCGGATTGCCGAGTTCGGGTGTGACCGCCGACCCGACGCCGCCCGAGCGAACGACCGAGCTGCGGAGCGAGAGCTACCGGATCACCGTCGACGACGGCCGGGACTCGTTTTTCGCCCTGAGTATCGAAGACGCCGCGAACGACGACGCGTGGCTCATGTCCGACACCGTCTACGCCCTCGAGAGTATGCGGTAGCCGGCCCGGTACCGGCTTCCGCGCGGCGAATCAGTCCCTTTTTACCTCGCGCCGGGGAACGGCCACTATGAGCTTCGAGAAAGAGGACGACGTCGTTCTGCACGACGAGCACAGCGAGTTCGACGGCGAGACCGGCACCGTCACACAGACGATGGAGTCGATGTTCGGCGACGTCACCTACACGATCAGCTTCGAGGACGGCCAGGAGACCGGCGTCCCCGAGGACTCCCTCGAGGCGGCCGACGGGGCCGACGACGAAGACGAGGAGTAATCCGATCGGGGCGACCCGACGGTCGCCCGTCCGTTCCGAACCAGCGATCCGCACTGTACCCGCAGATGCCACAGATACCCCTTCACTACGTCGACTTGCGGGCGTTTTGCTACGCCACCGAGGACGAGAAACGCGTCGAGCAGGCGCTTCGAACCCTCCTCCCCGAGGAGTTCGAGATCGAACGCGTCGAGAGCGAGGGCCACTACGGCGACCGCATCCTCGTCCTCTCGGCCCGCGTCGAGAACGCTGACGACGTGCGTCACGTCCTCTCGCGGCTCGCCGACCTCGAGGAGCTCGATACCTTCCTCGAGGAACTCGACGACCGCGTCACCGAGAACACCGAGCTGTTCCTGCGGCTGGACAAGCAGGCCGCCTTCGCCGGGGAGATCCGCTCCGGCGAAGGAATCACCTTCCGGGCGAAAGTCGAGGCCTACCCCGCCAAGAAGGAGCAGGCCGTCGAGAACGCCGAGGAGGTCCTCGAGCGACTGCGCGACGAGGAGTAGCCCTCGAGCGCGGCGTTTTTTACCGCCCGCTGTGAGGATCGAGTATGCACGTTTCCGTCGTCGGTGAGGATCCCGTCCGCGACGCCATCGAGACCGCGCTCGAGGACGTCGACGTCTCGGTCCGTTCGGCTGGACCGGCAGCCCTCGAGGACGCCCGCTTCGCCGTCGTCAGCGACGTCGCCGGCGCGGCGACGTTCGACCGAGCGAACGAGGCGGCTCTCGCGGGGAACACGCCGTGGATCGCCGTCGAGGTCGGCGGCGTCGGCGGCCGTCCGATCCCGGAGCTGGACGCCGCCGTCTCGGGTTTTGCCCCCGCGACGGGCTGTTTCGACTGTCTGCGTGCCCGCGTCGACTCGAACCTCGAGTCGGCCGCCGACGAGCCCCGCGCCGACTCGAGCGCGGCCCGATTCGCCGGTGCGCTGGCGGGTCGGGAGTGTGTACGGGTGCTCTCTGGTGAGGAGCGCTCGGTGATCGGCCACGTCGTCGAGGTCCCCCACAGCCGTCGGCGGGTTCTCCCGGTTCCGGGCTGTGACTGCGGCGGCGAACGGGATCGATCCCTCGAGCGCGACGACGAGCCGTTCGACCTCGAGCACGCCGTCGAACACGCCGACCAGGCGATCGACGACCGGGTCGGGATCGTCAGCACGATCGGCGAGGTCGAGTCGTTCCCCGCGCCGTACTACCTCGCGACGACGGCCGACACGAGCGGGTACAGCGACGCCAGCGCGGCCAACCAGGCGGCGGGCGTTGATCCCGACTGGAACGCGGCCCTGATGAAGGCTGTCGGCGAGGGCCTCGAGCGCTACTGTGCGGGCGTCTACCGTGAGGGCGATTTCGTTCACGCGAGCGAGGCCGACCTCGAGCGGACGGTCTCGCCGACGGATCTCGTTCGACCCGACGACGCCCCCGAGTACGATCCCGACGAGGAGCACCGCTGGGTCGAGGGCGAGACCCTCGAGACGGGTGAGCGAACCCACCTGCCCGCGGCGGCCGTCCAGTTTCCCCAGCCCGGCGAACGACTCGTCCCCGCGATCACGACCGGACTGGGACTGGGCTCGTCGACGGTCGACGCGTTGCTGTCGGGGCTGACGGAGGTCATAGAGCGCGACGCGACGATGCTCGCCTGGTACTCGACGTTCGACCCCCTCGGGCTCGCCGTCGAGAGCGAGTCGTTCGCCGCTCTCGAGCGTCGGGCTCGGAGCGAGGGGCTCGAGGTGACCCCGATGCTCGTCACTCAGGACGTCGACGTCCCCGTGGTCGCGGTGGCGGTCCACCGCGAATCCGAGAGCGGCGGTGCCGACGGCGAGTGGCCCGCCTTCGCCGCGGGCTCGGCTGCCGGGCTCGACGCCACCGGGGCGGCGACGGCGGCGCTGGCGGAGGCGCTACAGAACTGGATGGAACTGCGCGGGCTCGGCCCCGACGAGGCCGCGGAGGCCTCGGCCGCGATCGGCGAGTACGCCTCGTTCCCCGAGCCCGCGCAGGCCTTCGTCGACGTCGACCGGACGGTTCCCGCGGCGAGCGTCGGGCCGGATCCGGTTCCGACCGGCCGCGAGGCGCTCGAGGAACTCGTTGCACGAACGGTCGACGCCGGACTGGCGCCGCACGCGGCGCGGCTGACGACCCGCGACGTCGAGGGGCTGGGCTTCGAGGGCGTTCGAGTCGTCGTTCCCGGCGCGCAGCCGTTGTTCACCCGGGAACCGTTCTTCGGCGAGCGCGCCCGGACGGTTCCGACCGAGCTCGGGTTCGAGCCCCGGCTCGAGCGGCCGTTCCACCCCTACCCCTGAGACGCGTCGTCCTCGCGTTCGGATCCGTCGTCGTGTTCCTCTTCGACCTCCTCTTGCTCCTCTTCGGCTTCCTCCTCGTCCTCGATGATCTCGAGTTCGATCTCGTCCTCGTAGAGGCTGATCAACACGAGGTTCGTCTCGTCGGTGATCGTCCCCATCTCGACCAGATCCTCGATATCGTCGTCGCCGTGTCGGGTAACGCGGAACTGCTGGTCCTCCCCCTCGAGGTGGGGGGGAGCGACGCGCTCGCCGGGGGTGATCGTGTAGCTCTCCTCGTAGGTCTCCCGGCCGTTGCCTCGAGTCACGGCATCGAGACTAACGTTGTACGGGTGGTCCCCGTCGTTGGTCATCTCGATCGGAACCGGACTCTGGAGGCTCCCCGTGAAGTGGTCCTGGACGCCGTCGATACAGCCCGCGAGACCGACGATCGCGACGGTCCCGGCGGACTGCAGTACCCTGCGGCGGTTCACGTTCGATCCTCGGAACCGAGCGACCGTCAGTATTACTTTTCGCGGCGTCACCGTCCGATTTGCGCGGCTCCTTTCGACGGGAGGCGACGGAGTTTAACATGTTAACGATCACCTTCTCGGCAATCTATTGTGTGTAATAGGACGATGATTCATGATAGAAAGCCACGAGTCGGCCGAGCGCGGCCGGTCTCGAGGGTGATCCGCGGGGGACGTGGGAAGCGCGTCGAGAACGTCGGCGGGTGGCCGGACCGGCGACTCGAGAGAGGGGTGAGTGACCGATGACGCGAAACACGACGATGATCGTCGTCGGGGTCCTGTCGGCGCTTGCACTCGTGACGGCGAGTCTCGGGCTGTACAGGGTGTTCTCGTTCGTCGCTGCGGCGGTCATTCTGTCGGTGTTCGCCGTGGCGACGATCGAACGGGACGGGAGCGACCCGAATCTCGCGCCCTACACCGGGTTGATCGGGATGTTGGGACTGTTCTTCGTGATCGGTCTCGTTGGGATCTGGCTGACCTGGGAGCCGGGCGTGACCGACTACAGCTACGTACTCGGCGTGCCGATTCCGACGCTGGTCTACTTCGGGTTTATTTGGTTCCTGCCCCTCTTCGCCGCGATCTACTACGCGCTGATTTTCGATCGTGTCGGCAGCGAGGAGATCGTCGAGGGGATCATCGAGGACGCACGGGAAGCACAGCGCCGGGAGTCGTTCCCGCTCGCTCCCGAACAACCCAAACAGACCGTAGAGGCCACCGACGGAGGTGAGACGGCCGATGAGTGAACTCCTCGCGAGCGCCGGAACCCTCCTCCAGCAGGACGGTATTCCGGTCGCCGACGATCCGATCATCATCGGCTTCGGGGCGGCGTACCTGCTGATCGTCATCGCGATCGGCGTCTGGGGCTGGATGCGGACGGACACGACGAGTGACTTCCTGATCACCGGCAAGAGCATCGGGACCTGGGTGCTTGCGCTGACGGCCTTCTCGGTGATTCAGTCCGGGTTCGGCTTCGTCGGCGGCCCGGAGCTGGTCTACGAGTTCGGGACGACCGCGCTGTGGATCTTCTTCACCGCGCCGCTTGGCTTCTTGTTGACGTGGGTCGTCCTCGCGAAGCGGATGCGGCTGCTCGCCGATATCCGGAACGTGTTGACTCTGCCCGACGCGATGTACGTCCGCTACGAGAGCGACTGGGTTCGCGGGCTCAGCGGTGTCGCCGTCGCGCTCGGGGTCGTCGCTTACCTCGCGGTCAACCTGGCCGCGCTCCAGTTCGTCATGCGGGCCATCTTCGGTATTCCGGTGCTCTGGGGACTGTTCGGCGGCGCCCTGATCCTACTACTGTACAGTATGCTCGGCGGGATGATCGCCGGCGTCTGGACGGACTTCTTGCAAGCGATCACGATGATCGCCGGCGCCGGGTTCGTCTTCGCGTACGCGATGTCGTTCGGCGGCGGGATGGAGAACATCTCGCAGAACCTGGCGACCGCGGACCCGAACCTCGTCTCGCCGTTCGGCGCGCTCGGCGGGGCGACGACCGCCGTGCTCGTCGGGCTCGCCTGGTGGATCCTGTTCTCGGTCGGTGCGGCCGGCCAGCCCCACCTGATCACGAAGTTCTACATGAGTCGCAACCTGACGATCCTCAAGTGGGGTGCGCCGATCGCGGCAATCTCGTACGCAATTTCGAGTCTGATCGCGTTCTCCGCCGGTCTCTCGATGCGCGCGATGGTCGAGGCCGGCCAGCGCGAGGCGAAGTTCTCGGCCTCGGAGGTCGGCCCGGTCTTCGTGCTCGATCACACCGGTAGCGTCATCGCCGGACTGATCCTCGCGGCCCTGCTCGCGGCGATCATGTCCACCAGCGACTCGTTCCTGAACATCGGGGCGGCGGCCATCTCGCGGGACATCCCCCGCTCGCTCGGCAAGCCGATCACCGACACCAAGACCGAGCTCCGCGTCACCCAGGGCGCGCTGGCCGGGCTGACGGTGCTCTCGACCGGCGTCGTCTACTACTCCGACGCGCTAGTCGGCATCCTCGGGGCGATCAGCTGGGGCTTCTTCGCCGCTGCGTTCGTTCCGATCGTCGTCTTCGGGCTCAACTGGAAGGGTGCGACGAAAGAGGGCGCGATCGCCGCGCTCGTCGTCGGGATGACCTTCAACATCGTCTACAACGTCATCCCGGAGGCCGCAGCGATCACCGGCACCGAGTGGCTCAACGAAGCCGTCATGGCGGTCTACCCGTACCCGCCGGCGGTTCCGGCCGAGGCGATCTCGCTGCTCGTGACGATAGTCGTGTTCGTCTTCGTCTCGATCGCCACCCAGCGCGGCCGAGAGCTGCCCGCTGACCTCCACCCGCTGTTCGAACGATGATGACCGCGACCGAGGAACCGATCGCCCGGCTCACCCACTGGATCCGCCAGCGCCCGAACTCGATCGAGTTCTGGGAGCTGGTGGTCACCGACGAGCGACTGCTCTGCTGTTTCGTCGGCGAGTCCTACCGGTCGATGCTGTTACGGGCCGACATGGGCGAACGCGACCGCGCGCTGGTTGCCGACAGCTCGCCCGCGGAACTCGAGAGCCTCGACGAGCAGAACTTCTCGGTTCCCCTCGAGGCCGTCGAGGGGATCCGTCTCGTCACCGGAACGCGGTTCCGGCGGGCGAAACTCGAGATCGACTGGGACGACGCGGACGCGCCCTCCGACGGGATGACCCTCGTGGCGACGAGCGGGGCGGAGTCCCAGGCCGACGTCGTCGCCGGACTCGAGGACGAGCCGTCGCTCGAGGACGTCGACCTCGAGATCGAACGGCGCGGCTGGTTCTGACTCCCGCTGCCTCGCTCGAACGGACCGCTTTTTACCCCGACCCGTTGAGCGATCACGTATGTCCACGGGTGCGACGACGACCGTCGAGATCGACACGACACTGTTCATCACCGTCTCCGGACCGCCGGGCTGTGGCGCGACGACGCTCTGTGAGCGCCTCTCCGACGCGACGGGCTGTCCGTACGTCTCCGGTGGGGACATCTTCCGCGAACTCGCCGAGGACCGCGACATGAGCCTCAACCAGCTGACGGCGAAAGCGGAGGCCGACGACGAGATCGATCGCGCGCTCGATCGACGCCTCCAGTCGATCGCCGAGAAGTGGGGCACCGCGAACAAACCCTTCATCCTCGAGTCCCGGCTCGCGGGCTGGATCGCGGGCGAGCGCGCGGACCTGCGGATCTGGCTCGACGCCCCCGAACACGTCCGCCTCGAGCGTATCGAGGATCGTCTCGAGACCGAGGCCGAGATGCGCGTCCGGGAGGTCAGCGAGGCCGGCCGCTACGAGTCGTACTACGAGATCGACATCGACGAACAGGAGTTCTACGACCTGAAGCTCAACACCGCCCGCTGGGGGAAGGAGGGCGTGTTCGGGATCGTTCGGGCCGCCATCGAGGAGTACGACCCCGACGCCGACGCGGGGGCGTTCTCGACGCCGACGCTGGATCCGTAGCCCCGTCGGGCGTGAGCGGCTCGCTCGAGGAATAAAACGAGAAACCGGATCGAGACCCGGACCGGAGTTTCGGTTCCGTTCCCCGACGGCCAGCGGAAGGTCTGGGAGTTCGTGGTCGCCCCGTTTCGTACGGGATACCGACACTCTGGCAGGGTTGACCTTCGTGCAAGCAAACCGTTTATCCCCACCATCTATCAACTCTAAACCATGTCGAGATTCAACCGGCGAACGCTGATGACTGCGGGGACGAGCCTCGTAGCAGGTGGAGCGTTTGGGTCGCTGTCGACGGCTGCGGACGGCGGTGACGACGAGGCATCCGAGCTTCCACCCTTCGAGGAACCCGACGGCTGGTCGTCTTACTACGGAACGGCAGGCAACACGGGCTCCGTGGCTGCAAACGGTGCGTTTCCGGAGCCGGAGACGGTCGCCTGGGAGTACGACGAGTCGGGGTACGCCGCCGTCGCCGAGGGACGGATCTATCTCCGAACGGGAAGTGAGGTTCACGCCCTCGACGACGGCGACGGCTCGGTCGTCTGGACGGCCGACGGACTCGAGGCCGAAGACGATGCAGCGTACGCGACGCCGGCGGTCGACGGCGGGACGGTCGTCGTCGGCGGCGAAGAGCTGACGGCGCTGGACGCCGACAGCGGCGACGTTCAGTGGGAGCAGACGTTCGATCTCGAGGACGACGAGGCCGTGACGAGCCCGACGGTCGCGTTCGACACCGCGTTCGTCGTCGCCGGAGAGACGCTTTACGCCCTCGACGTCGCGGACGGCAGCGAGCGGTAGAGCCGGGACGCAGTCGAACTCGAGCCGCCCGAGCAGTCGGACTCCGACGACAGCCAGGCGGTCGCGTTCGTCTCGACTCCAGTCGCCGTTGCGAACGAGTTCGTCTACGCGGGCGTCGGAAACGACGAGCGCGCCGGGTTCGTCGCCGTCGACGTCGCCACGGGTGAGACGCAGTGGACAGACACTGTCGATGCTATTGGAGAGGACGCCACCACGTGGGGGCACACTCAGAATATTCAGGCGACCGCGGAGAGAATACTCACCGGCACGGGATCTCACGCTGTCAGATATTCCCATCTGGATCCGCAGACGGGCGAGCAAGTGGACGTTCAGGAAGGCTACTTCTACACGCGGGTCGCGACGAACGACGTGCTGGTCACGACGGGCGATTTTGGATTCTCCGTTCGGAACTACGAAACCGACGATAGCTGGCAGGAAGGGGATAGCCCGACCGGTGCGTGGCACCCTCCGGCTATCGCCGGAGAGACGCTCGTCATCCCGTGCGACACGGCAGGTGGTATCGAAGAGAAGGACGGGGTGTACGGGTTCGACCTCGAGGATGGAACGGAACGGTGGCAGTTCACGCACCCGGATATCGACGTCGGGGACGTCTCCGGCGGTTTCGTCCTCAGCGGGGAAACGATCTACGTCCTCGGCGGCGATCGACTCCAGGCGCTTCGTCCCGAGACGGAAGAGTCAGAAGATGAAGAACCGGATGACGAATCCGAAGACGAGACTGAGGACGACGAATCCGAAGACGAGACTGAGGACGACGAACCCGAAGACGAGCAGGAGGACGACGAACCCGAAGACGAGACTGAGAACGACGAGCCGGAGGACGACGGGGAGTCAGAATCGGACGAACCGACCGAAGAACAGCCAGACGAGGACGAAGCAGCCGACGAGCAAGAAGACGATGCTGATGACTCCCCTGACGATGGTTCGGCGGGCGAAGACGGCGGTCACACGGGTGAGGCGGACGACGACGAGACGGACGAGGGCGGAACGGACGACGAGCCCGCGGAACCGACCGACGACGAGACGGACGAGAGCGGAACGGACGACGAGCCCGCGGAACCGACCGACGACGGAGCGGACGACACCGAGAACGGAGCTGACGAGGACGACGCCGATTCCGGCGGCGACGAGGATGACGGCGACGCTGATGGGGTACCCGACGACGCCGATGGGACGCCCGGATTTACGACCGGCGCCGGGATCCTCGGCGGCGCGCTCGGTCTCGAGTGGCTTCGTCGACGGTCGGATGCCACCGACTCGAGCGACGAACGCTCGAGCGACGAACGGTAACCTCGTCGATTCACGGCTCTCCGGCCAGTGGCTTCTCTGTCGTCACGCTTCGGTTCGTGGTGAGCCCTGGCCCGTACGAGGGGACTTTCGATCGAAGCACGAGCCACCCGTTCACCCCGCTTCGTCCGCATCTCGGGTCGAACACCGTCGAGTCGTCGGACTCCGAGCGGCGGTAGTTCTTTCATAACACCTGTTCTCGTACAGCACGAATGACGTACTTCGTCACGCTCGAGGGGGAGACGTACGAGGAGGCGCGCGAGTCGTTCTCGTGGGACGTCCCCGACGGGTTCAACGCGGCCGTCGATCTGGTCGGCAAACACGACGACGGCGAACGAACCGCTCTCCACCAGGCGTTCCCCGACGGTCGCCGCGAGCGCTACAGCTTCGACGACCTCGATCGGCGCTCGAGCGCCGTCGCCAACGCTCTCGAGTCGCTGGGGCTTGAGTTCGGCGACCGGGTCGCCGTCGTCGTTCCGCAGAAACCCGCGAACGTCCTGACCCACCTCGCGTGCTGGAAGGTCGGCGCGGTCTCGCTGCCGCTGTCGGTGCTGTTCGGTACCGACGCGCTGCGCTACCGGCTGACCGACAGCGAGGCCCGGATCGCGGTCGTCGACGTCTCCCAGTGGGAGACGATTCGGGAAGTCGCGCCCGACTGTCCCGACCTCGAGGCCGTGCTGGTGGTCGACGGTGAGCCCGATATCGAAGGCGGTACCGTCGGCGACGCGTCGGTCTCCCGGTTCGAGACGGCGATCGACTGGAGGGACGACGATCACGACGTCGCGGAGACGGACGTCGACACGTCCGCGATCGTCATGTACACGAGCGGGAGCACCGGGAAACCGAAGGGCGTGCTCCACGGCCACGGCGTCTGGCTGGGCCACTGTCCGGCCTTCTCGATGTACTTCGAGCGCGAGCTCGAGGGTACGTACTGGACGCCCGCGGACTGGGCCTGGATCGGCGCGCTCGGCGATCTGGTCTTTCCGGCGTGGCACTACGGCCAGTCCGTCGTCGGCTACCCGATGGGATCGTTCGATCCCGAGACCGCGTTCGAACTGCTGGCGGAGTTCGACGTCACCGGTTCCTTCCTCCCGCCGACGGCGATCCGGATGCTGATGGACGTCGACGACCCCGCTGACCGCTACGGGCTCTCCCTGCAGGCGATCTGCTCCGGCGGCGAACCACTCACGCCGGAGATCCTCGAGTGGGCCGAGACCGAACTCGAGGGGACGGTGGTCAACGAGCTGTACGGCCAGACGGAAGCGAACCTGCTCGTGACGAACTGCCGGGAGTGGTTCCCCGCGAAAGCGGGCAGTATGGGGAAACCGGTCCCCGGACACGAGGTCGCCGTGCTCGACCCCGAGACGGGCGAGCGAGTCGAGCCGGGGGTGGTCGGCGAGATCGCGGTCCGGCGGGGCGAGGATCCCGTCGTCTTCGAGGCGTACTGGAACGACCCCGAGAAGACGGCGGCGGCGACCCTCGAGCGAGGAGACGGCAGCGAGCAGAGCACTGGGATCCGATCCGCATCGGAGGGGACGGCTGACGGCGAGACCTGGCACCTGACCGGGGACCTCGCCGAGCGCGACACCGAGGGCTACCTCTGGTTCAAATCCCGGGACGACGACCTCATCATCACCAGCGGCTACCGGGTCGGTCCCCGGGAGGTCGAGGAGGCGATCCTCGAGCATCCGTCGGTCGCGCAGGTCGGCGTCGTCGGGGTGTCCGACGACCGTCGCGGCGAGATCATCAAGGCCGTCGTCCAGCCCGCCGCGGGGACGGCAGGGTCCGAGGAGCTGCGCGAAGAGATCCGCGAGCTGGTCCGGGACCGACTGGCCGAGTACGAGTATCCCCGCGAAATCGAGTTCCGAGCGGAGTTACCGCAGACGACGACGGGAAAAATTCGGCGGTCCGAACTCGAATGAGGGGTAGAACGGCAGCGTTCGAGAGAGTGCTCGAGTGCGGGGCGTCGCTCCCGTCAGCTCGAGTTACTCGTTGGGCGAGTAGTTCGGCGCCTCGTCGGTGATGACGACGTCGTGGGCGTGGCTCTCGGCCTGGCCGGCCGAGGAGACCCGAACGAACTCGCTGCGCTCCTTGAACTCGGGGATCGTCGGCGCGCCGACGTAGCCCATGCCGGACTGCATCCCGCCCGCGAGCTGGTGAAGCTCGGACTTGAGCGTGCCCTTGTACGGCGTCGCGGCCTCGACGCCCTCGGGAACGTAGTCGTCCTCCTCCTCGGGTTCTTCCTTGAGGTAGCGGTCGGCGTCACCGGATTTCATCGCGCCGACGGATCCCATGCCGCGGTACTGCTTGTACTTCTTGCCGTTCATCGTGACGACGCGGCCGGGGGCCTCGTCGGTGCCGGCGAAGTACGAGCCAAGCATGACCGCGTCGGCGCCGGCGGCGATCGCCTTGATCGCGTCGCCGGAGTAGCGGATGCCGCCGTCCGCGATGACGGGAACGCCGTGCTCGCTGGCGACGTCGGCGACCTGCGCGACGGCGGTGATCTGGGGCATGCCGGCGCCGGAGACGACTCGCGTGGTGCAGATCGAGCCCGGGCCGATGCCGACCTTGATCCCGTCGGCGAACTCGACTAACTCCTCGGCGGCCTCGCGGGTGCCGACGTTACCGACGACGACGTCGGCCTCGACGGACTCTTTGATCTCGCGGGCGCCCTCGATGACGTTGCGATTGTGCGCGTGGGCGGTGTCGATAAACAGGATATCGGCGTCGGCCTCGTCGGCGGCCTCGGCGCGCTCGCGCTCGAAGGGGCTGACGGCGACGCCACAGCACAGTTGACCGTCCTCGTCGCGGACGGCCTCCTTGTACTCGCGGCGCTGGAGGATGCCCTGCATCGTGATGAGTCCCACGAGGAGGTTCTCGTCGTCGACGACCGGAACGCGCTCGATCTTGTGCTCGTACATCAGCTCGAACGCGTCGCGGGGGTCGACGTCCTCGTGGACCGTGATGACCTCGTCGGTCATCGCCTCCGTGACGTGGTCGTCCTCGTTGACCTCGAGGTGGGGTCGGATGTCGGTACTCGAGATGATACCCAGCACCTCCCCGCGCGTGTTGACGACGGGGGCGCCGCCGACGCCTTCGCGGGCCATCCGGTCGTCGACCTCGCGGACGGTCATCTCGGGGTCGGCCGTGACGACGTCCTCGTAGGGGATGACGAGTTCGTCGGCTCGCTTGACGCGGCCGATCTCCTCGACCATCTCGTCGATGTTCATGTTGCGGTGGATGACGCCGAGCCCGCCGTGGCGGGCCATCGCGATGGCCATGCCGCTCTCGGTGACGGTGTCCATCGCGGCCGAGAGGATCGGAACCGAGAGCTCGACCGAGCGGGAGACGTGCGAGGAGAGGTCGGCGTCGTCGGGTTCGACGCGACTCTCCTTGGGGCGGAGGAGGACGTCGTCGAACGTTAGCGCTTCCGGTACCTGAAGTTTCGAAGAATACGGCTCGTGCTCGGGAGCGTCGTTCGCCATGTAAACTGTCCGAAAGCGTCGGCAAAAAGCGTTGCGAGACGGGGTCGGGATTGTGAACCGCTGTCGGTGGCGGTACGGAGCGATTCGATCCGCGGAATCGCTACACGGCGTGTAGAACCACACAGTTCGGGAACGTGCACCACATATTCAGATGAGTTCATCTTTGTCAGGATCTGGGCGTTATTGGCTGAGATACGCCGAGTTGTGCAATCGCTTCTCACGCAACGTTTATTGACAGGCCAGTAGACCGTACGTGTATGAACGCTGTGAGTTTCAGCAACCCCCGAACCGTTGGCCAGACGAGCGCTGCCGCCGTCGCCACCAAAATTTTCGGGAACTTTACAGCCAAACTCACAGCACGAGGTCTCTCGATGGACTGGCTCGCCGCACCTTCGTGGCACTCCCGTTCACACCACCCATCGGCCTCGGGTCACGGCCATCGACCCTAATCGATGAGCACGTCCCAACACCCGGTCGCCCTCCGGCTCGAGAACCTGGTGGGCGGCGATACGAAGCTGTTAGCGCTGGTAATGATGCTCCCGCTGATCGACGGGATCTTCCCCGCGCTGATTCTCGCGGGAGCGCTCGACGACCCCCTCGGAGCCGTGCAGATCGGCCTGCTGATCTTCGGGGGCAGCGCCACCGTCGCCGTGATCCTCGCCGAGATGAGCGGGACGCCCCGCGAACAGGTCACGGTCGTTCTGCTGGTCGGAGTTCCGTTGATCCTGCTGGCGGCGCTGCAGGCGGCGCTGGCGCCGGCGATCGACACCGTCCTCAACGAGGCCGTCTTCGAGCGGTTCGCGGCGGTCGTCATCCTCGCGATCGCGGCCAAAACCGCGAGCGCGACGATCGGCGAGTACCTGCCCAGTCCCGCCGTGATCGTCGGGCTCGGCCTGCTGGCCAGCCTCGAGCCCTCCGGCGCGGCGTTTATTGTGATGGAGGATCCCGCGCTGGTCGCGAACGCGACCCTCGCGGCCGTCGTCGGCGTCGCCTTCGCGCTCGGGGTTGCCATCAGCGGCCCGTACCTGCGCGAGTATATGGACATCGACCGGTTCCGCTTCGGCAGCGCGGTCGCGCTGGGTCTACTGCCGCTGTCGCTTCTGGGGATGGCGTTCGGCCAGGCGCCGCTGGCGGCGCTGCTGGTCGCGGCCATCTTCGCGGTCGACATCCCGCTCGAGCGCGAGGACGACTCCTCCTCGCAGTCGAGCGAGAGCTCGCCGCGGTTCTCGAACCCGTCGCCGTCGCCCTCGGCGGAATCGGCGCCCGCGGTCGGCACCGGGCCGCTGTTCAACCCCGGCGGCTCGAGTTCGAACTCGAGTCCGGGTTCGTCGACGTCGACCGACGGCGGACAGGAGCAGTCGGCCGCGGAGTCGCTCGCGGACGAGGACGAGGACTCGAGTGACGACTCGCTCGAGGAGGACGAGAGTCCCTTCGACGATGACGAGGAGGAACGGGCTCCCTGGCTCTGAATCGCGAGACGGAGCGTCCGAATCGAAACCACTTTAGGGCAGATCGCCCAACGTAGACTCGAGGGGTCGTGGCCAAGCCAGGCATGGCGACTGACTCCAGAGGCACCGCGCCCGGGACGACACTCCAGACTGATATACTGATCGGACACCTGATCAGTGTCCGTGTGATGACCCTCTGGAGTTCCGAGGCGCGCCGGAGATATCAGTCGATCGGGGGTTCAAATCCCTCCGACCCCATACCTCTGCGCCGAACAAACTCGTGAGGCGCAGGTATGTAATTCGGAGGATTTGAATCAGGGAGCAGCGTTGCTGCGACCGTGGTTCAAATCCCTCCGACCCCATTTCCTCACCGCGAACAACGTCGTGAGCGGTGAGTAATGAACGAGGAGGGTTTGAACGAGACCGAGGTTCTGCGAACGCAGTGAGCAGGTTCTCGGGCGTTGTTCAAATCCCTCCGATCCTTTCTGAACACCAGCTAAGAGAGGTTTTCTCGAACTCTCGGTAAATTTTATGGCTACCTACCGATTGGTCGACATCCTTGGTGCCGCCTTCTTCCGTATTCGACTTGCGACGAACCCAGTGCGTTTGTCGGGGGCGCCACGTACGCGCTCGAAAAATGGTCGAAGTTAGACAACGATTCGGCAATTCTCCGACGAGCGGAGGTGACCTGGGGGACACCCGACGGTACCGAGGTCGGATTCGCCAGCGCGGTCGCCGACCGCTAAACCGACCTTGGTAGTAGCAACGCTTTTTGACATTCTTCTTAATAGGTTGAACTATAATACGGTAGGTACATATAGGTTTTATTATAAACTCCGTGTCAAGGGCGGGGTCGGTACCGCGACCGTACTAATGAGTGGGGTAATCGCGCTCGCGATCAGACGCCGGTGGACATGTCGCGATCGCGCCCGTACTCATATCGCTGATCACTGGTCTGTTGACGTCAACCCACTGGGACCTGGAGTGACATAGAGATTATAGCCAAAATCAATAAAAGAGCGATATCATTCACGGAAACCTTCTTATGACTTCAGATGCCAATATAGAGATAACTATTTCGTTCAGGCCATGAGTATTATTCCATCGTTCACATATGATAGTGGAGGAGGTTTAGGTGTACTAACTATTTATTCCGCATTGGTTTTATACTCGTTTGTTGTCTCGCCTGAAGTCGTCTCTAATGAATTGATACTATTACTTGCTATTGGCCCACCATTAGTAGTGTACGAAACTAGTAAATTGTTCACAGACTTGCTTCTTAAAGAGGCAGTTGAGCCTCATATTGCGATTGCTCGAGTACAAGCAGAAATTCAAAATGGTGGTGAGTTTGACGACTGGTACGTAAATGAAACAAAGGAAGAAATCGATCAATTGGATGAAAAATCAAGACAAAAGGTAGAATCAATCCTTTGCTTCGCAATCATTGGACTTACAACCCCCGTAGCAGGTTATTTTGCATTCGGCTGGATCGGTATAGCTGGTGGAATAATAGTTCTACTAATCTCGATTTTGGTGATAGTTCATATATTGCGTCAGACTGTCCAGGTGATTGAACGCTTCCCAAAGGTGATTGCAAATGAAAATTGATGGTTTTGAGATAGAAAATTTTGCAAAAGAGGAATATACTCAGGACCAAGAACCAAACATTCAAAATATTGATGGGCAGTCTTTGCTTATTAAAGGCCCAAATCGAAGTGGAAAGAGCCTTACATTTAATGCTCTGCTCTATTCTCTTCTTGGACCCACTGAGACAATTGATACGAGCACTGGAAAAGGAAACAAAGTATGGGTAACGTTCACAGATGGTTCCCGGTTTTTCCGGGGTTCTCCCCATAGAAAATACGAAATTGGAAATAAATCTTACGCAAAGGATAATGCAGACAAAAAGTTAAATCAGAGAATTGGTGATGCGGAAATCATCAAACAACATTTCCTACATTCTCACTTAAATGAGTTGCCATTAGATAGATTAAACATGAATGATCTGATTGGGATTATACTCTCTGCCACCGATGATAAAAGAAAAGAAGAGATAAACGAGCTGGTAGAAACTATTGAATCTTTAGATGAGGAATTAATTGAAGCACAAGATAAAATCTCGCCATTAAAACGACGCAAAGACCGGTTGGAGTTTCAGGTGAGTAAATTCGAAGGCCAACTTTCGGACTGGACTACAATAGTCAATCTGATTGAGGAAGGAAGATTAGAACAGATAAGCGATATACTATCGGATAACGAAAGAATTCGGTCAGAACTAGAAGAGCTATCAAAGAGAGAAACGGGACTCAGAAGGAAAATAAATAGTAAAGAAAAGAGGAGGGACGAAATTAAACAATACGATAGAGAAATAGAGGAAATAATCATAGAGGCGATGAAAGAGTTTGTGTGTCCAGTTTGTGAGGGAAAGGTCAATTCGAAATCTAGCAGAAAACGTCTGCGTAATAACAGCTGTCCCTTCTGTAATCAAGACCATTCTGTACAAGAAGTCAAAGATAACCTTCGAGAAAAGAAGTCGGACCATAAAGGAAAAGCCGGTGAGTTGATATACGAGATAGCAGAGCATGAACAAGAGCTGGCACAAGTTCAGGATCAAATACAGAAACTCGAACAAGAACTTCCAGAGATTTCCGAATTGAATAGTCTCGCGGTTAGAAGATTAGAGGATGGGAAATCGATAGACGAGATTGAATCAGAGGCGAGAGAAGAAATAAAATTGTTGAAAGACAGTCTTCAATCTCATCAAGAAGAATTAGATAGTGTGTCGGAGAAACTGGAATCTTCTCAATCAAAAGTAGAGCAGATTGAAAGTCAGCTAGATAATAAAGAGGAGAAATTGAATAGTGTGCAACAGGATAGCCAAAGGAATGAAATCACCGATTTTGAAGAAGTTTGGACACGACATTTTCGAAATATAGGTGACGAGTTAGGACAAACAATCACTATTGATCATGTGGAAAAGGCTATTGTTCTACCTGGTGGTGAAGACGGGAAGAGAAAATATAGTACAAGGGGAGATCTAAGCGATTCTGAAATTCAATTACTAAATTTGTCCTTTGTATTGGCCCTAAATGATTGTGCAGTAGATACAAACAAAATAAATTGGAAGACAATTGTTTTAGACGAACCATTCGCTCATTTAGACGGGAAAATCAAAAACAATTGCCTAAACTATTTGTTAGACATAAACCAACAAGTCATTCTCACATCCTCTGATGAATACATAGAAAGCCAGTTTGGGAAAGATCAAACGGTTGAACTTGAACGTAGGCAATATGAACAGTCTACTCTTTTTGATCAGGGTGGAGGGGAACAACGACTGATGGTGGAGAGGAGGTGCTACCGAATCATGAAGCAAAATACTACCCTCGTCTATGGATGCTTGATGAGTTCGGTGGTGAAATCGATGGTGAGAAAAAATTCCACAAGTCACTTGTTAAATATCGGAATGAGGAAGATTTAGGCGAGGAGTGGAGATTTGTAAGTGCTCCTCGAGGTCCTACTGACCCTGGTTTCACAAGCATTATTGAGGCATATGATGCTATAGATTTGATTTATGAAGAAAAAGACGGACACATCCACATCTATAAAGAAACTGAAAAGGGGTCCAAATTTATTAGAGGTTTGAAAGAGGGGCTTAGAATTCTTGATAAAGATCAAGTAGTAGAAAAAGAGAAGAAGTTGAAACTTGTAGCAAAGGTCAATAAAGACCGGTTGGGTAGCGAAATTGAGTTAGATGAAGATATACAAGAATTGAAGGACTCTGCACTAGGGCAAGATGTATAGAACTCTCTAATCTGGGACATAGACGACCGTCACCGATTTCAGCGTGGCTGACGACGTTACAGTCCATTTAAGATCGCAATCTATACCGAAAGCGTGACGACGAGTCGCTTCCGCTGGGCGGTGCACTTGACGAGCTGGCCGTCGACGTCGAGGCCATGTTGTTGAAGACGTTCGGAATGGTCGCAAGGGGGTGTGACATTCCATTTCCAGAGAGTCGAGCCAAAACACTGAACACGCTCACTCCCAGCCATCAGGCATGAGCTGGGAGGTCGACTACGAAAACGAGGACTCGATCGCACTGTCCCACGAGGACGGGTTCGTCTGCTTTGCCAAGCGGGGGATGGACCAGGGCGACCACACGAACTGGACCCTCGAGCTGACCGACACCGACGACGGGACCGAACTCGTCAGAGAAACCCACCGGATCTCCAACGAGCAACACCTGTGGTCGGTGATCGAGAAGTACACCGACCTGTACCCCGCCTAGGGACGACTCTCGAGCCCGCCCCCACTCCCTCGAGCGCACCGTCGGCCCTCTCGAGGGGCTCCGAGACCGATCAGTCCGCGTCGACGGAGACGCGCTCGACGTCCGTCGACCCGCAGGCGGGACAGCGCTGGTCCGCCGACTCGGTCAGGATGGAGCCACAATCCTTGCAGGTCCCGCGGGTGGTGTCGCCGATCCGGGTGCCACAGAGCGAGCAGACCCGCCTGATCCCCCGGGAACTGAGCGCCGCAGTCCTGGCACGCGTAGATGCTTTTCATGGCCGATTCGACTAGACGGTTGGTGGTGTGACACAAGGACGTTTCGTCCGTTCATTCACCATTTAGATACAGTTTTAATTTCCTGTTTATCTATACGTGATAGATCGTTGAAAATTGCAGAGAGTTTATCATTACTGCGATAGTATTACTCGTGAGATGGCGCCAACAACTCGTCGGGGGAACGAATCGACGGCCGCCGACTCGAGTCGGTACGAGGCGGTCGCCGATCTCGCACAGCGTGCCCTCGCGGACGACGACCTCGAGACGATCCTGCGGGAGACGACGAGCGCCGTCGCCACCGTGATCGACGCTCGATCGCTGGCGGTCCTCGAGCGGCTTCCGGGGGGGAGCCGCGCGACGATCCGCGGCCACGTCGGGCGACACCCGGCGGGGGGCGAGGCCGGAACGGTTCCCGCGACGGCCGAGAGCTGGGTCGGAACGGTACTCGAGCAGGCCGCCGTGATCGTCGAGAATCACCGGACGAGCGACGTCGACCCGCCCGCCGAGGGCGAGCCGGGAAGCAGCGTCGGGGTCCGCATCGACGCCAACGGCGAGGCATGGGGGATTCTCGAGGCCCACGCTGCCGAAGCCGGGACGTTCGAAGAGGCCGACCTCGCCTTCCTCGACCGGATCGCCGACGTCCTCGAGACCGCGCTCGACGCGGACTCGAGCCGAACGCAGCCGGACGCGAACCCGACGCGTCGGGAGGAGACCGATCGCGTCCTCCGGGCGGTCGAGACCGCGCGGGAGGGGATCGGCGTTCTCGAGCCCGGCGGCGAGTTCGCGTACGTCAACGAGGCGTACGCCGAACTCTACGACTACGAGCCCGCGGAGATGCGGGGGATGCACTGGGAGGAGATCCACCCGCCGGGGATGATCAGCCGGATCTACCGCGAGGTGTTCCCGCAGCTCTCGACGACTGGCGTCTGGTCGGGCGAAACGATCGGACTGCGGAACGACGGCACCAGATTTCTCAAAGAGCACAGCCTCTCGTCGACGGCGGACGGCGGGATGATCTGTATCGTCCGGGACGTGGTCGAACGTCGGCGACTCGAGTCGGAGTTCGAGGAGATCTACAGTCGGATCACGGACGCGGTGATCGGCCTCGACGCCGACTGGACGTTCACTCATGTCAACGACCGCGCGGCGGAGTTGATCGGGCTCGAGGACCGGGAGCTGCTGGGCCACTCGTTCTGGACGGTGTTTCCGGACGTCGACGAGACGTTCGAGACGGAGTTTCGAACCGCGATGGAGCGCCAGGAGCCGACGTCGTTCGAGGCGTACGTGCCGGCGCTTGCGGCCTGGCTCGAGGTCAGCGTCTACCCCTCCGAGACGGGGCTCTCGATCTACTTCCGGGACGTCACCGACCGCAAGACCGTCGAGCGCGAGCTTCGGGAGAGCAACTGGGCGCTGCGCCAGCTCTACGAGATCACCGCTGACCCGGAGCGGTCGTTCGAGGAGAAAGTCACCGAGCTGCTCGAACTCGGCCGCGAACGGCTCGGCCTCGAGGTCGGGTTCGTCGCCAGCGTCGATACCGAGTCGGATCAGTTCGAGGTCGTCCACGCGACGGCGAACGACCGGGTCCGACCGGGGAAGACGGCGCCGCTGTCGGAGACCTACTGCCGGCAGACGATCGAGACGATGGAGCCGCTCGTTCTCACGGACGCCCCTGCACAGGGCTGGGGCGACGAGCGAGCGTACGAGCGGTGGGGGTTCGACACCTACGTTGGCTGTGAGATCCCGGCGGGCGACGGCACCCGAACGGTCTGTTTCGCCGACGACGATGCCCGATCGGAGCCGCTGACGCCGGCCGAGCGTGGGTTCGTCGAACTCGCGGCCCAGTGGCTCAGCTACGAACTCGAGCGCCGCCACCACCAGACCGAACTCGAGGAGCTCGTCGACGAGCTGGAGGCTTCGAACGAGCGGCTCGAGCAGTTCGCCTACGCGGCCTCACACGACCTGCAAGAACCCCTGCGGATGGTCACGAGCTACCTGCGGCTGATCGAGGACCGCTACGGCGACGATCTCGACGCCGACGGCGAGGAGTTCCTCGAGTACGCCGTCGACGGCGCCGACCGGATGCGCGAGATGATCGAGGGGCTGCTCGAGTACTCCCGGGTCGACACCCGCGGGGACTCGTTCGAGACCGTCGATCTCGACTGCGTCCTCGAGGAAGTGCGCTCGGATATCCGGGTCCAGATCGCGGAGTCCGACGCCGAGATCAGCGTCTCGCCGCTGCCCCGCGTGCGGGGCGATTCCGGCCAGCTGCGCCAGCTCTTCCAGAACCTGCTGTCGAACGCGATCAAGTACAGCGGCGACGAGCCGCCCCGGATCGACGTCTCGGCCGATCGCTCGCGAGCCGACGGCTACTGGCGGATCGCCGTTCGCGACGACGGCGTCGGGATCGATCCCGAGGAGAGCGAACGGATCTTCGACGTGTTCCAGCGCCTGCACGGCCACGACGAGCCGGGGGCCGGGATCGGGCTCGCGCTCTGTCAGCGGATCGTCGAACGCCACGGCGGGGAGATCAGCGTCGACTCCGAGCCCGGCGAGGGGTCGACGTTCACCGTGACGCTGCCGCCAGCGAGCGTCCCGACCGCGTAGCCGATCGTCGCCGGGTTTTTATCGTGGTTCGCCGAATCCGAAGCTATGAGCCGAGACACCGTTCGACTCCGCTGGAACGAGGACGAGACCGTCGCGACCGTGCTGGTCGACCGACCCGACGCCCTCAACGCCCTGAACGTCGAGACCCTCGAGGGAATCGGCGACGCCGTCGAGGAGGCCGAAGACGAGGGCGCGCGGGCGCTTGTCCTGACGGGGGCCGGCGACGACGCGTTCATCGCCGGTGCCGACATCAGCTACATGCAGGACCTCTCGAGCCCGGAGGCCCAGGCGTGGGGCGAGCTCGGCCACTCGGTCGCCGACGCCCTCGAGTCGTTCCCGGCGCCGACGATTGCGGCGATCAACGGCTACGCCTTCGGCGGCGGCTGCGAGATGGCGCTGGCCTGCGACCTGCGAGTCGCGAGCGAGTCGGCGCTGATCGGCAACACCGAGATCGACCTCGGGATCATCCCCGGCTGGGGCGGCACCCAGCGTCTGCCCCGTCTGGTCGGCGACGAGGCGGCGCGGCGGCTGATCTTCCTCGGCGAGCGCCTCGACGCCGAGAGCGCAGCCGAACTCGGCCTCGTCGGCGAGGTCGTTCCCGACGACGAACTCGAGGCGACCGTTACCGACCTCGCCGAGCGACTCGCGGCGAAACCCGCCGACGCCATGCAGGCCGCCAAGCAGTCGGTCAACCAGTTCGGCGAGGGGTCGCGCTCGAGCGGGCTGGCCTACGAGAAACGCGCGTTCGCCAGCCTCTTCGGCACCCACGACCAGCGCGAGGGGATGGGGGCGTTCCTCGAGGATCGAGACCCGGAGTTCCAGTGACGTATTCGGAGTCGCCAAACCGACCCGTAGCGTGACGACGTTCCGCTGTTTTGTTTCCGCGCGAGGAAGGCATAGTCGCTTTGCGTTCCGTGACCGACCCCGGAACGCCGGACGATTCGAGACGGGTTCCGTCGAAGCGGAACGCGACCGACGTTCGGCGTTCATCGGTTCCTTGCCGAGTCTCGTCGGTCTCGAACGACCGGCTCCCTCGAAGCCGAGTCGGCTGCAAGCACATGACGGGATGACCGTTAGGGACTGCATCGTCGAACGCGGTGGTGTACGCTATCGCCTCGAGAAGTGGGAAGCGACGCTCGCGGCCCCGTCTTCTCGGAGAGTACCTAGTACATCCCCTACCGATGACAACAGACGACCAATCCGAACCCGATCGAGCGGAGGAACGAGCCGAGGAGACGCCGGACGACAACGCGACCGCGAACCCGACTCGAGCCGACGGCTCGGGATCCCCGGGCACGAGCGACGACGCCGGCGGCGAGGTCGACGAGAACAGCAAACACGAGCAGCTCGAGGAGGTCCGAGAGAACCCCGAGGGCGAGCACCTGACGACCGATCACGGCGTCAAGGTCAGCGACACTGACAACTCCCTGAAGGCGGGCGAGCGCGGCCCGACGATCATGGAGGATTTCCACTTCCGGGAGAAGATGACTCAGTTCGACCACGAGTCGATCCCGGAACGAGTCGTCCACGCCCGCGGGACGGGCGCCCACGGCCACTTCCAGCCCTACGAGGATCCCGACCTCGGCGAGTACGACGACATCTCCGAGCTGACGAAGGCCGGCCTCTTCCAGGATCCCGACCAGAAGACGCCCGTCTTTACGCGGTTCTCGACGGTCGTCGGCTCCCGGGGCTCGTCCGACACCGTCCGGGACGTCCGCGGCTTCGCGACGAAGTTCTACACCGAGGAGGGCAACTGGGACCTCGTCGGCAACAACATGCCGCCCTTCTTCATCCAGGACGCGATGGAGTTCCCCGACCTGGTTCACGCGATCAAACCCGAGCCGGACAACGGGATCCCCCAGGCGTCGGCGGCCCACGACACGTTCTGGGACTTCGCCTCGCTGAAACCGGAGACGACTCACATGCTCATGTGGGTGCTCTCGGGACGTGCCTTGCCGCGGGCCTACCGCATGATGCAGGGCTTCGGCGTTCACACCTTCCGGCTGGTCAACGACGACGGCGAGTCGGTGTTCGTCAAGTTCCACTGGACGCCGAAGCTCGGTACCCACCAGCTCGTCTGGGACGAGACGACGAAGCTCTGGGGGAAGAGCTCCGATTTCAACCGGAAGGGACTCTACGACGTCATCGAGGAGGGGTACGACCCCGAGTGGGAACTGGGCGTCCAGATCTTCGACGAGGAGCAGGCCGAGGAGTTCGACTTCGACGTCCTCGACCCGACGAAGATCGTCCCCGAAACCGAAGTCCCGGTACGGCCGATCGGGAAGATGGTGTTGAACGAGACCCCCGACAACTTTTTTGCGGAGGTCGAGCAGGTCGCGTTCCACCCCGGCAACGTCGTCCCGGGGATCGACTTCTCGAACGATCCGCTCCTCCAGGGGCGGCTGTTCTCCTACCAGGACACCCAGCTCAACCGCTTTGGCGGCGCCAACTGGGACGAGATCCCGATCAACCGACCGATCACCGAGCGGCACAACAATCAGCGCGCCGGCTTCATGCGCCAGGAGATCAACCAGGGGAAGGTGTCCTACAAGCCGAACTCGATCGGCGACGACGACCCCCAAGAAGCGTCCGCCGAGGAGGGCGGCTACGAACACTACGCCGAGAAGGTCGACGGACAGAAGATCCGCAACCGCAGCGACAGCTTCGAGGACCACTTCACGCAGGCGCGGCTGTTCTGGAACAGCATGAGCGACGCCGAAAAAGAGAACATCATCGGCGCCGCCCACTTCGAACTCGGCAAGGTCGAGCGCGTGGAGATCCGCGAGCGGATGGTCTACGATCTGTTCAACAACGTCGACCACGAGTTCGCCAAACGTGTCGCCGAAGGGATCGGCATCGAACCCCCCGAGGAGCCCGGCGACCAGATGCCGACCCACGACCGGGAGGACCCGTCGCTCAGCATGGAGAACCGAACACCGGACACGATCGAAACCCGCAAGATCGCGATGCTCGTCGACGACGGGTTCGACGACGAGCACGTCGAGACGCTCCGATCGGCCCTCGAGGAGGAGGGCGCTCGAGTCAGGGTCATCTCGAGGGTCCTCGGCGAGAAGTCCGGCGCCGACGGCGAGACGGTCGAAGCCGACAAACATCACGTCGCGGCGGCCTCGGTCTCGTTCGACGCAGTCGTGGTCCCCGGCGGCAGCGAGAGCGTCGACGCCCTGCGCGGACAGGGCGATCCGAAACACTTCGTCGCCGAGGCGTTCAAACACTACAAGCCGATCGCCGCGGTCGGCGAGGGAACGGCGCTGTTCGAGGACGTCGATCTGCTGGAGACCGAGGTCGCCGCCGAGGACGAACTCGTGTCGGACGCCGGCGTCGTGACCTGTCGCAGCGACGATCTCGATGCCTTCGCCGAGGCGTTCGTCGACGCGATCGCCCAGCACCGCCACTGGGATCGCGACCCGGAGGAAGTTCCGGCCTGAGGGGTCGTCCGACAAACGGGGCGGGCGGGGGTCGGGCCATCGGGACGAACGCGGATGGACGCGTGGCTGTCATCACGAATGGCAACTTTCGAACAAGTTAGCCGACTCCCGTGTCGCCTATGTCTCGCTTATTTCGATATAAGTCGACGTTCGGTCACTTAGAAGCCGAATTCGGATGGATATCGCACCAACAAGTAGCTTTAATAATTGATAGAGGGAGAATCGAATGTCGGCGTCGACGCCGACCGACAGCGCACTCGGCAGTGAGTGCCGGTGGATGACTCATGCTCAACTCGCCGTCGGCGATCACTCGTGGCTGTGTGATCGCGTTGTCGCGCGACCGGGCCGCGGCTCCGCCCCGGCCGGGCCCGTCATCGCTTACTGAGTACTCCTCGAGCGATTACTCCGCCCGAGAGTTCCGCGGATCGTACTCCTCGAGCGAATCGCGAAGCGCCCGGTGGGCGTGAAAGGCGACGGAGAAGTCCTGGGGACTGGGGATCGTACAGGCGAGCCAGCCGACCGTCGCCGCCGTGACGACGGGCGGCCCCTCGGTCGCGTAGCCCGTCGCGGAGAGGCCGAGCGCCGGCAGGGCGAGCGCCAGCGGTGCGAGCGCCGCGATCCGGAGGACCCAGGGCGAATCCGTTCCGGTCGGTCGCGGCTGGACGATCGCCCAGGGACGGCTTCGAAGGAGACCGACGAGACCGCGCTCGCGGTTCGGGAGGTACGAAATCGTGTAGTCGATCGCTCCGAACCGGAGGACGAACGCGTGGGACCACTCGTGGGCGACCAGTCCGACCGCGACTGTCAGTGCGAGCACGCTACAGGCGACGAGAAGTTCCACCCCAACCATCGTCACCTATCGCGGACGGGACGTCCCTCGAGCGGTCGGATCGACGGCTGTGTCGCTCGTTTCTTCTCCAGAGTTGCTCTTCGAATCCATTTGTCGACGTACTGCGTAGCAGGCCTGCCAACTGTTAAGTGTTTTGGTGTGGTTACCCATACCATGGTACTCAGTGAACCCCTCGAGTTCGGACACGACGACCGGAAACGGATCTACGAGTACGTCGAGCGCCACGGGGCCGTCGACCCCCTCGAGGCTCAGAGGGAACTCGGTATCGAGCCGGGCGGCTTCCGCCACCACGTTGCGATCTTAAAGCGGGACGGCCGCCTCGAGGAGAAAGACGGGACCCTCCGGGTGACGATCGACGCCGGCGCCGAGGAGGAGTACCGCTCCGAGGACCTCGAGTTCCACATCCGACCGGCCAGACAGGAGGATCTGGCCGGGATCGTCGGCGCGATCCGTCAGGTCGCCGAGGAGCGAACGTACATCGAAGCCGAGAGCGTCGCCGACGAGGTCGACCACGAAGAGGCCCTGCTCAGGCACAACGAGCTGGAGTCCCGGATGTTCTTCGTCGCGACGGTCGACGACGACGTGGTCGGCTGGGTCCACCTGCACGCCCCGGAACTCGAGAAACTGAGCCACACCGCCGAGCTCACCGTCGGCGTCCTCGACGGCTACCGCGGCCACGGCATCGGCTCGCACCTGCTGGCTCGCGGCCTCGAGTGGGCAGGAACGAACGGCTACGAGAAGGTCTATCAGAGCGTCCCCTCTACCAATGAGGACGCGATCGCGTTCCTCGAGACCCACGACTGGGAGACCGAGGCGATCCGCGAGAATCACTACAAGCTCAACGGCCACTACGTCGACGAGGTGATGATGGCCGTCGAGCTCTGAGAACGACGAATCGGTCGATCCCGATCAGGCCGGACTGCTGTCGCTTTCGGCGACCTCGAAGAGGTCGCCGTACCCCTCGTCGGTCGGGAGCTGAGTTCTCACGTCCTCGAGCGCGTCGCCGGTGACGGCCTCATCGAGGACGTCGACGACGACCCGGGCGTGGAAGGCGGCGTCGGCCTCGTCGCCGCCGCCGATCTCCTCGCGCTCGGCGACGCGGTCGACGAACTCCCCGTGGTCGAACCGTTCGGCGTCGTCGACCTCCTCGATGAACCGGGCGAGGTCGTCGGGGAGCTGTGCGCCCAGGTTCTCGGCCTGTCCGGGATCGACGCGCTCGGAGAGCGTCGTCAACGTCGCCCGGGAGATGCTCAGTGCGGCCTCGCGGGAGTCGAGCTGTGCTCGCTGCTGTACCTCGCCGATGAAGTCGCCGTACTGCATATTCGTTGGATCGCCGGCCGTAATCAAGAGCCTGCAGCCTTCAGCTGAAGGCGGTGGAGGACGTTCCTGGCGTCGGCGCTCGAGACCCGCCGGAGAGCCGGAATCGAAAGACAGTTTGAACGGACGGTGCTACGGGGAGTCATGCTCTCGATCGCGCTTGCCGGGAAGCCAAACGCCGGCAAGTCCACGTTCTACACCGCGGCGACGATGGCGGAGGTCGACGTCGCCAACTACCCGTTCACGACGATCGACGCCAACCGGGGGGTGAGCTACGCTCGGACGGAGTGTCCCTGCCTCGATCGCGACGAGCGCTGTAACGCCGACAACTGCGAGGACGGCAAGCGCTACGTCCCGATCGAGCTGATCGACGTCGCCGGGCTCGTTCCCGGCGCCCACGAGGGGAAAGGACTCGGGAACCAGTTTCTGGACGAACTCACCAACGCCGACGTGATCGTCAACGTGATCGACGCCTCCGGCGGCACCAACGAGAAGGGCGAACCCGTCGACATCGGCGAGCACGACCCGCTCGAGGACATCGACTTCGTCGAGGAGGAGATGGATCTCTGGCTGGCCGACATCGTCGAGCGCAACTGGGAGTCGATCGAACGCCAGTCGCGCTCGCCCGGCTTCGATATCGACGACGCACTCGCGGAGATGCTCACCGGCTTCGGCGCCTCGCCGACCGACGTCGCCCGCACGCTCCGGGAGATCGACTACCCCGAGGACCCCCGCGAGTGGACCGACGACCACCGCGAGGCGCTGGCCCGCGAGATCCGCCAGCGGACCAAGCCGATCGTCGTCGCCGCGAACAAGATCGACGTCGCCCCCGAGGCAAACGTCGAGAAACTGCTCGAGCTCGACAAACCCGTGATCCCGACCACCGCAGAGGGCGAACTCGCCCTTCGCCGGGCCGCCGACAACGGTCTCGTCGACTACGATCCCGGCGACGAGACCCTCGAGATCGGCGCCGACGTCAACGATGCCCAGCGCGAGGCCCTCGAGGAACTCGCCGGAACGATGAACGAATACGGCGGCACCGGCGTTCAGGGCGCGCTCGATTACGCGGTGTACGATCTGCTCGAGCATCTCACCGCCTACCCCGTCGAGGACGCCGCGAAGTGGTCCGACGGCAGCGGGAACGTACTGCCCGACGCCCACCTGCTCCCGCAGGGCTCGACTCCAGTCGATCTCGCCTACGCCGTCCACTCCGACATCGGCGACGGCTACCTCCACGCCGTCGACGCGAAATCGAGTCGAGAGGTCGGCGAGGGGTACGAGCTCGAGGAGGGCGACGTGATCAAGATCGTGAGTACTAATTAAAAGAAATCCAACACTTAATCCCACTTTCGCTAAGAGCAGCGTTCCGTACTGGAGGCACAAGTATTGGCCACACAGGTTGTATTACTGATTCGTTGAGAAACTCTCCCACTCTCGATATTTACCGACGCCAATAACGAGTAACACGACTCCAGCAGCGATCCCTGCAAATCCAAATACTCCTGTCGATTCTGCTGAATCAAGGACCGCCACGGAACCGAGTAGGAGGGCTGATAACCCCATAAGAACCGATCCTACCCCAAACCGTTTCGCTTGTTTCATAGGGCAAGTGTTGTCGGCGATCTTCAAACTTCTTTTCAAGAAATACTGAAATCTGACAAACGTGAACCGAGAGTGAACATGTGGATCGACGGGATCGAGAGTCGGTTTATACGTTGTGTACACTGTGTGTACTCAGATGTGTTGATCAAGATCGTGAGTACGAACTGAGACGCACCGACTGATTCTGATTCCTACACTCTCCGTGGTGAGCGAAGCGAGACGCATACAGACTGAAGTATTACGAGAGGTATTACTACGTGTGAGCGAGTCCACACGTATCACGGAGAAGGGACAGGCGACGATTCCCAAGGAACTCCGGGAAAAGTACGACCTGGAACCCGGTGACGAGGTCGTCTGGGTGGACACCGAGGACGGAATCGTCGTCAAAAAGCGGACCCGCACCGGCGGACGCGGATTGCTCGTTCCCGACGAGACGCCAGCGGAGAAGCGCGAGGAGATTGCCGACGAGTTGAACCAGCGTCTCCGCGACCGACGGGACCGGAACTACGAGGATGCGTAGATGACGACGTACACCGCCGACGCCGTCGCGTTGTTGACCTACCTCGTCGATGCGCTTCCGCAACGAGCAGACCGGATATTCGCCGAAGCCGAGGCCGGGGAAACGGTCATTCAGGCACCCGGTACGGCGCTTGCTGAGGTACTCTACTCAGTATCCCGTGACAAGGACGTCCGAGGAATCACACTCACGGGAACGTCCGAGGAAGCACGCCAGGCGCTGGTCGAACACGGCCCTCTCTCGGTTGCGCCGGTCGGTGACGAGGAATTGACCGAATACGCACGGATCGTAGACGAGTTTACCATTCACGATGCCCTGATCGTCGCGAGTCATCGGGCACAGAAGACGGACGCAGTTATCACCACGGACGGGGCCATTCATCACGCCGGCGTCGAGACGGTCTGGCGGTAATCGAATAGTTGTGTACAGCCCGGCTGTAGTTGCCGACCTCAGGACTCATTCCAGCGGCTGTGTGTAGTCGACCTGCTTCGGCTGGAAGTCCATATCGCGATAGAAGCGACGTGCACCCTCGTTTTCCCACTCACAGGAGACTTTGAGATGGTCACAGCCTCGCTCTCGAGC
>PWMF01000186.1 GCA_003559215.1 Natrialbaceae archaeon
CGGCCGATCGACCAGCCCCACGTCGCCGACGTCCACGTCGTCACCGACGAGGGTGTCGCCCTCGAGGAGGTTCAGGGCGACGTTGAGGCCATCGTCGACGCCGAACTCGGCGACGTCACCGAGATCACCCGTCAGGTGATCGACGGCGAGCTGACCACGTTCTAGCGCTGCTTCGCGTTCGGTCGCCGTTCTCGGCCACCCGGTACCGGCACGATCTCCGTCGTTCGGAATAATCAAGACGGGCTCCGGCCTATCGGGTTACGAATCGAAACACAGGCATGTCCGAAACGCCCCCGGATTCGAGCGAACCGCTCGACGTCTCCCCTCGTTCGGTCGTCCTCGCCGTCGTCGTGAGTACCTTCTTCGTCGGCTTCGGCGGCGGCGTCATCTTCCCGATCCTGCCGAACCTCGGGGAGGTGCTGGGCATCTCCGCGTTCATGGTCGGGGCGATCCTCGCGGCCAACCGCTGGACCAGGCTGGTCGCAAACGCGCCCGCTGGCGTGCTCGTCGATCGAATCGGCACCCGAACGCCGTTCATCGCGGGGCTGGCGATCGAGGGCGTCGCGACGTTCGGCTACGTCGTCGCCCTGCTCGCCGCCCATCCGTCGCTGTGGTTCCTGCCGGACGTCCCCGAGGCCTGGTTCATGATCGCTCGGGTCCTCTGGGGAATCGGCAGCGCCCTCGTGTTCGCGACGGCCTACACCATCACGGCCGACGTCAGCGACTCCAGCTCGCGGGGGACGAGCATGGGGATCGTCCGGGCAGGGATCACGTTCGGCTTCCCCGCGGGACTCGTGCTCGGCGGACTCGTCAGCGAGACCTACGGCAACGCCGAGGCGTTCGTCCTCGCGGCCGCCTTCGCCGGGCTGGCGAGCATCATCGCCTACTTCGTCGTCCCCGAGACCCACGTCGAGGAGCGCGACTCCTCGGTCAAACCGTGGGACCTCGAGCTGACCGTCCCCGCGCTCACCGTCGGCCTGGTCAACTTCGGGCTGTACTTCGCGTACGTCGGTGTCCTGTTCTCGACGCTCGTGATTTACCTGCAGGTCGAGGCGCTGACGATCTCGACGACGGCGTTCGGCTACGACCTCGAGTACGGCGCTCAGGGGACGTCGGGAATGCTGATGGCGGTTTCCGTACTGGCCGGTGCGGTGTTTACGATTACCGGGGGCGCGTTGAGCGACTCCGTCGGCGCACGGATGCCCGTTCTCGTCCTCTTTCTGGTTACGGCCTGTGTCGGCTTCGCGGTCCTGACGGTGGCGCCCTCGCTACCCGCCGTCGTGCTCGCCTGTGCGCTGATCGGGGCGGGGCAGGGCGGCGTCGGCGGCCCGCTGACCGCCTTGCTGGCGGATCTCACCGAGGAGGATCGGATGGGACGAGCGATGGGGACGAACAACGTCCTCGGCGACGTCGGCGGCGGACTCGGACCGATGATCGCGGTGCCGTTCGCGGAGACGATCGGGTTCGAAGTGATGTACGCGGTGAGCACCGTTGTTCCTCTGCTGGCCGGCGTCGTCCTCGTCGCTGGCGTCTACAGCCACACCGGGAGCCTGAGCCCGACCGTCGAGGAGTCGGCAGCCTGATCCCTCGCGGTATCGCCGCGACAGCAACGATTTTGACGCGAGCGATACTGCCCCCTCCATGGACCTTCACGACGCACTCAGCGGAATCACCTGTCCGACCGTTACACCGTTCGACGATGGCGAGGTCGACGAGGCCGCGCTCGTCGACCTGCTCGCACACCTCCGCGGGGGCGGGATCGATAGCATCTTCGCCTGCGGCACCTCCGGAGAGTTCCCCAGCCTCGGTCCCGAGGAACGGCGTCGCGTGATCGAGCTAACCGTCGACCACGCCGACGGCCCGGTGATCGCCTGCTCGGGCGCGACCAGCGTCGACGAGGCCGTCGACCACGTCGACAACGCCGCGGACGCCGGCGCGGACGCGGCCGCGCTGGTGCCGCCGTACTTCACCCCGGCGAACGCCCCTGTCGGCAACGAACGGTTCTTCGAACGGGTGGCCGTCGAGACGACCCTGCCGATCGTCCTCTACAACATCCCCCAGTACACGGGCGAGCGGATCGAGCCGGAGACCGTCGCTGCGCTGGCCGAGCACGAAGAGTTCGTCGGGATCAAGGACTCGAGCGGGGATCTGACCTACTTCCAGTCGCTCGTCCGCGAGACCCCTGAGGAGTTCCTGTGTCTGATGGGTTATGACTCCCTGCTCGTGCCGTCGATCCGGCTGGGCGGGGACGGCGGGATCAATGCGCTGTCGAACGTCGTCCCACGGACGTTCAGCGAAACAGTCGACGCGGCCGAAACCGACCGAGGCCAGGAACTGCAGTCAGAGGCGATCGCCCCGCTGTTCGAGACCTGCGCGAGCCACGGGTTCGCCCAGGCGACGAAGACGGGACTGGTCCAGCGCGACGTACTCTCCTCCGACGAGGTCCGGCCCCCGCTGGTCTCGACCGACGACGCGGCGGCCGACGAGATTCGAACGGCACTCGAGAGCGCGCTCGCGGTCGCCGAGCGCTAACGCCCTCGGCTCGTAATCCCCTTATATCCGCGCCCGGCTACGGTTCGGTATGCATCCGCCTGGAGCCGACACCGTCCTCGTTCGTCACGGGGACATCAACACCAAGAGCAACACCGTCAGGCGGTACATGGAAGGGCTCCTCGCGGAGAACCTCGAGGCGATCCTCGCGGATCGCTCGGTTCCGGGATCGGTCGAACGCCGATGGAGCCGACTGCTGGTTCACACGACCGAGGAAGCGGTCGAAGACGCGACGGCGGCCGCGGCCGACACGTTCGGCGTCGTCTCCGCCAGCCCGTGTCTGACGGTCAGCACCGAGAAGGCGGCAATCCTCGAGGCGCTCGAGGAGACCGCACGCGCCCGCTACGACGGCGGCAGCTTCGCCGTCGACGCGCGACGAGCCGACAAGGAGTTACCCTACGACAGCGAGGACCTCGCCCGGGAGGGCGGATCGACGATCTGGGCGGCCGTCGCCGACGAGTTCGAACCCGAGGTCGACCTCGACGATCCCGACCTCACCTTCGGCGTCGAGGTTCGCCGGGAAGGGACCTTCCTCTCTCTCGAGGAGCGATCCGGACCGGGCGGGCTTCCGCTCGGCGCCCAGGAACCGGTCATCGCGATGGTAAGCGGCGGGATCGACTCGCCCGTCGCCGCCTACGAGATGATGAAACGCGGGAGTCCGATCGTTCCGGTGTACGTCGATCTGGGCCCGTTCGGCGGGATCGACCACGAGGCTCGCGCGATGGAGACGGTTCGGGTCCTCTCGCGGTACGCCCCGAACTTCGACATGCAGGTCTACAGGGTTCCCGGCGGAGAGACCCTCTCTGTCCTCGTCGAGGAGATGGAGGAAGGGCGGATGCTCTCGATGCGACGCTTCTTTTACCGGGCGGCGGAGGTGCTGGCCGAACGCGTCGACGCCCACGGGATCGTCACCGGCGAGGCTGCGGGTCAGAAGTCGAGCCAGACGATCCAGAACCTCGGCGTCACGAGCCGCGCGACCCGCCTGCCGGTCCACCGCCCGCTTCTGACTCGAGACAAGGCCGAGATCGTGGCACAGGCCCGCGAGATCGGCACCTTTGCCGAGTCGACGATCGACGCCGGCTGCAACCGCGTCGCGCCCGATCGAGCAGAAACCAACGCCCGGCTGAAACCGCTGCTCAAGGCGGAACCCGACGACCTTTTCGAGCGAGCCGAGGCGGCCGCGCGAAACGCGGAGTTGGTCGAACCGTAGCAGTTTGCCGAGCGCGTTTGATCGAAGGAACGGTTGATCCCGCTCCAACGTCGTTACGACTGCTTCGAGCGTTTCCGAGCCGAACGGTTCTCCGCTCGGAGACGATTACCGAACTGGAGAGATCGATCCCCGATTCGCTGCTGCGTCTCGAGAGCCTACTTTAGACCCTATACCTTCTTCAACTAATGTAAGTAACCACAAGGACCAATACAGAGCGCGTCGATCTGGATTACTGTCATGGTGGTCAACAGAGAGGGAGTTCGACGGCGAGCGGTACTGAAAACGATCGGTGCGGTCGGTGTGATCGGGAGCGCGAGCGGCGTCGCCTCGGCGAACGGACGGGGCAATCGCAGTCCGAAACTGGAGCTGGTCGGTCACTCGACGCTCGGTCCGCGCGACGGAGCGAACACCCACGCCGCGGTGAACGAGGACCTCGACCTCGCAGCGGTCGGATCATTCGTCTCAGTCGATCCTGAAGTTCGGATCGTGGACATCTCGGACCCCACGAACCCGGAGATGACGGGATGGGTCGAGACGGGGCCGGGCGGCGACATCCGAAACGCTGACATTCACCCCACGGAGCCGTGGGTGTTCAC
The DNA here is from genome assembly GCA_003559215.1 of Natrialbaceae archaeon. Classification (GTDB taxonomy): domain Archaea; phylum Halobacteriota; class Halobacteria; order Halobacteriales; family Natrialbaceae; genus Natronococcus. The sequence goes on from PWMF01000186.1 coordinate 4,357, forward strand.
CGCCAACGAGGGCGGCCCAGATGCCGGCTGGGCGATCGTCGACGCCAGCGACAAGGAGGACCCGGAACTCGTCACCCACGTCAGCGTCGAGGGCGCCGACGCCGGCGTTCACAACGTCCAGACCTTCGGCGAGGACTATCTCATTTGTGCGCTCCACCACGGAGACCGTGGGATCGTCGTCTACGACATCACCGATCCCGAAAATCCTGAGGAGGTTTCGGAGTTCCAGGTCGATGACCACATGGTCCACGCCGCACACGTCCATGGCGAGCACGTCTTCCTCGCCCACTGGAACGCGGGTCTCTACGTCCTCGACATGAGCAATCCTGAAAATCCGGAGGAAGTCGCCAGGTTCGATTATCGGGAGGAAGAGGCCGACGTCCCTCTCCGAAACTGTCACCACGCCGTTCCCCCCCCCTCGAAGGATATCGTTTTACTCGGCGAGGAGGTCGGAAGCGAAGAGCCCGGGTACAAACACACCGTCGAGTTCAATCTCGATACCGGCGAGACCGAACTCCTGTCCTCGTTCCAGTTCCCGCAACACGCCACCCAGACCGGTTCCACGACGTACTGGTGGACCGGTCACTTCTCGGACTGGGGCGTCGGCGACCAGGAGGACGTCGTTTTCAGCGGCGACTACAAGGCCGGCGTCCAGGCGTTCGACGTCTCGGATCCCGAAGATCCAGTGCGTATTTCCCAGTACATGCCGACCGAGGGCGTCGGCGAGGTCCGACGGGAGGATCCCGTTCGCTCGGACCTGCTCGATCACGTCCCCTTTACTTGGGGCGCAGAAAGTCAGCTCGCGGGAGATAGCGGGCGCGTCTACGCGGCCGACGCCACCACCGGATTCTATGTCCTCGAGCTCGAGGGATACTGACGACGCCGGACCGTCGCCCGTTCAGGGTTTCGACGTCCGGACACACCGGTAGTTCCGCTCGAGCGGAAGGGAAACGCCCATTATTCCGACTCGCCCACCACCGAACAGTGACTCGCGTCTGTCTCGTCGGCGATCCCGAGGTGAACCTCCAGTACGAACTGCTCTCGAGGGAGACCTCCCGCGAGGCGCTCGCGACCTACGACCTCGAGCGGCCCTTCGAGAACGCCCTCGCCGTCCGAACCGTCAGCGTCGGCGCGGCGGTCTCGCTGCTGAACGATCTGGACTGGTATCTCACCCGGTTCGTCGATGAGGCCCTGGTCCAGGAGCCCTCGGTCAGCGAGGCGGAGTGGCTCTCGCGGTCGCTGGCCGACGAACTGCGAAACGGCGCCCTCGAGGCCGGCGACACCGGCGAGTTCTGCAAGATCTACGGGCTCGAACGCCCCGACGAACCCGAGTCGGACCACGACGGCGACGAGGAGGGAGAGGACCTCGAGGAGCGTCCGACGAGACCGCGACTCGTCGAGCCGTTGTACGTTCGCCGCACCGACGACGAGCTCCCCGAGTACGATCTCCGGGAGGTCGCGGACACGCTGGTCGTCCGACTGACTGAAGCGGAGTATTCGCCGTAGCCGGCGGTCTCGCTCGCCGCCCGATCGATTCTACCCGTCGGCAGCGAGTTCGAACTCGTGGGCGTCGCCCTCGCGGTCGACGATCGTTACCGACCCCTCACCGACCGGGTCGCCGCCCTCCGAGACGCGTACCAGCCGGCCTACCGTTACCTCCTGTTGTGCGCAGCCACCGGCGTCGTCGCCGTCGTTGGCGACCGCCTCGAGTCGGAACGCTCCCGCTTCGAGTTCCGCCGCCTCGAGACCGAGTTCGTAACACAGGTTCGGCCCGCGGGCCTCGAGCGCGACGAGTGAGGCCTCGTCGAACGCGGTCGCCTCGAGGAACGCCTCGGCTTCCTCGCCGTCGACGTCCCGTTCTGCGAGCCACGCGTCGGCGTCCTCCGGGCCGGTCAACAGCGTCGCGGCTGGCTCCGAGCGCGGCTCCGTGGTGGTAAACGCCACGTCCTCGATCGACGGACTCCCGTCTCCGCTCTCGTCGTCGTCTGTTTCCTCACC
>PWMF01000161.1 GCA_003559215.1 Natrialbaceae archaeon
CAGGTACTCGCTCGCCACCCGCCGGAAGCCGCGCTTTCTGACCGCCTCGTCGGCGAGCAACTCGTCGGGCAAGCGGAGGGCAGCGTCGACGACGCCGTCGTACAGCAGGGGCGCGACGGGCCCGATCCCTGCCGCTTCGATGGCGCGGACGTCCCGGGGGAGCTGCTCGGGGAGGCTGCGGACCTGCTCGCGGACCGCCCCCCGGGTCGTCTCGGCTTCGACCCGGTGGTCGAGGCGAACGACCTTCTCGTAGCCGCCGAACAGCTCGTCGGCGCCCTGGCCGACCGCCAGCGCCTCGTACCCGTCGCGAGCGACGGCCTCGCCGACCAGGTATAGCGGCAGGGCGATCTGGACGTCCATCGCGTTCGTTCGCCCGATCGCGCGGGCGACTTCGGGGACCGCTCGCTCGAGGTCGGCGGGCTCGAGTTCGACGACGGTGAGCTCGCGGCCCATCGCCGCGGCCGCCGTGCGGGCGGCCTCGACGTCGTGGCTTTCGGGAAAGCCGACGACATACAGCGGTGCGTCGAGGAGTTCGGCGACCAGCGCCGAGTCGACGCCGCCGGAGAAGGCGACCGCGATCTCGAGATCGCGGTCCCGAACGCGTTCGAACGCCGTCCGGAGCCCGCGGTCGAGGTTCTCGAGGGCGGTCTCGGGATCGTCGGGCGTCGGCTCGGGGAGCGACCAGACTGGGGTCGGCTCCTCGCCCGGACTTGCGACCGAGCCCGCAGGGAACGGGATGGGGTCCTCGAGGGCGCCGGGTTCGAAGGCCCACGCGTCGCCCGCGTGATCGACGTCTCGCTCGACGAACAGCGGAACCCGTCCGAGGACGTCCCGAACGAGTCGCCCGTCGACCTCGCCCGCGAAGCCGAACGTCCCCGGCAGCGGCCCCTCGGTCTCGAGGGCCTCGCGGACGGTGTCGGGATCGGTACCGCGAAGCGTCATCGGATCAGTCCGAGCGCAGTGTTTCTGATGCGCCGCGTGACACCGCCGCCGAACTGGCGGAAGCTGATGTGCCACGGCGTTCGTTTCCCCTCGACCGAGGTTTTCCCCTCGCGGATCGCCTCGAGGATCGCCGCGGCCGAGCGCTCGTCGGCGTCGACACGAGTGACCGCCTGGCCGACCATCTCGCTGATGTGGGCGTCGCTCCACGCCGTCATCGGCATCCCGTGGTCCCGGGCGAACCGCCTGGCCTGGCGGTTGGCTCGACCGGTCAGCAGCCGCGAGTTGTACACCTCGATCGCGTCCGCCTTCGTGAGCTCCTCGGACGCGATGCGGGCGGTCACGCCGTGGCGCGACTGCTGGAAGGGATGGGGGATCACCGCCAGCCCCCCCTGATCGCGAATTCGCTCGAGGGTCGTCTCGTAGGACAGTCCCGGCGGCACGGCCTCCTCGATCCCCAGCCCGAGGATATGCCCGGCCGTGCTCGAGATCTCGATCGCCGGAACGCCGACCAGGCCGTACTCGGGGGCGCGTTCCGCGGCCTCGAGGCTTGCGTCGATCTCGTCGTGGTCCGTGATCGCGATCGCGTCGAGGCCGACGGCCTCCGCTTGCTCGAGGATGAGCTCGACGGAGTCTCGGCCGTCGTAGGACAGCGACGAGTGGGCGTGAAGTTCGACCGACAGCACGTGTACGCCTCTTTTCCGATCGGTCAAAAGCACCCCGATCGGCGGCTCGAGCCGTCGGTCACGGTGACTGGCAGATGTGACCTCCCCTCGAGCCTCGAGCGACCGATCGTCCGGAGACCGGTGTTCGGTTCCCGCGGGAACTCCGGCCCGTCGGAAGTAAACGAAAACGAAAACGGATTCGCAAACGATTTCGTTTACGGTGTTCGTCGCAGATCCGCGACCGGGAGCACGCTTCCCTCGGATCGATTCCTACCCACGAATGTGCATATAGAAACCCATATACTGCCCGACTTTCATCACCTAGATGAATGAGCCTTGCCGATTCGGACCGCGAACTCGTCGTCGAGGAGCTCGGGCGGGAGCCGACGCCGGCCGAGGCGGCGCTGTTCGAGAACCTCTGGAGCGAACACTGCGCGTACCGCTCCTCGAGACCCCTGCTGTCAGCCTTCGACAGCGAAGGAGAGCGGGTCGTCGTCGGCCCGGGCGACGACGCCGCCGTCGTCGCGCTGCCCGACCCCGAGACGGGCGAGAGCGGCGACACCTACGTCACGCTGGGAATCGAGAGCCACAATCACCCGTCCTACGTCGACCCGTTCGACGGCGCCGCGACCGGCGTCGGCGGGATCGTCCGAGACACGCTCTCGATGGGCGCCTATCCGATCGCGCTCGCGGACTCGCTGTACTTCGGCGAGTTCGACCGCGAGCACTCGCGGTACCTGCTCGAGGGCGTCGTCGAGGGGATCAGCCACTACGGCAACTGCATCGGCGTCCCCACCGTCGCCGGCAGCGTCGACTTCCACCCCGACTACGAGGGGAATCCGTTGGTGAACGTCGCCTGCGTCGGACTCACCGACGAGGAGCGCCTCGTCACCGCCGTGGCACAGGAGCCGGGTAACAAGCTCGTCCTCGTTGGCAACGCCACGGGACGGGACGGGCTGGGCGGTGCGAGCTTCGCCAGCGAGGACTTAGCGGAGGACGCCGAGACGGAGGATCGACCCGCAGTCCAGGTTGGCGACCCCTACGCCGAGAAGCTACTGATCGAGGCCAACGAGGTCCTCGTCGAGGAGAGCCTTGTCGAGTCCGCACGGGACCTCGGCGCGGCCGGCCTCGGCGGAGCTTCAAGCGAACTCGTCGCCAAGGGCGGACTCGGCGCCGAGATCGAACTCGAGCGGGTTCACCAGCGCGAGCCGAACATGAACGCCTTAGAGATCCTCCTCGCCGAGTCCCAGGAGCGGATGTGTTACGAGGTCGAACCCGGGAACGTCGACCGGGTGCGCGAGATCGCCGAACGGTTCGATCTCGGCTGTTCGGTCATCGGCGAGGTCACCGACGGGAACTACACGTGTACTTTTAATGGAGACACAGTCGTCGACGTCGACGCCGAGTTCCTCGGCGAGGGTGCGCCGATGAACGACCTGCCCGCCGAGGAGCCGACCCAGCCCGAGACCGACCTTCCCGACGCCGACCTCGAGGAGGTCTTCGAAACCGTCGTCTCGAGCCCGAACACGGCCTCGAAGCGGTGGGTCTACCGCCAGTACGACCACGAGGTCGGCGTCCGGACGAGCGTGGGGCCGGGCGACGACGCGGCGATCGTCGCCATCAGGGAAGCCGAAACCGGGCTCGCGATCTCCTCGGGTGCCGCCCCGAACTGGACGAGCACCGCGCCCTACGAGGGTGCTCGAGCGATCGCCCTCGAGAACGCGACTAACGTCGCGGCCAAGGGTGCGACCCCACTCGCGGCGGTCGACTGCCTCAACGGCGGCAACCCCGAGAAGCCCGACGTCTACGGCGGCTTTACCGCGATCGTCGACGGCCTCGCCGAGATGTGCGCCGAACTGTCGACGCCGGTGGTCGGCGGGAACGTCTCGCTGTACAACGACTCCGTCGCAGGGCCGATCCCGCCGACGCCGACGCTGGCGCTCGTCGGCACGAAGGCAGGGTACGACGCCCCGCCGCTGTCCGTCGAGCCCGAGGGAACTCTCCTGCTCGCCGGCGACCGCGGCCTCGAGGACGACGAGTTCCGCCTCGGCGGTTCGGAGTTCCTCGCACAGTTCGATGGCAGCGACCGGTTCCCCGCCCTGCCCGAAGAGCCGGCCGCTCTCGTCGAGACGGTCGCCGACGTCGCGAACGCCGGCTCGACGCTCGCGGTTCACGACGTCAGTCACGGCGGGCTCGCGGTCGCGCTCGCCGAGATGATTACGGAGACGGCGGGTCTCGAGGTCACCGTCCCCGTCGACGACCCCACCGGTGCGCTGTTCCACGAGCAGCCGGGTCGCGCGCTGATCCAGACCGACGATCCGGACGCCGTCCGCGAGGCGTTCGACGGCGTCGCCCCGATCCGCGAACTCGGCACCGCGACGGCCGACGGAAGACTCACCGTTCGGGATGCCGACGGCGAGCTGTTCGGGGTCGATGCGGCCGCGGTCGCCGACTGGCGGGCGATTATCGAGCGCGAACTCCGGTAACGCTTCGCGGACGGGCCCGGTATCTTGATATACGATCGGACCGAAAGCTACGACAAACTGATAGCTTCAGGTGCGTCCACCAAATGGATACCAACACTCCCTCCGTGCTGGTCGTCGAGGACGAACCCGACCTCGCCGAGCTGTACGCCTCCTGGCTCGAGGAGGCCTACCGCGTCGAGACGGTTCGCGACGAGGCGGCGGCCCGTTCGATCCTCGAGGAGGGGTTCGATGTCGTCGTCGTCGACCGTCGCCTGCCCGACGGGGGAGCCGCTCTGTGCGAGTCGATCCGCAGCCGAGAGCTCGACAGCCGGATCGTGGTCGTCACGGGAACCGAACCCGACGCCGAGCCCGAAGACGCGGCGTTCGACGACTACCTCCTCGAGCCGGTCTCGCGCGGTGAGCTCCGGCACAGCGTCGAGAACCTGCTGCTACGACGCATCTACGACGAGCAGCTCGGCGCGTACTTCGAACTCGTCTCGAAGAAGGCGGCGCTCGACGGCCGGCTCAGCGAGGCCGAACTCCAGTCGAGCCAGGAGTACGCCGAGCTCGAGGACCGGATCGCGGTCCTTCGCACCAAGGTAAACGAGACGCGCTCGCAGCTCCTCGAGCGGGACCACAATCGTCGGCTCTATCGGGACGTCTCGTCGGCCCCCGACTGACCGCCCTCCTCGCTACACTCGAGGGTCGCGATCCCCGCGAGTTCGATCCGTCTTCGTCCCTGCTCGTCGCGAGCGATCGCGGGTTGCCAGCCGTGAGCGCGAGCGATCGCTTCGAGGACCGCGAGCTCGAGCCCGCGGGCGTCCTCGACCCGGTTACCGGGATCGCTCGCGTCGTCGCAGACGACGAGTCCGCGCGACTCAGCCTCGAGCGGCCCGATCTCGACCGTCACGTCCGCGCCGTCGGCCCGCGCTGCGATCTCGTCGAACGCCGACTCGAGGAGGTGGCCGAACCGCTCGCGGTCGGCCCGGATCGTCGCCGACTCCTCGAGGGTGACCGCGTCCGCCTCGAGCCGCGAGGACGCGACCGCCTCCTCGATCGCGGTCCCCAGATCGATCCGGGATCGCGCGCCGACGGCGGAGGCGTCGCGGGCGAGTTCGCGAACGTCGTCGACGAGCCGATCGGTTCGCTCGAGGGAAGCTTCGACCTCGGATTCGGCCAGCGGGAGCTCCAGGCCATCGTCCGCGTCGAGGATCGAAGCGACCTGCTCGAGCTGGTGCTGCAGATCCCCCGAGAGGGTCCGGGTGATCTCCTCGAGACGTTCGGTCTGACGTTCGATTCGCTCGGTTCGCTCGCGAAGGACTCGTTCTCTGTCGGTTCGGTCGAGCGCGGCTCGGGTGTTCTCGACCAGCGTCGAGAGCAACTCGACGTCGGTCTCGTCGAACGCGTCCGGCTCGAACGAGCCGGTCATGAGCACGCCGTGGGTTCCGATCGGCGCGATGATCTCCGACCGCAGCGGCGTGTCGGGGTTGTACAGGTCGTCGACGGTTCGGAGGTCGTCGAAGCGCTCGATCCCGCCGTCCTCGAACACGTCCCAGACGATCCCCTCCCCCGGCCGAAACCGAGGGAAACCGCCGAACTCGTCGTAGGCCTCGGCCGTCCCGGCGACCGGCTCGAGGTAGCCCCGCTCCTCCTCGAGCAGCCAGACGCCGCTGATCGGCAGGCCGAGCAGGTCGCTGCCGGCGCGGACGGCGACGGCGCAGATCTCCTCGGGATCGTCCGCCTCGAGAAGCCATCGGGTCACCTCGTGGAGGGATTCGACGACCCGTTCGTACTCGCGGCGATCGGTGACGTCCCTGACGACCGCTGCGGCGGTTGCGGTCCCGTCCCGAACCGGGACGATCCGCAGTTCGCCGATCCGCTCGCTCCCGTCGCCGTCGGTGATCGGAAGCTCGAGCTGGCGCTGTCGGGTTAGCCCCGACTCGACGTCGGCGATCCCTCGGCGGATCGCCTCGCAGTCGTCCTCGCTGACTCCAGCGAGTTCGGTCAGCGTCCCGACGCGCTCGCCGACGAGCGCGCCGCGGTCGGCACCAAGGAACTCGGTCATCGCCTCGTTGACGGCGACGATCCGTCGGTTGCCGTCGATCGTCACGACGCCGTCGTCGATCGCCTCGAGGACCGCAGCGTGGCGGTTGACGCTTCGCCGTCGGTCGTCGAGCTCGAGCACGAACGCAGAGAGCCCCTCCTCAGAGGGGTACGCTCGCAGCTCGAACCGCGCCTCGCGCCCGTGGTGGTAGAACGCGAACGTCGTCGGAAGCTCGTCGTCGACAGCCCGGTAGAACGCCTCGGGGAACTGACTCTCGAGGGTCGCGGGAACCCCCTCCCGAACGGAACGACCCAGCAGCTCCGCTCTCGAGGCGTCGAACAGCGCCGCTGCCTCGTCGTTGAGGTAGGTGAATCGGAACGACGCGTCGAGCGCGAAGACGCCGTCGGCGATCCGATCGGCGAACGGGACCGAGCGAACCGTCACGGCCGATCCCCCCGCCGGTCTCGTCTCCGGCCACCATCTCGAGCCGAACAGGTTCGGATTCCGATCATCGATACAGCAAAACCGTTAGGGACGAGGGGATTTGAGTTCCGCGGCCGCACCTGCCACGTCGGGTCTACAGCGAGTTCTCGGCCCCGAGGTCGTCCTCGAGCGCCCGGTCGTAGACGAACCCCGCTGTCGCGGCGTCGAGCACCGCGGAGCCGACGCTCGCAACGACGACGACGTTGTCGGGCGACTCCCGACCGAACTCCCCCGCGAGAACCCCGCCGAGGGGAACGAGTTCCCGGTCGCCGTGTTCACGCAGATCGCCCGTCTCGGCCGCCTCTTCAGGGACGTCGGCGACAATCGTCGCCGCGCGGTCGACCGTCGTCGCGTCCAACTCTTGCATATCGGGCGTGTAGGCCCCGACCGCGACGACCAGCGTCCCCGCCGAAAGCGCCTCGCCCGGGAACACCGGCTCGGTGCTCGTCGTCTCCGTCACGACGACCGACGCCTCCGCGACAGCCTCGCGGGCCGTCCCGACTGCGCTCGCCGGGACGCCGAGTTCGGCCTCGAGCTCCTCGGCGCAGGCGACCTTCGAGTCGCTCGGCGAGTACACTCGGATCGACTCGAGCCGGGAGCCGACGGCTGCGGCGATCGCCCGCGTCTGCCAGCGAGCCTGCGTGCCCGCGCCGATCACGCCCAGCTCGATCGGACCCGACGGCGCCAGCTCGCGGGCGGCGAGTCCGCCGATACAGCCCGTTCGAGCGCTGGTGATCCGGTTTGCGGCCATGTAGGAAAGCGGCTGACCTGTCTCGGCGTCGGTGAGCGCGAGTTGGGCCGTGACCGTCGGCAGCCCGCGGTCGGGGTTGTCCGGACAGACGGTCGCCAGCTTCGTCGTGACGTACGGGTCGCCGTGGATGTACGCGGGCATGCACAGCCCGGTCCCGGTCGGCTCCGTCGGCGCGTCGGGATCGAGTCCCGTCCCGATCGGGTAGTGGGGCCGCTCCGGTCGCTCGACCTCGCCCGCGTACTGTCTCTCGAATGCCCCGGCGAGAACCGGAAGCAGCTCCTCGAGCTCGAGCACCGACACCACGTCCGAATCGGAGAGTACGCGTACCATGGCTCGACTATCGTCGGCTCCCCACTTCAGTGATGCGAGCCGAACTGCGGGAAACGACTGTATTCCCGGCCTACGAATGGAGCCTATGCACACTGTCATCGTCGGCGGCGGGATCGTCGGCACCGCGATCGCCGCCCGCCTCGGTTCGACTGACCGCGAGGTCACGCTGCTCGAGCGATCCGAGATCGGCGAGGCAACGACGGCCGCCTCCGCCGGATTGTTGATGCGAACCGTCGTCGATCCCGACCCGTTCGAGCTGCGGTTTCGGGAGCGGGCCCACGAGCGCTACCGGGAACTCCGCGAGGACGGCCTCGAGGCCGACCGGATTGGCATCGTCTACGTCGCCGAGAGCGCGGCGTTCGCCGACCGTCTCGCGGACTCCGCGAGGACGCTTCGCGAGGCCGGGATCGACGCCTCATTTCTCGAGCCCGACGAACTCGTCGGGCTAGGGATCGAGCCCGGCGGCCTCGAGGGCGGGCTCTACACGCCCGAGGATCGGGTCTGCGATCCCGCAGCCGTGGCGACCCTGTTCGCCGACCGCGCGCGCTCGGCGGGCGTCGACGTCCGGACCGGAGTCTCGGTCACGGACGTCGAGACTCACGAGGAAGCCGTGACGGCCGTCGGGACGAGCGAGGGACGGCTCGCGGCCGATCGAGTGATCAACGCCACCGGACCGTGGGCGCCGCAGCTGGACGAAGCCGTCGGGATCGAGCTCCCGCTGTGTCACACCCGCGGGCCGATGCTCGCGGTCGAGACGAGCGATCCCCTCGAGGGACCGACGGCGATCTTCGAGTCGAAGCGGTACGTCCGGCCCACCGAGGCGGGCGCCTGGCTCGGGGCCTACCGAACCGACTACACCGAGGGCCAGCGGTACGACCTCGCGGACCGCTCGATCTCCGCGTCGTTTCGCGAGTCCGCACGAGAACTCGAGGCGTTCGTCCCCGGTCTCGAGGGCGCGACGGTCGTCGACGACTGGGTCGGCTACCGGACCGTCACGCCCGACGGCCGACCGCTCGTCGGGGAGACCGAAATCGAGGGGTACCTCGTCGCAGTCGGGCTGAGCGGGCAGGGGATCACGCTGGCGCCCGCGGTTGCCGATGTCGTTCACGGACTCCTCGAGGACGACGTCGACCCCGAGTACCGCAGTCGGCTCTCGCCGACCAGATTCTGAGACCGACGACGAACGCTTATCCCGTCCCGTGCCAACGTACCCCGTATGCGCACCGTCGTTATCGGTGGCGGGATCGTGGGGCTCTCGAGCGCGCTCGCGCTGGCCGAGCGCGGGCTCGAGGTCGTCGTCTGCGAGAAGGGGTCGATCGGAAGCGGCAGCACGGAACGAGCCGCGGGCGGGATCCGCGCGCAGTTCTCGACGCCGACGAACGTCGAGCTCTCGGTCGCGAGCATGGCCGTCTGGAGCGAGTTCGAGGAGCGGTTCGGGACCGACGTCGACTACCGGAGGAACGGCTACCTGTTTCTCGCGCGGACCGCCGAGACCGCTGCAGCCCTCGAGAGCGCCGTCGAGATGCAAACCGAGCGCGGGGTGCCAAGCGAGCTGCTCGAGCCCGAGGCCGCCCGCGAACGCTGTCCGGGGATCGATGCGCAAAAATTCGTCGCGGCGACGTACTCCCCGACCGACGGCTTCGCGGACCCCCACCTCGCCTTGCAGGCCTACGCCCGCGCGGCTGCGAACGCGGGCGTCGACGTCAGGACGGAGACGTCCGTCACCGACGTCCTCCGCGAGGACGGGGACGGTCGCGTCGTCGGCGTCGAGACGCCCGACGGCCGCCTCGAGGCCGACTTCGTCGTCAACGCCGCGGGACCGTGGGCGCGTCGGGTCGCAGCGATGGCCGACGTCGACCTGCCGATCGCGCCCAAGCGCCGCCAGATGGTGGTCATCGACCCCGAGACACCGGTTCCCGAAACCGACCCGCTGACGGTCGACCTCGAGACGGGGACCTACTTCCGACCCGAGCGCGACGGCGAGGCGCTGGTCGGCGGACACCTCGCCGACGGGGATCCGGACCGGGACCCCGACGGCTACGACCGCGGGATCGACTTCGACTGGGCCGCCGACGTCCTCGAGACCGCGGCCGGGTGGGCGACCTACTTCGGGCCAGAGTCCCGGATCAAGCGGGGGTGGGCGGGGCTGTACGCCGTCACCCCCGACGACAACGCCGTCCTCGAGGAGACGGTCCCCGGCCTGATCACGGCCGCAGGCTTCTCGGGCCACGGCTTCCAGCACGCCCCCGCGACGGGACGGATCGTCGCCGAGTTGATCGTTGAGGGCGAGGCCTCGCTGGTCGACGTGGGGGCGCTCTCGAGCGACCGGTTCGGGACCGAGCGCGAGCGCGTCGAGCGGAACGTGGTCTAGAGTCGAGAGTCCGATTTCGCGATCCAGGCTCAGGCGAACTCCAGACGATCTCGATGGCTGAACTCTCGTTCGGCGGCCAGTCAACAGTACACTCCGCCACGGCCAGGACGGGACTCGACCGGCTCCGTCCATGACGAGAAACGAGACACCTTGCTATCCGACAGTACTTCGCAATGGGTCGTCCCAGTAGAACCACGTGACGTGAGAACGTACAGAAAGACATGGCCGAGGGAATTCCAGTGCGGGTCGTCGCCGGGGACGAGGAAACGAATATCGAGGTCGAACCCGGCACGAACCTCCGGAAGGCGTTGCTCGAACGCGGCTTCTCGGTGTACGGAACAGTGTCACAGTACGCTAACTGTGGTGGCCGAGGACTCTGTTCGACGTGTACCCTCGAGGTCGATCCCGCACCGGAACCGGTCCACTGGCACGACGCTGCCGCCGTTCGGTTCGGCTACCCGCGGCTCTCCTGTTGTATCACGGTCGAGGAGCCGATGACGGTCAGACTCCTGGACAAACACGTCTGGGGACAGGTCCTTCCACGCCGGTTCTAGAAGTGGTGACCGAGGTAGACGTCGGTTTCGGGGTAGACATCCTCGAGGACGGCCACCGTCTCGGCGTCGGCCTCGAGCCGACCCGCGTACGCGAGGTCCCGGACTGAACGGGCGCCGACGGCCAGCTGCGAGAGGGCGCCGACGTCGAGGTTCGCGTCGGGCTCGCCGTCCGGTTCGCCGGTCGCTCGCTCGCAGGTCGCCGTTCCGTCGGCCGTCTCGAGGACGAACCGCCCGTCGTTCCAGTCGGCAAGCGGGTCCTCGACCTCGAGTGCGAGCGCGGCGTCGGCCTCGTTCGCCGTCAGCGCGGGGAGTCCCTCGGTGATGTCGACGATCCGGACCATCGGGCCGTTCTCGAGAGTCGTCTCGATCTCGTCGGGATCGCGCGCGAGCTCTCGGACGGGGACCGTCTCGGAGACCCGCAGCTCGACGCGCTCGACCTGGGAGTCGTGGTCGGCACAGAAGGCAAACAGCGCGAGCAGCGCCTCGCGGTCGACCGCCGCTAGCTCCGAGACTTGCATCGTCCGGGTGCCGCCTTCGCGCTCGACCCGGTAGACGAGGTAGCCCGCGGGCTCACCGTCGCGCTCGTAGACGTAGACGAACGGATCGCTGTCGTGGCCCGCGAAGATCCGGTGGCGCCACCACGCCTCGTCGCGCTCGAGGGCCAGTCCCTCCGCGGCAGCGTCGTAGATGGGCTCGAGGACGGGATACTCGTCGGCCTCGAGGGGACGGAACGATCCCTCGTCGGCGCCCCTGGCGAACGAAAAAACGTCGGGCGACGCGGCGTGGGTGACGATCCGGTTGGCGGTGTCCCAGCCGTACTTGCGGTAGAAGCGGTACTGGAACGGCCAGAGGATCGAGAGGCGATCGCCACGGTCGCGGTACTCCGCGAGCGACCCCGCCAGTAGTTCGCGGACGTTGCCCTCGCGTCGGTGCTCCGGTGGCGTCGCGACCGACGCCAGCCCCGCGACGGGGTGACTCTCGTCCCGGACGCGGGCCTCGAGCCAGTAGTGACGACAGACGGTTCGGGGCCGCTCGTCGTCAGCGGTGAAAATCCCGCGACGGACGCCTCGCGTCGATCGGGGATCCTCGTGCTCGTCGGGGTCGTACGCGGGAACGCCCCCTTCGGGTCTGAAGGCGTAGCTGCGGTACTCGTGGAAGATCTCCCGATCGTTCGGGATCGGACGGTAGCCGGCCATACGAACGACCGCGTCGGCGGCGGAAAAGAAGGTTCTGGAGCGCGTTCAGACGTTGTCCTCGACGAACGTCTCGATGCGGGCCAGAGCCTTCCGGAGGTCCTCGAGCCCCGTTGCGTAGGAGATCCGCAGGTGGCCCTCCCCGCCGGGCCCGAAGACGTCCCCGGGGACGACGGCGACGCCCTCCTCGCGGAGGACCCCCTCGGCGAACTCCTCGGCGGTCCAGCCCTCGGGCACCTCGGGGAAACAGTAGAACGCCCCCTTGGCCTCGAAGACGTCCATCCCGATCTCGCGAAAGCGCGAGAGGACGAACCGACGGCGACGGTCGTACTGGTCGACCATGTCGCGGACGTCGCTCTCGCAGGACTCGAGGGCCTCCAGCGCGGCGTGCTGTGCCGTCGTCGGCGCCGACAGCATCGTGTACTGGTGGATCTTGTTCATCGCGCCGATCGCCTCACTCGGCCCGAGCGCGTAGCCCAATCGGAGGCCGGTCATGGCGTGGGCCTTCGAGAACCCGTTGAAGACGATCGTTCGCTCGCGCATCCCGGGCAGGGTCGCGATCGACGTGTGATCGACGCCGTCCTCGCCGTCGCCGCCGTACGTTAGCTCGGCGTAGATCTCGTCGGACAGAACCGTCAGATCGTGCTCGCGGGCGAACTCGGCGATCGGCTCGAGATCTCTCTCGCGCATGATCGCGCCAGTCGGGTTGTTCGGATAACAAAGCACGAGGACGTCCGCCTCGTCGGCGCCCGCCGCCTCGAGGGCGTCGACGGTGAGCCGGAACTCGTCGGCCTCGGTCGTTGGCACCGACAGCACCTCGCCGCCGGCGAAGATCACGCCGGGCTCGTACGAGATGTACGAGGGCTGGGCGATCGCGACGGTGTCGCCGGGGTCGACGAACGCACGGAACGAGAGGTCGACGGCCTCGCTCGCGCCGGCGGTAACCAGGACCTCCTCGGCCGGATCGTACTCGAGATCGAACCGATCCCCGACGTACTCGCCGATGGCCTCGCGGAGCTCCCTCGTCCCGCGGTTGGCGGTGTAGGAGGTCTGGCCCCGCTCGAGGGAGGCGATAGCGGCGTCGCGGGCGGCCCACGGCGTCGAGAAGTCGGGCTCGCCGACGCCCAGCGAGATGACGTCGTCCCGCTCCTCGGCGATCTCGAAGAACCGGCGGATACCCGAGGGTGGCACTTCCTGTACCCGCTCGGAGAGCTCGAACGTCATGGCGAGAACGAGAGCCGGTCGTCCTCCTCGCCGTCACCGAACTCGATCCCGTTCTCCTTGTAGGAGGTCATCACGTAGTGGGTGACCGTCTGGGTGATCTCGGGGACGGGAGCGACCTTCTCGCTGACGAACTGCGAGACCTCCCGGATCGAGTCACCCTCGACCTCCATATCGAAGTCGTAGTCCCCGCTGACCAGGCGAAGCGCCTTCACCTCGGGGAATCGTGCGAGGCGCTCGGCGATCTCGCCGTAGCCGGTTTCGCGGTCGAGGTGGACGTTGAGCTCGACCTCGGCCCGGACGCGCTCGTCCTCGAGTTCGTCCCAGTCGACGACGGCCTGGTAGCCACGAACTACGCCCGCTGCCTCGAGCTTCTTGATGGTCTCCTCGACCTCTCGCTCGTCGAGGTCGGTCATTCGCGCGATGTCGTCGGCCGAGTACCGCGCGTTCTCACGGAGCAACTCGAGCACCTCGCGTTCGCTCATATCCCTCCCAAGCGCGAGGGCGAAGTAAAACGTTGTCCATCCGCGGTTTTTTGCGTTCGGCGAGTCCCGGACGATTCGGCGGGGTCGTTGCCCTACCGGTATCGTAGTCGTTGAAACGATTTACTCACCGCTCGCACTCGAGCGGTCAGCATGATCGATGCTGGCCGCTGATTCGCGATCGGGGGTGCACTGACTTTCAACGACTACGATAGTTCTTGAACAGCAGCGCACGAACGTCGTCTTTCGTCTGGACCGTCTCGACCGACCCGTCCGGGAGTGTGACCGCGTACCTCGCGTCGCCCGACGGCGCCTCTTCCCACTTGTCGTCGTGGGTCCGGAGGAGGTTCATCATCTCGTCTAACATCTCGTCGTCGGCGGCGGCGCCGTCCGCTCCGTCGCCGAGCGGTTCGGAGTCGTCGTCACCGTCCGTTCCGTCGTCGAGCGGTTCCACGTCGTCGCCGGGACCGCTGTCGGACGGGACTCCGGGTGTTCCCGCGAGCCCATCGTCGGAGGAAGTAGCCGCTCCATCGGCTTCCTGGTCGGCGGCCGGTCCCGGTTTTGCGTCGCCGTCGGTGACCGGTTCATCGGAGCCGGCAACGGATGCATCCCGGCTCTCGGAGGATTCGACGTCGTGTCCCTCGTCGACCGACTCCGTCTCGTCGTACGAGACCGTCTGCAGGTCTGCGTCGCCGTCGGCGACCTTCTCGCTCACCTCTACCTCGTCACTCGCCGTTCCGGGCTCGAGTTCGAGTTCGTCGTGGAGGTTGTCGATCAGGAACTGTACGGCGTCGCGTTCACGTACGTGGCCGTACTTGCCGACGACGTGTTCGCCGATCTCGTCGCGCAACTGCTGGACGATCGCGTACTGGTCGTCGGTTACCTCGAGTGTCTGCATACCAAACCAATCATATCGGTGGTATAAATATATTCCCGGGGATTTCATTCCGAATACTACTGGAGGGCTGGGTCTCGCGGATGGGTCGTCGGTAGCGACGAGCCGCCGGTAGCCGTCGTGTCGGGAACCTACAGTGTCCTGCCAGTCGCTTTTTTCAGTCGGACTCGTCCGAGCGAGTACCGAGGTGAGGCGGATGTCTGAGCCACTGTTCGGGTCCGTCGATTCGCGATCGAATCCGTTGGAAACACTGCTCGGGATTCTCACCGCGGTGACCCGGTACGATCTCGCGCTCGGGTTGATTCCCGTCGCGATCGTCGCGTCGGTGGTCACCTCGACCGTGACCGGCCTGGGTCTGGAACAGTCGCTCGTTCCGGTAGCACTCGTCGGGGTCTTCGTGATCGCCGACGCGTGTTACCTAAACCCGCCGATCGACACGGACGACTCCTAACCCGGCGTCGTTCCGTTCGGCGGCGACTCGAGTACGTCCCCCGCGAGGCCCACCTATAAGATCGAACAGCCGTAACTGACGGGTATGGCACTCCAATCCGACCCCGAACTCGAGGCCGGCGACCCCGCCCCCGATTTCGAACTCGAGGGCGCGGACGGCGAGACGTACGCGCTCGACGATTTCGCCGACAGCGAGGCACTGCTCGTGGTCTTTACCTGCAACCACTGTCCGTACGCGGAGGCGAAGTTCGACCTGCTGAACGAGTTGGCTGACGAGTACGACGAAGTCTCGGTTGTCGGAATCAACCCCAACGACGCCGAGGAGTACCCTGAGGACTCCCTCGAGAAGATGCGCGAGTACGTCGCCGACGGCCGGATCGCGTACGACGCCTACCTCCGAGACGAGAGCCAGGACGTCGCCCGCGAGTACGGCGCGGTCTGTACGCCGGATCCGTTCCTGTTCGAGCGCGACGACGGGGAGTTCCGGCTGGCGTACCAGGGCCGTCTCGACGACGCCCTGAACCCCGAGGACGAACCGACTCGGTTCCACATCCGCGAGGCCATCGAGAGCCTTCTCGCCGATGAGGACGTCGATCTCGAGTGGCAGCCCTCCCAGGGCTGTTCGATCAAGTGGACCGGCGACGCGTAGGACCAAAACCGTCGGCGAACGACTCGGGACGATCCGAACGCCGTCGGACCACAAGAGATTCCTGCCCGGGCCACCGTTCGTCTGACAGACTCCGTTCGCATGGCCGTCGATCCCTCCAGCCTCCCGTCGTCGCTCCCGCTCGAGCTGGTGCTCCAGCCCGACGCCGTCGAGTGGATTCAGGAGACCTATCTCGACACGCTCGGTCCGAAGCTGCTTGCGACGGCTCTGCTCCTCGTCCTGATTCTGATCGGCGCCACGAGCGCCTCCCGGGTCTACGACGCGCTCCGTCGTCGATACGGGCCGAAGCTCGGCGAGGTGGTGTCGCTTCTCATCCTGGGGATCGTCGTCGCGATCGTCGTCTACAGCTTCAGCGCGATCTGGGAGGTCCTGTTCGTCCTCGAGTTCACCCTCCAGTCGGCGACGATCGACCGATGGGAGGCCGCCCAGCAGATCATCACGCTCGGCATCGCGGCCACCGCGTATCTGGCGATCCGCTTCGTCAATCGTTCGATCGATACGCTCGCGGAGACGAGCGCGGTCACGAAACACCAAAGCGAGGTCGCCCACCACGTCGCCGACGTCGCGATCATCGCCGCCGCGGCGACGGTGATCCTCTCGCTGTGGGGGATCAACCTCACGAACATCTTCCTCGGCGCGGGGGCGATCACAGCGATCGTCGCGCTGACCGCCCGCGAGACGCTGGCGGCGATGCTCGCGGGGTTCGTCCTGCTGTTCTCTCGCCCGTTCCACGTCGGCGACTGGATCGAGGTCAACGAGACGACGGGGATCGTCACCGACGTCACCATCTTCACGACCAAGATCCAGACCTTCGACGATAAACACGTCCTCGTCCCCAACGACGAGGTGACGAGCAGCCAGCTGACGAACTACTCGCGGAACAACCAGCTCCGCGTCGAGGTCGAGGTCGGCGTCGACTACGACGCCGACGTCGCCCAGGCTCGGGGGATCATCGTCGACGCCGTCGAGGACTGTGAGATCGTCAAAGACTCGCCGAACCCCCAGGTCGTCACGAAGGCGTTCGGCGACTCCTCGATCCTGCTCGAGTGTCACGTCTGGATCGGCAACCCGACGAAGCGCCGCACCCACGACGCCCGCACCGCGGTCATCGAAGCGGTCGCGGCCGCGTTCGACCGAGAGGACATCTCGATCCCCTATCCCCAGCGCGTTCACTCGCCGCGCGGGGACGGGTTCCGTATCGAGAGCGGAGCCCGGGAGGAGGCGGGAATTTCGACGACCGACGACTGAGAGCCGCTCGAGGAGTCGCCACCCTTGGTCGCCGACGGCCAGAGCTGCACGACCCGTTTCGTGCTGCTTTCGGTTTCGAACTGCTCGATTCGCCGTCCGAAGTCGGCCTGCAGTAGTCCGTACCGGTCGAAGGACAGCTACTCGACGCGGATCTCCCCTTCCATGCTCCCGTGGGGTCGACAGCGGTAGGCCGCCATCTCTTCGGTGGCCGTGATCGCGAGGATCTGGTCGTCGCCGGGATCGTCGGTGAGGCCGGTCTCGTAATCTTCGACGACGTCGCCGTCCTCGTCCCAGATTTCGATGTTGTGCCGGGTGCCGTCACCCTCCGGCCAGCCGATCTCGTACTCCTCGCCCTCCTCGAGGATCAGCGTCGGGTTCTGCTCGTCCTCGATCGCTTCGGGCTCGATGCCGACCCAGCCGCTTGTCCGCCCTTCGAACAGGATCGTCGTTCCGGGCTCGATCTCGTAGCCGTCCTCGGTTTCCTCGGCGCCGCCGTCGTCATCGTCGCCGTTGTCACCGGAACAACCGGCCGTCGTCGTCACGAGCAGAGTTGCACCTGCGGCTTTCAGCACCGTTCGTCGCGTTCGCGTCGGTCGCGTCATGCACTTCCTTGGTATCGAAGAACCAGAACGTTGTCGATGACTCCCGAAGGACGGGAGCGGTTCGAGCGCGGTCGGACTCGAGTCGGCCCGAACTACTCGACGGCCCGACGGTACTGGATCGGCCAGGATTCGGGCTCGTCGGCGAGTTCGTCTGCGGCCCGGAGCCCGAAGTACGGATCGCGCAGGAACTCCCGACCGACGAGGACGAGATCCGCGCGGCCGTTTCGAACGATCGCGTCGGCCTGCTCGGGCTCGGTGATCCCACCGACCGCGCCGACGGCGACTTCGGTCTCCTCGCGGATCTGCTCGGCCAGGGGAACCTGGAAGTTCGGTCCGCCGGGCGGGTTCTGGTCGGGGTGGAGCCCGCCCGAGCTAACGTCGACCAGATCGACGCCGAGTTCCTCGAGCTCCCGGGCCAGCTGCACCGACTGTTCGACGTCCCACGAGGGACGGGCGTCGAGCCAGTCGGTGCCCGATATCCGCACGAACACTGGTTTGTCGTCGGGCCAGACCTCCCGGACCGCCGCGGTCACCTCGCGGACGAGCCGCGTGCGGTTCTCGAAGCTCCCGCCGTACTCGTCCTCGCGGCGGTTCGTCGCCGGCGAGAGGAACTCGTGGAGCAGGTAGCCGTGGGCTGCGTGGACCTCGGCGATCTCGAAGCCGGCCGACAGCGAGCGCTCGGCCGCGGTCCGGTAGGCGTCGATCACACCCTCGATATCTTCGTGGGTCGCCTTCCGGATCGAGGGGTCGTCGCCATCAAAGGGCGGATACCCTGCGGGCGAGGGCGAGAGCACCTCCCAGGCCTCGTCGTCCTCCTCGGGTCGGATCGGGACGTTGCCCTCCCACGGGCGGGTCTTGCTCGCCTTGTGGCCCGCATGGGCGAGCTGGATCGCCGGCACGCCGCCCTGCTCGCGGACGAACTCGGTGATCGGCTCGAGCGCGGCCGCGTGCTCGTCGCTCCAGATCCCCAGGTCGGCGGGCGTGATCCGCCCGCGGGGTTCGACGGCCGTCGCCTCGGTCATCACGATCCCGGCGCCGCCGACGGCGCGGCTGCCGAGGTGGACCCGGTGCCACTCGGTCGCCAGCCCGTCGGGCTCACAGGAGTACTGACACATCGGCGAGACGGCGAGCCGGTTCGGTACCTCGATATCGCGCAGCGGCAGCGTCGAGAACAGCTCTGACATCAGCCGTAGTTACGACTCTCGAGGGTTAACCACCCTGGAGGCCGACGCCCTTGCCGGTGTGAGACGGGAGAACGGACCGCTTATTCCGTTCGCGGGAACAGTGCCGGTATGACCAGCGGCTTCCTCGAGCGGTTCGACGCCTTTCGCCCCGCCCTCGGAATGGTACACCTCCTCCCGCTTCCCGGCGCGCCGGGGTACGACGCGGACGCCGGACGCGAGGGGATCCGCGAGCGAGCGCTCGAGGACGCTCGCCGGCTCGAAGCCGGCGGAATCGACGGGATCGTCGTCGAGAACTTCGGCGACGCACCGTTCTACCCCGAGGACGTACCGAGCCACACCGTGGCGGAGCTGACCGCTATCGCGACCGAACTGACCGACGCGGTCGACGTCCCGGTCGGGATCAACGTGCTTCGCAACGACGTCGACGCCGCGCTGTCGGTCGCCGCCGCCGTCGGCGCGGAGTTCGTCCGCGCCAACGTCCACGTCGGGACGGCCGCTACCGATCAGGGTATCCTCGAGGGCCGGGCCCACGAGACCGTGCGTCTCCGCGAGCGGATCGACGCCGACGTCGCCGTCCTCGCGGACGTCCACGTCAAACACGCGTCGCCAGTCGGCGAGGATGACATTCGACGGGCGGCCCTCGAGAACGCCGAGCGCGGCGGTGCCGACGGCGTGATCGTCTCGGGTCCGGGGACCGGCGCGGAGACAGCCCTCGAGGACGTCGAGCGAGTCGCCGAGACGCTTTCAGAACGCGGGCTCGAAGTGCCCGTGCTCGTCGGCAGCGGCGTGACGAGCGAGACGGTCGGGGACTGTCTCGCAGCCGGCGCCGACGGCGTCGTCGTCGGTACGGCACTCAAGGAGGGCGGAGAGACGACGAGCCGGATCTCGAGCGAACGGGTCGAGGAACTCGTCGCGGCCCGAGACGGATCGTGAGACGGGTCGAACGTCACTCCCAGTTGTGCAGCGCGTCCCGGAAGATGTCGGCGGCGTCGTCTTTCGTCACTGGTCGGGGGTTACACCGCAACAGCCGCTGTTGGGTTTCGACCGTCTGCGTCGCGAGCCAGTCGACGTCCTCCTCGCTGACGTCGGCGAGTTCGGCGAGCCCGCTCGGGATGACGTTCAGGTCCTGCTGGAGCCGGACGTACTCCGATCTGGCCAGGTCGGCCGCCTCTCGCGTTCCGACGCCGTCGGTGTCGGCGCCGAGCATGTCGGCGACCTCGGCGAACCGCTCGGGATCGCTCGCGACGTTGTAGCCGAGCGTGCTGGCGGGCGTCAGCACGGCGATCGTCTCGCCGTGGTAGGTATGGTATCGGTTTCCGACGGGGTAGGCCATCGCGTGACAGAGGCTCGCGCCGGCCGTCAGTCCCGCGATCGCACCGAACAGAGCGCCCTCGAGCATCGCCTCCCGGGCTTCGAGATCGTCCCCGTTGTGGACGGCCGTCCGAACGTTGCTCGACAGCAGTTCGATCGCCTTCTCGGAGAACATCTCGGTCAGTTCGGTCCGGCCGGCGTAGACGGGCCTGGACTCGGGGTCCGAGGCTCGCAGGAGCCCGTCGAACGGATGGGTCGTGTACCCCTCGATGGCGTGGCCCAGCGCGTCCATCGCCGTCTTTCCGGTGATCTCCGGCGGCAACGTCGTCGTGAACGTCGGATCGAGGAGCGCCGCGTCGGCCCGCACGTGGTCGCTCGAGATCCCCTCCTTGATCTCCTTCTCCTCGACGGAGAGGATAGCGACGGGCGAGATCTCTGCCCCCGTTCCCGCCGTCGTCGGCAGGAGCACCAGCGGGGGTCCCGAGTCGGTCAGCGGTTCGCCGTCGCCCGTCGGTTCGGCGACGTAGTCGAGCACCCGTCCGCCGTTGGCGATCACCGCCCGGGTCGCCTTCGCCACGTCGATACAGCTCCCGCCGCCGAAGCCGACGTAGAAGTCGTACCCCTCCTCGCCCTCGTTCTCGCGGACGAACTCGATACAGCCGTCGACGTTCTCGATCGAAGGCTCGCGTTCCGTGCCGTCCCAGACGGTGACGTCGTAGCCCGCATCCTCGAGGTGATCCGTCACTCGATCGACGTGGCCGATCTCGACCAGATTCTCGTCGGTCACGACGAGACCGTGGGGATCGTCGTCGGCGTCGACGCCGAGATCCGTCAGCTGAAACGCCAGCTCCTCGACGGCGTCTCGGCCACACCGGAGCCGTGGCATCTGAAGGTTCCAGACGGTCTCCGGCCGGAGTTCGTGCTCGGGTGCGGAGACCGAGCGCTCGTAGCCCGTCGTCATCGTCCCCAGCCGTCCTCGATCTCGGCGAACTGATCCGAGTCGTGCCCGTAGACGACCGCCGCGTCGTGACGGCGCTCGATCTCCTTGATCCGCTGGAGGCTGTCGAACCACTCGGTCTTCCCCCAGAGCAGGCCGGCGCCCAGCGGCGCCTCGTCCTCGTAGTTCGGTGCCTGGTACACCTGATCGCCGGTGAAGACGATCGTTCCCTCATCGTCGAGGTGGATCACGGTTCCCGTCAGCCCCGGCGTGTGTCCCGGGAGCCGAACGAACTCGACGTCCTCGAAGTGCTGCTCGCTGTCGCGGTGGAGGATCTGCCAGTTCAGGTCGTGATCGAAGTCCTCGAGGATGTACGCGCTGCTGCCCTCGTCCGTTTTGGCGCTGTAGTAGGCGAACTTGATCTCCCGTTCGTGCACGTAGATCGGGACGTCGGTGCCGTCGAAGAACTCGAGGCCGCCGGCGTGGTCCAGGTGCAGGTGGGTCTGGAAGACCGCGTCGATGTCGTCGAGACCGTAGCCGGCCTCCTCGAGGTCATCGTCGAGGCGGTGCTCGTGCGCGTCGTGGGGGTAAAACGCCTGTGTGAGCCCCTCGGGCCAGTGGCCGTTCAGCGCGTCGTGGTGTGAGCCGGTGTCCCAGAGGATCGTCCCCTCCGGATGGTCGATGACGAGATTCCAGACCGGGATCTCATCGTAGTCGAGGTCCGGGTTCGGCTCGTCGTGGGTGCCGAGCGTCTGTCCCTCGATCATGTAGTTCTGGTCGCACTCGAGTCCGCCGCGGTACAGTACGTCGATAGTAGCGTCAACCATGAGCGTTCGAGTCATACGACACCATACCTAACTATTAATAGGTTACATAACCGGAAACGTACCTGGTCGACGGTTCGACGGTGCGTCGCACCGTTGCTGACCGTTAGACGCCGAGCATCAGCGGACCGATCAGCACCCCCATCAGGTGGACTCGTCTGGCCCGGAGCCGAACGGGGACCATCCCGATCGCCGCTGCGACGACGAAGACCAGGATCCCGAGGAAACCGGTAAAAAGGTAGGAGAGGACGACCAGCAGCCCGAGAACCGCCGCCGAGATCTTCCAGTACTCCGTCTGGCCGACGAGTTCGAGGTAGGCGTCCCCCGCAGTGATCACGACGACGAAGCCGATCACGCCGGCGATAAGGATCCCCGAGAGCAGGACGGGAAGCTCGAGGGGAGCGCCGACGTTCTCGAAGGCGACCATCACCCCGGTTCGGGGCTGACCGATGGCCAACAGGGCGAACAGCGCGAAGATCGTGTTTGCATCGTTGCGTAGACGCCAAACATTATCTTGGTTTGGGGGGATGTCATGTCATAGTCATGGCCCGAACGCCTCGCGACCGGCTGAACAACGAGAAGGACGTCGTTGAGGAGCTCACTGACGTCGGTGAGCTCTCGATTGAGACGCGCGACGCCCTCCTCGAATGGGCCGACGCACTCGACGATCGCATCACGCGCCGG
>PWMF01000111.1 GCA_003559215.1 Natrialbaceae archaeon
CGCTCGTTCTGCGGGGCGAAAAGGACCTGGTTATCACCGAGGAGATGATCGAGGAGACGCTCGCGGATCTCGGCGAGACGGCGACGTTCGTCGAACTCGAGGGCTGCGGTCACTCGCCGCTCATCGACAACCGCGAGCAGCTGCTGGAGGCGGTCGAGTTGTTCCTCGAGAGCTGAGTCGGGACGGCGGTTACGGCTCGAGTTCGATCCCGTCGATCGGAGAACCTGTCAGGTGCGCCGAAAGCGCCTTTCGACTGCAAGGGCAGGGAAAACCCACCGCGGCTACGACGGAGTACGCATGAAGGTCGTCTACAAACCGGGCAACGCGTACGAGGAGATCAACTGCTTCGACTTCCGGGAGTACGAACACGGCGTCGTGCTCCACAACGAGGAGGGGTACAACATCGGCTACGTCCCCCACGAGATCCTGAGTCACATCGAGCCGCACTCGGAGGAGGAGGTCGGTTTCGAGAGCGACGACCGTGAGGAGACCGAGGACGAGGAGTAGCCGACGAACCGACAGGTCGATAGCCCGCGCCACTCGAGTGGCAGCAGAATGACGCGGACGGTTCTCGTCGCCGGCACCGCGAGCCACGTCGGCAAGTCGACCGTGGTCGCGGGACTCTGCCGACACCTCGCCAATCAGGGCGTTTCGGTCGCGCCGTACAAGGCACAGAACATGAGCAACAACGCCCGCGTCGTAGTCCGTCCGGAACTGAGCGACGGCCCGCAAGCGGGCGGCGCGAGCGGCGGGGACGATCGGTGGGGCGAGATCGGCGTCTCCCAGTTCGTCCAGGCTCGAGCCGCACGGATCGCGCCGACGACCGACTGCAACCCCGTGCTGTTGAACCCCCGCGGCGACGGCGAGAGCCAGCTCGTCGTCGGAGGCCGGGCCCGCGAGCACGTTCCCGCCGGCAGTTACTACGAGGAGTACTGGCACGAGGCCCGCGAGGCGGCCCAGGAGTCCCACAGCCGGCTCGAGGCGGACCACGAGGTGATCGTCGCCGAAGGTGCGGGCAGCATCGCCGAGATCAACCTCTACGACCGGGACCTGGCGAACCTCGAGACGGCGCGCTTCGCCGACGCCGAAATCGTCCTCCTGGTCGACATCGAGCGCGGCGGCGCGTTCGCGAGCCTCTACGGGACGATCGAGCTACTGCCCGACGATATCCGCGAGCGGGTTGTCGGCGCCGTGATTACGAAGTTCCGGGGCGACCCTACCCTGCTCGAGCCTGGCATCGAAGAGATCGAGTCCCGGACCGGCGTTCCGATCCTGGGAGTGCTCCCTTACGACGATCCAGGCCTCCCCGAGGAGGACAGCGTCGGGCTGCCGGGACCCGGAGAGCGAGGCGCTCTCGGGGACGACGACGGCGTCCCCGCGGAGCGGCGACTGACGATCGCAGTGCCTCGACTTCCACGGCTCTCGAACGCGACCGACCTCGAAGCACTCGCGGCCGAACCGGGCGTCGCCGTCGAGTTCGTCCCGCTTGACAGTGAGGCAGACGACGAGGGCCGCGAGCCCCTGTCGGACGCCGACGCGGTCGTCCTTCCCGGAACGAAAAACACCGTCGACGACCTGCGGGCGCTCCGGGTGTCGGCCGTCGGTTCGGCCCTCGAGCGGTTCTCGGGTCCGATCGTCGGACTCTGTGGCGGTTATCAGCTGCTTGGTGAACGGATCACGAACGCCGCACTGGAGGGCGTCGGCGACGAGGACGTCATCGAGGGCCTGGGTCTGCTCCCGGTCGAGACCCGCTTCGAGCCCGAAAAGCGCCTCGAGCGAACCGCCGTGACCGTCGACGGTTCGGCCTCGCCGCTGCTCGCGGCCGCCGACGGCGCCACGGCGCGGGGGTACGAGATCCACGCCGGCCGCACGCGGGCGCTCGAGTCGGTCGATCGACCGCTCGGCGAGACCGGCGCGGCTCGCGGCTCCGTCCTGGGAACCTACCTCCACGGGCTGTTCGACGCGGCGCCGGTTCGGGAAGCGTTTCTCGAGGTCGTCGCGGACTCGGCGGGAATCGATCGATACGGCGACGTCGGATCGGTCGATCGTGAATCGGACGGGCAACGTCCCGCGGATCGAGCTGCGTCGCTGGTCGCCGAGAACGTCGATCTCGAGGAACTGGGCGCGCCGTTCGATAGGTAGGGGCTACGTGCGGTAGGAGCCGAGTAGCTCCTCGAGGACGAGACACTCCTGGTCGGTCGGCTCGTAGTGGTCGTCGATGAACTGCTCGGCCGCCTCGTAGTCGCCACGGAGTCCGTGTTTGCGGACGGTGATGACCGCCTCGAGGAAGCGGGTACCGCCGTCGGCGGCGGACTCGGTCTCCTCGGGGATGTCGAGTTCGGCCTTGATCTCGTCGAAGTTGAAGGTCTCGACGTCGTGATCTGGATCGACGAGCGTGAGGACGTACTCCGCGGAGAAGCGGTAGAACTCGGACTTGCTCTCGAACATACCGTCGTCGACGAGGGCGTCGATCTGATCGACGACCGCGTCCGGATATCTGACGGTATCTTTCGCCATACCAAAACCCTTCATACCGGTGACTCATTACTGTTTCGGGCGTCGGAGAACGAACGTCCAGTCGGCTGCTTAGAGTTCACAACAGGTTTATTATTTATCATCCGCAATAGGCGGACGCGATGGCAGACGAATCCGAACTCCGTGACCAGATGATCGACGCGTTCGAAGGCGCAGACTACCCCATCTCGAGCCCGATGGACCTCGTTCCGGCCCTGCCGAACGGCCCCGGAACGAAGTTCGAGTCGGGCGACTTCTCGATGACCGCGATGGAGCTCAATACCAAGACCTCGGGCGGGGACTTCCCCTACGAGGACCCCGAGACGTTCGTCGACGACATCATCGAGGATCTCAAGGAGCAGGGCGAAATCTAGGCCAACGAGGTTCTCGCGACTCGACCCCTCGCGATCCAACCGTCGATCGTGGTCGGTCGAGGCGGCTTCTCCCGGCTATAAGTGCTGCGAATGGCAAGCACTTACATCGCTGCCCGATGACTTTTCTCGAGTACGCAATCGTGCGGAAAACCGAGACGCCATGCAAGACGTAACCAACGACGCCACGGTCGCCCTGATCACCGAGTCCTCCGACAGCAAACTGTCGGCGGCGATCGAGACGATCTCCTCGTTCGACGTCCGAACGATCCCCCCCGATCGAGCGCTCGAGGCGCTCCGTGAGACCGCCAACGGGGGTGAGGTCCCCTCCGGGATCGTCCTC
This sequence comes from Natrialbaceae archaeon, assembly GCA_003559215.1. Lineage (GTDB taxonomy): Archaea > Halobacteriota > Halobacteria > Halobacteriales > Natrialbaceae > Natronococcus. Next base: position 3,229 of record PWMF01000111.1, read on the forward strand.
GAAACTGACGATCCCACGACGATTCGGTCGGTCCTCGATCGGGTGCAGTCGGCCATCCAGGTGGCGCCGGTCGTCGTTGCGCCCATCGAAGGGAGCGAACGCACCGCGGTAGCGGCGCTGCGTGCGGGCGCGACCGAGTACGTCGCAGCCGACGAGCCCGAGGCGAAGGTCGATCGGATCGTCGACGCAATCGCCGAGTTCCTGGCGGACGAGACACCGGAGTACCACCGCATCCTGGCGAACGAACTCCCCGACGAGGCGTTCATCATCGGCGAGGACGGTACCTACCTCGAGTCAAAGCTCCGTCCTGACACCGCAACGCTGTACACGACCACGGCCGAGGGGCTCGTTGGTCAGACCCTCGACTCGGTGTTTCCCGAGAACGTGGCCGAACGGCTGCAGTCGTGTCTCGAGCAAGCGATAGAAGCCGACACGATACAGACCATCGAGTACGGCGCCGACACGACCGAAGGGCGGCGCCGGTACGAGGCGCGGGTCGTCCCCATCGAGAGATGGATCGGCGGTCAGCGCGCGGTCGTCTGGCTGGCCAGGGATATTACCGAGCGGGCCCAACGCGAACGACGATTGCAGTCCCGCCAGGACCGCCTCGAGACGGTCAACCGGATCAACCAGGTCGTCCGGCAAGTGATCGAGACGCTCGTCGAGGCGCCGACCCAGGCGGCCATCGAACACAAGGTCTGCGAACAGCTCGTCGAGTCCGAGCTGTACTGCGGCGCCTGGATCGCCGAGCGCACCGGCGAGGGAGAACTCTCCTACCGGATCGGCGACGGCTCCGCGAAGACCTACCTCGAGGCCGTCGAGAGCTGCGATCCGGAGGACCAGCGACCAGCTCAACGCGCCGTCAAAAGCGGCGAAACTCAGGTGATAGACAACGTGCTCGCCGACGAGTCGGTCCCCGAGCGGATCCACGAGGCAGCTCGCGCGGACGGGATCGACGCAGCTATCGTCGTTCCGATCTGTCACGGCGGGACGACCTACGGCGTCCTCGCCGTCGTCGCGAGCCGGAACGATACCTTCAGCGAGAGCGAACGAAGCGGATTCCAGCTGCTCGGCGAGACGACTGGATTCACGATCAGCGCAGTCAAGAACCGGCAGCTGCTGTTTTCGGACACCGTTCTCGAACTCGAGTTCCGAATCGACGGCGGCGAGACCCTTCCGTTCGAACTCACGACGGAGTACGACTGTACGATCTCGCTCGAGTGGGCGGGCTCGACCGCAGACGGCCGAATCTTTCAGTACATCACCGTCGACGGTCTCGACGGCGAGACGGTCCTCGAGGAGGCCCGTGCACACGAGTCGGTCGAGGAGTGTCGGCTCATTTACGACGGCACCGACAGCTGCACGATCGAGATCAGAATGGCGGAGTCCGGCGTGCGGACCCTGGCCAACCACGGCGCGACGATCCGGGACGTGACCGTCGAGGACGGCTCCGCGTCCGTTCTGGTCGAGGTGCCCCGCGACGCCGATGTCCGCGAAGTCGCCGAGGCGCTGAAGTTCGTCTACGAGAACGCCGAACTCGAGGCGCGCCGAGAAGTCGATCACCCGGTCAGGACGGCTGCCGAGCGGCGCGACGACGTGCTCGATGAGCTGACGGACCGACAGCTCACGACACTTCGGCTGGCCTACTATAGCGGGTTCTTCGACTGGCCTCGGGAGAGTACGGGCGAGGAGATCGCCGAAGCGATGGATGTCTCGCCGCCGACGATGCACCAACACCTCCGGAAGGGACTGAAGACGGTACTGAGCGAACTCTTCGAGGAGAGCGGCGGTGCCATATAAAAACCGGCGGCGAGGGAAACGGTAGGTGGTGGTGTTTCGAACGGTCCCCATCGTGCCGGTGCCTTCGACCGACGAAGGCGGATCCGAGTAGAGGCTCGAGCCAAATAACCCTGCGTAAATCGACCGACGAGAGGAGTGTCTCGCGACCGATCAGTCGGCGGCGATCACCCCTCGTCCCCGGTCGGTTCCGAGTCCCGGGTAGCGCGCGCGATGCGCTCCTCGAGCAGGCCCCGCTCGAGCAGCGCCGCCACCCGATCGACGTCGGTGTGGACCGGCCGATCCGCCTCGAGCGGCGGGACGACCTCCCGAACCAGCTCGTAGACGGCGCTCGTGCCGGCACCGAGCGACAGCGAATCGTCGGTCTCGAAGGCGTCGTCGACGTAGTCGGCAGCCTGGACGCCACAGACGAGTTCTGCCGCGACGATCTGGGTGGCGTTCTCGACGGCCGTCCTGACGTGTAGCGCTGACTGACAGCTCATGCTGACGTGGTCCTCCTGACCGCCGCTGACCGGCGTGTTGTCCGCGGAGGCGGCCCCGAGGGAGCGCAGTTCGTTGAGCAGCGCCGCTGCGGTGTACTGGGCGATCATGTACCCCGACTCGACGCCGCTGTCGGCGGCGAGAAACGGCGGGAGATGGGGTTCCTGCAGGTTAGGGTTCAGCAGGCGGTCGATCCGGCGCTCGGAGATCGCCGCGAGGTCGGTCAGCGCGAGGCGGGCGTACTCGAGGCGCAGCGCCAGCGGCGCGCCGTGGAAGTTGCCGCCCGAGAGCACCGCAGCACGGTCAGTGCCCGAGGCCCGGTCGTCGACGCGGTCGCCCGCGAACACCAGCGGATTGTCCGTTGCGCTGTTGAGTTCGATCTCGACGCCCTCGCGGAGGTGTTCGAGGGCGTCACGGACCGCACCGTGGACCTGCGGGAGACACCGCAGCGAGTAGGCGTCCTGCACCCGATCGCAGTTGCGGTGGGCCTCGACGATCTCGCTGCCCGCGGTGAGCCGCCGGATCTCGTGGGCGCTCTCGAGTTGGCCCGCGTGCGGTCGGGCCTCGTGGATCGCCCGGTCGGCCGTCGCCGTCGTGCCGAGGGAGGCTTCGATCGTCAGTGCGCCCGCCGCGTCGGCGCCGCGAACGAGTCTCTCGCCGTCGACGACCGCGAGGGCCGCCAGCCCGGCCGTCAGCTGGGTGCCGTTGATGAGCGCGAGCCCCTCCTTCGGCTGCAGGGAGAGGGGCTCGAGTCCGATCTCGGCGAGGGCGTCGGCGCCGGAGAGCCGCTCTCCATCGTCCTTGTCTGTCCCCTCGACGACCGCTTCGCCCTCGCCGATCAGGACCAGCGACATGTGGGCCAACGGCGCGAGGTCGCCGCTGGCGCCGAGACTTCCGCGGGACCGGACGACCGGGTGGACTCCCTCGTTGCACATCGCGACAAGGTGATCGACGACGGTCTCGCGGATACCCGAGTACCCCGTCACGAGGGCGTTGATCCGGGCGACTAACATCGCGCGGACCTCCTCGCGCTCGAGTTCGCGGCCGGCGCCGGCGGCGTGGCTGCGCAGCAGGTTGGTCTGGAGCTGCTCGATCTCCTCAGGTGGAATGCGCTCGTCGACCAGCTCGCCGAAGCCGGTGTTGAGTCCATAGACCGCTTCGCCGCTCTCGATGACGTCCTCGACGCGGGCTCGGGACTCCCTGAGTCGCTCGCGGGCGTTCTCGGCGATCTCGAGCCGAGCGTCGTCGCGCGCCACCGCGGCGACGTCCTCGGGCGCCAGCGACTCGCCGTCGAGGACGACGGTCATCGCGGCTCACCTCCGTCGTTCCCCGCAGCGATCGTTAGTGGGAGGCGCGCACACGAGCGCCCAACCGGGATACGTGTGGGGTTCCGAGCAGTGGATACATGCCAAACGCAGCAATCGTCGTTCTCGCTGGTACGGAATCGGCGTCCGACCTCGGCCGCGTCGTCAACGGCCTCCAGACCGCCCAGGAGTTCGATGACGCCGGCGACGGCGTCGAGATCATCTTCGACGGGGCCGGTACGCAGTGGATCCCCGAGCTCGCGGACGAGGACCACGACTACCACTCGCTGTACGCCGAGCTGACCGACCTCATGTCGGCGTGTAACTACTGTGCGAACGCCTACGGCGTCGCCGAGGAGGTCGAGGACAGTCCCGCCGAGCTGCTCGACGAATACGAGGGCCACCCGAGCATCCGCTCGCTCGTCGACGACGGCTACGAGATCATCACCTACTAACGGATCCTGTTCTAGTCTCGGTCGGCACGGCGGTTCGCCTCGAGCGGTTATCGCCGTTCCGTTCGCGGTCGTCGCGACCGTCATTCGATGACCACCTCCCCGGCCTTGAGCACCGCATCGACGGCCGTCGTGTCGAACCGGTAGGCGAGGTGGGCGAACGACGGCGCCTCGAGTACGACGGCGTCGGCGGGCGCGCCCTCGCGAAGCGTCCCCGTTCCGTTCTCGAGTCCGAGCGCGAGCGCCGCGTTTCGAGTCGACGCGAGCAGCGCCTCCGCGGGGGTCATCCCCATCTCGACCGCGCCGAGGGTCTGCGTGAACTCCATGCTCCGGGAGTGGCAGTTGGGATTGAAGTCGGTTGCGAGGGCGACGGGTGCCCCCGCCTCGAGGAACGCCCGCGCGTCGGCGTAGGCCTCGCCGAGGCCGAACGCGGTTCCGGGTAGCAAGACGGGCACGACGCCGGCCTCGCACAGCGCCGCGACGTCGTCCTCGTTGGCGTGTAGCAGGTGGTCGGCGCTGGCGGCCTGGAGGTCGGCCGCGAGCCCGGCCCCGCCGAGGCGAACGAACTCCTCGGCGTGGACCTTCGGGGTCAGGCCGTGCTCGAGTCCTGCCTCGAGCACTCGTCGCGACTGGGCGACGTCGAAGACGCCCTCCTCGCAGAAGACGTCGCAGAACTCGGCGACGCCCTGCTCGGCCACGGCCGGAAGCTGCTCCTCGATCACGTCGTCGACGTACGCGTCCGTCTCCCGATTCTCGGGAACCGCGTGGGCGCCCATGAACGTCGCCACGAGGTCGACGGGCTGGGCCGCGTCGGCGCGGTCGATCGCCTCGAGCTGTCGCAGCTCGGTCTCCGTCTCGAGCCCGTACCCCGACTTGACCTCGACGGTCGTCGTCCCGTGGGCGAGCATCGTCTCGAGGTGGCCCGTGAGGTTCTCGAGCAGTTCCTCGTCGCTGGCCTCCCGGGTCGCCCGGACGGTCCGGAGGATCCCCCCGCCCTCGGCGAGGATCTCCTGGTACTCCTTCCCTCGTAACTTAGCCTCGAACTCGTCGGAGCGATCCCCCGCGAAGACGGCGTGGGTGTGGGGATCGACGAAGCCGGGGACGACCGCCCGCCCGTCTGCGTCGACCGCCGTCTCGGCGTTCTCGGACGGATACTCGCGGGTCACGTCCTCGCTCGATCCGACGGCGACCACCTCGCCGTCGATTGCAGCGAACGCGGCGTCCTCGAAGATCTCGAGGGGTGTCTCGCCTGCGTCGTCTTCCGAGGGACCGACGACGAGTTCGCCGATATCGTAGACGACGCAGGTGTCGCCGTTCGCGCCGTCGGCGATCTCGGCTGGCCCGCTCATCGTCGTCCCTCCGTGTACCCCGCGAGGAAGTGTGCGATCGCGCGGGCCGCCGCGTCGGTCGTCAGCCCCTCGCGGTCCAGCGGCGGCGCACACTCGACGACCTCGAAGCCGGCGATCCGGTCGTCGCTCGCGAGCAGCCGCAGTAGCCGGAACAACTCTCGAGTGGTCAGCCCGCCGGGCGTCGGCGCGCTCACGCCGGGCGCGGCGCTCGCCTCGAGGACGTCACAGTCGACGCTGACGTACACGGAGTCGACGTCGCCGACGATCTCGAGGGCTCGATCCGCGGCCTCGACGACGTCGTCGCCGACCTCCTCGCTCGTGACGATCTCGCCACCGTGCTCGCGGCAGTAGTCGTGGTACTCGGTAGAGGTCTCGAAGTGGCGAGCACCGACGCAGGCGTAGCCGTCGAGCCCGTCCTCGAGCAGCTGTCGGTACGGCGTCCCGCTCGTCGGATCCTCACCGACCTCGCGCACGTCGAGGTGGGCGTCGAGATTGATCACGCCGACGGAGCCGGCCTCGAGCAGTGGCGCGACGTTCGGGTAGGTCAGGGAGTTGTCCCCGCCGAGGAAGACCGGGAGCACGTCGTGCCCGTGGACGAACCGAGTCGTCTCGAGGAGTTCGGTCTGGACCGCGGAAACTTGCTCGCCTGCGTCGTCCTCGAGCGTCTCGACGAGCGAGCGCACGTCGCCGAGATCCGCGACCGCCTCGACGGGCCCACTGTCGAAGTGGTGGGTCTTGGTTCGGGCGAGCGAGCGTCGGATCGCGGGCGGACCCTCGCGGGCGCCCTGTCGGCCGATGACCGCGCCGTCGTAGGGCTCGCCGACGAGGACGGCCTCGAACGCGCTCTCCGCGAGCTCCTCGAGGGCGGCCCGTTCGACGACGTCGCCGAACAGTTCGTCGTTCGCGTCGCCGCCCGCGAGGGCGTTCCAGCCGCCGGTCGACGCCCAGTCGGGGTTGGTCGCGAACCGATCGGGTCCGCTCACGAGCGATCGGCCTCCGCCATCGGGACGCGGACGTTCGACTCGCTGGCCTCCTCTATGGCCTCCTCGTACCCCGCATCGGCGTGACGGATCACACCCATCCCCGGATCGGTGGTGAACACCCGTCTCGCCTTCTCGGCGGCCAGCTCGGAGCCGTCGAGCACGACGTGGTTGTTCGTGTGGAGGGAGTTGCCGATGCCGACGCCGCCGCCGTCGTGGACGCTGACGATATCGGCGCCGGCCGCACAGTTGAGCAGGGCGTTGAGAATCGGCCAGTCGGCGACTGCGTCGGTGCCGTCAGCCATCGCCTCAGTCTCGCGGTTCGGGCTTGCGACCGAGCCCGCGTCGAGGTGATCCCGGGTGACGACGATCGGCGCGGAGATCTCGCCGTCGGCGACGAGGTCGTTGATCCGCAGGGCGAAGCGGGCGCGCTCGGTGAGTTCCTCGCCACCCTCTCCCTCGGTGTTGTAGCCGAGCCAGCACACCCTCGAGGGCAGACCTTGGAACTCGACTCGCTCCTGCGCGAGGTCGATCCAGCGGTGGAGGTGCTCCTTCTCCGGAAACAGCTCCCGAACCGCGTCGTCGGTCCGATGGATGTCCGCGTGATCGCCCGAGAGCGCGACCCAGCGGAACGGGCCCTTCCCGCGGCAGAACAGCGGGCGGATGTACGCGGGGACGAACCCCGGGAAGTCGAACGGCTGGCGATCCTCCGGATCGCTACCCGACAGGGGCCAACGGCCGCCGTCGACCGACTCGTGGTCGCGATGATCAGCGACCTGCCCGCGGAGGTTGTTGCCGTACTCGAAGGCGATTGCCCCTCGCTCCTGTAGCTCGAGGATAGCGTCGACGTGGCGCTCCATCGTCTCGAGGCTCTCGGCGACGTACGTCTCGGGGCTCTCGTTACGAAGCTCGTCTGCCTCCGAGACGGTGTACCCCGACGGGTAGTACCCCTCGAGTTCGTCGTGGGCGCTGGTCTGGTCGGTGACGACGTCGGGGACGAAGCCACGCTCGAGCATCTCCTCGAGCAGATCTGCGGCGTTCATGTGGACGCCGACGCTGTAGGGCTCGCCGGCCTCGGCGGCCGCTTCGGCGTTTGCGATCGCCTCCTCGAGGTCGTCGGTCTTCTCCTGGCAGTAGCCCGTCTCGAGGCGTCGATCGATCCGGGTCTCGTCGACCTCGGCGGCGATGCAGACGCCGCCGTTCATCGTGACCGCGAGCGGCTGGGCGCCGCCCATTCCGCCGAGGCCGCCCGTGGCGACGACCTTGCCCTCGAGCCCCTCCGTTTCGGGATAGTGCTGGGCGGAGAGCTCCGCGAGGGTCTCGTAGGTGCCCTGAATGATCCCCTGGGTGCCGATGTAGGCCCACGAGCCGGCCGTCATCTGGCCGTACATGATCTTCCCCTCGGCTTCGAGTTCGTGGAAGTGTTCCCAGTTATCCCAGTTGCCGACGAGGTCCGAGTTCGCGATCAACACCCGCGGCGCGCGCTCGTGGGTCTCGAAGCGGCCGACGGGCTTGCCCGACTGGACGAGCAGGGTTTCCTCGTCGCCCAGCTCCCGGAGTTCTGCACAGATCGCGTCGTAGGCGTCCCATGACCGGGCTGCGCGCCCGGTCCCGCCGTAGACGACCAGATCTTCGGGTCGCTCGGCGACCTCGGGGTCGAGGTTGTTGTTCAGCATTCGGAAGGCGGCTTCCTGACGCCAGCCCGCACACTCGAGGTCCGTTCCCGTCGGCGCACCCTGATACTCCTGCCACTGGTCGCTCGGGGAGGCGTCCCCGAGCGTCGATCGTCGGTCACTGTCCATACCGATAGCACGATCCGGGGAACCAACACGTCTGATGTTCCGTACGGAAGTGTATTTATATTAGCTCGGCCGCCCATCGGTAGCACGTGTACGAGTCGACCTTCGCCGTCGCCGACTCGAGCGCCTACACCGCGCCGACCGACGGCACCGACTGCCGGATCGAACTCTGGTGTAACGACCACGCGGACCTCCTCTACGTCGTCGGCTCGTCGATCGAGCCGGTCCTCTCCCGGGTCCGTGCAGATATCGGGATCGAGGACTGCGTCCGCGGGGACAGTGAGACGGTCGTCATCACGAGTTCCTGCCTGAAACGACACGAGACCTCGCACATCGATCGGTACCTCGAGTCCCACGACTGCCTGTTGCTCCCGCCGCTGCGGTACGAGGACGGGCGGAAACACTGCCGGATCCTCGCGCTCGACTCTCAGAACCTCACCGACCTCTACACCGCTCTCCTCGAGGACGGGTTCGACGTCGAGGTCCTGACCAAACGCGAGATCGGCGTTCCAGCCCGGTCGTCCCCACTGGTATCCCTCGAGGCGGTGCTGCCGGAGCTGACGGCCCGCCAGCGGACGGTTCTGTCGCGAGCCGTCGAGGGCGGCTACTACGAGATTCCGCGGGAGACGACGAGCGAGGAACTTGCAACCGAGCTGGGTATCAGCCGACGGGCGGTAGACGACCACCTCCGCCGGGTCGAGCGGAAGCTGATATGGTCGTTGCGCTCCTATCTCTACTGACACGTCCACTGCTCCACAACCTCTTCCGGAGGGAACCCCATCCGGTCAGTCCGCCGACGCAGACAACCCACCAACGGGGTCGATCTCGGATCAGAGAGAGTCAGCCGCACATAACTGTCGCAGCTGTTAACCCGACCGACGATAGGGGCGGCCCGATTCGATTCGGTCGATGAGCGACCGAGGACGAGGGTGGCCAGGGGCTGCTCGAGCACGACCGGGGGAGCGAGCGTGATCGCGGAGAGTTGCACCGACATGGTTCTCGAGGGGTCAAACGGGAGCTACTACACCGGCTGGGAGGTCGCCCGCCGGCTCCGATCGGGCGACTGGAGCCCCTGCCTCCGGCAGGAGGACCCCGACCGACGGCTGGTCGAGACCGAGTCGGGTGCGCTGCTGTTGCTCACCCCGATCGATCCTGCGACGCTGCCGCCTCGAGCGGAGGTTCGGCTCGAGGGCGAGGCCGCCCGCGTGGTTCGGACGCAACGGCGGTGTCGTCGACTCCGAAACCGACGGTACGGGTTCCCTGACGGTTCATAGTCCGAATGTAACCGTTTTAGGGCGAGCCATCGTAGTTCATAGGGATCGCCAAACGCAGGCCGCGATCGATTCGAGCAGATGAGCACCGACGGCACGAGCGACGAACGGACGAGGCTCACGCGGCGCCAGCTGCTGGTCGGGCTGGCCGGCTCGGCCGTCTCGGTCGGCACCGTCGGAACGGTCGGCTACGCGAGACGGGAGCCGACCGACCGGCTCGAGGTCAGACTCTGGTTCTCCGAGCGGGCCGCGGGGTACGACGGGATCGCCGGGCGCGTTCGCGACTACCTCGAGGGCCTGCTTTCCTACGAGTACTGGAACCTCGAACTGTCGATCGGCGGGACGGTCGCGGTCTCGACGGAGGACGGGGCCCGCGTGACCAGCGGCGGCGAGTGGCCTGCGGCGCTGGCGTCGGGGGCGATCGGGATCGGCGGCGTCGATCCCGTCTCGGACGTCAACCTGCTCGTCACGGACGGCCAGATGACGACCGCGCCCACCGGATTCGCGCTTCCGCACGTCGCGTCCGTCGGCGGCGCCCGCTACCTCGCGACGCTGCCGCCGATCGCGGAGCTGGGGACTGTTCGGGACGGCGAGACGGTCCACCGGATCGTCCCCAACGAGCGTCCGACCCGGACGATTCAGATCCTGCTGCACGAACTCGGGCACGCGCTCGGACTCGAGCACGATCACGGCGTCGCCTTCCGCAGCGAGGAGACCGTCGTCGCGACGCCGATGCTCAGCAGCTACGCCTGGGATCCCGACTACGAACAGGGCCGATCGCGCTGTGGTACCGTCTACCCGTTGACGACGGGACGCGACCGCGCGCTAAGTCTGACGTTTTCGGCGTGTTCGCGGCAGAAACTCGAGTCCTACAGCGGCGGCTTGACGCTGTAACTGGCCGAAAACGCGTCGAAGAGCCTACTCCTCGTCGGTTTCGTTCTCGCCGCGGGCGAAACTCCCCTGCTCGCTGTCCGACTCGTCGATCTCCGGGGACGGGCCCTCGATGAGCGATTCGAAGTCGTCGGTCTCGTCGTACTGGTCGCGGTAGACCAGCGCCGCCCGCCCGAGCGACGTGATCTCGTAGAGGCCGGAGCGCTCGGCCGGACCGATCTTCTCGACGAGCCCGTAATCTTCGAGGACCGGCAGTCGGGTGTTGATGTTCTTGCGGCTCTTGCCGGTATGAGCAGCCAGGTTGGTCGCGACGTTGCGTCCCTTGTCCTCGAGCTCCTCGAGGATCAGGAAGTCAGTGGGTTGTCGTAATTTCACTCTCGGTCACGCTCGTACCTGCCACTATATTTCCAGTGGTGACTAATTCTTTCGACTCCGACCGGTCGACCCGGTTCGAATGACATATTGGGCGCCCCAGCGTCCCTGGCGCTACAAAAGCGGACTCTCGGCCGTCGGCTCATCCACTGTCAGCAGTCCGAGTCGTAGGGGCAACGGAGTCGTCCCGAACGTGTTCGACACCCGTTGTCGCGAACCACTCGAGCAGCGAGGCGACCTGTTCGGGCGAGCGGACGCGCCCGGACGCGGCGGTCGCCGCGTCGTCGCCGACGCGGACGCCGACACCCCGGGGTTCGACGGCTCGAAACGCGGATTCGTCGGTAACGTCGTCGCCGATGTAGATCGGAACCGTCCCGTCCGAGCGGTCGGCGACGAGCATTCCGACAGCGTTTCCTTTCCCCCACTCGATCGAAGGACCGATCTCGAGGATTGCCTTTCCGGCCGAGAGTTCGAGCCCCTCGGCGCCGAACCGGGAGACGGTCTCGCGGGTAAGTCGCTCGACCTGTGGTCTCGCGGGTTCGGGCACCGACCGGTAGTGGACCGTTGCAGTCAGGCGCTTGTTCTCGACGCGGGCGTTCGGAACCGGGTCGAGGGCGATCTCGAGGGCCTCGCAGACGGCGTCGACGCGCGTGGCGCGCTTTCGGGCGATCGGGTGAACCGCGACCGATCCGCCTCGCTCGAGTTCGAGGCCGTGGTTCCCCGCGTAGATCCGCGGGCCGTCGACCCGGGCACGGACGTCGGCGAGCCCGCGCCCGCTGACGATCGCGGTCGCCACGTCCGGTTCGTCGGCGATTCTGTCGAGGACGTCGCTGACGGCCCGCGTCGGGGCCGCCTCGTCGGGGTCGTCGACGATCGGCGCCAGCGTGCCGTCGAAGTCCAGACACAACAGGAGCTCCGTCGCCTCCTCGAGTCGCGTCCGGATCCGGGGCCGTACCTCGTCGATCGGATTCGGCTTCGTTCGCTGTCGTTGCATGTTATACCTGCGGCGTGCGCGCGCCGGGATCGTCGTCGTCCGATTCGTTCGGGTCGTGCAGGCGCCGGATCGACTCGAACTGGCTGTCCATCCACGCCTTGAGATCGGCCTCGAACACCTCGGTCCGCAGCGACCGCATCCGACGTCGTCGTTCGCTGGCCGGCATCGCCAGCGCGGTCTCGAGGTCGGCGGCGAACGCGTCGGTGTCGGTCGGGTCGATCGTCACCGCGTCGGCACCGAGCCGTTCGTGGGCGCCGGTTCGCTCGCTCAACAGCAGGACGCCGTCGCCGTGGGGCTCACCCGGCGCCGCTCCGTCTCTGGGACCCTCGCCGACGCAGGAGGCGACGAACTCCTGGGCGACGAGGTTCATCCCGTCCAGTAGCGGGCTGGTGACCATGACGTCGGCCCGACGGTAGAGGCCACAGAGGTTCTCTTGGGGGACGTACTCCTCGGTGTAGACGATCGGCTGCCAGTCGTCGGTCCCGAACCGGCTGTTGATCCGGGTGACCTCGCTGCGGACCAGTTCGCCGAGCCGTTCGTATGCCGGAATGCCGGTTCTGGATGGTGTCGCCTTCTGGAGGAACGTGAACTCCTCGCGACGATCGGGGTTGCGCTCGAAGAACCGCTCGAGGGCGGCGAGCCGTTCGGGAATCCCCTTCGAGTAATCGAGACGGTCGACGCCGAGCCCGAGCGTGACCTCCGGAGAGACGCCGAACTCCTCGAGCAAGGCGTCCACGTCCTCGACTGCGCGGGCAGCCTCGTCGTAGGTGTCGGCGTCGATCCCCATCGCGGCGGTCGCCAGCCGGGTCGTCCCCTCGTCGTAGTCGACGAGCCACTCGTCGTGGTCGACGACCGCGTCGTCGAGGTAGCGCTCGACGCACTCGAGGAACAGCCGGGCGTACCGATCGACGTGAAAGCCCAGCAGGTCGTTGCCGAGCAGCCCCTCGAGCAGTTCCTCGCCGACGGAACACTCCGCGAACGTCTCCGGCGTCGGCCACGGGATGTGCCAGAAGTGTGCGATCGTCGCGGCCTTCGGGATCCGCTCGCGGATCAGCCGCGGCGCGAGCCCGAAGTGGTAGTCCTGGATCCAGACGATCGACTCCGCGCTCGCGTGCTCGGCGACGGCGTCGGCGAACCGTTCGTTGACGGTTCGGTACCAGTCGAAGTCGTTCGTCCAGTCGCCTCGCTCCTTGATCAGACCGGGGAACTCGTGACAGAGCGGCCAGAGAACCTGGTTGCTAAAGCCGTAGTAGTAGCAGTCGACGGCTTCCTCTGAGAGGTCGATCCGGTGGAGGGTGTAGGCGTCCTCACCGGGCGGCACGGAGACGCAGTCGTTCGCGTCGGTGACCGCGAAGTCGGCCTCGCCGTCGCCCCAGGCGATCCAGGTTCCGTTGGCTTCCTGGACGACGGGATCCAGCCCGGCGGTTAGCCCGCCGGTGGGCTCGTCGACGACGATCGATCGGTCGTCGCCCTCCGACTCGTACTCGTGGCGATACGGCTGGCGGTTCGAGACGACGATCAGCGATCCCGGACAGCCCGGACTGTCGTCGTCGTCCGTCTCGTCGGGGTGGCTCCCCCCGTCGGCTCGTCGCCCGTCGCTCCGTCCGTCGGGCAGCCGGTCCTCCGTATTTCGCATTCGCTGAAGGGAAACAGGGCCCTAGCGCGTCGGTTCGCGGCTTGCATCAGCCTGGCCCTCTAATACCCCCCGGTATCGTTTCGGCCGGGAGACCCGTCGCTACGCCGTCCGTTCGGCATTCCCGCGACCCGAACGCTCTTTTCGAGACGCCCGAAACCCTCGGGGTATGCACCCGCCGTTCGACGCCCGCATCGAGACCTGTCGGCGCCGGCTCGAGACCGTCGGCGCGGAGCTGCTCGTTTGCTTCCCGAGCCCGAACTTGACCTATCTGACGGGGTTCGTCGAGTCGCCGTCCGAGCGCCACTTCCTGCTGTTCGTCCCCCGGACTGGGTCGCCTGCGATCGTCGCGCCCGCGATGTACGAGGCGCAACTCGAGTCCCTCGACGTTCCGAACGTCAGGCTCTGGGACGACGAGACGGATCCGTTGACCGCCGTCGGGGACGTTCTCGAGGGGATGGCGTTCGGAACGGCGGACGGCACCGCGGACCCGACCGTGTTGCTCGACGACCGCATGTGGACGACGTTCAACCACGACCTGCGCTCGTTGCTCCCCGAGGCCGAGTTCGGCCTCGCGAGTGCGGTCCTCGAGGAGCTCCGGATCCGCAAGGACGAGACCGAGCTCGCGGCGCTTCGCCGAGCGGGCTCGATCGCCGACCGCGTCTCCCTCGAGATCCGCTCCCGTGGCGAGGAGCTGGTCGAGACGACCGAGGCCGAACTCGCGAGCGAGATCGACTCGCTGCTGGCGAGCGAGGGCGGCGGGGAGCCCGCCTTCGAGACGATCGTCGCCGCGGGACCGAACGGCGCCCGTCCTCACCACCACCCCGGGGATCGCGAGATCGAGCGGGGCGACCCCGTCGTGCTCGATTTCGGCGCGTTCGTCGAGAGCGATCTCGAGGCGGGAACCGCGCGGTATCCGGGCGACCAGACCCGGACGATCGTCGTCGGCGAACCCTCCGCGGAGTACGAACGCGTTCACGAGGCCGTCCGCGAGGCCCAGCAGGCTGCCGTCGAGGCCGTCGAGCCCGGCCTCGAGGCCGGCAAGATCGACCGCGTCGCTCGCTCGGTGATCGAGGAGGCGGGCTACGGCGACGCCTTCGTCCACCGCACCGGCCACGGCGTCGGCCTCGAGGTCCACGAGCCCCCGTACATTACCGCGGGCAACGACCGCGAGCTCGAGCCTGGGATGGTCTTCTCGATCGAGCCGGGGATCTACCTCGAGGGGCAGTTCGGGGTGCGGATCGAAGATCTCGTCGCCGTCACCGAGGAGGGCTGCGAGCGGCTGAACGACTCGCCTCGAGGGTGGGAGAGCGGCGGGGACATCCGTCGGTAGCAGTAGATCGTAACGTGGTTTCTTTGTTTACATTATCGTGTGGAACTCGCGTTACGTGCGGCTGGATTATCAGTGACTCTGAGCGTGAATCCCCACGTGAACTCGGTACCAGCATACTCATGAGCGTTTTCGAAGCGATATTCACCAGTCGGAAAACATCCGTCGACGGTTGGATCGTCGACGACAATGAGCCGATCCGTCCCCGTTTCGTTGGGACCGAGTGTGTGACTTAGCGGGCCTTCGTCCGTCATTTCGACGTATTCGTCCGTGGCTTTTGGGTTTTCGATACAGTCCGGGGTATAGTCTTCTTCGGGGCTATCGGGAGCTGTAAGCGAGTAGAGGAGTATGCCCGCCTCACTCTCAGCCGAGCTCGATCCTTTGTAGTACGGACTCCAGATCTGCTTTTCAGTATCGCTCGTGTTCGTAGCGGAGACCTCGATAAACCCAGTTCCGTCGGCCGTCACAGTCTCTTCAACTACTTGGACATCGAACTCGACAGGTGCGTTGCTCGGGATGTCGTCCACGTCCGGTGTCGAGATCTGTCGTTCAAAACCGTCGGTCGAAACCACTCTGTCGCCGTTCGGGTCGTCGTCTGATCCGTTCCCGTCGTCGGTGCTACCACTTTCGCTTACGCAACCAGCGAGAGTGACTGAGAGTGCAACACCAAGACTGCGAAGCCCTTGGCGGCGGTTCATGTCAGACAATCGTCCATAGGTGCATAAAATCCTTCTCTAAGCTCAAGCGTCGATTTGACCTTCTCGCCTGTTCGGTACGTCTCTCTCTCCGACGATTCGGCCGATTCGGGTTCACGATCCGGACTGAATACAGAACCCACTAGCTCTCGAGGAACGAGCGCAGCTCCCCGCGGTAGGCCTCGGGTCGGTCCTCGGGCACCCAGTGGTTGGCCTCCTCGAGCCCGACGCAGTCGGCGTCGTCGATATCGCTCTCGAGGCGCTCGGCGTACTCGATGGGCTGGAACTCGTCCTCGGCGCCCCAGAGCATGAGCGTGCGGGCGGTCACCTCGGACGGATCGATCTCGGTCGTGTGGCTCGTGTTCGTGCCGATCGCGTTTCGCGAGAGCGATATCATCCCCTTCTCGGAGGCCCACTGGTCGACCATCCCCTCGACGAAGGCGTCGTCGGCGTCGTCGCCGTACAGCGTTCCGCGGAACACGGACTCGAGGGTCTCGGTCAGCTCATCGACGCTCATCTCCTCGATCGTCGACGGAAGGCCGAGATCGACGATCGTCTCGATCGGCCAGGAGTCGTAGCAGACGGCGTTCGAGAGCACGAGCTCGTCGACCGCGTCGGGTTCGTGAACGGCGTATCGCAGGCCGACCCCGCCGCCGAGGTCGTGACCGACGAACGACACCGAGTCGAGCTCTAACTGCTCGAACAGGTCGGCGACCGCCTGCTCCTGGGCCCGGATCGAGCGATCGAACCGGTCGTCCATCGTCGACTCTCCGTAGCCGACCATGTCGGGGACGATCGCGCGGTAGTCGTCGGTGAACTCGGGTGCAACCTGCCGCCAGAGGTACGACGACGTCGGGATCCCGTGGAGGAAGACCAGGGGCTGTCCCTCGCCCTCGTCGGCGTACGCCATCTCGAGGTCGTGGCCGTCGACGGTCACCGTCGTCGAGTCGAGTCGGTCGGTCCACTCGTCGTGTCTCATAGGTACCGTTCCGTCCGACAGCCCGATAGGAGTTGGCCCTGTCCCGATCCGGGACCGCGAGGCGACCGAGAAACGCTTAGGAACGTCGGGGCCACACACACGGTCGTGAGCGAAAATCGCGTCGTTCAGGGACGAATGGTCACGGCGAAGAAACTCGCGGAACTCATCGAGGACGACTCCGTTATGGAAGCCGAGGCGATCGAGGAGGCCGACAGGGAGTGTCCCGACTGCGGCGGGGACGTCCTCGAGGTCGGCTACATGCCCTCGGTCACGGAGTTCGTCACGGGGCAGAAATGCCAGGACTGCGACTGGAGCGAGACGGATCGGGACTGAATCGGCGAGTTTCGACGGAAACCGCGTACCGAGAGTAGCGACACGGAGCTGTTGGGATTGGGTTCGATGAGAAACGGCGGCAACCGGGCGCCTCGGCGCTCGCTCGAGGCAGTTTCGCGGACCAAAGCGAGTCGACGGCTACGGTTCGCTCGGCGGGGTCAGAAAAGTTCGAACAGTGATCGGTCGTCTGCGTGCTAGTTCTTCGTCTTTTCCTTCTCGCCCTTCTCGTCCTTTTTGGCCTCGTCTTTTTTGTCCTTCTTTTCGTCTTCCCTCTCGCCGTCGCCATCACCGTCGCCCACGTTGACCGCGCGCGCCTCGGCCAGCTGGACGTTCTCGTTGGCCTGGTAGTTCAGCTGTTCGGCCGTCGCCTCGCCGCAGTCGGCGGCGAAGGCGATCGCGGTGAACTGCTCGTTGACGTTCAGCTGGTTGACGAACTGGAGCTGGTCGATCTCGGCGGCGGCAGTCTGCTCGGTGGTGTCGCCGTTCTCGTAGGCCAAGGCCCAGGACTCGTCGCCGTTCGCGTCGGTGCCGTGGAGCACCGCGGACCCACCGCAGTGGCCGTCCGAGACGTTCAGCGCCTCGGCGGAGGCGACCTGCGCGTTGAAATTGCCCTGGTAGCTCACCTGGCGGGCCGTCGCGTCGCTCTTTTTCGTCGCGAGCGCGATCGCCGCGTGCTGCAGGCTGATGTTCTCCTGCCCGACGCGCTGGACCTGCGTGATGTCGGCCGACGCGTCCTGGCCGTTGGCCTGCTTGCTCCCGTCGTCAGTGCGCTTCACCGCGTCCTTTGGGAGTTCGCCAGTCATCTCGGCGCGGTCGATGACGTCACTGGTGTACATCCTGTCGAAGTTGATCGCCGTCGCCTCGGCGACCTGCTCGTTCAGGTTGAGCTGTGAGCTCAGCTGGTAGGCCTCCGCCTTGCTGCACTTGCCGACGGCGATCGCGATCGCGACGCCCTGCTCGCTGACGTTGAGCTGGTTGACCTCCTGAGCCTGGTCGACCGATGCCTCGGCGTCCTGGTCGCCAGCCTCGCCGATGTTGGCCGCGACGGCCTCGGCGTGCTGGTAGTTCTCGTTTGCCTGCCAGCTCTGCTGGTAGGACTGGGCGCAGCTTCCATCCTCCGCGACCGCGAGCGAGGCGCTCTGACTGCTATAATTGAACTGGTCGACGGTCTGTTCCTGCTCGATCGTCGCGGTGGCTGACTGGTCGCTCTCGTAGCTGTCCTCCCTGGCGACCCAGCCGGAGAACTTCCGGCAGCCGGTCTCCTCGGCGAACACGATGTACGCGCGTTCGGGCTCGTAGAACGTCTCCTCTCGCGTCTTCTCCTCGACGTTGAGCGAGTCTGCGTACCCCTCCTGAACGTTGACGTTGTCCTGCTCGGTCTCCTGAACTGCCGTTGCGTTCCCGCCGTCGATGCCGATACTGATGGCGTTGCCCTGCTGAGTGACGTTGAGCTGGGAGACGTCCTGGTACTGCACGACGTTCGCGAACGACTCCTGTGCCTGCCCGTTGATCTGTTCACGGTGGTCGTCGATCCACTTGCCGAGCCCCTTTTCGTCGGTGTCGGCGCCGAAGACCAGGTACAGCTCGTCGCCGTTCAGATCGTGGGTCTCGGGCTCCTCGTCTTTCTCGTCCTTCTTCCCGTCGTCGTTCTTCTTGTCCTTTTCCGAGCCCGCCTGCGTGGACGTCGTCGCGACCGACAGCAACCCGGCGCCAGCGCCGCTGGCCGCAAGTCCTCGGAGGTATCCACGTCGCTTCATCGTTCCGCGGTTCGTGTCTTTCTCTGCCATAGTGCACTCCGACCTACGAGAATTTCCTACTCTGTAATTGACCGACTTATAGAAAGAATCGAGCGTCTACCCGCCGTTTGCAGCGTCGCAATCGACCCCCCGGGGCGACAGGCTACGGATAATTATATCGCGACCGAGGGAAGAACGCGGCTTCCGTCTCGCATCGAATCCGGAGGGGTTCGAACCGCGACCGCTTGCGGGTCAACCGCGGACGGACCAGGACCCGAGTCCATCCGTCCTCGATTCGCTCAGGCGTCGAACGGATCCGTCACCGGATCTTCCAGTCGAAAGGAATAATAGCCGCTGCTAGCTGTCAACAGACATGGGATACTCCGCAGTGGTGCTCGCGGCAGGGGAAGGGAAACGCCTTCGGCCGCTGACCACCCACCGGCCGAAGCCGATGCTTCCGGCGGCGACGAAACCGATCCTCGAGCACGTCTTCGACGCGCTGATCGACGCCGGCGTCACCGATATCACGGTCGTCGTCGGCTACCGTCGGACCCGGGTGCAGTCCGAGTTCGGCCCAAGCTACCGGAACGTTCCGCTGACCTACGTCACCCAGGACAAGCAACTCGGAAGCGGGCACGCGCTGCTCGCGGCCGAGCCGGCGATCGAGGGCGCGGCGCTCGTCGTCAACGGCGATCAGCTGATCGACAGCCGGATCATCGAGGACGTCATCGCGGCCCACGACCAGGAGTCGGCGACGGCGACGCTCGGCCTGGTTCGGCGGGCCGACGTCACACGCTACGGCGGCGTGCTCCTCGAGGACGGCGCGGTCACGGAGATCGTCGAGAACCCGCGGGACGACCGGAGCTACCGGCTCAACGCCGGCGTCTACGCATTCGAGCCGTCGATCTTCGATGCGATTCGCCGGAGCGAGCCTCGCGCTGGCGAGCAGTCGCTAGTCGACGGAATCACGACGTTACTCGAGGCAGACGAGGTGGTTCGAGGGGTCGTCTCCGAGGGAACCTGGATCGACGCCACCTATCCGTGGGACCTGCTGCGGATCGCCGACGACCTGCTCGAGAACGGTGAGACGCGCCGGATCGCCGCGAGCGCGTCGATCCACGAGGACGCGACCGTGCTCGAGCCGGTCGTGATCGACGACGACTGCGTCGTGGGACCCGGCGCGGTCGTCGGGCCGAACGTCTCCCTGGGCGAGAACGTCACCGTCGGGTCGAACGCGACGGTCGAACGGTCGGTGCTCGACACCGACACACGCGTCGACAACGGCGCTGTCCTGCGGGACTGCGTGACCGGGCGGGGCGTCGAGATCGGTCCGAACTCGACGGTCGCCGGCGGCCCGGGCGACGTCGAGATCGGCGACCGCATCCACCGGGAGACGATCCTCGGCGCGGTGCTGGCCGATCACGTCCGCGACGACGGCGGGGTGACCTACGAGCCCGGCACGGTCGTCGGCCACAGCGCCGTCTGTCACGGGGGATCGACGGTCGGCGGGACGATCGTCGCCGACGCGGAGGTGTGGAGCTGATGTGTGGAATCATCGGCTACGTCGGTACCGACCGCTCGGACGCGGCGGACGTCCTGCTTCACGGGCTCTCGCAACTCGAGTACCGGGGATACGACTCGGCCGGCATCGCGCTCGCCGACGGCAAACTCGACGTCCACAAGCGCCAGGGAGAGCTCTCGGCGCTCGAGAACGCGCTCGCGGGCGTCGAGATCGGAAACCAGACTACCGGGATCGGCCACACCCGCTGGAGCACCCACGGGGCGCCGTCGGACCGCAACGCCCATCCCCACACGGACGCCGAGAACCGGGTCGCAGTCGTCCACAACGGGATCATCGAGAACTACCAGGGGCTACGCGACGAGCTTACCGCCGAGGGCGTCGAGTTCCGCAGCGAGACCGACACGGAGGTCATCCCCCATCTGATCGCCGGCTATCTCGAGGACGGGCTCGATCACGAGGCCGCGTTCCGCGCGGCGATCGGCCGGCTCGAGGGGAGCTACGCCGTCGCGGCCGTCTTCGCGGGCTCGGAGACGGTGTACGCCGCGCGCCACGAGTCGCCGTTAGTACTGGGGATCGCGGACGACGGCACCTACCTCGCCAGCGACGTCCCCGCCTTTATCGAGTTCACCGAGCGGGTCATCTACCTCGAGGACGGCGAGTTCGCCCGGCTCGAAGGCGACGAGATCTCGGTCACCGACAGCGAGGGGCGGGTCGTCGAGACCTCGATCGAGACGATCGAGTGGGACCCCGAGGACGCCGGCAAGAGCGGCTACGACCACTACATGCGAAAGGAGATCAACGAGCAGCCGTCGGCGCTCCGGGAGTGTTTCCGGGGTCGGCTCGACGAGCTCAGCGGCCGGGTCACCCTGGACGAGTTCGAGGGCGTCGAACTGAACCGACCGGTGACGCTCGTGGCCTGTGGGACCTCCTACCACGCGGCGCTGTTCGCCGCGCAGCTGTTCCGGGAGTGGGGCGTCCCGGCTCACGCCTACCTGGCCAGTGAGTTCGAGGCCGAGGCGATGCCGATCGACACCGACTCGGTCGTCGTCGGCGTCACCCAGAGCGGCGAAACCGCGGATACCTTGCGCGCGCTCCGGGAGGCAAACGCCGCCGGCGCGACGACGGTCGCCGTGACGAACGTCGTCGGCAGCTCGGCCGCCCGCGAGACAGATCGCGTGCTGTACATTCGGGCCGGGCCGGAGATCAGCGTCGCAGCGACGAAGACGTTCGCCTCTCAGCAGGCCGCGCTGACGATGCTCGCGGCATCCCTGAGCGATCACCGCTCCCGGGAGCTCGTCCGCGAGCTGCGGTCGGTTCCCGACCGGATCCAGTCCGTCCTCGACGAGGACGCCGCTCGCGAGGTTGCCTCGACGTACGCTGACGCCAGCGCCTACTTCTTTATCGGACGGGGGTATCATTACCCCGTCGCCCTCGAGGGCGCACTGAAGATGAAGGAGATTACGTACAAACACGCCGAGGGCTTCGCGGCCGGCGAGCTCAAACACGGCCCGCTCGCGCTCGTCACCGAACAGACCCCGGTGTTCGCCATCGTCACCGGCGACGGCCGGCGCGCGGAGAAGACCATCGGGAACGTCAAGGAGGTCGAGGCGCGGGGGACGCCGGTCGTCGCTATCACCGACGGTCGATCGGAGGTCGGCCGCTACGCCGACCACGTCCTCGAGGTGCCGCCGGCCGGCGAGATCACGAGCTCGATGGTCGCGAACGTCCAGCTCCAGCGGGTCGCTTACTGGACGGCTCACGAGCTGGGTCGGTCGATCGACAAACCTCGAAACCTGGCAAAAAGCGTCACAGTGGAGTAGCGGGACCAGTCTCCAATCCACAAAGTATATCTTTCTAATATATGGAGTAGCTATAAGGAATCGAGATGAACGCTCGAGTTTGGTGCGGCGCCACGGATCGGGTAGGGGGTCGACGGCAACCTGGAAGGTGGGGTCGGACGGAGCATCTCTCCGAGAGCGTCGGACCCGGTACTCGATCGAGTGAGGTCGAATGACCGTTGTCGTCGCTTTCGTCGACGGCACCCGCAAGGAGTTCGAGACCGCCGAGGCGCTCGAGTCGGGGTGGCTCAGATGTACGCGTCCGCGAAGCAAGCCGCGGTCGGATCTACCGGGTGAGGAGACGACGAAGTATTATCGGCTGGAAGCGGTCGACGCCGTCGAGCGGGACTCGACGTGAGCGTCGACCCGGTCCGTCGACGTCGGATATCGATCACACGGCCGGCCGTGCCCTAACGGTCGGTCTCCGGCAATTGTATTCCCCGCAGTCACGTCGACCACTTTCACGGAAATAGTTCTGTCGGCCGGTTGAATTTCTTGAGAACGAGACAGAACCGGCCGGCCCGCGATCAGTTCGAATCCTGCGCCGCGAGGTCGGGAAGGACCCGCTCGAGCAGCGTTCGGATCGCTGCGAGTCCGGGATAGCCGTCCCAGCGCCAGACGACGAGTGCGACGGCCGCGAAGACGAACTCCGAGAGGAAGTAGGGGTCGCTCAGCGACTCGAGGAAGAGGGCGGTCACCGACGGTGCGCCCGACTCGTAGCCCTCGACCGGAAGCGCGGGCCACAGCAGGAAGCTCGGATCGGTACCACCCCACAGCGCCGGCAGCGCGTCGACCAGCGTGTGCGAGAGCGCGCCGAGTCCGAACGCGAACCCGTACTCGGGGCGGCCGTACCGGCGTGCGAGGAGGTAGACGCCGACCGAGACCGGGACCAGAAACAGCAGGGAGTGTGCGAGGGTTCGGCCGGTCGGGATCACGCCCAGGTACCACGCCAGGGGTTTGTCGATCAGATCGGGAAACTGGGTGCCGACCAGCAGGACGAGGACGGCGACCTCGCCCGGCGGGCGATCGAATCTGGTTCGGGTCGCGAGCGCGTAACAGAGATAGCCGATAGCTGCGTGTCCGAGCGGCCACATACGGTTCGAGCGACGGGGGCGACGCCTATAACGGGCCTGATTCGGCTCAGGACTCGAGGGCCGCCACCGTCGTCGATCGACTCGCGTGCCAGCCGGTGACGAGCGCGACGAGTATCCCGACGACGACCGCGACGGCGAACCCGAGGAGGAACACCTCGAGAGGAGTTCGAACCAGCCGTTCGAAGCCGATGACGGTCGTCGAGAGGCGATTCAGCCCCGCCGCGAGTACGGGTGTCACGGCGACGCCGATCGCTCCGCCGAGGAGGCCGATGAGCGCGCCCTGGACCCCGATCGTCCCGGCCAGCAGCCGCCGCGAGAGGCCGAGTGCCCGTAGCGCCGCCAGCGCCTCGCGTTGCTGGTAGGCGACCAGCACGAACAGGTTCGCGGTCAGCGCGACGCCGCCGACGATCGCCAGCCCGACGAGGGCGACCCCGCTCGCGACGACGAGGTGCTGGTCGCTCACCATCGCGGCGAACTGGTCGTCGGCGGTACGGACATCGTACGTCGGGTACTCCGCCCGAACGTCGTCGGCGAACGCCTCGCGGTCGGCGCCGTCCTCGAGGTTAACCGTGACGAACGAGGCACGGCTCGAGCCGGCGGTTCCGGTCATCGACTGGAGCTCCGGCAGGCGGAGCGTCGCAGTCTCGGTCCCCAGGAACTGCGAGTAGTACGAGCCGACGCCAACGACCGCGTAGGCGTCGACATCGTGGCGGCTGGCGCCGACGTAGACGGTGTCGCCGACCCCGACGTCGAACCGATCGGCGGTGGCGGGATCGAGCACGACGACGCTCGAGCGAAGCGGATCGTCCCCGTCGGCGGTCATCGCGCCGTCGAACCCGTCACCGTCCTCGAACTCGAAGTGGCCGTGGGTGCCCTCGACGCCGACGCCGGCGATCGGCTCGACTGCGTCGGGGTCGGTGCCGAGGTAGACGTCGTGCATCGCGACCGTCGAGACGTCGCCGACACCCTCGCGCTCGCGGAGGTCGGTCGCGACGGCCGCCGCGTCGACGACCTCGTTCTCGCCGCCAGCCGCGGGGCCGCCGGTGATCCAGATGTCCCGGCCAGCGTCGTCGAACTGCTCCTGCCCGGTCTCGACGACCCCGACCCCGAGGCTGGCGAGGAGGGTCACGGAGAGCACCGCGAGCACGACCCCGCCGACGGCGAGCGCGGTCCGACCCGGGGAGTAGCGAAGCTGGGCAACGCCGAGGCCGACGACGGCGCGGAGTCGGACGATCGAGGCGCGGCTCACCGCCCCACCTCCGCGAGAGCGTCAGTTCGGGCCGCGAGCGCGAGCGGGTACGGCAGGGCGACCAGCGTCGAGACGACGGCGACCGCTAACGCGTACGGGACCAACAGCGGGTGCAGGGCCGCGACCGCCTCGGGAGCGACTGTCGCGGTCGCGAGCACGTTCATCAGCCAGATACCGACGACTCCGAGACCCACGCCCAGAAGGGCACCGGCAGTCGCGGTTGCGAGCGTCGTCGTCGCGACGACGGCCAGCCGGCTCCCCGTCGGAAACCCGACCGCACCCAGCGTCGCGAGCGTCCGGCGATCGGCCTCGACCCGCATCCCCGCGGTGGTCGCCACCAGCAGTGAACAGATACCGAGCGCGACGATCAGCGCGAGCGCGCTCGTCGCGAGCGCGAGACCGTCGCCGAACAGCGCCCGAACGTCGGTTGTCCCATCACCCTCGAGCGTGGCGTCGGGATACGTCTCGGCCGCACCGTCCTGGACCGCCCCGCGCTCTCCCCAGATCAGTACCTCGTCGGCCAGTCCACTCCCCTCAGCGGATGACAGCGACTGGAGCACCTCGAGGTGGACGAGTGCGGCGGGGGGCTCGCCGTCGGGTCCCTCCTCGACGGCACTAACCGTCGCCGAGTGACGCTCGACGCCCTCGAGGGAGAGTCGGTCGCCCTGTTCGACACCGAGCTCGTCGGCGGCAGCCCTCGAGAGGACGAGTTCCGCATCGCCCGATCCGGCCGGTTCGCCCTCGAGGCTCCCCGTCTGGAGGTCCGCCACCGTCGTCTCGGGACCGGGAACGACGCCGACGAGCAGGAGATACGCCGAGCCATCGACTTCGGAGTGATCGACTCGGATCGGCTCCCGGAGCACGGGCGAGGCGTGGTCGACGCCGTCGCGGTCGGCGATCCGTTCGGCCCGGTCCGGACTGTCGCCCAGCCGTGGCGGTTCGACCCCGGCGACCGAACCGGTGATATCGCCCCCGTCGGCCACGAGCCGAGCGTCGGCGTCGTGACCGGTCTCGCCGTCGTCGGCCAGCGCGAGCGCGACGCCGGTGACGAGCACGAGGTTCGCGACCGTCAGTGCGACGACGAGGACCGTCGCGAGAGTGCGGCCGCGCGCCGTCGTCAGCTGGGCCCGAACGAGCGCCACCGCGAGGGCGAGCAACCCCCACCATCGGCTCGAGCGCCGCAAATCCGCGCCGGAGTCGTGATCCCGTCCTGACATCGGTGGCGGTCGAGGGAGCCGTCATCGCGTCGAGCGATCCGAGCGACGATCGGCTTCCGGTCACGCCGAGAGAGTCGAGCGGATGCCATTGTTTGTGTCTCGTTACTTTCCGGCTGCTCGAACCGCCGTTCCGTTCGACTCGCGGAACGGCGAGGGTTCGCCCCCTGGCGCGGCTCTCGGTTCCCCCACTTCCGGTTCGTTCGAGCCGACGACCCCGGGACGCCCGATACACTTATTGTGTCAACTGTTGACAATCGCGGCGATGGTCGGAAAGCTCATCGCCCTCCTGACGTTCGCTCTCCTGTTGCTCTTTCTGGCCGGCGCGCCCGCGATCGCCGAGTTCACAGCCGCTCAACTGTGCGGTCCGCTCGAGTCGATCGAGTGTTGAGCGATCGTGGCGGCGACCGCGGCCGGAACGTGAGGGCCGTTAGTTGGTCGGCCCCGACCGCGCGAGCGGGACGTCCTCGGATCCGCCGAGGCTGCGCTCGAAAAACGCCCGGTTCTCGCGGATGCGTCGGTCGCTCCACTCCCACCACTCGAGTTCGAGCAGCCGGGACCTGATCTCCGGTGGAAACCGCCAGCCGATCCGTTCGGCCGGCACCCCGCCGACGATCGCGTAGGGTTCGACGTCCTTCGTGACGACCGCCCCCGCACCGACGACAGCACCGTCGCCGATCGTCACTCCCGAGAGGATCGTGGCTCCCGTCCCGACCCAGACGTCGCTGCCGACCGAAATCGGTCCGTCTGCGGTCGGCGGGAGTTCGCTGTCGAGCACCTCCTCGTAGAGGCGGATCTGCATCGACGGTCGGTCGATCCGGTGGTTGGTCTGCTGGAAGGTGCTCTCGCGGGCGATCGCACAGAAGTTGCCGATCTCGACCTCCCCGACGAGATCGCAGTCGGGCTCGAGGTTGGTTCGTCGGCCGATACTGACGTCGCCGTCGAGAATACAGCCCCGGCTCAGCCGAGCGTACGGCCCGATATCGACTCGGCGGCGGAGCAGACAGCCGATCGAGATTCGGGCCGAGGAAGCGATCTCGAGCTCGGTGGAATCGAAGTACTGATTGAGAAGCCCGTGGGTTGCCGACGGGTAGCCGAGAGCGGAGGCCGACCGTTCGATGATGGTATCGAGACTCATGCGCGTAGACACCACCCAACGCAGTTCGATATATAATTTGTTCGAGTATATCGCAGAGTCACCGATCGAAACCGTTCTCAGCCTCCGACTACCGAGGGTAGGTGGCACCTGTCTCGGTTTCAATCTGGAAACCGAGCCGGCGAGAGGGGACAGACGGCGACTACCGCGACCGGAACCGATTCGCACCCTCCGCGTGGTCGGCCGAGATGGATCGGTCGGCGAATCGAGGGTCTCCGGCCCCCAGTCGCGAACGAACGGTCGACCCCGATCGATCGAACGGTCCGGTTACCGTTACTATCGTCGCAGTAACACTGGTCGCGCAGCTGGGAGGTCGGTCCATAACAAACCGTGGTTCGAGGTTGGTTTCCGGTGGACAATGGACCGACGAACCTATCTCGTGACCGCGACGGGAGCAGTCGTGGCGCTGGCTGGCTGTTCCGAAATGGGCGGCCCCGGCGAGACCGACGACGATGACCACGACGACGGCGCGGGCAACGGCGACGACGATCACGACGAGCCGGAAACGGACGACGAAGAAGAAGAAGAGGAAGAAGAGACGGACGAGGACGACGACTACGGCGACCTCGTCGGCACCTACGACGACTTCGAGGATCTCGACCCCTGGAGCGCGTTCCAGGACATCGGTGCGGTCGAGGCCGACACGGAACAGTACTACGAGGGGTCGCAGTCGGCGCGGCTCCTGCCCGATTCCGAGGACGGCCAGATCAGGGTACGCCGCGAGACCGACGAGCCGATCGATATCCGGGACGTGACCCCAGGGCTCGCCATGACCGCCTCCGACAGCGGCATGGTGTTGATCCAGCTCCAGGACGAGGATGGCGACTACGTCGAGTACAGCCAGCAGGTGATGGGGGACATGCCGCTGGCCCGACACAACTTCGGTCTCACCCGTGTGCGCGGTGATCCCGATTTGGAGGAAATCATCGTCCTGCAGATCATCCGCTGGTTCGGCGAGGGCGAAGACGAGGAGGGCGACGGCGAGGAAATGTGGGTCGACGACTTCCACTTCGTTCCCAACCCCGAGACACCGAAGGTGATGCTCCAGTTCCACGGCGGCTACGAGACCCACTACGAAGAGGCGCTCCCACGGGTCGCCCAGTACGACTTCCCGGCGACGACGTTCGTTGCGCCGGACCGACTCCGAGACGACGCCGCCGTCGAGGGCGACCGACTCACCTACGGGCAGGTCGAAGAGCTCGAGTCGAACGGGTGGACGATCGGCTGTCAGACCGCGAACGGATCGCAGGCGGGCTCGATCGACGAGATCGGGGCCGAGGACGCCGTCGTCGAGCCCGCGGAGTGGCTCGAAGAGGAGGGGTACGACGACGACGGCCGGTTCTTCGCGTTCCCCGGCTCGCAGTACAACGAGGAGACGTACGAACTCGTCCAGGAGAACTACGATCTAGCGTTCGCGGGCCAGACCCAGTCACAGGGGTACGCCGGCAATCCCCACCTCTGTTCGGTGGTCTCGAACCCGAGCGGCGACGAGGGCGAGAGCCTCGTCGAGTGGACCGCCGAGATGGGCGGCATCACCTCGATCGGCTTCTACCAGCTCGAGGAGAGCGAGGCGATCGAAGGACTCGAGTCGACGCTGGCTGCGCTCGAGGCGCACTCGGGCGAGGTCGAGGTCATCACACCCGGCGAGATGGCCGACGACTACGTCTACTGAGCGGCTCGGACTTCCGATCGGAACCGTCGTCTCGCTCGAGGGCGCGTTCATCGCGGAGTTCGGTGAGAGCCGAGAGCTGACGCCACCGCGACGCCAACCGCGAGCACGTATCCGCCGATCTCGAGGCTCCAGTGGATCCCCTGCGTCGTCGACAGCAGCCGAACGGCGAGCACCGCGAGCGCCGCGAGGCCAAACGCTGTGGGGCTGCCCTCGAGCCGTCTCGGACGGCGCTCGAGGGCGTACCACGCGCCGACGGCACCCAGCGCCGCGCCGACAGTTGCCGGCATGAACGCACGGGCCGGCGTCGCGTACGAGGCGACGGCGAGCGCGCCCGCCATCGCGAACAGTCGCCCGGGATCGATCGTCAGGAGCCACAGCACACCGACGGCGATTCCGATCCCGATCGCCGCGCCGGCGACGACGTCGCCAACGTAGTGGACGCCGAGGACGAGTCGGGAGAGCGCGACCAGGGCGATCAGGACACCGGCAACCGCATAGCGCCGACGCGGTCTGCTCCACTCCGCGGCGAGCGCGACGGCGCCGTAGACCGCGGCTGCCCCGAGCGCGTGCCCGCTCGGGAACGCGTAGCCGCCGTAATCGTCCGCGGCGAAGGCGAGCTGTTCGACCGGCCGCTCGAGGACGAACAGTCCCTTCAGCCCGTTCGTAACTGCGAACGCGACGAGCGCGACCGCGAGCACGCGGGCGCCGCGCTTGCGGCTCGAGGCGATCCAGGCGAACCCGAGTGCGACGACGAGCACCGTTGCCGGATCGCCGAGATGGGTCGCGACCTCGAGGCCCGGACGAAGCGGGCCGGGGACGGTCGCCCGGATCGTCTCGTTGACCAGGGGATCGAACAGCGGTCTCTCGAGGACGCGACGAATCACGGACCGGTATCGACGGAAACGAGCTGCAAAATCCTATCGGTGGATTTGTGGAGGTCACGGCGCGGATGCTGTCGGTCGAACCCAGCGTGAACGAAAGCGACGCGAACGCCGAACTGTGGTTTTCCACGAGGCGAATGCGTCCCCCTTTCCACGAGGCGAATGCCCCCGTCGATCTACTCCCGAGGCATCCGCAGCGTCAGCAGCGTTCCGGCGGCAATGATCAGCGCCAGCAGGAGGTAGCCGGCGTCAAAATACCCCCGCTCGGCGATCACGCCGAAGACGACCGGGCCCGACGCGCCCAGCACCGAGGCACTCGAGCGGATCACGCCCAGTCCCGTCCCCTGGATCTCCGGTGGGATGATCTCGGCGAGGTACGACTGCGTGATCGCGCCGGAGCCGAGCATCGTACTCGCGAGGACGGTGACGAAGACGAGTCCGACGAGCCCGTCGACGAACGGTAACAGCGCGAGGCCGACGATCGATCCCAGCAGGACCAGCGGGAGCGAGCCCCGAAGCCCGATACGATCGTAGGCCATCCCGGCGACCGGTTTGACGACGACGCCGACCGCGAAGAACAGGCCGAACAGCGCGCCGGCGACCGTCGAGGACAGTCCCTTCTGCTCGACGAGGTAAGTCGGGTAGAACGCCGAGAACGTCTGCCAGACGAAAATAAAGAGAAAGAGGATCACGCCCATGATCGCGAGGACGGGACTGCGGAGTTCGCCGACTACGTACCGCAGACTCTCGCTCGAGGCGTCGTCGCCGTCCTCGAGGCCGGGGTCGGGCGCCGGCAGCGTCAGCCAGATGACGACCGCGGTGATACAAAGCAGCGGCAGGACGAAGCCCAGGCCGAGCCGCCAGGCGACCGCGACCGCCAGCACGCTCGCGATCGGCGGCAGTACGGTCTGACCGATGTCGCCGGCCGCCATCGTGACGCCGAGCGCCCGTCCGATCCGATCGGGGTAGAGATCCGACAGCGCAGTGATCCGGGCGATCGGGTACTGCGAGAGCCCCAGGCCGACCAGCGCAGTCGCCCCGAACAGGGTCGCGGCGGTCGGCGAGAGGAGGACGACGGTTACCCCGACGACGACCATCGAGACGCTCGCGGTTAGCACGGAGCGCTCGCCGTGACGATCCGCAAGCATCCCGCCGGGAACCTGTCCGACCGCGTAGCCGAGCCAGATCAGCGTGACGAGCAGGCCGGCCGTCGAGAGCGTGAGATCGAACTCGGCGCTAAAATATGGTAGCAAGACGGGATAGATCATTCGTGTCCCGTTCAACAGCCCCCACCCGAGTGCGATCGCCAACAGCGTTTTTCCGGCACCGCCGGCCCACAGCCCGACCAGTTCGCGTCGAATCGAATCCAGGCGACTCATTCAGCGTGTGCGTGGCAAGGCCGGTCCCGTTGAAACCCTTTTAGTTCGAGGCGGCGGTTGCTGATTCCGCGTTTCGCTTCCGCCGCCGAAGCGGCGACGACGAATCGATCGGCCCGCTCGAGCCGGCACTCCCCGTGTGCGAAGTGAAACGGTACCACGACTGACTCCAACGACCCCCCGTGTGCGAAATGATTTTTCCAGGTCGAGCGCCGGCTCGATCGGCCGAAACCGACTCGGGCACCGATCGAATCTCAGGACACCCCGTGTGCGAAATGAATTAGCGGGGACAACGGGATAGCTCACGCCGGTATCGGCGTTTCGGCCTGCCCTCTCCCCGTGTGCGAGATGAAATCCCCTCCGGTGTCATGAGCCGGCGGCTCGAGTTCGAGTGACGAGGGGCTCGGACTCAGGCTTCGTCGAAGAACTCGTCGATCTGTGCGTTGACGACGGACCGGATCAGCTCGTCCTCTTCCTCGATCTCCTCGAGGCGGAAGTCGGCCTGTAGCGTCTCGGCGACGACGGCCGGGTCGTCGACGAACGTGTACTCCTTGTGAACGCCGCTGCCGTAGCCGCGGCCGCGTTTCTCCGAGGTGATGAAGTTGTACGTCTCGGCCTCGGTCATGTATCGGAGGTAGGAGTCGCGGGACTTCTTGTCGGCGTCGAGGCGCTCGGTCAGGTACTGGTAGACCCGGTAGGCGACGGTGCTCGGAATCGCGTTCAGGTTCCGCTCGGCGTGGACGGGAACGATCGCAGTGGCGTACAGAGAGAGCTTCTTCTGGGTCGACAGTCCCTGCATCTGAGTGAGGGTGCGATCGCGCTCGGCCTCTCGCTGGGCGTCGCGGACGTGATCCTCGCGGACCGTCTCCTCACCCTGGCGGTTCGCGATCTCGCCGGCTTTCCGAAAGAGATCGATCGCCTTTCGCGCGTCGCCGTGATCCTGGGCCGCGAAGGCCGCGCTCAGCGGGATGATCCCGGCCTCGAGGACGCCGTCCTGGTAGGCGTCGCGTCGTCGATCGAGAATCGCCTGGAGCTGGTTGGCGTCGTAATCCGAGAAGACGACGTCCTGGGGGTTAAACGAGCTCTCGGCCCGCCCGTCGAGGTCCTCCATGAATCGGGGATCGTTCGTAAGCGCGGCCACCGAGACGTGGCCGTCGATCCGACCGAGCTGGGAGGCCCGCGAGAGCTGGTACAGCAGCTTCGAGTAGGCGGGCTCGTCGTTGGGGTCGCGCTGGCGACCGACAAGGAGGTCGACCTCGTCGAGGATGATGATCACGGAGTCGAACTCCTCGCTCAACAGCTGGTACAGTCGGTTCAGTTTCCGGTCCGTCGACACCCCGCTCTCGGGGACGCCGACCTCGACGCCCGCCGTCGTGGCCGTGTTCTCGACGAGGCGGTACACCGCCCGATCGTGGGACTTGATCGTCTGACAGTTGATCTGGATGACGCCGAAGCGATCGCCCTGTGACTCTGCGAGTTCGACGACCTGCTCGCAGACCGCGTTGATGATCAGGGACTTCCCGGTTCCCGACGGCCCGTACAGCAACATGTTGGGCGGACGGTTCCCCTGGAGCGCGGGCCGAAGGTAGGTGATAATGTCCTCGAGTTGTTGGTCCCGGCCGACGATCCGGTCCTCGTTGATGACGGCGTCCGGATCGAGCAACCCCCTATCCCTGAACACCGACTGCTGAACGCCGTCCTGCAGCCGTCCCTTAATGGATTCCGAGAGGGAGTGACGATCGTCGCCGTCGGTCATACTTTGTCACTCGCACCGACTTCATAAATACGTAACGAGTACCGCGTGCGAAAGCAACAGCCCTATATTCGGCCTTTTGAGTAGCTGTATGGCACGAATGCGCTCTGTGTCTGAAGACCGTGGGCGAAGTCAAATTCCCGGCGTTGAACGGGAGCGCTCGCGGCCGGAAGCGAAGTTAGGGGAGGGATCTTCGCGACCGAGAGTGAGCATGACCACGAAGTGGACGCTGCGGTACGTTCAACCGACAAGCGCGATTCCGGCCGTGGACACAGCTGATCTGCGGATGCAGCCGATTGCGTACGCGGCTGCGGTCGGCGACACGTGAGGTCGTGGTGGCGGTACATTCGATCGCGGTCGGCAGTACGTGCGGTCTCAGTCGACAGAACGCCGGTCGCGATACGAATGCGCTAGCTGGGGACTGGGCGATACGGGCGATTGCGGTTGGCGGCACACCCCGTGTGCGAGATGAATTCTCGGCGAACGAGTTCCCGGACTCGAGGGGCCCCCGCGTGCCAAATGAATTTTCGTTCCGCTCGCCTCCTGTCGAACTCGAGTACGTATCCCTTGCACCGAGAGTTCGCAAGTGATAGTAGCTACTGAAAATCGGTGCGTACCTGATCGCGCGACGGAGACGAGTAAATGACCGAGACGAGATGGACGGTCGAACGGAGAAGATATCGTGGACGGACAGATGCCACGGACGATTAGATGGCGTAAACGGTCGGACGGACGAGGCGAGAGAGGATCGTTCTGCCAACCCCCTCCCCCCGTGTGCGAAATGAATTAGAGCTCCGAACGGGGAGGGGTGGGAGAGGGTGACCGGGCGGTAGAGTAGAACGGAGAAGCGCCGAACCGAGCGGGCGAACGGTGGCAGACGACTATATTCCGGTGGTCGCTGACGGCTTCTCAAGCGGGGCGATCGTTTCCTGGACGACGTACTTCGGTTCACGAGGGATTCTAGTACCGATGGTTTTATGTTGTTTCTATTACAACGGAATCTGTACTGGGTCCTGATCGGCTCGAGAAGAGAGCTGCACATCGAGACCGATCGGAAAAGCTGCAGACTCGCCGAATCGGTCCGTTCTCGCACGGCGACACTGTTCCCGCTGCTCTCGATAAGTCCCAATCACGCCGTTTTCCTCCCCCTCCCCCAGTTTCGCACCGGATTTCATTTCGCACACGGGGGGAGGGTCCGCTCACTCCTCACGCACTCTCTTCGCACCTACTAACGGCTCCCGGCTGACGGGTCGAAGAAACTCACGCAACGAGCGGTCGACTCGCTCAGTCCGAACTGATAACGATCCTGTCGTCGATGTTCTCGATGCGCTCGAGGGGCAGTCGGAACCGACCGTCTGCGTCGAGTTCGATCCGTCCGGGAACGTGGTCCTGCGGTTCGACGACCAGCTCCTCGATCGTTCCGGGCTCCGTGCCCATCGTGATGTTATCGAGCGTCCCAAAGTCGGTGCCGTCGATGCCGACGATCGTCTTCCCCTGAAGCTGTCGTGCCAAACGAGTTGCCATATCCGTCGTTTCGCGGACTCCTACTAAACATCGTGGGATCGATCACAGTTTCCGAGAGCGACCACGGCCCGGAGATCGACAAGCCGATCGCTTCCGGGGTATCGAAAGGAAGGAAGGCCCCCGACGGTCGGTCGGAGGGCACCACTGAACCACGATTGCGAACCAGCAACGGAATGTCGTCCACGCGGGAGACACCTGGGATGCGCTGCTGGTCACGAGATATTACATTCGAGTACAAAAGTACCTCTCGATTCGTATCGGAGAGGCCCGTCGCCACGAACGGCCAGTACTGCAGACGACGGGCCCACGAACTGCTTCTTCCACGGGATTTGCACTTCTCGCTGTCGCGACGAAACGATCGACCCTGCTTGACGATCCCTCTCTTCTATATAACTGTTGGGGACCGTGTGGCGACTCGTCAGCTCCGCCTTAGCTTACAGGGGGATGGCGCCCGTCGACTCGAGTATGACACCGAACCACACCCGACGACGACTGCTCGGCGGGCTGTCCGCCGCGGGGGCGGCGGCGCTTGCCGGCTGTACCGGCTCGACGCCGTTCGTCGGTCGACGACTCGAGGACGACGAGACGATCGATCCCGACAACGCCGAATCGATCGCGATCACCGGTTCGGTCGGCGACCTGCGGGTCACCGGCGCCGATCGTGAGACGATCCGACTGAATCTCGAGAAGCAGGCCAGCTCCGTTCGAACCGATCTCGAGGCGCTCCGCCTCGAGTCCACCCGGGACGAGGAACTCCTCGAGTTCCGGGCCGAATACGACGGCGAAACGGGCTGGTTCGAGAGCGAGCCAGCGATGGATATCGATGTCGCCCTCCCCGACGAGCTGTCGGTCGATCGCCTGCTCACGGGAACCGGTCGAGTCACCGTTACCGACGTCGGCGGCGACCTCGAGGCGCGCTCGAGCACCGGTAGCGTCGAGATCAGGAACGTCGACGGAACGGTCACCGCAGAGACGAGCACGGGTAGCATCGAGATCGGAGACGTCGACGCGGTCGGGAACCTGACCGCGAGCACGGGGAGCATCGAGGCCGCGGTGCCGGCAATCGACGGTGACACCGCGATCTCGGCGAGTACCGGCAGTGTCGAGGTTGCGCTCTCGCCGACCATCGATGCCGACCTCAAGGCCCGAACCAGCACCGGCAGCCTCGAGATCGACGACGACGGACTCGGACTCGAGGAGTACCGCCGTGAGAACGATCGCGTCAGCGCCGTCCTCGGAGAGGGCGGCCCGCGGCTCCGAATCGAGACGAGTACGGGCAGCGTCGAGGTGTCGGCGCTCGAGGAGTAGAGAATGACGCGAGGATTGCGCCGTCACGGCGACGCAGCGTCTCCTTCCGATGACAAGCGCAGCTTCGGTATTCGGAAGCGGTCGGTGGCACGCCCACTAAATATAGACAATCGGACAATAAAATTCTATTGATACATCTAATAGTTATCAACTGCGTGCTGAATACAGAGAGTGAGTTCAGCAGAAGGGGCTCGACTGTCACTCAGGCTCGAGTCGTTCACTCGTGATCAGGCGATTGGGGGAGCGTGAACGAGAACGTCGATCCCTCACCGGGTTCGGACTCGACCCAGATCTCGCCGCCGTGGCGCTCGACGATTCGCCGACAGAGCGCCAGTCCGATGCCCGTTCCTTCGGATTCCTCGCGGCTGTGGAGGCGTTGAAACACCTCGAAGACGCGGTCGGTATCGTCCGAATCGATGCCGATACCCTCGTCGTGAACCGAGATGCACCACATCGATCCATTTCGCTCCGCCGAGACGGCAACCTGAGTTGGTTCGTCGCCGCTGTACTCGATCGCGTTTGTCACCAAGTTCTGGAACACCTGGCGGAGCTGTCCCTCGTCCCCGTTGACCTGCGGGAGCGAGCCAACCTCGATACGAGCGTCGGACTCCTCGATCTGCAGCTGGAGGTCGGTGAGCACGTCGTCGAGCACCTCGTTCAACTCGACGGATTCGAGCGGATCGCCTCGCGTTTCGACGCGGGCGTATTTGAGCAGCCCGTCGATCATCTCCCGCATCCGTTCGGCACCGTCGACCGCGTAGTCGATGAACTCGTCGGCATCCTTGTCGAGGTCGTCGCCGTAGCGCTGCTCGAGCAACTGTAGGTAGTTCGTGACCATCCGCAGCGGCTCTTGGAGGTCGTGGCTGGCAGCGTACGCGAACTGTTCCAGACGTTCGTTCGATTCCTCCAGCTTTCGGCGATACTCCTCTCGCTCCGTGACGTCCCTGATGACGCCGACTCGCCGTTTTCGCACGTCTTCGTCCAGAAGGACGAACCGGTTCTCGACCGTTCGGGTCTCGTTCGGGCCAGCCTCTATCGTCTCCTCGAACGACGGGAGTTTATTCGGCGTCGCACTCTCCCATTGTTCGGCCTCGATCGACGCGAACTCGTCGCCGAACACCGTCGAGGCGTGTCGACCCAGCAACTCCGTCTGGGAGAACGGGGTCAGATCGGCGAACGAGTCGTTGACGAGTTCGAACCGCCGATCCTCGTCGAGGACGTAGATGCCGTCGTGAGCCGTTTCGACGATCGTCTCGTACTGTTCGAGCTTCCGTTCCCGCTCGAACCGCTCGGTAATGTCTTCGGTGGTGAACACGGCACTGTCGATCTCTCCGCTGTCGTCGTAGACCGGCGCCCCGTTGACGGAGATCCAGACTCGCTCTCCGTTCGGACGAGAGACGCCACTGAGATGGTCGAACACCGGTTCTCCGGACTCCATTATCTGCGGGAAGGGTTTCTCGTTATCCGGGAGGGGTTGGCCGTCGATGTCGACTTCCTCCCAGTCGGAATCATCATAGCTGAGGTCGTTGATCTGTTCTTTGCTCCGCCCGTATATCTCCTCAGCTCGGTCGTTGGCGAACTGCAGTTCCCCGTCATTATCAACGATCGTGATGCCGATCGGACTCGTTTCGACGATCGTTTCGAAGCGAGCTAGTCCTCGTTCACGTCGCTTCCGTTCGGTGACGTCTCGTCCGATGCCCGCCAACACCGTCTCACCGTCCGGATTGGCGAGCGTCGACGCCGCGAACTCGTACGGGATGGAAGCACCATCTTTGGTGAGAAACTCCGCTTCGACCTGTACGCTCCCCGTTTCGAATCCTTCCTCGATTGCGTCAGCGATCTGGTCGTGATCGCTTTCGTCGAAGAACTCCAGTGCGTGCATCGATGTGATCTCCGAGTCTTCGTAGCCTGTAACCTCACAGAGACTTTCGTTCCAGCGGTGGAGCGTGCCATCAGTTTCGAGCACGTAGAACACGTCGTGGACGGCGTTCAGCACGTCATCCGTGTACTCCCGATAGCGTTCGAGCTGCTGGTTGCGAGTTTCGACTTCGTACGTTCGCGTTCTCGCTTGCCCGTCGTTGATACCCACGGCGAAGCCTGCAACGCTGGCGAGTGCGGTCAGGATCGGTGGAGATCGCGTGGAAACGCTTTCTCCGGGCTGGAGGTGGTAGACAATGATGATGCCAGCCATGACGCCGAATCCGGCGAGACACCAGCCAGCAATACGTGGATAAAAGTCGGGATCGATATCGGCGCGTGCGAGCCAATACGCACCGTATACGAGAAGGGAACCCGGTACGGCTACCATCAGAGTGATGGTGAGAATATTTACCGCTGGTTGGCTCTGCCCACTCACGAAAATCGCCCGGCCGACAGCATATACGACGAATAAGCTGCCGAGAAGACCGATGGTGCATCTCGCACCAACAGGGGACAGCAGCCGTCTCCGAGATGGCATTAGCTCTTTTATCAGGGGTTTATACTATGAGCCTTGCGTTTGATACCAATCACCCGCTGTTCGGTCGCTCTATAGCACTGATAGCTAAATGAGTGGTTGTACTACACCCGTGCTGTGTATTCAGCACGATTCTCCCAACATTTCTATTATTTATGGAAGAAATCATGTTAGGTTCGTACTCCGCACAGAACGAGGCTCTCTATTCGACCGAGAGACCGTCGAGCAGCGGATAATCGACTTTGCACCGCAAAGCTGGTCGCTTCGACACTCACTCTTCGACATCTCACGCTCCGTCGCGGCCCTCGAGCAGCGACGCGGCGACGATGGCCGAGACGCGACCGAGGAGGTTCGCGA
The DNA here is from genome assembly GCA_003559215.1 of Natrialbaceae archaeon. Lineage (GTDB taxonomy): Archaea > Halobacteriota > Halobacteria > Halobacteriales > Natrialbaceae > Natronococcus. The sequence goes on from PWMF01000111.1 coordinate 41,023, forward strand.
GGTACAGCGTCGCCAGGCCGACGAGGAGCCCGACGGTCGCGGCACCTAGGGCCCGCGGAAGCGTCCCGATCGTGACCGGACCGCCGACGCCGGCGTACACCACGAGGTCGGTTCCGTAGACGAGGGGCGCGACCAGCAGGCTCGTCGCGAGCGAGACGCCGACGACGAGCGCGACGAAGCCGACGATCCCGAGCAGGATCTTCCAGCCGAGATACACCGCGCCGAGCCACGTTTCGCGCCCGAGTACGAGACGCTTCAGGAACGTGCCGAGCCCGTCGTCGGTCGGCGGAAGGGTCGAGGTTACGTCGACGGCGAGCAGCCCTCGAGTGAGGGCGCCGTCGAGCCAGGCGAGTGCGACGATCGACAGCAACGTAGCGACCAGCGCGATCGGCCCGAGCAGCGTGAGACTCAGGCCGACGGTCATCGACAGGCCGACGGTGATCGCGACCAGGTACGCGATCCCGAGCGGGAACGCGAGCAGGACGTAGGCGAGCGATCGGTACGTCCAGGGGTCGATCGGTGCGGCGTGAAACGGTCGGTCGCTACCGCTTCGAGGCGAGTCGGTCGGTGCGAGGTCGCCGGAACTGGCAGCGGGTCGGTTTGGTGGCATACGAACGGATCGACGACTTCCACGGCGGTAAAACGGGGTCGCGGACTGTCGGCTCGACCACCGCGCGAAACGGATTTATACTAGGTCCCCTCGAGCGAGTAGAGGATCGCTACCAGCCCGGCGATGGTTACCCAGAGCACGCCGAGCAGACTGGCGGCGTCCGAGAGCGAGAGCAGCGGCGCGAGCCCGTAGCTGATCGCGACCGGACCGACGGCGATCAGCGCGATCCCGATCGAGAGGTAGAACATCGCGAGGCTGTCGTTGCGACGGTACCCCCGGTAGGCGTAGCCGGCGACGACGAGCCCGACGACCGCGGTCGCCAGCGCCATCGCGAGCAGTACCGCTGCGGGGTCAACGGCGACCATGGATCACCCCCAGAATGACAACAAGTCCGAGCAGCTGACAGGCTGTGACGATCGTTTCCTGCCAGACGACCTCGATGCTCCCGACGTTCGACAGCGCGAGGCGCAACACCATCGGGACGGTCGTGAGCAACACAAGTCCGATGCCCAGCAGGAGCATCGCCCGTCCACCACCGGCGCGGTAGCCGCGGTAGAGCCGCAGCGCCAGGTACACCGACAGCAGCGTCGCGAGCACAAGGGAGAGAAACACCAGCGCGATCACCGCCGGGGGGCCTCCGACCGTCGACAGCGGAACACCCTCGACTATCGACGCGGGAGCCACCCCGGCCGTCGACTCGAGGGGTGCCACTGTCCACGGCGTCGGACCCGAGTCGATTTCGACGAGGGCCGACCGAGGATTTCGCAGGATCATTTGAACCCCTCGTAGAGCCTGGTGAAACGGTCGGCGGCCGATTCCTCTCGTTCGATCTCGACGTCGTACCCCTCCTCGGCGAGGCGGATCCGAACTTCTCGAAGCCGGGCCGCGTACACCTTGTGGTGGTGACCGTCCGGATCGAGCTGCTGGTGGGCCTCGAGCAGGTCGGCCTCCGTGAGTCGTTCGACCCGGCGGTAGATCGTCGAGGGGTCCGCGTCGCAGGCGTCGCTCAGGGCCCGGACCGACTGGGGTTCGGCGCGGGTGCGGACGAGGATCGCCTTGGCGTAGTCGTCGCCGAGGATCTCGACGACGTCCATCTCGCCGTCGTCGGCCATCGGCAGGTGGTACTCGGGCCAGGACAAAAGGTTGTCTCCCGACTCCGGAATGGACGATCGGGAGTCGCTCGAGCGTTCGCAGACCGGGACCAGTCCGTTCGAATCGGTTTCAACCGGAGACCGAGGCCCGACTGGGCCGAACGTTTATTTTCCCACACCGGGGAGTCATCCTCGAGATGGCGTCCCCGACGGCTGACCGACTCGACCTCGGCGCCGACCGACTCCGCGGCGGACTCCGGTGGTTCGTCTCGGTTCCCGTTCGCCGGGAGACGTACCGCCGCCTGGCGTACCTGCTGCTCGCTTTTCCGCTCGGGATCGCGTACTTTGTCTTCCTCGTCGTCGGCCTCTCGGTCGGAATCAGTCTCTCGATACTGGTCGTTGGACTCCCGATTCTCGTTGTCGTGCTGGCTGCGACGCTGCTCGGGGCCCAGTTCGAACGCTGGCTCGTCACGCGCTTGCTCCCGGCCGAGATCAACGGGAGCCGTCGACTCGAGGGTGACCGGCGTCGGGATCGAGCGCTCGACCTGCTGACCGACGTCCGGACGTGGACCCCGTTCGTCTACCTCCCGTCGGTGTTCCTCCTGGGTCTCGTCTCGTTCGTCGTGCTCACGACCGGGCTGTCGACGGCACTGGCGATGCTCCTCGTGCCGCTGTACTACGACCAGCCGGGACTGTACGTGGGGTTCGTGACCGATCGGGCGCCCGAGTTCCACCAGACAGTCTACCTGGCGTGGAACCAGCTCCTGGTCGGGTTCGAGGCGGTCGTCACGGTCGGCTACTGGGAGATCACGACGCTCCCGCAGGCGCTGACCGTCGCCGCGGGCGGCCTCCTGCTCGGCTTGCTCACGCTGCACGCGCTCAATGGACTGGGCTGGGTGTTCGGCCGGTACGCCAAACTCCTGCTCGAGGGCGGGTACGACGTAACCGCGCTGATCGACTCGTCCTGACCGCCTCCACGCCCCTTTCGTCTCTTGACTCTCGCTCGCTCGAGGGACCACTGCACGGATCCGACTCTCGAGGCGGTTACTACTCGTGATGTCGCTCTCACGCAGTAGTCAGAACCTCTCCAATAGGTGACTTAGCTAAGCCAGCTAAGCTACAATAGGTGGATGTCGTACTAACCGGTACTACCGGAGTACATCGGTCCCGTGAGATGGATGTGAGTTCCCGCTCGAGAGTCGGACCGTTCGCCGGTCGACGGTTCGACGAACCGAGTCGTTCGGGGACGCGACCGAACCGTGATACCGGTTCCGTCCGTGACAGTCAAAGTACCGTTGCTGTGCAAGCCTCAAACTCATCGGTCGGCTCGTTGATGGTTCGGTATGGCACCACTCGAGACGACACAGGAGCGGACCCGTTCCGAAATCGCCGCGTACCTCCGGCAGTTCGCCGACGAACTCGATCCGGAAACGCGATCCGACGCCGCCGACCGTGGTGGAAACACCGCCGAGACGGTTGGAACCGGATCGGCGGAAACGACCGGAGCCGGAGTCGGTACCGAAACCGGGGGAGAGGACCGACGAGCCGACGGTACCGAGACCGGAGACCGCGCCGAGGGCGTCGGGGACAAGGTTACCGTGATCACCGGAAACGAGAGCGCGACGATCAACCCGCCACAGACGTGCGCGTTCGACGTCGCGGTCGACACCGACTCCGACCTGCTCGATACCGGCGCGGAACGGAGCACAACGTTCACGATCCGATGGGACGCCGACCACGTCGAGGCCGACGACGAGCTGCGCGTCGAGTAGCCGCCGAAACGCGATTGGCCGTTTTTTCCGGACGACGGACTCGTCCTCGAGAGGCAACGCGACCGACTAGCGACGGTCAGCGGACGCCGTGACGCTCGTATTCGTAGAACCGGCAAACGCTGTTAACAGACGCCGTGTCGCTCGTAGAACCGACGAACGCGATCGTCGGTCAACAGCGGCCCGTGGACCTGCATCGCCTTGAGTCCGGAGTGGTCGTTCGCCTCGATGATCTTGAACGATCCCTCGTCGTCGGTGAGCACGAGGTCCCAGCCGACGTAGGGGAGCATCGGATGGCTCGAGGCCAGCTCGAGGACTCGCTCCCGGATCGTCCCCCAGGCCGGGATTTCGGCGCCCTGGATCCGCGTTCCGGTTTCGGGATGATGGACGTGCCACTCGAGGCGGTCGCTCCCGGCGGGAAGCTGTGCGCCCGGACCGAGCTCGCCGGTCTCGACGTCGACCTCGGCGCTGAGACCGCCCTGCGAGAAGTTGTCCATCGAGCCGGAGCGATCGGTTCCCATCCGCTGGACCGCGGCCGCGATAAACGCCTCCTCGGCGTCCTCGTCGTACATCGTGAGCACGCGGATCGTGTTCGGTGTCTCCGGATAGAGGGCGGCCGCGTACGGCCCTTGCTCGGCGTGCTCGCAGACGAGGTAGTTCTCGAGATCGTCGATCCGAGCGACGAGGGCTTCGCGGTCGTAGTGCTCGCCGTTGATCTCGTAGCCGTCCTCGGTCCGCGAACAGAGCAGGACGTTCTCGCCGCCGCCGCCACGGACCCACTTGAGAACCAGCTTCCCGTCCGCCTCGAGACGGTCGGCGACCCACGTGCCGGCCTCGTGGCGAGCAGCGGTCCTCGAGCCAACCGTCGGTTCGAGCACCGCCGACCCGTCGCCGGCGACCGCCGCGGGTGCCGGCTCGCGGGAGTCGTCGAACTCGTGGAAGAGGCCGTCGCGAACGAGTCCGTAGACGACCATCCGGTGATCGCCGTAGGCCCGCATCAGCCAGTCGAAAAACAGCTTGTTCGAGAGCGCGACCGACCACGTACCGTTGAGGTTCTTCGTTCCGACGAACCGCTGGTAGTCGCTGACGAACGACGACGGATCGTAGCGCTCGAAGTCGTAGATGGCGCCAGCCCTGCTCAGAAAACCGCGTCGCCAGAGCGCGAGTCGGCGCGGGAGCGACTGCGAGTACGACGGGGAGTCCCGTTCGGTGTCGACGAGGTCCCGGACTCCCTTCGCCGTGAAGTAGTAGTCGCGGACGTTCATACCGTCCCCTGTCGATCGCTCGCTGTGAACGTTGCGTTTCGGGAGCCGTTTCGCACCCTCGAGGACGAACAGCCGACGGGAGCAACGCTTTTTCCCGCGGTGTCCGGAGAACGGATATGAACCGCCGTCGACTCCTGGCGACCGCCGGCACCGCGCTCTCGCTGTCGCTCCCGCTCGCGGGCTGTTCGACCGACGACGCCGAGGACGGCGACCCCGGGCGCATCGATTCTCGCGGCCACGCGCGCGGGAGGGAATCCCCGATGTACACGTTCGGCCACGCGAGCGACGACGGTCAGTGGGGCGTCCTCGGGAGCTTCCCGACGGCGGAGAGCGACGTCGCCAGCACGTTGATCGATCTCTCCGAGCTCGAGTCGCCGACGGTGGCCCACGAGCTCGGGAGTGCGAACCCAGAAACGCGGTCGAACGACGTCAAGTTCGACGCGCTTCGAGAGGGAATCTACTACCGGTCACAGGAGGCCGACGGCGCGAACGGACGGGAGGGACTCGAGGTGATCGACTTCGGCTGGGCCGAGGGAACGCCGTCGGAACCCGAGCGGATCGCCCGCCTCGAGACGCCGAACACGGGCGTTCACAAGCTAACGACCCACCCCGAAGAGCCCGTGCTCTACCTCGTCGATCTCGACCCGAACGTCGAGACGGGCCTCATCACGGTCGACGTCGGCGACCCTGCGGCACCGGAGCTCGTCGACGGCGTCGGCCCTGCGGGCGGGTGTCACGACCTCGAGTACGATCCCGTTCGAGACGTCTTACACGCGGCGTACATCGTAGGACCCGGCGAGGGGTACGTCGTCTACGACGTCGACGACCCGCTGCGGCCGACGGTGCGGAGCCACTTCGAGTACGCCGATCGGCCCGACTACGAGGCGGTCGGCGAGCCGGGGTTCGAACTCTGCCATCAGGCCCACCCCGATCCCGAGCGCGACCTCGTGATCGTCGGCGACGAGGTCGAAACCGGCGTCCCCGGCGGAAAACACGTCCTCGATATCGGGTGGGGCGAGGGCTCGCTCGACGACCCGGAACCGATCGGGTTTACGCACGCGCCTGACGCACGCGAGATGGATTCCTCGGAGGCGTTCTGGTGGACGACTCACTTTCACGACCTCGTCCACGATGACGACGAGGCGCTGCTCGTCGACGGCGGCTACCGCCAGGGCGCGTGGGTCGCGAACCTGACGGATCCGACGAACCCAGTGCCGACCGAGCGGTTCGCGACCGTCGGCGAAGTCGACAAAGTCGAGGCGCTCGAGGAGGAAGTCGCCCCGTCGACGCCACCGTTCGCCTGGAGCGCCGTCTACAACGACGAGCGCGAGTTCGTTCTCGTCAGCGACAGCGTCAGCGGCGCACACGTCCTCGAGCTGTCGGCCGAGCCGGCCCGCGGCGACGACAATGCGGGCCCCGAGGACCACTACGATCTCGAGGCGATTCGATCGGACGATGCGGCGGCGATCGACAGCGCACACGATCGATAACATCACCGCTGAGAGAGGCGTTCGATTCTACTCGGTCGAATTTCCTAATCTCCGGGAACCGACACCGCTCTTGAACATACGTCGGCAATTACACCGAACCGAAGACGATGACCGACCACACACGCCGAACGGTGCTGAAGGCTGCGGGAGCATCGACGATCGCCATCGCGCTCGCCGGCTGTGCTGGTGACGACGATAACGGCGAAGACGGAGACGACGAGGAGAGCGGCGACGACGACGGGGAGGATGCTGCCGACGGATACGAAATCGAGGCCAGTACCGAGATCGTCCTCGACGGCTACTCCTCTCACTGGGAAGGGCTCGAGCCGAGCGAAATCGAAGGCGACGAAAACCCGACGCTCGTCCTCGAGGAGGGCGAGGAGTACACGATCGAGTGGATCAACGCCGACGGCGTCAACCACGACCTCCAGATCTGGGACGAGGACGACGAACTCGTCGACGACCTGGCGACCGACAGCATCGACGCCGAAGACGAGAGCGACTCGCTCGAGTTTACGGCCGAGCCCGAGATGGTAACCTACGTCTGCGAGTACCACGAGACGAACCAGATCGGCGACCTCGTCGTCGAGTAACGGCGGCCGACCGGCCCTTTTAGCCTCGATCCACGACCGATTCTCCTGCGGGCTGATCCGAGCTGACGACGGATCTCCTCCGCCGCTCGAGTCCGACGAGCTTCGGTATCGCGCGCGAGCGAACAATCTCGATCTCGTCGTCGGCTCTGCTTGAGCCGATCGGTGGAAAACCCGCCGCTCGCGGTTCGGTGAACGATCTCACTAGTTGTGATCGCTCGGGCCACACCCTCGAGACGACGGCTCACTAGTTGACCGTCGACCGCTCTTTCGCCGGGTATCGGGACTTTTCCGTTGCAATCGCGCAACGGTCTCACACGCTAAAGACGGGCCGAGAACCGAACGCTGGTACGATGCGTAGAACGACACGACGCCGAGTGCTGTCCGTCACGGGAGCAACGACCGCGGGGATCGCGGGTCTGGCCACCGCCGACGATCACGACGAGAATCACGACCATGATAGTGAAGCGGACGACGACGACCACGAACACCACGACGACGACCACGAACACCACGACGACAACCACGAACACCACGACGACGACGGGGAGTTCAACGACGCCGACGTCGCGTTCATGCAGGGAATGATCCCACACCACGAGCAGGCGATCGAGATGGCCGAGCTCGTCCCCGATCGGACTGACAGCCGGCGGCTGTGCGATCTCGCTCCGGAGATCATCAAGGTTCAGGAGGCGGAGATCGAACAGCTCCGGGAGTGGCTCGAGGAGGCCGGCGCCGACGCTGGCGGCGACCACGACCACGACCACGACGAGATGGAGGGAATGCTCTCCGAGGAGGAGCTAACCGAACTCCGCGAGGCCGAGGGCCGGGAGTTCGATTGTCTGTTCGCCGAACACATGATCTTCCACCACGAGGGTGCGATCGAGATGTCCGAGGACGTCCTCGAGGACGGACGGGCGAAGCGGGTAACTGATCTCGCCGACGAGATCATCGCGGTGCAACGAGAGGAGATCGAGATGATGGAGTGCTGGCGGGACGACTGGGGCTGTTGAGTCGGCTCCAACCGCCGAGAGGCCACTGAGCCGGGGCCGGACGGCCGAACACCGGCACTCAGTCCTGGTCGTCGAGATCGACCCTTCCCTGGAGGTAGCGTTCGCCGAGTTCGGTCAGCCGATACTTTCCCCGTTCGACGCGCTCTACGAGGCCCGCCTCCTCGAGTCTCGTCAGTCGACGGTTCACCTCCTCGCGGCTGTACTCGATGTTGTACGCGATGATCGCGGGGGTGAGCACCAGCTCCGAGGAGTGGAACAGCCCGAGAACGGCGTCGTCGATCGGCGCCATCCACTCGGCCGGCTTCCGGATCTGGGTCGGGTCGGTCAGGAGCAGCGACGCCCACTCCTCCCGTCGGAGGTCGTTCTGGACGGGACTGTACAGCCCGAACAACACCAGAAGCGCGGCGACACCGTGGATCCAGTGGACGGCCGACGGAGCCAGCAGCTCCGTGAGCGGACCGCCGATGATAAACAGGAACAGCCCGGCAACGGTAATCACCACGAACGAGTCGTACTCGACCGCGTCGAACTCGGTGTGGAGCAGCACCAGCAGTCCCAGACCGGCCACCACGCCCATCAGGAGGACGTATCCCGTAAAGAGGTCGAGTTCGATCATCGGTATCACTCGAGCGTCGACCCTCGCTGTATCGCTCGGTGTCTGTACACGACGATCCAGATCGAGACGGCAAGTAGCGTGTAAACGCTTCCGCGAAGGATGCGAAGCGCCGTCGACTCCGTCCCGACGACGAGTAATACGGTGTGGTAGACCGTCGTTCCCGACATCACGAGCGCGACCATCGCGACGGCCGTTCCGAACGGGGATTCCCGAAACACCTCCCACGACAGCAGCGCGAGCAGACCCGCACCGGTTCCGGTGACGATCGCGAACGGAACGCTCACTGTGTGCATTGTCTCAGGTACGTGTTAGCGGCGGGGGTCGATAAGTGTGGTTTTGCAGCGGGAAACGGTTCCGAGACCGACCGCAGGCTCGATTCGGACGGTCGATAGTTGCGCTTCTGCCAACGAACGGGATTCCCGGCGTCGTTCCCGGATCCGTCGAACCCGCCGTTTTCGGCGCCGTTGACCCGCCATTCGAGCCTCCCGGATGTGCAGGCACAACCCACTTCAGTAATCCGGTGATGTCCTTTGCTACCACGGAAACGCCACGTACTATGATCTACAACTCGCCGCACCGACGCGTTCAGTACAGCCGCACCGGACCACCCGCCAATGTCAATTGAAATCGACATCGAATCCGCCAGCTTCGACGAAAAGCTCGAGAAATCCCTCGAGGTACTCGATGAGGCCTGGGACAGGTTCGACGATCCGACCTTCACCTGCAGCTTCGGGAAGGACTCGAACGCCGTCCTCGACCTCCTCGCGCGATCGGACGTCGACCTCGAGAGCGACGTTACCCTCTCCTTTCTCGACCACGGCAACCACTTCGAGTCGACCTGGGAGATGAAAGCCACCCTCGAGGACCGCTACGGTGTCGAGTTCGAGACGTACGAACCCGACTCGAGCTACGAGGAACTCGTCGCCGAGCACGGTCCGCGCGTGAACCAGCGCAAGCCGGAGCTCTGCTGTCAGACGCTCAAGTCGGCGCCGATGGAGCGGATGGTCGACGGCCACGACGGCTGGATCACCGGCTACCGGATGGACGAAGGACTCGACGACGGCGAGGGCGAAGAGAGCTACGAGTGGCGAAAGTACCTCGACTTCTTCGAGGAGAAAGAAGCGGTAACTCGGATCAACCCGATCGTCCACTGGACGACCGAGGACGTCTGGGAGTATCACGAGCGACGAGAGATCCCGTACAACGACCTCTACGACGAGGGATTCGAGTGTCTCGGCTGCAAGCAGTGTACCCTCGACGGCGACCCGCTGTTCGCCTACGACAGCATTCGCCGGGTCGGCGACGGGACGGAACCGGAGGAGGCCGGCGACTGACGATGACGGTCGACAGACAGTCCCCGGACGAGATCGTAGATCACCTACTCAGGAGAACCGACGACGACGAACTCGTCCTCTACCTGGACGAGGAGACCGAACTCCCCGTCTCGATCAGGCGCCCGCTCCACCTCCCTAGCTCCGTTCAGGGAGGCGTCGAGGGCGGCAGCATCCGCTACTCGGTGCTGGCGGACGACCAAGCGGTCGAGGAGCTAGAGCTGCCGGCTCGAGAGGGCGTTATCGCCGCCGAGGAACTCGAGCCCGACTCTTGGACGCGCTCCCGGATCGAGTTCCACGACCAGCACGCCGAGGACGAGTTCGGCGACCTCGAGCGCTCCGACGAGGTCGTCGCGGTCGCCGACTCGTCGTAACCTCCTAATTCTTGATCGCGGTCACGATCAGCGAGAGCGCGATGAGCGCGAGCAAGCCGACAGCGATAGAGCTGTTGAACAGGAACGCGGTGGCGCTCTCCCCGGTCAGCAGCCAGCCGGTGACGAACCCGGACTCGGCGATGTCTCCGAGGATCACTCCGAGAACGAGGCTGACCAGCGGGTAGTCGTAGACGACGAACAACACGCCCAGCAGCCCGAACAGGAGCACGATGTAGAGGTCGACGGGCGCGTTCCGGACGGCGAAGCCGCCGACGACCGCCAGCACCGCGACCGAGGGAATGATATAGCGAATAGGAATGTATGCCAACTTCCCGAAGTACTGCGAGCCGGCGAGTCCGTAGATCAGAATCAGGACGTTACCGACGAACAGCGAGAGGATCATCGCGTACACGATGTCGCCCGAGGCGTCGAACAGGCCGGGACCGGGGTTGAGTCCGTGTAACGCGATCGCACCCAGCAGCGCCGCCGTCGCGCCGCTGCCGGGGATGCCGAGGGTGAGCGTCGGGATCAACGCGCTACCCTGGGTGGCGTTGTTGCTCGAGTCCGCCGCGATGACGCCCTCGATGATTCCGCTGCCGAACCGGTCGGCGAGTTCGTCGTTCGCCCAGCGCTTGGCTTCGTTGTAGGAGACGAAGTTCGCCACGTCGGCACCGGCGCCGGGAAGCGATCCGATGAACGTCCCGATGAGCGCGCCCCGGACGAACCCGACCGGCCGCGAAACGACGGCTCGAGCCGCGTCGTACACCTCCGAAACGCCGCGCTGGACGGTGTTGTCACCGGTGACGACGGTGCCCCGGTAGGCCAGCCAGAACACCTCCGCAAGCACGAACAGCCCGATGAGGACGACGACGAAGTCGACGCCCTCGAGCAGCGCCGTCTGGCCGAACGTGGCGCGGGGCTGGGCGAGCTGGGGATCGTTCCCGATCGTCCCGATCAGCAGCCCGAACGCGCCGGCGAGCAGTGCCTTCGAGAGCGACGACCCCTTCGCCGCGGGGATGATCGTCAGGGCGAACACCGCAAGCAGGAACATCTCCGGGTTGCCGAAGTTGAGCGCGAAGTCGGAGATCGGCGGGGCGAACACGAGCAGGAACGTCGCCGCGATCAGTCCTGCGAGCCCCGAGACGATCGCCGAGACCGCGAGCGCGTAGATCGCCCGACCCTGTTTGGTGAGTTCGTACCCGTCCCAGCAGGTGACGATCGAGCCCGGCGCGCCGGGAGTGTTGATGAGGATCGCCGGGATCGAGCCGCCGTAGACGGCTCCCCCGTAGGCCGAGACCAGGAAAATCAACGCGATGGTTGGCTCGAACGGGATCGTCACTGGCGTAAAGAGGATGATCGTCATCGTCGCGGAGAACCCGGGTATCGCCCCGAAAACGATGCCGACCGCCGTCCCCAGCAGGATCGCGAACAGCACGTACGGGCTCGAGAGGATGCCGAGCGCGCCGTCGATCGCCGCGGGAAAGAGGACTCCGAGCATGATCACAGGGGGATCATCAGCCACTGAACGAACACGAACCAGACGCCGATCGCGAAGCCCAGCGAGTACCCCGCGAGCGCGAGGGGGTTCCGCTCGCCGAACAGGTACAGCGTGGCCGCGAGGAAGGCGACCGTCGCGGCGAGAAAGCCGATCGGCTCGAGCGCGACGATGTAGACGGCGGTCAGCGCGATCAGTACCGCCGCGCTTCGAACGGTGAAGACGGCCTCCCCGTCCGCCCCGGGGTCGGTGTCGGGGTCGAACGCGGCCGCCGCGCTCTCGACGCCGCCGTCACCGCCGGGGTCGTCGCCGTCGCCGACGGAGACGGCCTGGACCACTACGGTCACGACCGCGAGCGCGATGGTTATGTACAGCAGCGGCCCTGCGTACAGCATCGAGAGCTCGGGGAGTGCGCGCGTATCCCAGTAGTAGAACAGGCAGAACGCCAGAACGAGCCCCGGGAACAGTAGCTCGCCCGTGTCGACCTCGAGCGTTCGCGAGCCGGTACTCATCGTCATTGTCGGCGGCGTGATTTTCGTCATCGTCGTTATCGATCGTAGATGAAGTTCTCGACCACGTCGGCGTACGTTTCCATGAACTGCGAGGTCTCCTCGACTTCCGCTTCGGTCTCGTCGGGGCCGCGATACTCGAGGATGTCGTCGAGCCCGCCCTGATTTTCGGCTTCGGCGAGGAACGCCTCGTCCTCGAGGGCCGCGGCGTAGGTCTCGGCCAGTTCCTCGAAGCGCTCGGGGCGGTTCTCCCGGAGCCCGCCGGGAACCACGACGAGCTTCCACTGGCCTAACCCCTCCTCGACGAGGGGGACGTCCTCGAGACCGAGATCGGCGAACGACGGCGTGTCGGGCCACAGCTCCTGTGGCTCGGCGGTGTGAGAGCCCAGGGCGAGCACGTCGTCGACGTGGTCGGGGTTGAACGCCCACGGCTGGTTGACGCCCGCGTCGACGTCGCCCGCGAGGACGGCCTGGCGGACCTCCGATCCCCCCTCCATGTTGACGACCGTCAGGTCGAGGTCGTAGGTGTCCTCGACCAGCAGCGCCGACAGCGCCGTGTTCCCGATGGCCGAGGTGATTCCGACGGTCGCGCCGTCCTCGCGGGCGTACTCGACGAACTCATCGAGGTCGTCGTACGGGCGATCGAGGGGCGCGAACCACATCGTCGGATCCCAGTGGTGTGTGCCGAGGTAGTCAAACGACTCCATCCGGTAGGGAGCGTTCTGGAACAGCCACGTCGCCTGCATCTGTGGCATGTTCCACATCGCGACCGTGGTGCCGTCCGGGTCGGCGTTGTACAGCTCCTCGCCGCCGACCTGGGTCGACCCACCGGGGTAGTTCTCGACGACGAACTCGATGCCGAGCCGATCGGACCACGCGGGCGTCGTGATCCGCATCGCCCGGTCGGTCCCCCCGCCCTGGGCCCAGGGAACGACCGCCGTGATCCGCGCGTCGTCGAACCGTTCGGTGACGCCGAACGCTTCGGCGCCGTACGCCGCCGTTACCGAGAGTCCCGTGACGCCGGCCGCGAGAAACTCGCGTCTACCGAGGTCTGTTATCGTCATTGTCTGGTGTATCCGTCCCCTGGAATCATCCCACCGACCCGACCGGGGACGCGTTCGGGTCGGTTCTCGCTCGATGGCTACCGAATCGAACGCCGCTTCCGACGGAGGCGACGACGCCGCTACGACCGTCGCCGCCCGTCGGTGCGATCGTTCTAAATGTTACTTCGTGTACGTGTATAGATAACGACGCTTTCGGGATTGGGGGTTCTGCCTGCGTGTGCAGAGAAAGATGATGAAGGATACCGCCGGTGACGGTTTCTCCCGGGACGTTCGATCGTCGTCCCCGAGGATCGCTCCCGGAGTCCGCGGTCCGGCGACCGGTGGTCGAGCGCGAGTATCGTGGCCCGTGATACCTTGCAACAATGACTTGCCGGTCGGCGACCATACCGTCTCGCATGGGACCCGGTTCACCGGCGACGACGCCGAACGCGCGCTCGCTTCCGCCCGAGACCCTCGAGGCGCGGGTTGACGATCTGTGGGAGCGCTACGCCGACTGCGACCTCTGTGCGTACGACTGCCGCGTCGACCGAACCGCCGGTCGCGTCGGCACCTGCCAGGTCGACGACACCGCGTACGTCTCGACGTACTTCCCACATTTCGGCGAAGAGGACTGCCTGCGCGGTCACAACGGTAGCGGGACGATCTTCCTCGCGAACTGTAACATGAAGTGCGTCTTCTGCCAGAACTTCGAGACCAGCCACGAGGCCCGCGGCGAGCCGGCGACGCCCGCGGAGATCGCCGAGATGGCCCTCGAACTCGAGGCGAAGGGCTGTCACAACGTCAACTTCGTCTCCCCGACCCACCACTCTCCCCACCTGGTCGAGGCGGTCCGGATCGCCACCGAGGCCGGACTGGACCTGCCGATCGTCTGGAACTGCGGCGGCTACGAACGGCCCGAGATCCTCGAGCGTCTCGAGGGGATCGTCGACGTCTACATGCCCGACGTGAAGTGGGGCGAGGACGCCGCCGCAGCGAAGTACTCGAAGGCACCGAACTACTGGTCGAACGTCACCGACTCGCTGCGGGAGATGCACCGACAGGTCGGCGACCTTCGCCTCGACGACACCGGGCTCGCGACGGGCGGGCTCCTCGTGCGCCACCTCGTCATGCCCAACCACGTCGAGAGCGCGAAACGCGTGCTCGAGTTTCTCGCGGCCGAAATCTCGCCGGAGACGTTCGTCGACGTCATGGCACAGTACCGGCCCTACTACAAGGCCGCCGAGGAGGAGTTCTACGCGGAGATCGACCGTCCGATCACCACCGACGAGTACGCCGCGGTGGTCGATTACGCTCGTGAAGTCGGCCTCGAGCGGCTCTACCTCGACCGCTCGATGCTGGCCGGTCGCTAATCGAGTAACCGCTCGGCCCGCTCGAGGTCCTCGGGCGCGTTGATATTGACTCGCGAGCCCGGCAACCGGACGGCGTCGACGCGTCGACCCGCTCGCGCGAGGAGGCCGACCGCCTCGCTGAGTTCGTACTCGCCGCGGTCGGACGGCTGCGCGAGCGCGAGCGCGTGAAAGATCTCCGACGGGAGGACGTAACAGCCGGTCGTCACCAGTCGGGAGGGCGGATCGTCGGGTTTTTCGACGATACCCCTAACCCGGTCGTCCTCGACGTCGACCACGCCGGTCTCCCGGGCGGTCTCCGGCTCGACCTCCTCGAGGAGCAGTGCGCCCTCCGCGTCGGTGGATTCGGCGCGCTCGAGGGCGGGCTCGATCCCGCCCCGGAAGACGTTGTCGCCGTTGAGGACGACGAACGGGCCGTCGACGTGCGGTTCCGCCAGCGAGACCGCGTGACCGAGCCCTCGCTGCTCGCGCTGGTGGAGGTAGCTGATCGGGACGCCCGCGTAGGCGTCACCGTAGCGGTCGACGATCGCCTCCTTGCGGTAGCCGACGACGACGAGGAGTTCGTCGACGCCGGCCTCGAGCAGCGTCTCGAAGACGTGGGTCAGGATCGGTCGTCCGTCGACCTCGACGAGCCCCTTCGGTTTCTCGTCGGTCAGCGGACGCAGCCTCGTTCCTTCCCCGGCCGCAGGGACGACTCCCTTCATGGGAACCGGTATCGCACTCCCCGCTTAAAGCCGTGGGCTTTCGTCCGACAAATAAGTAAGAAAGGGAGAAGGTATTTATTTCAATGTATTATAATATAAAGCACAGCCGGCGGAGTCACCGACGCCGCACCCCATGTATCTCGGCCGGCTGCAACTCCCCCACCGTTTTGCTACTGTGCGGTCGGTTCCGCGAGGGTTCGAGACCCCGAGTAACCGAACTGCGATTCGAGCCACGCCTCCGCGTCGAGGGCGGCCATGCTCCCGGTGCCCGCCGAGGTCACCGCCTGGCGATAGTCGGGATCCATCACGTCCCCCGCGCCGAAGACGCCCGGGACGGCAGTCTCGGTCGTCATCCCCTCGAGAGTCTCTAGGTGACCCGAGTCGGCGAGTTCGACCGGGGTGTTCTCGAGGAAGCCGGTGTTTGGAACGTGGCCGACGCCGTAGAAGATCCCGCCGACGTCGACGGCCTCCCGCTCGACCTCGTTCGCGACCCGTGGCGCCGCGCTCGCCTCGAGCTTCCCCGTCGGGTGACCGTCGGGATGGGAAACGAGTGTCGCACCGGTGACGCCGTCATCCCGGGAGCCGTGGATCTCGAGGAGCTCCGCGTTCCAGCGGAAGGCGATCTTCTCGTGATCGCGGGCCCGCCGAGCCATCACCTCGGAGGCGCGCAGCTCGTTACGCCGGTGAACGACCGTCACGGAGTCGGCGAACTTCGCGAGGAACAGCGCCTCCTCCATCGCCGAGTCGCCCCCGCCGATCACGAGCACGTCGTCGCCGCGGTGGAAGGCGCCGTCGCAGGTCGCACACGTCGAGACGCCGTAGCCCATCAGTTCGTCCTCGCCGTCGGCGCCGACCCAGCGGGCGCTGGCGCCGGTCGCGACGATCAGCGCCCGCGTCCGGACGGCGTCGCCGTTCGCGAACTCGAGTTCGAACGGTCGATCCTCGAGCCCTGCGCCCTCGACGGTGCCGTGGCGGAACTCGGCGCCGAACCGTTCGGCCTGTTCCTTCCCGCGCTGGATCAGCTCCATCCCGCCGACGCCCTCGGGAAAGCCGAGGTAGTTCTCGACGTCGGTGGTCAGAGTCAGCTGGCCGCCCGGCTCGGGTCCCTCGAGGACGAGGGGCTCGAGATCGGCCCGCGCGGCGTAGACGGCGGCCGAGAGGCCGGCGACGCCGGAGCCGACGATTACGACATCGCGAACGGCCGCGTTCGAGTCCTCGCTCATTCGGTGTATCTCTCGATCAGGCTGCGGAGGCGGTCGGCCGGCAGGGCGCCGGTGTGCTGTTCGACCTGCTCGCCGTCGGCGAACATCAGCAGCGTGGGGACGCCGCGGACGCCGTAAGCGGCGGCGAGTTGCTGGTTGCTGTCGACGTCGACTTTCGCGATCGTCGCGTCCGTTTCGGCAGCCAGCCCGTCGAGGACGGGCTCGAGCATCTGGCAGGGACCACACCAGTCGGCGTAGAAGTCGACGAGCACGACGTCGCGGTCGCTCACGATCGTCTCGAGGTCGTCCTCGCCGTCGACGTAGAGCGGTTCGTTCGTCGGCCGGTCCGCCGAGGGACTGGTTGCATCGGTTGTCATCATGTTCACTTACGGGCCGGAGGGGCTTAAAGATTTTGCAGGTAGTGTGCAATACAGTACACTACGATTGCGGTCGAACAACTCCTGCTTCGAGGAACACCCCTTCATTCTGGCCGTTGTGTGGCTGTAGAAGCAATAATTCGGGATCAAACTCCAGTCGATAGCCTCGCTGAAATTGCACGTACTATGCAAAGAATTACGAACGGCGAACTCGTATCACGAACTATGAGTGAACGATCCGAGACGGTTCGCGTCTGGCTGGTCGAGCGGACCTACTCCGATGACGAACAGAACCTCATAATGAATACAAGGCGGAAACCCGCGCCTTTAGGCGCGGGAGGAAGCCGACAACACTGACACAACCCACGTTCGATAACAGGCCGATTCCCCCATGCCAACCCAAGCTAGTATAAATACATGCCACTACACATGAAGTACAGATGGTGGAAGACTCAAGCACTCGAACCGTCCCCATCAAGCTCGATGTGGACGAGAGTGCCGCTGACCTTCTTCACCAGACAACTGATCACTTCCTCGACGCCGCCAACCACGTCGTAGACGTAGCGTGGGAACCAGACTGGAAAATCACCAGCAAGCAAAAACTCCACGACCTCACGTACTACGACGTTCGAGACGACTCACCACTCCCGGCCAACCTCGTACAAGCCGCACGAAACCGCGCCGCAGAATCCGTCAAAGGCGTTATCGAACGCTGGAAGGAAGGGAAGAAAGCCTCGAAACCCGCGTTCACGTCTCGGTTCGCCAGCTACGACGCGAGAACCGTCACCGTCAACAACGACCACACCACACTCGCCACAATAGATGGACGAGTGACTGCGGAGTTCGTCCTTCCTGACGAACAACGTGACACGCCGCACTCGGCGTACCTGTTCAACGACGACTACGACGTGAAAGGGGCCACGCTCCACTACGACAAGGTTGAGGATTGTTTCTACCTTCACGTGCGGACAAAGCCCGCCGTGGAGAATGACGATGCCGACACAGGCGATGCCAAGCACGTTTCCGTCCTTGGTGTTGACCTCGGTATCACAAACATCGCAACCACCTCAACCGGGCGGTTCTGGAGCGGCGGTGAACTCAATCACTGGCATCGAGAGTACGAGAAACGTCGAGGCGATCTCCAACAGACTGGGACTCGCTGGGCGCATATCAATGTCCAACGAGTCGGTCGAAAGCAGACTGGGCGCTTCGAGCAACTGCTTCACACCATCTCGAATGAACTCGTTGAGGAAGCCCTCGAAAACGACTGTACGCATATCTTGTTCGAGCAACTCAAAGGCATCCGAGAACGCTTACCGCACGCAAAGGCAGTTCACAAGTGGGCGTTCCATCGATTGTTCGAGTACGTCACGTACAAGGCTGAATCAGAGGGGCTTGTGGTGAAGCAGATCAATCCGGCGTACACGAGCCAACGTTGCTCGAAGTGTGGCTTCACCCACGAGGATAATCGCCCA
>PWMF01000056.1 GCA_003559215.1 Natrialbaceae archaeon
CGCCGCGCTCGAAGTACTCGTTGGTGCCGTTAGGCGGCCGACGCACCGTCGGGACGACGTACTCGCCCTCCTCGAGATCGGTGCCGTTCGGATCCTCGACGATGCCGACGGCTTCGTGGCCGAGCACGAGTCGGTCGTCGCCGGGCGGGGCCTCGCCGTGGTTACCCGCGATGACCTCGTGGTCGGTACCGTCGACGCCGACGCGGAGCGTCCGGACGAGCGCCTCTCCCTCGCTCGGTTCGGGAAGGGGACGCTCGACGACGGTCGGTTCGCCGGCACCCGGTTCGACTGCGATCGCCTTCATGGCTCGACGTACGATCCGACCGAATAAAAGATTACGCTATCTGTAGTAAATATTTGAATAGCGGTCAGGGGAGCGGCGGTACCGATTCGCGGACGGGATCGATGTCGTTGACGCGCTCGAGTGCCGCCGCTACTTCGTCCCGAGTTCGCGCCAGAACCGTCCACCGAGATCGCTACCCGTTGCGTGCGTTCTCGACGGCCTCGACGAACGCGGCGGCCGTTTCTCGAACCTGCTCCATGTCCCCGTCGGCGATCGCGTCGTAGTCGACGATCGCGCTCCCGGCGCCGACGGCGACCGCGCCGGCCTCGAGGTAGTCGGCGACATTGTCGGTCCCGATCCCGCCTGTTGGGATCACGTCGACGTCGCCCAGCGGGCCCTGCAGAGCGCCGATGTGTCCGGGCCCGACCGTCGAGGCGGGGAACATCTTCAGTACGTCCGCGCCCGCGTCGATCGCGGTGACGGCCTCGGTCGGCGTCATGACGCCGGGCGCCGAGAGCACGCCGTGACGGTTACAGACCGTTACGACCTCGGGGTCGACGTGAGGGGAGACGACGAACTCGGCGCCCGCGTCGATCACCGACTGGGCGCTGGCGGCGTCCAGAACGGTGCCCGCGCCGACGACGGTGTCCGTGTCGGCGAGTTCGCGGTCGATCGCCGCGAGCTTCTCGTACGTTCGCGTCCCGTCCGCGGTTACCTCAAGCGCTCCGACGCCGGCCTCCGACATCGCGCGGGCGACCGGGACGACGTCGTCCTCGTCGACGCCACGGAGGACGGCGAGCGCGCCGCTCTCGACGATTCGCTCCTTGACGGCCTCCGGCGAACTCATCGACGACCTCCGTCGGTGCTCGCTTGGGCGGTCGTCGGCCGGATCGGGCTCGTGGAACGTTCACTCGGTCGCGAAAGAGCGTTCATCACGACCGGGTTCGCGGTCCCCGGTCAAGAAAGTTGTCGAGCCGGCTACTCTCCCTCGAGCCGGCGGATCGTCACTGAGTCGGCCTCGAACTCCTCGAGGAAGGCGCCGGAGCCGCCGATCGTGTACTGTTTGCCGTCGACCTCGAGCAGGAACGCGTTCTCGATCGGGAGCGTCGAGGTGGCCGGCCGAACGAGGCTCTGGCGAACGTCGACGATCTCGCCGGTCAGCGTCGAGGGAAGCTCGAGGTCGTCGACCGGTCGTCCCGTAACCGTCGCCTCGATCGGCGTGCCGGCCGCCCGGTGGAGCGCGATCTGGAAGACTGCGTTCCGAAACCCCTCGTAGGTTCGAGGAAGTTCGCGGGGGGCGGTGACGTACCGCTCCTCGGCGGTCGGCCAGTAGTTCGCCAGGAAGGAGCCCGCCAGAACTGGCGCGAGCTGTTCCTGGGTAAGCGAGATCGCCCGCGTCTCGCTCGTCGAGGCGGTCAGCAACTCGCTGGGCGCAAGCAGCCCGTGTCGTCGGTCGACCGTCAGCATCGTCGGCACCAGCGCATCCCACGTTCGAACCGTACTCGCGGTGCCGGCCAGCGAGGCGATATCCTGGCGCTCGCTCTCGGCACCGCCGAGCAACAGCAGAACGAGCACCCCGCGGTCGACCGTCTCCTCGAGGGTCGTCCGGATCTCCGGGAGTACGTCGGCGGGCAGCGACAGCGTCACCTCGTTTTCGGCGTCGGCGAGCAGGCTTCGAATCCGCTTGCGCACGGTCTGTCGGGATTTGATCACCTCGAACTGCTCGCCCGGTCGCTCGGTCTCGGTGTAGCGGGTTCTGATCTCGGGTTCGATCTCCTCGACGCTTCGAGTGAGCCGATCGACGACCGTCTCGGGTGCCACTGGCCTGATCCGCGTCGGTACCGAGTGATCGTCGACCTCGACGAACCCTCGTCCCTCGAGTTCCTCGCTGATGCTGTAGACGTACCGCTTGGAGACGTCGGCGGCGTCGGCGATCGTACTCGCCTTCGACTCCCCGTGCTCAAGGATCGCGAGGTAGGTGTCGATCTCCTTCGTCGAGAGACCGAACCGCTCGAGCAACCCGGCGAGATCGTCGTCGTCCATGTGTTTCTCACCCCAACGATCGATCGGTTGCTGTAAAAGATTCCCGATCGAACCGGCGAGCGAACGGCTACTCTCGCTCGCTTCTACAAAGTAAGAATACATTTTTCAACAAATTTTAACCAGCGGAGCGCGAACGACGGATACGATGGAACTGTACGACGCCCTCGACGACGTCAAGCGCTCTCGCGGCGATCCCCGCCGGTTCTCCGGCGAGCGCCGCTCGACCGAGGGGCTGTTCTCCGGGCTCGACGATCGGCTCGTTCACGTCGCCCCGGACGGCTCGCTCAGAGACTACTCGTACCCGCTGTCGGGACTCGCGGGAATCGAACGCTCCCGTTTCGGCCTCGAGATCGACGGCGACGTGTCCTGGTTCGACGATTCGGTCCAGCGGTACGTCGACGACACCGCGATCGTCGAGACCGTTCACGAGGTCGGCGACCACACCTGCCGACAGTGCGACCTGACGCTCGGCCGACTCCATCTCACGGCGTTCGCCCTCGAGGGGCCGGACGACGTCGAGGCGACGATCCGGGCCTGCGTCGGGTTCGCCCCTGACGGCCGGGCGGGCCGGATCGGTCAGCTCCGCCACGGCGACGCCGTCGAGGTCCACCACCGGAACGAGCGGGACGTCCTCGCGGCATCGACCGATCTCTCGGTTATCGGCCATCCCTCGATCAGATTCGAGGAGGTACTCGACGACGACCCCGTCCCGTTTCCGCGACCCGGGAGCGACGATCGGTACGAGGAGGATCGCCTGAGCCCTATCGCGATGGTCGACGTCGAGCTTTCGGGATCGGAGCCGACCGCGACGATCGGGACCCTGCTCTCGAGGAACGATCGGGCGGACGCCCTCGAGCGCGTGCGGGCGGACGTCGGCGCGTACGCCGACCCCGAGGCGCTGCTCGAGGCGGGCCGACGGCAGGCCCGCGACCGACTCCCCGAGACGCCGTCCGGTATCGACGGCGGGTTCGCCGACCTCCGCGCGCTCTCCTTGCTCCGGGCGCCGTCGGGAGCCCGGATCGCCGGCCCGGAGTTCGATCCGTTCTACCGGCACTCGGGCGGGTACGGCTACACCTGGTTCCGCGATGACGCCGAGATCGCCGGCTTCCTGCTCGAGGCCGATCGGCGGGCGGGACTCGGCCTCGACGAGTGGCACGCCGCCAGCGCCCGCTTCTACGTCGAGACCCAGCTCGAGGACGGCACCTGGCCCCACCGGGTCTGGCCGGACGACGGGACCCTCGCCCCCGGGTGGGCCCACGGTCGACTCGAGGAGGCCGACTCGGTCGACTACCAGGCCGACCAGACCGCCAGCGTCACGGCCTACCTCGCGACCTACCTCGGGGTGATCGACGACGACGAGCGCGTCCGCGAGGCCGTCATCGCCGCACTCGAGGGGCTGGACGATACTCTCGAAGCCGACGGCCTCCCCGGACGGGTCCAGAACGCCTGGGAGAATATGACCGGACGGTTCACCCACACCGCCGCGACCTACCTCGAGGCGTACGCGGCGATCGCCCAGGCACCGCTACCCGACGACGTCACGGCGCTTGCACGCGAGAGCGCGCGAACGGTCTACGAAGGCCTCGACGCGCTGTGGGTACCCGAGCGGGGCTGTTACGCACTCCGACTCGAGGACGGCGACCTCGACGACCGTCTCGACGGGAGCACGCTCGCGCTGGCCGCCGCCCACCGCGAGTACGCCGCGATCGGGACGGTCGACGACGAGCGACTCGAGCGCCTCGTCTCCCACCTCGAGACGACGATCGACGGACTCTACCGCAACCCCGAGGGCCCGATCGAGGGCCTCGCTCGCTTCGAGGTCGATCCCTGGCGGGTCGCCGATCAGGCGGAGCCGAAAATCTGGACGGTGACGACCGCGTGGGGAGCTCACGCGTCGGCAGAACTCCACGAACTGCTCGCCGCGTCGGGCCACGACGCCGCCCCGGAGTTCGACGCCCGCTCCCGAGCGCTGCTGGAACTCGTTGCTCCGGGCGGGCCGCTGCGAAGCGAGGGCGAGTATCTGCCCGAGCAGTTCTTCGACGACGGAACGCCCGACAGCGCGACGCCGCTGGGGTGGCCCCACGCGATCCGACTCGCGACGGCGACGGCGCTCGAGGAGAGCGACGCCTCGGACACGATCGCTAAACAGATGGGCGGTCCGCAGTAGCTCGAGTGCGAACGAAAAACGAACAGGAAGTCCCTTTTCGGCGCTACTCCGCGAGCGAGACGTCGAGCGCCTCCTCGAGGGCGTCGATCAGGCCGCCGCCGACGCCGGCCTGGGTCGCGCGACCCTGCTCGATCGCCAGCAGGTCCTTCTCGGGGACGTCGAGCTCCTCGGCGAGTTCCTCGCGCTGGTAGCCCGCCTCTCGACGGGCCTCGACGAGTACCGAGCCGTAGTCGGAAACGAGGTACGGCAACGGATCGTCGTCGTAGTTCGTCCCTTCCTTCTCCCAGTGTTCGGAGTCGCCGTCCCAGACGGGGTTTGCCTTCGCGACGTTCTGGGCCGCTTTCTGTTTCCGGCTGGGCTCGTCGTCCTGCCCTCCTCCCTGGGCACTGGAGCCGCCGCGATCCCCGCGTCCCCCGCTGCGTTTCTGGGCGTCGTCGTGTGGCGCACAGTCCGGACAGACCTCGAGTTCGGCGCCGGCGACCTGTGCACGCCGGAGCGAGTCGCTCTCGGCGCCACACAGCTCACAGTTCGTCCCGCCGCCGCCACCGGACGAACCGGTC
Organism: Natrialbaceae archaeon; assembly: GCA_003559215.1. Lineage (GTDB taxonomy): Archaea > Halobacteriota > Halobacteria > Halobacteriales > Natrialbaceae > Natronococcus. The sequence continues at coordinate 5,054 of PWMF01000056.1, forward strand.
GAGTACTTAGCCATACGAAACATTGGGCTCTGCCACGTTTTAACTTTTACAGCCGTCGCCGTCCTCGAGCGATTCTCTGGTCGGCGAGCGACTCGGAAGCCCGGGCGCGTCGATCTGCCTCTCGCGTCCGCGCCGGCACCCACGCCGTCCCGCGATTGCGTGTGACTTCTCCGCAGGGACCGACCCAAAGGAAAGGGCTTTTATAATCACGCTGGATACGATTGAGTGCAGAAAGAGAACGCGAGCGTGGGTAGCCAAGCTAGGCCAACGGCGCAGCGTTGAGGGCGCTGTCCCGTAGGGGTCCGCCGGTTCAAATCCGGTCCCACGCATCGCACGGGTGGACGAAGTCCACCAAACGCGAGGCGGTGTAACCGCCGAGCGACGATGCAGGTGATCTCCCTTCGAGGACATCACCCACGCATAACTTCTGAGGAACGCTTCACTCGAGAGCGACGGCGCTCGTCGCTCGAGCCACACCGAGAGACAGCAACCGCTTTCTTCGCCCAGCCAAACCCTCGGGCATGGAGTACGTTCCTCGAGAGCGGGTCCGCTCGCTCACGGCCGTTCTGACCGTCGTCTCGCTGGCGCTCGTGTTCGCCGCCGCTGGCGGGCAGATTCCGCAGTCGACGGTCCCCGACGCACCCGAGTGGTTCCTGGAACTGATCCCGCACGTCAACGTCGCGATCAGCGCGACGGCCATCGCGACGATCACGATCGGCTGGCGAGCGATCCGGCGTGGGCGGATCGACCGCCACCGAATCGCGATGCTCGCTTCGTTCGGCCTGTTCGCGGCGTTTCTCACGCTCTACCTCTACCGGCTGGTCGCGACGGGCGGCCCGCAACCGTTCCCCGGACCCGATCCCGTTTACCAGTACGTCTACCTGCCTATCCTGGCGGTTCACATCCTGCTCGCGGTGGTCTGCATCCCGCTCGTCTACCACGCGCTCCTGCTTGCGGGGGCGTACTCGCCCGCCGAGCTGGCGCGGACGAACCACGCTCGAGTCGGTCGTGTCGCGGCGACGCTGTGGATGGTCTCGTTCTCGCTAGGGATCGTCGTCTACGGACTCCTCCACGTCGGGTACTGACCCGAACCGACGGCTTTTCCTCCCGACGGCCGAACCTCCCGTTCGTGCAACCGACTCGGACGGCCGTTCGAAACGGGCTTCTCGTCGGCGGCGCGTTCTTCGTCGTCACGGGCGTCGTCACCGGGCTCGTCCCGACGCCGATCTTCGAACGGA
>PWMF01000188.1 GCA_003559215.1 Natrialbaceae archaeon
TACCGGACGGCGACGGCTGCGGTGACGACGGGAGCGATCACGCCAGCGAGTTGTCCGCCGATTCGATGCGTCCCGATCACGCCGCCAATTCCGTCGAACGTTCGGGTCAGCAGCGCCGTTGCCGGATTGTAGTACGTCCCGGCACCGACGCCCAACGCAGCCGTCGCCGCGCCGAAGAGGAGAACGCTCGGTGAAGCCGCCAACCCGAGCGTCGCACCGATCGTGATCACCAGCGCAGTGAGGATCATCCGTGGTTCACCGAACCTGTCGGCGAAGACGCCACTTGGCAACTGTGCGAGGGCGTACCCGACCCACATCCCGGTCAGCGCGAGGCCGATCGTCCCTCGAGAGACGGTAAACGACTCGAGCAGAAGCGGAACGACGGGGCTGATGCTGACCTGTGCGAACCGAACCGCGAAGTAGGACCCAATACACATCGACAGCAGGGTGTACTGCTCGCTCCAGAACTCGGTGAATCGCGTTTCGGGACGGATCCCGGAGGCGTCCATCGGATCTACTCCGACCAGTCCGGGGCTGGTACTTGTACTATCCGTTTTGCCGATCCGGCTCTCATCGCTCGAAGACAGTATCGGAGCCGGATCGGTGTCGCGGAGCCGGCTTAGGCAAACGTGAGGCCGTTCTCGAGTACGGTACCGACAGCGCAGCCGCGACCGTCACCGGAGCCCCGGACGACAGCGGGGTTTTCTCGAGCGTTTCTGCGATATCGTCGTCGGCTTCAGCCGTGTCGGTTCGAAGGGCCATCCGACCGGAACGAACGGTCGAGGACGGCTGAGGGTACAACCAACACGGTGAGGGTTCGATGCCGCCCTTTCGACGTCGGATGCAGTCGATTCGAATCCCGTCCTTCCCCGACGGTATACAACCGGCGTGTACAACGGTGTCCCATCCGACCGATGTCGCTTTCGTGTGATACACCGAATATCCGCCATGACAGACTCAAACGGTGTTCCGTTCGACTACGGAGACGGCTGCGTCGAGCCCGGCGAGAAAGCCCATTTCCGATACGAGGTCGGCGAAACGTACCTCGGCGATTCGGTAGCCGTTCCGGTCACGATTATCAACGGCGAGCACGAGGGGCCGCGGCTCTTCCTCACGGCAGCGGTCCACGGCGACGAGCTCAACGGGGTGAAGGTGATCCAGAAGATCGCCACGCAGTACGACCCGGCCGAGCTACGAGGGACGCTCGTCTGCGTACACGTCGTGAACGTTCCGGGATACAAAGCACAGATGCGGTACGTCCCGATCTACGATCTCGATCTCAACCGAGCGTTTCCCGGTCTCGCGAACGGAAACACGGCCAGCCGGATGGCCAAGCAGATCTACGATCGGTTCATCGAACCCTGTGATCTCGGTATCGACTTCCACACCTCCACGCGAAACCGGACAACGATGTACCACGTCCGCGCCGACCTCGAGGACCGGACGGTCGCTCGCCTCGCCGAAGCGTTCGGGGCGAACGTAGTGCTGTACGGCGAGGGTGCGGAGGGCTCGATCCGGACGACGGCGACGAACGACGGCGTTCCGACGATCACGGTCGAGATGGGCCGTGCTCAGCAGTTCCAACCGCACCTCATCGAGCGCGCCGTTCGGAGCGTCGCGAACGTTCTCTCGGAGTTCGACATCCTCCCGGAACGAGAGCCCACGCACCCGAGCTGGTACGTTACCGGGGACTCGGAGACCGCAAAGCGGTGGTTGCGCGCGGACGTGGGCGGACTCGTCGAAATGCAGTGGGGGCCGTACCCGCTCGTCCACGAGGGGGAGCCGATCTGTACGATCACGGACCACTTCGAACTCGAGCAGCGGACCGTTCCGGCACCCTTCACGGGACTGCTCGTCGGTTTCAGGGAGAACCCGGTCGCTCTTCCGGGACATCCGCTCTGTCACATCGTCGAGATCGATCGCGAGACCCACGATGTGATCACGCGCGAGATCGAATCGGGCGAGTTCGACGGCTACCGCGTCCACGATCAAGACTTCCCGCAGGACGGGTAGGCGGCTGCGACGGCCGTACGGGTCTCGAGTCGTTCCCGGTTCCCGGGGCCGGTTGCGGCCGAATCGCCGGTCGGAAGCGACGCTCCGCACGGCGGAATGCCCGGTTCGTTCTCCCTCCCAACAGTAGCGGGACCGGCGACCGCCTCGACGTGGCAGCCGATCCGGATGTCCGTTCGGCTAATGGCTACCTTCGAAAAGTAAATTATATCTAATTACCATCATCTGTATATCAATAATACTTTTTGAGGATTGCAAGTATGATGGAACACTGATCAGTTAAAGCAGTAATTATTTACCAGTTCTGCAGAAAACGGGTTACGATAGAAGGTGTCCGGCAGAGTAGAGTCACGATTTCCAAGCACTCGGTTCGCGCCCCGATCCGATATCGCCTTTCAGCGGCGCGTGACCGGAAGCGAGACTCTCGCAGGACCGCTCTACGTCCCGCAGGCAGCCACCGGCGAAACATTTCGACCAGCAGCAGCCGCCGTATATCCGATCTCGAGGATTCCATGATAACGCCACAACACGACTCGACGACAGCGTCTCCAGAAGCACAGCTCGGTTTCGGAGTGATTCCAAGCGACGACCAGATTTCACTCCGGACCGTCTCCCGAGCGCGCGCCAGTAACTACGCCGTCTTCGTTCTCGACACGGGCCTCGAGGACGACGTCGTTTCCCTCCTCGAGGAGTTGGGGGGCACCGTGCTCGACTCACCCGCCGACGACGAGGGTCGGCGGTCGAAGCTGGTTTCGGCCGCCGAGACCGACGGCTGTGACGGGCTCATCGTCACGGGAAGCGGCGACCGGATCGACCTCGACGCGAGTCGCCGCCGGAGCATCGCGTCGTCGTCGTTCAGCACCGAGGCAGTCACCACGGAATCGGCGTCGGACCCCGAACGACTGGTCGGCATTCCGGTCTACAACGAGGCGGGCAGTATCGAGGACATCGTCGATCAGGCAGCCGAGTTCGCGGCCGAGGTCGTCGTCGTCGACGACGGCAGCACCGACGACACCGTCGACATCGTCGACGAAACTGACGCGACGCTGCTCGAGCACGATCACAACCAGGGCAAGGGCACGGCGTTGCGGACGCTGTTCGAGTACGTCCAAACGACCGAGTGCGACTCGCTCGTAATCCTCGACGGCGACGGGCAGCACCTCCCCGAGGAGATCCCGACGGTCGTCGAACCCGTCGAGGAGGAGGACGCCGACATGGTCATCGGCAGCCGATACCTCGAGGCCGACGAGGACGAAACGCCGGGGTACCGACGTTTCGGCCAACAGGTACTGGACTACCTGACCTTCGGCTCGAGCGGGACGAAGCTTTCGGACACTCAGAGCGGGTTCCGCGCGTTTTCGCGGGACGCCATCGAGACGCTCTCGATCGAGACCAGCGGGATGGGCGTCGAGAGCGAGCTCATCATGGACGCCCAGGATTCCGGACTCACGATCACCGAGCGTCCGATCGACGTCCGGTACGAGGACGTCGACGGGCAGACGCTCAATCCCGTCTATCACGGCCTCAGCGTCGCGCTGTTTCTTGCCAAATCCATGCCCGAGCGCCGACCGGCGCTGTTCTACGGTGCGCTCAGCGCGGCGGTGCTGAGTGTCGTGGCGGTCGTCACCCGGTTAAACTCCTCGTGAGACCTGCTCGCAAGCGCAGTCGTCGAGGTCTCGGACTCGTCTTTTCGGTTCGCTCGCTGTTTTGCTGCGGGCGTGCCCTCGAGGGACTCAGTCGACCTCGAGGACCTCGAGATCGAACTCGAGGGTCTCGCCCGCCAGCTCGTGGTTGAAATCGATGCGGACGATCTCCGGATCGATGTGCGTGACCTCGCCGACGCTGCCGTCTTTGGTCTCGATCCGGGTCCCCATCTCGAGGGAGCGCCCCTCCGACTCGAGCATCTGGTCGAACTCGACGGTGTTGTGTTCGATGATCCGGTCGTCGCGTCGCTCGCCGTAGGCCTTCTCCGGCGGGACCGTGATCGTCTTTTCGTCGCCCTCGTCCATCCCGACGAGCGCATCGGTGACTCCCTCGATGATCTCGCCGTCGCCGACCTCGAAGGTGAGCGGCTCGAACTCGCGGTCGGGGAGGTGCTCGGCCAGTCCCGTCTCCTCGGCGACCTGTTCGTCCGTCGTATCGAACACGGGACCGTCGGCGAACCGGGCCGTGTACTCGATGGTGACCGAGTCGCCGGTTTCGATCGACATGGGTAGTCGTCGGTGTTGGAGCGGATAAAGGGCTCGACGCCGAGTCGATCGCGGTCGACGAGTGCGGGTGACGGGCTCGAGGGAGTTGGTGGTGGCTCGAGGTAGAGTCAACACTCCGAAAGCCCCTGGCGGTGGCGGCTCGCGCGCCTCCTTGTCGTTCGAGAGAGCGAAGCTCTCTCGTGAGTGACCGTTTCGCGTTTGCGAGCTATGCAAGGCCACTGGTCTGGCAGTATGACAACGGCGCAAGGCGCCTTTCGAACCACGCTCCTCGCTCCGCTGCGGTGCTTGCTCCGCGAGACGCAGTCTCGCTCCGTCCTCGGGCGCCGCCGACCCCGCCAGTTCAGTCCCATCCGCGATGAGTGGGCGGGTGGCCGTCAGCGGTCGTTGCGGATGCTGTGATACCCGTCCCTTCCGAGGTAACTGTACTTTCAGGAGTGACAGGTACCGGCCCGTACACTATCTACACGTATGTCGATCGACAGGGAAACGTTCGAACGATCGAGCGAGGACGAACCCCAGGAGCTCTCGAGCACCGACCGTGTGCTCGGCTTTCTCGCCGTGAACGATGAGAAGGCGTTCAAGGCGCCCGAAATCGCGCGTCGAACCGAACTCGACGACGGTGTCGTGAGCACTGCCCAGTCCCGTCTGAAGCGTCGTGATCTCGTCGAGCACAAGGGACAGTACTGGGCGATTACGACGGACGAGCAGCGACTCGCGGATCACGACGGATACGCTCGCACGACGGCACTGCTCAACGAGCAGTTCGGCGAGGAGGATCGTGAGGCGTGGCAGGAGCATGCGCCTGATGCGCCACATCCGTGTCTCACGGATCATGAAGCGTGACCGAGCAAGAGACCCCGATCTACGAACCGGGCGACGTCGTGTACGGCGTCGATCCGTACAACGAGGCAGCGCGTCCGTGACTCATCAGTTCGCACCACGACGGCCGTCCGTTCCACGGTGACCACCCGTTTCTCTCGAGGCCCGTGTCACCGGCTCAAGCGACATCCTTGCAGTCCTCGAAAAACGATACGGAACGCTATCACGACAGCTATTTCTGCCACTAAAGCCCCGGTATTCGGTTCACTCACGCCGCTGAACGGCCGTTACGAGTTGACTTTTCGGAAGCCACTCGTCGGAGAGGGTGGGAAGGCCATCCCGGTTGCGAAACTGTTCGTAGTGGTCTCGAAGACGCTTCTTCGACCGCTCGTGGCGGTCGGTACCGGTCGCTGTATTTTCAATCCCCTTTTCAAGTGAGTGAATCGTGTGTGCGAGTCCCATCAGTGGCCGGGCCGCTGCGGACTCTTTGAACAGAATCGCGTCCTCGGTCTCTCTGGAGATGCGTCCGACGAACAATGTGGGTGTGGTTCTATCCGCGGCTTTCACCTTCTCGTCGGCCAACCACTCCGGCAGTTGAACGAACAGCTCATCGGTGCCGAGGAGTCCCAGCAACTGCCACAGTTGCCGGGTTTTCTGTTCGTTGAGAAGTCCCCGTTCCCGGGCTTCCTCGAGAGAGATCTCGTAGTCAGCGAGGGTATCCGAATGCCAAGCACGGGCAAATGAGTCGTAGTCGGCGTATTCGGTAATCGGGTTAGTCACTTTCTCAAGAAAGGGTGTGCAAACACATTAACATTCCACCGATCCTGGCAGCGGTTCTGGTCGGAGACCGCGAAATACCCGGCCGCGTTGGCGGTACGAGTTGTCGGCGACGGCCTTCGAGTAGACGAGGTGGCGCTCGGTTACCGACTCGATGACCGTCCCCAGCGTCTGGTCGGCCGGGTGATCGAGCGAGACCTCGAAGACGGTTTCCATCGCAGCAACGCGCTCGGAGGCATGGCTCTCGACAACCGAACCGTCGTTCTGCCGAACTGTTTTACTCGGCGGCCGATTCGATGAGGTCGATCGCCCTCGCTCGCAGTTCGGCGGTCATATGAAGACCGTAGTCATCGAGCCGACGAACGATCGTTTTCGCGTCGGCTTCGGATAGCCCTTCCTCGACCGCCCGAACAA
>PWMF01000207.1 GCA_003559215.1 Natrialbaceae archaeon
CGCGGGCGACGGCCTCCGCCGTCGCCTTCGAGACCGCGTACGAGCCGTACCCCGGTTTTCCGTTCCGTGCGACCGCACCCGTCGGTACGAGCACCCGCGCACCCTCGTTGAGATGCGGGAGTGCCTCCCGGATCGTCGCGAACACGCCCCGACCGTTGATCCGCCAGTGATCGTCGAACGCCGAGTACGATTCCCGATCGGTCGGCGTCGCGCCGGCCCCACCGTGGTAGACGCCGGCCGCGGCGACGACGACGTCGATCCCGCCGTTCGCTCCGGTTCTCGAGGCCGTCTCGACCAGCCGTTCGACGTCGAACTCGTCGCGGACGTCCGTCCGGACGCCCGCGGCCGTCGCCCCGCTCTCCTCGAGGTGGTCAATAGTTTCTTCGACCGTGTCGCCGTCTCGAGCGCCGACGACGACGGTCGAACCCTCGCTTGCGAACGCCTCGGCAACGGCCCGTCCGATCCCGCGCGTGCCACCAGTCACGAGAGCTGTCAGCTCGTCCATGGATGGGGTAGGGACTGTGGCTACAGGAACCCATCGACGACCGCCCCCGGAGTCCGGAAATCCTCGCGGGGAGGACGTACGTTTATCACCGCGCCGACGTTCAGAGAACGTATGCAATCGCTTGACGGAGAGTCGGTCGTCGTGATCGGTGCCGGGGTCGGCGGGCTCTCGACGGCCTGCTATCTGGCCGATGCGGGCGCCGACGTGCGGGTCCTCGAGAAGAACGAACAGCTCGGTGGCCGCGCGAGCCGGCTCGAGCGCGACGGGTTCCGGTTCGACATGGGCCCTTCGTGGTACCTGATGCCCGACGTCTTCGAGCGCTTTTTCGACCACTTCGATCGGACGCCGACCGACTACTACGGGCTGACCCACCTGGATCCGCACTACCGGATCTTCTTCAAGGACGGGGACGAGGTCGACGTCACGCCAGACCTCGAGCGCACCAAGCGGGTCTTCGAGTCCTACGAGGACGGCGCGGGCGAGGCCCTCGAGCGCTACCTCGAGAAGTCGCGGGAGAACTACGAGGTCGGGATGGAACACTTCGTCTACGAGGACCGGTCGAAGCTCCGGGACTACTTGGATCTCGACGTCGCCAGACAGGCCCGGGGGCTCTCGCTTCTGGGGTCGATGCAGGGCCACGTCGAGGACTACTTCGACCACCCCAAACTGCAACAGATAATGCAGTACACGCTGGTCTTCCTCGGGGGATCACCGAAGAACACGCCCGCACTGTACAACCTGATGAGCCACGTCGACTTCAACCTCGGCGTCTGGTACCCCGAGGACGGGATCGGCGGCGTCATCGACGGAATCGCCGAACTGGGCCGGGAGCTGGGCGTCGAATACGAGACGAACCGCCCCGCGACCGGAATCAAGGGCCGGGAGGGGGCCTTCCTCGTCGAGACCCCGGAGGGACCGCTGCGGCCGGACCTGGTCGTCAGCAACGCGGATTACCACCACACCGACCAGGAGCTGCTGCCGGACGAGCGCCAGGGGTACGACGCCGATTACTGGGACTCGCGCACGTACGCTCCCTCCGCGTTCCTGCTGTACCTGGGTGTCGAGGGCAACGTCGACGAGCTCGCCCACCACACGCTCGTTCTCCCGACCGACTGGGAGGAGCACTTCGAGCAGATCTTCGAGGACCCAGCCTGGCCCGACGATCCCGCCTACTACTGCTGTGTTCCCTCCGAGACCGACGACGACGTCGCCCCCGACGGTCACAGCGCCCTGTTCGTGCTCGTTCCGATCGCGCCCGGACTCGAGGACACCCCCGAACAGCGGGAGCAGTACCGAGAGCTGGTCCTCGACGACCTCGCCGACCACACCGGAACCGACCTCCGGGACCGAATCGCCCTCGAGGAGCAATTCTGTATCGAGGACTTCGCGAACCGGTACAACAGCTACGAGGGGACGGCGCTGGGGCTGGCCCACACGCTCCGCCAGACGGCCCTCTTCCGGCCCCCTCACCGCGCCAAGCGGGTCGACGGGCTCTACATGGTGGGCGGGGATACGACCCCGGGGATCGGCGTCCCGATGTGTCTCATCAGCGGCGAACTGACGGCCGAGGCGGTCCTCGAGGATCACGGGTGAGTCGAATGCGAGACGTCGCCCGAGGGACTCTTCAGTGATGACCGACGACTCGAACCCCGCCGACGCGACCGCCGCGAGCGAGCGCACCGTCGACGAGCTATCGTACCTGCTCGTCCTCTCGCGACCGCGGTTCTGGCTCTACCTGGCAGGCCCCGTACTGGTCGGGGTCGCCTACGGCGCGTCGTCGGTCGGGGAGCTGTTCGACCCGGGAGCGGTCGCGCTGTTCGCGTACTTTCTGGTGCCGGCGAACGTCTTCCTCTACGGTGTCAACGATATCTTCGACCGCGAGATCGACGCGGCAAACCCGAAGAAGGAGGACCGCGAGGCGCGCTATCGAGGTCAGCGGACGGTCCCGCCCGCGGTCGTGCTGACGGGCGGGCTCGGGCTCGCGTTGTTCCCGCTCGTGCCGCGGGCGGCCTGGCCCTGGATCGCGGGCTTTCTGGTCCTCGGGGCGGCCTACAGCGCCCCGCCAATGCGGTTCAAGACGACCCCGCTGCTGGATTCGCTCTCGAACGGACTCTACATCACCCCCGGAGTCGCGGCGTACGCTGCCGTCGCGGGCTCGCAGCCACCCGTCCTCGCCGTCGTCGGCGGCTGGCTGTGGGCGATGGGGATGCACACCTTTTCGGCGATCCCCGACATCGAGCCCGACCGGGAAACGGGAATTCGGACGACAGCGACGGCTCTCGGCGAGGGGCGCACCTACGCCTACTGCGGCGCGTGCTGGCTCGCGAGCGCAGTTGCGTTCGCCGCGCTCGATCCCCGACTCGGGGCGGCGATGGCGGTCTATCCGCTGCTTGCCGTCGCGATCACGACCTCGAGTGTGGCCGTCGATCGGGCCTACTGGTGGTTTCCGGCGATCAACACGGTCGTCGGTGCCGCGTTGACGATGGGCGGACTCTGGGTGATTCTACATGGATGAGCTGACGACGGGTCGACCGACCGAGTGGAACCGAGCCGACCTCCAGCAGCGACTCGAGGAAATCATCCGCGAGAACCGGTTTACGATCGCGGTGGTGTTCCCGGCCATCGGCGCGCTCACGCTGGTCGCCAGCGCCGAAGGGCTACTGCCGGAGCCGCTGGCGTACAACCCTCTGTTGATCCTCTTCGGGACAGCCGTGATGCGCTCGCCGCTGGTCGTCGGCCTCCTCCCCCGAATCGGCTGGTGGGCCGCGGGCTGTCTCGGACTCCTGACGGCGTACACGTACGCGATCGAGATCGTCGGCGTGCGGACCGACTGGCCCTACGGCGCCTTCGAGTACACGATCCAGCTCGGGCCGATGCTGCTCGGCGAGGTGCCCCTGGCGCTGCCGCTGTTTTTCATCCCGCTGGTGCTCAACGCCTACCTGCTGACGCTGCTGGTACTCGGCGGACGGGCCGACAGCGCCCTCGTCCGGATTCCGGCAGCGATCGCCGCCGTCGTCGCGATCGACCTCGTGCTCGACCCCGCGGCCGTCGCGATCGGGTTCTGGGCGTTCGAGTCGGGCGCCTACTACGGCGTCCCCGTCTCGAACTACGTCGGCTGGGTAATCTCGGGCACCGTCGCCGTCGTTCTCGTCGATCTCGCGTTCGACCGGGCGGCACTGCTCGAGCGCGTTCGCTCCTGCGTGTTCATCCTCGACGACCTGGTCAGCTTCGTCCTGTTGTGGGGGACGATCAACCTGCTCTACGGCAACTGGATCGCCGCGGGAGTCGCCGGGCTGTTCTGTCTGGGGCTGTTCCGGACCGACCGGTACGACCTCGAGATGGTCAGAACGGCGCTCCCGGACGGGAGCTGATCGGGTCGGCCCGAGAACTGAGTTCGGTTTCGGACCGGGTCAGACGAAGACGGCGCTGATCGCCGGTCCGAACAGGATCAGTACGACGATCGCGAGGACCGTCAGGGCCAGCCAAATAGCCAGCCGGTCGCGGCGAAGCGGGCGTTTTCCTGGTCGAGCTCGAGGGGGTCGTGTTGCGTGCTCATGGCTACTCGTTCGGGCCCACGGACAACGAAATCACGACCCCGATATCGGGGGCGTTTAAATTAGCGCGTCGGAACGCGGTCGCCGTGCTCGGGACCGCGTCGATCCGGCTCGAGGGTCGGAATCGCGGAGACGCGGGCAAACACCGCCTCCGGATCGCGGTTCCAGTGCCAGTGCCAGCGGGTCTTCGCGAGACACGTGAGTTTCCGTACCGTCGACAGCGACGGCTCCGCCGAGAGCACGTCATACTCCCGGTTACGGATAACCGCGTGGTGTTCGGCGTACAGCACCGCCGCGAGCAACACCGGCAGCTGACAGTCCTCGGGCAGGTAGCGAATGCCGGCGACCCCCTCGCGGTAGAGATTCTCGGTTCGGCGCAGTTCCTCGGCCATCGCGTCCCGGAACGACTCGGAGTACTCGAGAGCCTCAATCTGGCTCTCCGGAACGTCGTGGGCCCGCAGTGTCTCCCGGGGGAGGTAGATCCGGTCGAGCTCGAGGACGTCCTCGCGGACGTCCCGCAGGAAGTTCGTCATCTGGAACGCTTCGCCGAGTTTGACCGCGTGGGGGAGTGCGGTCTCGGGCTCGTCGGGCTCCATGATCGCGGTCATCATCACGCCGACGGAGGCAGCCGAGCCCCGCATGTACGTCTCGAGGTCAGCGTAGGTCTCGTACCGGTCAGTGTCGATGTCCGACTCCATCGCGTCGAGGAAGGTGGCGATCTCCGCGTCCTCGATCCCGTAGCGCTCACAGAGTTCGCGAAACGCCTCAAGAACCGGGTCGTCGGGCTCGGCGCGGCCGAGCGCCTGCGCGCGAAGCGACTCGAGTTCGGCGCGCTGCTCGGCTGGCGGGACGTCGGCCGCGTCGTCGACGATCTCGTCCGCGATGCGAAAGAACGCGTACAGGACGTGGGTGGCGTTGCGAACTCGCTCGGGGAGAAACCGCGTCGCGAGGTAGAAGGTCTTCCCGGTCCGCTTCTGGATCGCCTTGCCCGCGTCGATGTGTTCCTGTTGCATTTGCGACTCCAGCCGTCCGACGGTCGCCCGTCCGGAGGCGCCGCCCGACAGCGATCAGGAGTAACAGATACGACAGACATATATAAAACTACTACCCCTCACTGGGATGGCTTCTCCGCCGAGTCCCGGCGAGACGGGGCCGAAACCGGACGATGCTGCCGGCTCGAGCGGGGCTACTTCTCGTAGCTCGCCTCGAGGAGTTCGTCCGCGAGCATCGGGATGAACGCCCCGATGTCGGTAACCATCCCGATCGCCTGGGCGCTGCCCCGATCCAGCAGCTGGGTGACGGTCGCGGGGTTGATGTCGACGCAGACGGTCTTCGTGGTCGACGGGAGGCAGTTGCCAACGGCCACGGAGTGCAGCAGTGTCGAGAGCATGAGTACGAGGTCGGCTTCCTGGGCCTGCTCGCGGATCGCGTCCTGGGCCTCGATCGAGTCCGTGATCGTATCGGGCAGGGGGCCGTCGTCGCGGATCGAACCCGCGAGCACGTAGGGAACGTCGTTCTGGACGCACTCGTACATCACGCCCTCGTCGACGACACCCTCCGCGACGGCTTCCTCGATCCCGCCGAGGCGGGCGATCTCGCTGATCGTGTAGATGTGGTGTTTGTGACCCTTCCGGGGATGTTCCAGGCTCTCGGTGTCGACGCCCAGCGAGGTGCCGTACAGATCCCGCTCGAGGTCGTGGACGGCGAACCCGTTGCCCGCGCTGATCGCGTCGACGTAGCCCGCTCGAACGAGATGGGCCAGTGCGTCCCGTCCGCCGGAGTGGACGATCGCCGGGCCACAGACCGCGAGGACAGTTCCGTCGTTGGCGTTGACCTCGCGCATTTCGTCGGCGATCTCCTCGATGAGCGACGCCGACGGTCGTTCGCTCGAGACCCCACCCTGCATGAACCCGAACGAGCCACCGCCCCCATTCCGGGGGCGTTCGGGCGGGTCGACCCGGATCCCGGTCTCGCCGGTGACGACGAGGTCGCCCGCCTCGATCGCGTTCAGCACCTTCGTCCGGACCCGAACCCCGTCCTCGCGGTCGACGACGAGCGCACAGTCCATCTCGACGCCCTCGACGTCGTGCCACTCGCCGTCGACGCGGACGGCCGTCGGGTGGTTCGTCGTCGAGTAGAAGTCGACCGGAACGATCCCGTCCCCCGGTGCGGCCTCGAGGGTCGCGTCCCGTGGATCGGCCACGGTCGCCCCCTGCTGGTTGAGCTCGTGGAGGATTGCCCGCAGCTCCTCCTCGGTGTCGGCCATCACTCGCATCCGGCAGTAGGTCTCGGCGTGTTTGTGTCGGCCGACGTCGAACTCCTCGACCTCGAACTCTCCGCCCATATCCATCACGGCCCCGAAGCAGGCCCCCATCGTCCCCGAATCGATGATGTGCCCCTCGAGCTCCACGGTTCGCGCGACTGTCATTGCCGTCCCGTTGGCGAGCGGGGACCGTCAATCTGTGCGTCTCGGCTCGCGAGCGAGTCGGCCCGGGATCAAGCTATATGAGTCTCCCAGACGTACGGTATCGTATGGCATCCACACTCGGTAAGTCGCGGTGTCGAAGCTGCGGGTTCGAGGCGCCCGGCGGCGACGACGCCTGGGTCCGACTCGAGGTCCCGAAGCTCGGTCGGATGACCCAGTGTCCGGACTGCGGGAGCACCGACGTCATGACCCACCGGTAGGGGAGACAGACTCTTGCCCCTCACGACCCTACGGGGCCGCATGAGCAACGAGCCCAACGTGCCGACCGACGAGCGGGAGTGGCAAGAGGAGCTCACCGACGAGCAGTACCGCATCCTCCGCGAGGCCGGCACCGAGGCGCCGTTCAGCGGCGAGTACGTCGACCACAAGGCGGACGGCAGCTACGCCTGCGTGGGCTGTGGCATCACCCTGTTCGACTCCGAGACGAAATTCGACTCCGGCTGCGGGTGGCCGAGCTTCTCGGACGTCGACGACGACCGCGTCGAGACCCGCCCCGACAATAGCCACGGAATGCAGCGGACGGAAGTCCTGTGTGCGAACTGCGAGGGCCACCTTGGCCACGTCTTCGACGACGGTCCCGAGCCCACGGGCAAGCGCTACTGCATCAACTCGGCGGTCCTCGAGTTCGACGGCGAGTAGCCTGGAGTCGGAGCCGGCGGCGCCGCGTCGCGAACGCCGACTCGAGTGGAATGCAGGCACTACCCTTTTCGAACGCACGCTCCCAGCACCATCTATGTCGAGTGAACGACCAACCGCCGAGGAGCTGCGACAGGGACTGACCGTCGAGATCGTACAGGAGGATCAGGACGTCCACTCCGAGGACACCGAGCCGCTGATCGGCGAGGTCGGCACCGTCTACGAGGACACCCCCCACGGGCCGCACGTCGAGCTGAAAAACGGCGTCGTCGGCCACGTCCAGTCGATCGTCCACGACGAATAGCACCCGACGGGTTTTACGTTCCCGGCCGCTCGAGTTCGCCTCGAGTAGTCGATGAGAGGATCACGCTGGCTCGAGGTGGGCCGTCACGTCGCCGCCGTCGCGCGGGAACGACAGATCAGCGTCAAGTCGGCGGGGCTGGCCTACCACGCGTTCAACACGCTGGTTCCGCTCGTCATCCTCGTGCTCGTGGGAGCGACGCTCGTCGACGCTCTCGAGCCGATCCTCGAGGGGGTCGCCGAGACGTTCGGCCTCGAGGACGCGCTGGCCGACGCGGATCTCGAGGAGATCGCTGGCGACCGCGGCGACCGGATCCGCGCGGCGCTGCTCGCGCTCGCGATCTTGCTGTGGAGTGCGGCCCGTTCGTTTCAGGCGATAAACAGCGCGTTTACCGGCATTTACGGCTCTCGAGAGCACCAGTCGTACGTGGGGAGCGTGACGACCGTGACCCTCGTGACCGCGGTCAACACGCTGCTCGCGACGATCACGATCGCGCTGGGGGTCGTTCTGGTCGGCGTCGTCTGGATCAGCCTCCCGGTCCAGGCGGGCGGGCTGCTCGCGGCGGTCGCGAGCGCGATCGGTCTCCTCGTCGCCCTCCCGCTGGTCTTTTTCCCGATGTACTACCTGTTCCCGCAGACCGACGTCTCGGTCAGGGAGGTGCTGCCGGGAACGGCGTTCGCGGCCCTCGCCTGGGCGGCGCTGGCGGTCGGCTTTCGGATCTACATCGCGACCTCCGAGAGCGTCGCGCTGTTCGGGATCGCCGGCGCCATCCTGCTGATTCTGACGTGGGTCTACCTCGGTGCGCTCTGCCTGCTGGTAGGCGCCATCGTAAACGCGGTGCTCGCCGGCCGCGTCGACCCCGACGACGAGTGGCTGCCGCCGGAGGAACTCGAACTCCCGGACCGCTGACCGCCATTGCGGTCACGTCACCGAGAGCGTTCCGCGCTCACACGCCGTCCCGACGGCGACCGACCACTCGAGGACGCCCGACTCGAGGCAGCGTCCCGCGTAGCTCGCGTACGTGTCGACGCTCTCGCCGGGAGCCAGCGACGGCGCCTCGAGTTCGTCCTCGACGCGGCCCACCTCGAGGGAGATCGGCGTCGAGCGCGTCTTCCCGCCGCAGTTGAGTACCGTGATCAGAAACTCGGCGCGTCCCTCCGGCCCGGAAACCGACTCCGGGACCGAGACGGACAGCTCGAGCGCGGGCGGGGCGGTGTCGGTCTCGTCTCGGCCGATTTCGTCGCCGGCCTCGTCAGTTTGTTCGTCGTCGGACGCCCCTCCGACGTCCACGTCGCCACCGTTCGAGTCCGCGTCGGCTCCCTTGCCGGGGCCGACGACGCTGATCGCGCCCCCGATCAACGTCAGCCCGCCCGCGATCACGCTCCGTCGATACGGCTCTGTCATACACAGCATATCCCAGCTAATGTATATCAGTATCTGGTTAATACAGACGATTGGAACTGATAGAACAATTTACAGGGATCCGTTACCGGACTGCTACTCGGTTCCGCCCCACCGAACCGGGTGAAACGTTGTGAAACGAGCGAAACGTCCCGAATCGTTCCGAGCTATCGGTCGGTTCCGCGAACCGCGGCGTGTATCGTTCGTGTTCGCTGCGCCTCGATCGCCTCGAAGAGGTCCGCGACCGCGGTCTCGGCGACGTCGTCGTGGGCGCGACCGCTCCCGATCGCTGCCGGGGGCTCCCGATCGTCGACGGTGACCGCGACGGGCACGACGGACCCTACGAGGTCGGACGGTGAACGGCTGTCGGTTCGTCCGACCGATACGTTCTCACCGACGGGGCCCGAATCGACGACGAATGGTTTCCGTACGGACCCGCGGCAATTCCCGGCTGCTCGTCGCCGAGGCCGGCGCCGCGACGGCGATAGAGGATCGCGTCCGCGACCTCGAGCCGGGTGACGTTCGCTCGGTCGCGGACGCCGGAACTGCACTCGAGGCGCTGTCGGCGACCGAGATCGACTGCGTCGTCGCCGCGCAGCGACTCGACGGTGCGACGGGGCTCGAGCTGCTCGAACAGCTTCGGGAGCGCGATCCCGCACTTCCGGTCGTGCTCGTCACGGACGAGGGAAGCGAGGGGCTCGCGAGCGACGCGATCGCCGCGGGGGTGACCGAGTACCTCCCTCGTCGCGACATAGCCGAGCTCGGGGCGACGATCGACCGCGCGCTCTCGACGGGAGCCGCCGAACGCCGGCGCCGGGAGCGAACCCGGCAGTTCGAGTCGATCTTCGCGGATCCCGACGCCTACTCGTGGATCCTCGAGCCCGACGGTCGGATCCGCCGGGCCAACGAGGTCGCGCTCGAGGCGCTCGACGCCGGCGCCGACGACCTCGAGAACCGACCGTTCTCGTCGCTGGCGTGGTGGGAACCCGACGGGGCGATCGACGGAGCGATCGATCGGGCCGTGGAGGGGACGATCGCCCGCCGGGAGCTTAAGGTGGTCCTCGACGACGGGCGCAAAACGGAGCCGAGGACGCTCGACGTAACCGTTCGGCCGGTCCGGGATGAGGCCGGGACCGTCGTCTCGCTGTTCGCCCGCGCGGTCGACGTCACCGAGCGTGTGCGCCTCGAGACCGAACTCCGGCAGTCCGAGGAACTCCACCGGGTGACGCTCAACCACATGACCGACACCGTCCTCATCACCGACGAGGAGGGCGCGTTCACGTACGTCTGTCCGAACGTCCACTTCATATTTGGCTACACCGACGAGGAGATCCACGAGATGGGGACGATCGACGAGCTCCTGGAGCCGGACCTGTTCGACCGGGAGGAGCTCGCCGCCGAGGGGGTGCTGACGAACATCGAGTGTACGGCGACTGACAAGGCCGGCCGGGAACACAGCCTGCTGGTCAACGTCCGGGAGGTGTCGATCCAGGACGGAACGATGCTCTACAGCTGTCGGGACATCACTACCCGAAAGCGCCGCGAGGAGGCGCTGACGGCGCTGCACGGCACCGCCCGCGAGCTGCTGTACGCCGAGACCGAGCCCGAGATCGCCGACCGGATCGTCGCTGACGCGACCGACGTCCTCGACCTCGAAGCCAGCGCGGCGCTGCGGTTCGACACCGACGAGAACGTGTTGCGACCGGTGGCGGCCTCGACGGGGATGGATCGACTGCACGGCCCGCTTCCGGCCAGACGGGCGAACGACGACAGTATATCCGGCCAGGTCTTCCTCACCGGCGAAGCCCAGTTCTTCGCCGACGTTCGGGAGTCGCCGACGCTGTCGGATCCGACCACGGAGCTGCGGTCGGTGGGGTTCGTCCCGCTCGGAGATCACGGCGTCTTCGTCGTCGGCTCGCCGGAGATAGACGCGTTCGACGAGGTCTCGCGGGAGCTGACCGAGCTGCTCGCGGCGACCGCGGAGGCAGCCCTCGACCGAGTCGAGCGCGAGCGGCGCCTGCGAGATCGCGACCGGGAACTCAAGCGACGGAACCGGCAGCTCACCCGCCTCAACCGGATAAACGAGATTATTCGGGAGATCGACGCCGCACTGGTCGGCGCCGAAACCCGCGAAGAGATCGAACGCGCCGTCTGCGAGCGGCTGACGGCGGCCGAACGGTTCGCGTTCGCCTGGATCGGGACGGCCGACGCCGCTGGCGAGCTCCTCGAGTCGAGCGCTCGCGACGGCAGCGGCCGGGGCCGGGAGTACCTCGACAGCGTCTCCTTCTCGCTCGCGGACGCGACCGAGCCCGCGGCCCGCGCCGCGGCGACCCGGGAGACGACGGTCGTCCCGAACGTCGTCGAAAACCTCCACGACGAGCCGTGGCGACGGGCCGCCCTCTCGCGGGACTACCAGTCGGCGATCGGCGTGCCGCTGGCCTACGACGAGTTTACCTACGGCGTGCTGGCCGTCTACGCCGACCGACCCGACGCGTTCGACGACACGACCCGCGCGGTGCTCGCGGAACTCGGGGAGACGATCGCCGCCGCGATCGCCGCGGTCGAACGAAAGCGGGCGCTGCTGTCGGACTCGCGGACCCGCCTCGAGTTCGACGTTGCCGACGAGGAGTTCGTCTTCGCGCGCCTCGCCCGTCGGCTGGACTGCGTACTCTCCTTCGACGGCGGCGTTCGCCAGCACGAGGGAACCGTCGCGGTGTTCGTCACTGTCGACGGCGCCTCCGCGGAGGACGTCGCGGCGGCCGCAACCGATCTCGTCGCCGTCGAGGATGCCCAGGCCGTCGGCGACGGCGACGGATCGACGGTGTTGCTCGAGCTCTCGCGGCCGTTCCTGGCGCTTCGGCTCGCCGATCACGGGATCGTCCTGCACCGGCTCGATGCCACGCCCGAGACCACGCGGCTGGTCGTGGACGTCCCGAGCAGCGTCGACCCCGGCGCCAGCGCCGACGTCGTCGCGAACGCTTTTACCGACGTCGAGCTTCGCTCGAAGCGCACCGTCGAGCGGACGGCCCCGCAGGACCTGCGCGCGGATCTGCTCGATCGGCTAACCGACCGCCAGCTCGAGGTCGTTCAGATGGCCTACTACGGCGGCTACTTCGAATCGCCCCGCGAGCGTTCCGGGGCGGAGATCGCCGAGACGCTCGGTATCTCGTCGGCAGCGTTCTACCGCCACATCCGTCGAGTGCAGCGAACGCTGTTCTCGGTGCTGCTCGAGGAGATCGGTCTCCCGGCGGCGCCGTCACCGGGGGTTGAATAGTGAACCCTCTTCGGTACCGGGGGCTAGCTATCTGACGAACACGCTCAACCTAATATCCCTTTTATTGTTAGTATACGAGCTCGACCGAACCGCTCGTCACACCTATCATGAAAGACGTCAAACTCGATCCGAGCGAGGAATCGACATACGAGTGTTTCGGCTGCGGAACCGTCGTCAAGGCAACGGCACCGGAGTCCTGTCCCCGCTGCGGGTCGGACATGCGAAACCGGGCCACGCCACTCGAGTGAGCGACGGGACGGCTACCGGTCCGTGAGATACTCGATCGCCTCCTCATCGGTGACCTGGCCGAAATCCCGGTAGAACTGGCCCACGGCCCGAAAGTTTCTCGGAGTGAGGAGTGCGACCACCTCGTCGGTTTCCGACTCGAGATCGGCGACGGCATCGGGCGAGCCGACCGGGATCGCAAGCACGATCCGTTCGGCACCGGCCTCGCGGACCTGTCTGAGACAGGCGATCGCGGTCGCCCCAGTTGCGACCCCATCGTCGACGACGATCGCTCGTTTTCCTGCGAGTTCGGACAGAGAATCGTCCCCTCGGTACCGAGTCGCTTTCTCCCGTGCCTTCTCGACTTCGCGCTCGCGAACGTCCTCGAGGTGCGACTCCGAGACGCCGAGCCGATCGACGAGGTCGTCGTTCAGCCAGACGCTGGCGTCGCTTGCGACCGCGCCGACCGCCAGTTCTGGGTTGGACGGTGCACCGAGCTTCCGGGCGACGACAACGTCGAGATCGGCCTCGAGCGCGTCCGCGACGGGCCGCGCAACCGGGAGCGCGCCCCGGGGGATACCGAGGACGACGTCGGCCTCGATCCCGCGATCCTCGAGTTCGGCCGCGAGTCGGTCGCCGGCGTCGGATCGGTTCGCGAACATAGGAGTCATACGACGCCCGCCTACTATGTCTTATCCTCGCACGAACTGACCGGCCCGTCTCGAACCGGAAGACGCCTGCCAAACGGCTACCCGGCTGCCGACGTACGGGAACGTATGGGACGACTGCAGCGGACGCTCTCGAACATCACCGAGGAGTCGGGTACGGACAACGGCTGCATCGGTATCGTCGCCGGCAGCGTCGACTACCCCAACCAGCCCGCGATCGTCGGTCGGGCCGCGCTCCGAACGGGCTCCGACCACGTTCGGGCGGTGGTCACCGAGGAGATCTACGAGATCGTCGCGGGCCACGACCCGAACCTGCTCGCCAGCAAGTACGAGGGCGAACGGTTCGACGCCGTCGCCGTCGAGCGCGTCGTCGAGGTCAGCGAGTGGGCCGACGCGATGGTGATCGGCCCCGGGTTCGCCGACGCCGAACCGGACGCGATCCGCGAGGCGATCGACCGGATCGACGTCCCGATCGTCGTCGACGCCATCGCGATCGAACCCGCGCTCGAGGCCGACCTCTCGAAGGCAGTGCTGACTCCCAACGAATCGGAGGAGGACGTCATCTCCGACTCCTACGAGTCCCTCGAAGCCTTCACCAGAGAGACGGGTGCCGTCCTGACGTTTACTGGCGGGGTCGACGAGATCATCGCCGACGGCGAGCGAATGAAAAACGACACCGGGACCTCGGCGCTGACCGTCGCCGGGACGGGCGACACGCTGGCCGGGATCACCGCCTCCCTGCTCGGACAGGGAATGGACCGCGAGAACGCCGCGGAGCTCGGCGCCTGGGTCCTCGGCAAGAGCGGGGAGCTCGCGACCGCGGAACAGGGACCCGGCGTCCTCGCGACCGACGTCATCGAGAAGATCCCGGATACGACCCGCTGATCGGCGCCGTTCCGGAACCAGGCTTTTGCCGCCTCGCCCTCGACTCGCAGACGTCATGCTCGACTGGAGTCCTCCACAGGAATCCGAGGAAATCTCCCACCCGTTCGTCGCGGCCGTCTACGATACGGTCGTTCCCGATCGCCTCCTGTTCAGGCCCCATCGGCGGTACCTGACGGCCGATCTCTCGGGTCGCGTGCTCGACGTCGGCGCCGGAACCGGCGCGAACTTTCCCTACCTCGCCGGTGCCGACGTCGCCTCACACGCGATCGAGACCGATCCCCACATGCGCCGGCAGGCCGCAGAGAAGGCCCGCGAGGTCGGCTGTGACGTCACCCTGCGGGACGCCCGAGCGGAGTCGCTGCCGTACGACGACGATAGCGTCGACGTCGTCCTCGCCAGCCTGGTGTTCTGTACCATTGCCGACCCCGACCGCGCCCTCGAGGAGGTTGCCCGCGTGTTACGCCCGGGCGGAGAGCTGCGCTTCCTCGAGCACATCCGGGCCGATGGCTGGCGGGAGCGGGGCCAGGAGCTGCTGAACCCGCTGTGGAGCCGAGCCGCCGGCGGCTGTCAGCTCACCCGAGATACCGTCGAGCGGTTCGTCTGCCACGACGCCTTCGCGGTCGAGGACCTCGAGCGCGTCGGGGTGGGGATCTTTCCTGCAACACCGATCGTCCGCGGCACGCTTCGGCGGCGTCACGAGGGGCTCCACAGCTGACCCCGGGGCAGCTTTATTGGGACGGAACTCGGCCGTAGAGCCATGACCGACGACAAGCTGCGGATGACGCCGGGACCCACCGAGGTTCCCGAACCCGTCCGGCGGGCGATGGGGGAGCCGACGCCGAACCCGGACCTCGAGCCCGAGTTCTTCGAGTTCTACCGGTCGCTGACCGAAAAGCTCGAGACCGTCTACCGGGCGGGCGACGAGACGGGTGGCGACGACCGAGACGTCGTCGTCCTCGGGGGCGAGGGGATCCTCGGGCTCGAGGCCGCGGTTGCCTCGCTGGTCGGCCCCGGCGATCGAGTGCTCTGTCTCTCGAACGGGCTCTACGGCGATGGCTTCACCGACTTCGTCGAGAACTACGGCGGGGAAGCGGTCGTCAGCGAGGTACCCTGGCGCGAGTCCCTCGGCGGCAACGTCGTCGCGGACGTCCTCGACAGGGACGGCGAGTTCGACGTCGCGACGATGGTTCACTGCGAGACGCCGACGGGATCGCTGAATAGCCTCGAGGGGATCCTCGACACCCTCGCGGACCACGGCGTCGCCTCGATCGTCGACGCGGTCTCCTCGCTGGGCGGGACGTCGGTGCCGACCGGGAAGATCGACGTCTGTCTCGGCGCGAGCCAGAAGTGTCTCAGCGCGCCCCCGGGACTGACCACCTGCGCGGTCAGCGACCGGGCCTGGAGGCGCATGGAGTCGGTCGACAACCCCTCACTGTACGCCGACCTCGGCCCCTGGCGAACGGCCGCCGACGAGGAGTGGTTCCCCTACACCCACCTCTCGTCGAACCTGTACGGGCTCGACGCCGCCGTCGATCTGCTGCTCGAGGAGGGGCTCGAGGACGTCTTCGCGCGCCACGAAGCGGCCGCGGCAACGTGTCGGTCCCGCGCAGCCGACCTCGACCTCGAGCCGTATCCGACCAGCGAGGCCGACTGCTCGCCGACCGTCACCGCCCTCGCGGTCGAGGGCCGGGCGAGGGCGCTCCAACAGGCGGTACTCGAGGAGCACGACATCCTGCTGGCGACGGGGCTGGGCGACCTCGCAGACGACGTTCTTCGGGTCGGCCACATGGGTCACAACGCGCGAGTCGATCGCGTCGAGCGGACGATGGACGCCCTCGCCGACGTCCTCGACTGACGGGATCCGCGAGCGACGGATTGGCCGGGTGTGTACCCCGAACCCGGAGCCTGCAGGTGGAACCGTTTCCCCGGAACCGCCGCTATACCTACGCATGGACGAACCCGACAAGGAGCCGACGGAGAAACCGACCAACGATAGGCAGGAAGCCGAACGGGAGGGGAAGTGGATGGCTCGCAACTGGATCGGCATCGCCGTCGTCTCGATTCTCGCGTTGCTCGTGCTTGCCGTCGGTATGATGCAGGCGACGGGACTGGTCGACGTCTTTGCACCCATCGCCGACTCCGAAACCGGACAGTGGGCCGCCTTCGGCGTGCTCGCGCTGATCGTGCTCGCGCTGGGCGGCTGGAGCTGGCGGGCGATCGTGAGCTGACGACGGCTCCCTCGTAGCGCCGATTCGACTGCAGATTGCTATGGCTATTCGTGGCACGCTGGTACCGGAAAGAAACCCGTTTAGGCATCGCCGTGCCAGACACTCCAATGAGTTACCGGATCGGACTCGTCGGCAAACCCTCCGTCGGCAAGTCCTCCTTCTTCAACGCTGCAACGATGAACGACGTTCCCGAGGGGGCCTACCCGTTCACGACCATCGACCCGAGCGTCGGCGAGGCGTACGTCCGCGTCGACTGTGCCGCCCCGGAGTTCGACGAGGAGTGTACGCCGTCGGTCGGCTACTGCGACGACGGGACGCGGTTCGTCCCGACGAAGCTCGTCGACGTCGCCGGGCTGATCCCCGGTGCTCACGAGGGCAACGGGCTGGGCAACCAGTTTCTCACCGACCTCAACGAGACCGACGTACTGGTC
This sequence comes from Natrialbaceae archaeon, assembly GCA_003559215.1. Taxonomy (GTDB): domain Archaea; phylum Halobacteriota; class Halobacteria; order Halobacteriales; family Natrialbaceae; genus Natronococcus. Next base: position 16,594 of record PWMF01000207.1, read on the forward strand.
CACGTCGTCGACTTCTCCGGCGAGACCGATCTCGAGGGCGAACCCACCGAGGGCCACGACCCCCGCGACGATATCGATTTCTTAGAGGAAGAGCTTGACCAGTGGTACCTGGGCATTCTCGAGAAAGGGATCAATAGGTACGAGTCCGGATATACGACCGAGGAGGACGCCATCGAGGAAGAGCTCGCCGAGCAGATGAGCGCGTTCAAGACCAACGAGGACGAGATCAAGCGCCTGATCCGGAGGGTCGGGATCGGCTTCGAGCCCGCCGAGTGGGACGCCGACGACAGGCTCGAGCTCGCCCGCGAGATCCGCACGGAGACCAAGCCGATGCTGATCGCGGCGAACAAGATGGATACGCCGGAAGCGCAGAAAAACTACGAGGAGATCACGAACGATCCCGACTACGACCACCTGACGATCGTTCCCTGTAGCGCCCACGCTGAGAAGGCCCTCAAATCAGCCGACAAGGCCGGCGTCGTCGACTACCGACCTGGCGACGACGAGTTCGAAATCACGGGCGATATCTCGAGCGAGCAGGAACAGGGTCTCGAGGAGATCCGCGACTTCCTCAACGAGTACGGCGCGACGGGCGTCCAGGCAGCCCTCGAGTCGGCGCTGTTCGACGTCCTCGGGGTCGTCCCAGTGTTCCCGGGCGGTGCCAACGGCCTGGGCAACGAGCGCGGCGAGGTGCTGCCGGACTGTTACCTGATCCCGCCCGAGTCGACCGCCGAGGAGTTCGCCTACAGCCTCCACTCCGATATCGGCGACGGCTTCCTCCACGCCATCGACTGTCGGTCGAACCGCCAGCTCGGCAAGGACTACGCGGTCGAATCGCGGGACGTCCTCGAGGTCATCACGACGAACTGACGCGAAGACTGACTATCGACGACCCCAGGCGAGCCGATTGCCGATCGAGCCGAGCCGGTCGGCGACTCCCGAGAGCCAGGCGCCCGGCGAGAGGCGCCTGAGCTCGTCCTCGTCGACCTCGATGCGCGCCTCGCCGTAGGGGTCGCGCTCGGCCCGCTCCTCGTCGTCCCGGTCGGCGTTGGTCGCCTCGAGCGCACTCGAGATCCCGCAGCGACCGCAGGACTCTCGTTCCTTGGCCATACCCGAGACACGGCCTCGAGCGACTAAAGCGTACTCGCTCGCCGAGTCCGTGCCGACGGACTTTTGCTCTCGGCGTGGTAGCTCCAACCATGGATACCGACGGTCCGCCGGAGCCCGACCTCGAGGAGCCGTCGGGCGAGCGCCCCGCGGACGTCCCCGACTGGGACGACGAGTACGTCGACCGGGTGAGCGACCGGCTGTTGCACAACTACGACCTCGAGAAGGAGTACCGGGTCGAGGGCGAGCGATTCACGCTGTACGGCCGGATGGAGCTGCGGAGTCAGAAACACTTCCTCCACCCCTCGATCTCGATCGGCGAGCACGGCTCGACCGAGCACCTGTTCGTACGGCGCCTCGAGCGCGTCGACGACCGGGCGCTCGATCGGTTCGTCGAGCTGGGCGAGCACCTGGCCGACGAGTGGATCGACACCGACGAGGAACACTTCTCGACGGACTTCACGTTCGTCGGCGTCGCGCCGTCGATCCCCGACACCGTCCGCGAGCGCGTCGCCGGCTTCGACGGCCGAACGCTCCTGAAGTTCGGCTACAACGGCCACTACGAGATCAACCTCGTCGTCGTCGCACCCGACGACGAGGCGCTAGTCGCCAGCGAGAACGCCGACGTCGCGACCGCCTTCCGGCTCTGGGAGCCGATCGAACGCGAGGAACCGGGCGTTCTCGATCTGCTCTCGAGGCGGCTCCAGCTGTAGTCGTCGAGTGTCGGCTTCGTCCCTTCTGCCTGGAGCTCGAGCAGCGCCCCTGTCGGCGAACGTGGGAACGAAAAACTGCGAGCCGACGCTCAGTCGTCGTCGGCGCCGACGTCAGCCGCGACGCCGTCGTCGCCTTCCTCGAGCGCCCGCAGGTTGTCGTAGCCAATCTTGAACAGCGACACCGCGAGCCCGATGAGGATCGCGATGAGGATCAGCTGTACGACCGCCGACGCCTGTCCGAGCAGCCCCGTCTCGGCTTCGGCGGTGATACCGAGCAGCCGACCGGCGAGGATCTGGTAGACGCCGACCCAGCTGAGGCCCGCCACCGTAATAACCCCCATCAGCGCCATCGGGCCGCCGGTAGAGATCAGCTGTTTGGACCGGTCCCAGTTCGCGAGCCAGACGGTACCGGTCAGCAGCGCCAGCGACGCCAGCAGCTGGTTCGCGCCGCCGAACAACGTCCAGAGATCCTCCCACCGACCACTGCCGAGCAGGAAGAACGCAACGACCGCGATTATCGACGTGTTGACGTAGCGGTTCGCCGCGTAGGATTCGATCTGCGTCTCCGGCGTGCCGACGATCTCCTCGACCATGTACCGTCCCAGCCGAACGGCCGTGTCCATGCTCGTCAGCAGGAAGCTCGCGAGCACGAGCGCCATGAACGGCGCGGCGTACTGGAAGGGGATTCCGAGGGCGGTGAGGATCGCGCCGCCGCCGGTCGCGAAGTTCGGAAGCGCGAGCCCGATCCCGCCGTCGGCGGCAGGGATCGCCATGATCGCCACGGCACAGAGCGCGACGGCCGCCAGCAGCCCCTCCGCCAGCATCCCACCGTAGCCGATCAGCTTGGCGTCGCTTTCCTTGTTCAGCTGCTTCGAGGTCGTTCCCGACGAAACCAGCGAGTGGAAGCCGCTGATGGTTCCACACGCGATGGTGAGAAAGAGCAGCGGGAACAGCGGCATCAACGGAATGAGTCCCTCGGCCGCGAGGGGACCGCCCTCGCCGAAGAAGCCGTACCAGGCACCGATCGCGATGTCGAGGTCCAGTTGCGCGCCCGTCTCGGGATGGACTGCGTCGGTCCCCGTTCCCGTTATCAGTGTGCCCACGATGACCGCCAGCAGCCCCCCGCCGACCCCTGTGTACAGCAGGAACGACGAGAGGTAGTCGCGGGGCTGGAGCAACATCCACACCGGGAGAACGCTCGCGGCACCGCCGTAGACGAGCATCACCAGCACCCAGGCGCCGATGTTGGTGCTCTCGAGCAGCGCCGGGATAATCGCCGGCGCCGAATCGAGCAACACGATCGTCCCCTCGGGGTAGCCCCCGGCCTCGGCGGGCGGCACGAGCGCGAGCGGGTACTGGATGCCGATCCAGACAGACGCGAAGACGCCCGAAACGAAGACCACCGTCCCGACCGAGAACGGCAGCCCGAGCTGGTAGAGCCAGGCTCCGAACAGCAGCGCGAGCGTAATGTAGATGATGCTCGCGGTCGCGGCCTGGGGGTAAGCGTCCAGTACGACCCCGATGACCAGCGCGAACACCGCCACCACGAGGATCGTCAGCAGGAACGCGAACCACAGCAGCATGTTCTTTCCGCGCTCGCCGACGTACTGGCCGATGATGTAGCCGATCGACTTCCCCTCGTGGCGCAGGCTGCTCGACAGCGAGACGAAGTCGTGGACCGCCCCCATCAGCGGGTTCCCGATCGCGACCCACAGCACCGCCGGAAGCCAGCCCCAGATCAACGCGGCCGTGATCGGTCCGACCACGGGCGCACCGCCCGCGATACTCGAATAATGGTGCCCCAACAGCACCGGCTTCTTCGCCGGCACGTACTCCTGCCCGTCTCGATACTTGTGTGCTGGCGTCTCCCGACTGTCGTCGAGCCCCACGAACTGCGACAGGTACCGCCCGTACACGATGTACGAGACGGTAAACGTCGTCAGCACCAGTGCCACGATCCAAATTACACCTACCATGGTATACTTTCTCGAGCGGGTGGTTGCGGGGAGGCACTATAAATATAATTCATTGAGTTCAGATCACGTACAACGGCGGCAAATTACGACACGTTTGTGGAGGATTTATCCCAGAGAAGGTGAGAAATCCGACACGTGGGCGGCGAAAGCGGGTCGTCGGTCCCGGGCGGCCCCTCTCACTCGGTTCGCGCGCGCTCGCCCGCACTCGAGCCGACGTCGATCTCGAGGTTGGCCGCGACGTCCTCGAGCAGGCTCCCGCGGACCTCCTCGACGCGGGTCTCGATGGTCGCTACCACGGGCGGAGCGAGTTCGCGCTCGATCCGCTCGAGACGGTCGCGCTCGGTCGCCACCCGCTGGCGGAGGTAGCGCGCGCCCCGCCCCTCCTCGTCTGGGTTGGGCTTGGGCGTCAACCGGTTGACCACGAGCCCGCGAACCGGCAGCTCCGCCTCGTCCAGGGTCTCGAGCGAGCGCTCGGTCTCCCGAATCGAGAGCTCGTCGGGGTTCATCACCAGGTAGAACGCGGCGTTCTCGCGCAGGGTCTCGCCCGCGAACTCGAAGCGCTCCTTGCGCTCTCGCAGTCGGGCGAGGATCGGATCGCCGTCCATCACCCGCCGCGGCTCCTGGTTGCCGATCGCGGCCTTCTCGTAGAGGTCGATGCTGCGCTCGCGCTTGTGCATCAGCCGCTCGATCCAGCTCTCGAGTAGCTCCGGGAGGGCCAGCAGCCGCAGTGTCGACCCCGTCGGCGAGGTGTCGAAGACGACCCGATCGTACGGCTCGGCCGACCGCATCACGTCGACGAACCGGTCGAACAGCGCGGCCTCGTAGGCCCCCGGCGTCTGGTGGGCCATCTCGAGCTGGACATCGACCTCGTTGACCATCGCCGCCGACAGCTGCGAGTTCAGCTGGCGTTTCAGCCCCTGGAGGTGGTCCTGTACCTCCTGTTCGGGATCGATCTCGAGCGCCGAGAGCCCGTCGTACCCCTCGACCGGGCGGGGCTCGTCGCCGAACTCCTGATCGAAGACGTCAGCCGTACTGTGTGCGGGGTCCGTCGAGACGACGAGCGTCTCGAGTCCCGCATCCACGCACTCGAGGGCGTACGCGCTCGAGACGGTGGTCTTGCCGACCCCGCCCTTCCCGCCGAAGAAGACGAACTCCGTCATCAGAAGTGGTACTGGTGGCCTTTGCGCTCGATCACCGATCCCCGATCCCACAGCCGTCGCTCCCAGGCCTCGTACTCGTCCTCGAGGTAGGGCAGCAGTTCGGCCGTGTAGTACGACACCGGGCTCGGGATCCCGAAGGCGTCGGGGAAACACGCCAGCATGAACGCGTCCTCCTGGTCCTCGGCCTCGGCCTCGATCTTCTCGTAGGCGGGGTGGGTGATCATTCCGTGATACAGCCCCCGGAGCCACTCCTCGAGAGTTTCCCGAAACCGTTCGATCCGATCGGCGAGCGTCATTGTCGATGATCCTCGGGGCCCGAGGCTAAAAGGTGTCGTGCTCCCGTCGTCCTCGAGCCGACGCATCTTAGTCGCCGAGTACCAACACACCCGTATGTCAGCGATTCCCGTCACCGTCCTCTCGGGCAGCCTCGGCGCCGGTAAGACGACGCTGCTCAACCACCTGCTTCGAAACGCCGGCGACCGCGAGCTCGCGGTCCTGGTCAACGACATGGGGGAGGTCAACGTCGACGCCGAACTCGTCGCCGAGGGATCCGATCTCGACGCCGGCGGCGTCGCTGAGCTCTCGAACGGCTGTATCTGCTGTGAGCTCCAGGACGACCTCGAGACGGCGGTCGTTCGCTTGGCCCGCGAGCGGGAGTTCGATCACCTGGTCGTCGAGTCCTCGGGGATCTCCGAGCCCGAACCCGTCGCCCGGCTGTTCACGACGAGCTCGCGGGTCGCCGCCCGCTACGAGATCGACGCCCTGGTGACGGTACTGGACACCCGACTCTTCCTCGACGCCTTCGCGGGTAAGGAAGTCCCCGAGCGGCGCGGCGACCCCGACGACGAGGCCGATCGGCCGCTCTCGGACCTGCTGATCGAACAGCTCGAGGTCGCGAACCTCGTCCTCCTCAACAAGACCGATCTCTGCGAGCCCGCCGAACTCGAGGAGGCCGAGGCGCTGGTCCGGGCGCTGCGGCCCGACGCCGAGTTGCGGAGAACGGAGTTCAGCGCGATCGATCCCGACGACCTGCTCGGCGTCGACCTGTTCGATCCCGGCCAGATGGGAGAAGGCGCGGGGTGGCAGCGGGCGCTCGAGGATGCCGAAGGCGAGATCGAGAACGGGAGCCCCGAAGCCGGCGACCCCGGTCGCGATCACGACGGGCACGGACACGACCACGATCACGCCCACGACGAGAACCACCAAGATCACCGCCACCCCGACGAGGTCTACGGCGTCGACTCGTTCACGTTCCGGGAGCGGCGCCCGATCCACCCCGAGCGCTTCGCCGCGTTCCTCCGGGAGCTGCCCGACGACGTCGTCCGATCGAAAGGCGTCGCGTGGATCGCCGGCAGCGACGCGAGAGTCGATCTCTCCCAGGCCGGTCCCTCCGTCCGAGCGACGAGCGAGGGTCTCTGGATCGCCGCGCTACCAGAGGTGCAACGCGACCTCTACCGGTCGAACCGTCCCGATCTCGAGTGGCACGACGAGCACGGCGACCGCCGAACCGAACTCGTGTTCATCGGAACCGACCTCGAGGACGAACCGTTGCGCTCGCGGCTCCGGGACTGTCTGGTCACCGACGAAGAGTGGGAGCGGGCGGACGCGCTCGAGAACCCCTTCCCGGGTGGAGAGGACGAACCGGTCGTTCTTCGCGAACCGTAGAAAACGTCGGCCATCGCCTCGGGGACTCTATAGTAGCCACTGAAAGCCAGTGCGCACTCGATCGCACGACAGCTGTACGATCGGTGTGCAAACCGTTTCAGTTGTTACTATAGAACGCGTCAGCCATCGCCTCGAGCGCCCGCTCGAGTTCGCCCTTGCGCTTCCAGGCGGCGATCCGGTCGCCGAACGGTAGCGGGGCGGCAAGCGAGACCGATGACCGAAACTGAACCTCGGTGCCGTCCTCGCGCTCGTCGAACTCGAGCCAGGTCTCCATGTGCTCGAAGGGGCCCTGCTCGCCCTCCTGGGTGTAGTAGAGTGCGTCCTCGCGGTACTCGAACCGGAGCGGAAGCCGCATACCGGGTCCGCTGGCGACGACGATCGTCGCGTCGCCCTCGTCGCGGACGTGTTCGACGGTGAAACTCCCCTCCGCCTCGACGATCGCCGGCGGATCGAACCGCGAGGAGAGTTCGACCGCCGTCGCGTCGACCCGTCGAGAGACCGTGACTTCCCGCATACTCCGTCGTTCGTCGGAGCCGGCATAAGTGTCGGCTTCGGCGACCGACGGAAACGGCTAAGTGAGCCACGTTCGGCTACTCGGTATGGCCGATCCCGACGCCGACCGGGACGGGTTCCGCGAGGGACTCGAGTCCTCCCGGGGCGATCCGCGCGTGCTGCTCGTTCTCAACGCAGTGCTGTCGCTGCTGTTCGGCTGGATGATCGTCGCGGGCGCGGCGGTCGTCGGGCTGGTCGAGGTCAGCCTCACGACCGTCGTCGCGGTCGCTGCCGGGCTGTTCGTGCTCACGCTCGTGATGACACGACCCTGACCGACTCATCGTCCGTCAGGACCCGTGAAACCGACGCACCCACAGCGCCTGCAGCGGAACGATCAGGACCGGCGTCAGAAACGCGGCCGTGAGGCTGACAGCGGCGACGGCGATCGAGAGGAGAAAGACGGCCGGTCCGATCAGCCCGCGGATCGCGACGGCACGACCGACCCGCGGCGTGATCTCGTCGGTCGTGAACCCGCGACGGTAGGCGTACCACCAGAGCGCCGTCAGCGAGAGACCGACGAGCGCGAGGTTGCACGCGTACAGCGTCCACGCGAACCGAGTCCCATAGATCCCGACCAGTTCGGTCGGGAACGGGACGAGCGAGACGAACAACAAAAAGAGGAGGTTGCCGTACAGCAGCCCGCGGTCGTGGCGCTCGATCCGCTCGAAGAGGTGGTGGTGGACGATCCAGTACAGGCCGACGACGCCGAACGAGAGCAGGTAGCTGAACAGCAGCGTCTCCTGGTCTGCGAGCGCCGCGGGAAGCTCCGTGGCCGCGCGGTCGGCGGGAACGTCGGGGATCTGAAACTGAAGCACCAGCAGCGTCAACACGATCGCGAACAGCCCGTCGCTCAGTCCGTCGATTCGATCCGTGTCCTCGCCCTCGAGCAGACGAACGGTCGGCATAGCCTCGGAGAGGCCAGCGACGAACATAACCGGTTGCCCCGGATTCGGCGACTGCAACGTGGCCGTCCCTTTAGGCCGCTCGAGGTGGTTTACACACCATGCCACGACGGCTCTCCAGAGCGAATTTGACGGACACGTTCCTCCGCGACTGTAGACGGCTGTTTCTGGCGGCGCGCGGCCGATTTTTCACTCGACCGAAACCGCTCGAGCCGGCGCTGCTCGTCTCGCTATCGTCGTCCGAAGTCGAACGACTGCTCGGCGAACACCACTTCGCGCCGAACTGGGACATGTCCTTTGCGTACTTCGGCGAGGTCTGCAACCTCAGACGCGTGGAGTACGTTGCCGACCACCCGAGCGGCTACGAGTGGTGGCAGGTCCACGTCCGGGGGTATCACCACCCGGAGGGGGTCGAGCTGACCGCGCACTTCGAGACCGATCCGAGCGAATCCCCGGATGCCCACGTCGACCGGGTCGGGATCGACGTCGACCGCGGGCTCGAGGAGCTCGAATCCGTCCTCGAGGCGAGCGACGTAGCCTACCGGTCGCTCGAGTCAGCCGAGGTCGCTTCCCTCGGGTAGATCGACGCTTCGACCGGAGCCGACAGGTACTCACGAACCCGGCGACACTGTGGGAACAACGAATGCGGAACGCCCTCCCCGACTACCGGCCCACGAAGCCCGAGCTCGCCGTCTTCGTCTCGGGGATCACCAGCATGGGCCTCGAGATCCTCGCGGTACGGATCGTCGCACCGCAGTTCGGCAGTCACATCTACACGGTCGGCGGGATCCTGACGGTGTTGCTCGCCGCGCTGAGCCTGGGGTACTGGCAGGGCGGTAAGCGGGCGGCGACGGCGACCACCCGGGAGATGTCCTGGCTCATGCTCGCGACGGCAGTGTACGTCGCGGTGGTAATCTACACCAGCGATCTGTTGCTCGCGTACACGGCGACGCTGGCGATCCCACCCCGGTACGCCTCGCTGCCGGCCGTCATCATCCTCTTCGGCCCGCCGACGTACCTGCTCGGGTTCATCAGCCCCTACGCCGCGGAGCTCTCCCGAAAACGCGGGATCGGCGAGGCCTCCGGCCACGTCTACGCGCTCGGCACTATCGGGAGCATCCTCGGCGCCGGCGCGACGACGTTCGTCCTCATCCCGTATCTGAGCATCGCCCAGATCGGACTGCTGTTTGGCCTGACCCTCGTCGCCACCGCGCTCGCGCTCACGCTCCCCTCGCCCCCGCGAAATCCGACGGTCGCAAGCGTCGTCGTCGTGCTGTTGCTCGTCACCGCCGCGGGCGGCGGCCCCGTCGACTTCGACCACCGCGGCGACGTCGTCCACGAGAGCCAGACGCCCCACCAGCACCTCGAGGTCGTCGACGATAGCGACGACGTTCGGACGATGTACCTGGACGGCGCCCACCACAGCGCGATGGACCTCGAGGAGCCCGACCGACACGTCTTCGCGTACACGAAGTACTTCCACCTGCCGATGCTCACGGTCGACGACCACGAGGACGTCGACGACGTCCTCTTTATCGGCGGGGGCGGGTACACCGGTCCCCAGGACTTCGAGGACCGGTACGACGTCGACGTCGACGTCGTCGAGATCGATCCCGAAGTCACGGAAGCCGCCGAGGAGTACTTCGGTCTCGAGCACGGCGAGACGATGACCAGTCACGCCGAGGACGGCCGACAGTACCTCCAGAACGGCGACGACGAGTACGACGTGATCGTACTGGACGCCTACAAGCAGGATCAGGTGCCGTTTCACATGACGACCGAGGAGTTCATGGAGCTCACGACCGATCGGCTGAGCGACGACGGCGTCCTCCTCGCGAACGTCGTCTCGGCGCCCAGCGGCTCGGCCTCGGAGTTCTACCGCGCGGAGTACGCGACGATGGAGGAGGCGTTCCCGGAGGTCTACAGCTTCCGGACCTCCGACGAGAGCTCGGTTCAGAACATCCAGCTGGTCGCGACCAAGGACGGCGAGGCGCTCTCGCAGAGCGACCTCGAGGAACGAAACGCCGAGCGCGAGCTGGGGGGCGACCTGAGCGACGAGATCGACCACTACATGACCGACCCCGAGACCGACGACGTCCCCGTCCTGCGCGACGACCGGGCGCCCGTCGATAGCCTGCTTGACCCGATGCTCGGCCAGCGCTACGTCATCGAGGAGACCGAGGAGTCGGAGCCGACGACGGCGAATCCGACGATCGCTGCGGAAGCGAGCTAAGCGAGCGGTCTCGATGGGGCGGCGAAACGACGCGGAGTTCGGTTCCGCCGAACGAGCGGCCGTCTCAGAGTTCGGCGAGTACCGCGTCCGCGGCGTCGAGATACGACTCGAGGTGGCTCTCGTCGTGGGCGAACGAGAGGTGGTGGCGCTTGTACGGGTTCGGCGTAAAGAACTGTCCGTGCTCGCGCATCCCCGCCGCGAACGCGCGGAAGCGCTCCTCGTCGAGCCCGAGGACGTCCTCGTAGGTTCGCGGTTCGCCGTCCATCCCGAACTGCACGCTGAAGATACTCCGGTGGCCGACGACCCGTCCCTCTACGCCGTGATCCTCGAGCAGCTCGCGCAGGCCGTCGCGGTAGCGATCGCCGAGCTTCGTGAGATACCCCTGGACGTTCTCGTCGACGATCGTATCGATCGTCTCGCGGGCGGCGGCGAGCCCCGGCAGGCTCCCCGAGTACGTCCCGCTGATGACGACACCGGACTCGTTGTCGCCGCCCGCTTGCGCGAGCAGCTCTGCCCGTCCGCCGACGGCTGCCACGGGGTAGCCGTTGCCGAGCGCCTTCGCGACGCAGGTGAGATCCGGCGTCACGCCGAGCTCCGCCTGCACGCCGCGGGGCGAGTGGCGGAAGCCGCTGATGACCTCGTCGAACACGAGCGGGACGTCGTGTGCCGCTGTCACTTCGCGCAGCCGTTCCAGAAACGCCGGTTCCGGAAGGAGACAGCCGACGGAGTGGGGAATCGGTTCGAGGATAACGGCTGCGAGTTCGTCGCCGTGTTCCCGGAAGACGTCCTCGAGCGCGTCGGGGTCATTAAACGGCGCGACCAGCGTGTTCTCGACGGCCGCCGAGAGCATCCCGTCGGATTCGGGGTAGCGCTCGCCGACGCGGTCGGCGGGCGGGTAGACGCTGACGTCGACGTAGTCGTGCCAGCCGTGGTAACAGCCCTCGAACTTCAGTACGCTCTCGTTTCCGGTGGCAGCCCGCGCGAGCCGAATCGCGTGATAGGTCGCTTCGCTGCCGCTGTTACAGAAGTTTACCATCTCGATGCTCGGGACGAGATCGACGAGGCGTTCGGCGACCTCGACCTCGAGGGGCGTCGTGCCCGCGCCGTACAACACACCGTTGTCGATGGCCGCCCGAGCCGCCTCGTCGACGCCGTCGTGGGCGTGCCCGAGCACGATCGGTCCGAATCCGAGGTGGTAGTCGGTGTACCGCTCGCCCGAGACGGTCGCCAGCATGGCGCCCGACGCCGATTCGAAGGCGACGTCGCCCGTGTCGTACGCTTGCGCCCGCAGTCCTGTTTGTGCGCCGCCGGGGATGAGATCGCGTGCGCGGTCGACGAGTTCACTCATCGCCGCGGCATCGTTCGGATCGTTCATCCTCGAGTCGTTCTTCGGGAGCGCAGTTAGGCGTTTAGACGTCGTTCGGTGCGACGGACTGCACTCGTCGCGCCGAACACCTGCGACGCATCTCCCCTCGATAACGAACGATCGACGAGCCGGCTCGCAGTCTTCCCGAAATAGTTCGAAACAAAGAATCCCAAAAGATCTTGTATGACTGGAAGAAATATATGAAAGAATGAAACGCCGACAGGTGATCGCCGGTGCGGGAACGGTCGGACTCGCGAGTCTCGCGGGCTGTCTCGGGACGGTCGGACTGGACAGACACGAGGCAACGCCGGCCGGGATCGAGCCGGAGATCCGCGAGGAGGCGGGCTACGAACGGGCCGACGTCGACGAACTTCGACTCGAGGAGACGGTCAGCGTCTCGGTCGTCTCGCAGGAGCTTGTCCTGATCAACGCCCTCACCGAGTACGAGAAGACCATCGATATGGGGTTGCTGGGTGAACACCAGGGCGCGGAGTTCGTCGTCCTCTCGAGCCCGCAGGTCGGTATCGCCGGCCGACAGCTCAACCCGATCGGAGAGCGCTCGACGAGCGAACTCGTCGAGCTGGTCGTAAACACCTACGACGGGCTCGGAAGCGTTGATCACGACTCCGACGAGGAGTTGACCGTGCTCGAGCAGACGACGACGCTATCGACGTTCACCGGTGAGGCCGAGTTCGACGGGCGAACCGTCGACGTGAACGTCCTTGTCACCGAGACCGTCGACGCCGGCGACGACCTGGTCGCGACGCTCGGCATCTACCCGACCTATCTCGACGACGAGGGCGAAAACGTTCGCTCGCTCATGGGTGGCGTCCTCGAGGAACTGCCCGACTGAGACCGCCTCAGCGTCTCAGAGCCCGGCACCCGACGGGGCGTCGGGTAGTTCGTACTTCTCGCTGTCGATCCCCAGTTCCTCCAGGGCCGCCTCGAGGTGGCGCTCCTCGGCGAAGTCGGCGCCGTCTTCGACCCGGAGTCGCTGGGCGGTCGCCAGCACCTCGCCGCGGCGGTCGTCCGGAACGTCGAACTTGTCGGTCGCAAGCTCGATCGTCAGTCCGTTGTGGTCGCGGGTGTACAGCGAGTGGAAGATGCCGCGGTCGAACTCGTTGTAGCCCCGTCCCGCCTCCTCGAGGGCCTCCTTCGTCTCGACGAACCACTCGGGCTCGACCGAGAAGGAGATGTGATGGACCGAGCCGACCTGGTGGCGCAGCGGCTGCTCGTTGGACTGGCGGCCGTCGCTCACGAAGAAGGTGAGGATCCGCCCGTCGCCCGTATCGAAGAAGAGGTGCGTCGACTCCGGATCGTCGAGGTTGGGCTGTCTGAGCACCAGCGGCATCCCCAGCAGGTCGCGGTAGAACTCGATCGTGTCGTCCTCGTTGCTGCCGATGAGGGTGATGTGGTCGGTACCGGCGAGTTGGATCGGGCTGTCGGGTCGGTCGGCCGTGATTTCTGAGTCGTCGCTCATTGACTCGGTCTTGGATCGCTTGACGGGTAAACTTGGTACCCGGCTATCAACGGCGTCGGAATCCAGTGGGTCGGGAGAGCGAAGCCCCGAATTGGCATAGCCGGAACCCCAACGGAGCAACTCTCGCGTTTTAGCGTGGAGTGAGTGTCACGCCCGTGACTCACCGGTCGCGACCACCGGTCGATCCGTGTTCAGGATAACCGACTGCGTGACGCTTCCGAAGACCGCTTTCCCGACCGGGGAGCGCTTTCGACCGCCAAGCACGATCGAGTCGACATCGTACTCCTCAGCCGTCTTAATGATGTCGTCGGCGGTGTCACCGCTGTCCTCGAGGACGGTCACGTCGACATCACTGTCCTCGAGGCGCTCCTTGGCACGTCGGACGGACCCGATCCGGGTGGCGGTCTTGAACTGTTGGAGGTCCGACGGGAGGTCCTTGCCCTCCTCGGTGAATACGAACAGGAGAACGGCCTCGACGTTCTCGCTGGCGTTTGGCAGCGACGTCACGTAGTCGGCTTGAGCGTGTGCACGGTCCTCGTTCGTATCGATGGGTATCAGGACCCGATACATACGCTCCCTTCGTACGGCGGCCCAATAAACCCGATTGCCGGCTCGTTCGTCTCATTCGGCGAAATGCGACGCGAGAGGGGACTTCCTGGACATTTCGTCGGAAGTGAGGAGTTCATCGGGTGCCGACCGCCGCGTGCCCGGACTGGTTGCGAAGCGGTCTCCACGAACGAGAGCGGAACGGAGTGGATCGGAGGCGCATCGGCTGGACGGCGTCAGGGGGAAAACAACTATTGAGAACCGACACCAACCCGTCGTATGAAGACGGCAGTCGTCGTCGACGCGGTTCGGACGCCGTTCGGGAAGCGAGACGGGTCGTTCAAGGACACGCACCCGCAGGACCTCGCGGCCGCGCCCCTCGAGGCGCTTGAGACGCGCAACGAGTTCGACCCGGAGACGATCGAGGACGTGATCTACGGCTGCGTGACGCCGGTCGACGAGCAGGGACTCAACATCGGTCGCATCGCACCGATGGTCGCCGGCTGGGGCGACAGCGTTCCGGGCGTCCAGCTCAACCGGATGTGCGGCTCGGGCCAGCAGGCGGTCAACTTCGCGGCGACGAACGTGATAGCGGGCCAGCACGACGTGCTGGTCGCCGGCGGCGTCGAGCACATGACCCGCGTGCCGTTGGGTTCGGACGGCGTCGACGGGGAGAGCGCCGTCACCGACACCTACTTCGAGCAGTTCGACGAGCTGACCCACCAGGGCGAGGGCGCCGAGCGCATCGCCGAGAACTACGGCTTCACCCGCGAGGAACTCGACGAACTCGCGGTCGACTCCCAGCGCCGCTGGGGCGAAGCCTGGGAAGGCGGTCGGTACGACGACCAGCTCGTGCCCGTCGAGACGGAGCTGGACAGCGATGAGATCGTAGTCAAATCGGACGAACACCCTCGTCCCGAAACCGACCTTGAGACGCTCTCCGAACTCCCGCTCTCCTTTCGCGAGGAGGGCGAGGGGGTCCACCACCCCGGGAACGCCTCGGGGATCGTCGACGGCTCGTCGGCCCTGCTGGTCGCCAGCGAGGAGGCTGCCGAGGCCCGCGGCTGGGAGCCGATGGCCCGCATTCGGCAGACGGAGGTCGTCGGCGTCGACCCCGTGACGATGCTAACGGGACCGATCCCGGCGACCGAGCGCGTCCTCGAGCAGTCCGAGTACGAACTCGCTGACGTCGACCTCTTCGAGGTCAACGAGGCGTTCGCCTCGGTCGTCGCCGCCTGGCTCGAGGAGACGGGCGCCCCCTGGGAGCGAACCAACGTCAACGGTGGCGCGATCGCCCACGGCCACCCGCTGGGGGCGACGGGCGCGGCCCTGCTGACGAAACTGGTCCACGAACTCGAGCGCACAGGCCAAGATGTCGGACTCTCGACGATGTGTATCGGCTTCGGGCAGGGAATCGCGACGATCGTCGAGCGGGTGTAGCCGACGCGATCGCCTCTCGGAAATCAAATAAGTTCATTTGACGACGGGACGATCCTCGCGACAGTGTCCGGAGTGATCGTCGACCTGCTCGCAGTCCGGGAAACGATACTGTTGCTGGTTTTGCTTCCGGCGTTGATCGGGGCGGTCAGCTACGGTCTCGGTGACGGAGTCGGCTCCGGCGCAGCGTTCGGTTTCTTCATGGCCGTCGTGATGAGTGCGCTGATCGTACTGTGGGGACCGATGGGACAGTCCGACGCCGACCGTTAGACGGTCCCGGCGACCGGTTCGTACCTGTGATAACGAACGACTCCCGGTTCCGTCCCGCACCGAACGAGGCTCAGCGTAAAGTGTTCTCGCCGCGACCCCTCGGGTATGCGACTCGACGGCGTTCGAATTCTCGATCTCTCGAGGCTGTTGCCCGGCCCGTACGCGACCCAGCTGCTGGCGGACGCGGGGGCCGAAGTAGTGAAAGTCGAAGACACCGGCGCTGGCGACTACGCCCGCGCGATGGAGCCGCTCACCGATCGGGGCACCGGCGCGATCTTCGAGATGGTAAATCGAGGGAAGCGAGGCGTCGCGATCGATCTCAAAAGCGAGGCCGGCCGAACGGCGTTCTACCGGCTCGTCGCGGAGAGCGACGTCGTCCTCGAGAGCTTTCGGCCGGGCGTCGTCGACCGGCTGGGGATCGACTACGAGACCCTCCGCGAGTACAACGAGGAGCTGATCTACTGCTCGATCACGGGCTATGGCCAGGACGGTCCCTGGGCCGATCGGGCTGGCCACGACCTCAACTACGTCGCGCTCGCGGGGCTGCTGGACATGACCCGTGAATCGCCCGAGGCGAAACCCCAGACGCCGGGCTACCCTATCGGCGACATGGCCGGCGGACTGTTCGCGGCGTTCGCGATCGTCGAAGCCGTCCTCGCACGGGAGCTCGGCAACGCGAACGGCGAGTACGTCGATATCGCGCTGGCCGACGTCGTCGCCTCCTTCTCCCAGGCGGTTGCCTACCAGTCCCTCACCGGTGACCCCGCCGAGCCCAGGCCGGGCGAGACGCCGCTGACGGGCGCGTTACCGTGGTACGACAGCTACGAGACCGCCGACGGAAACTGGGTGGCGCTGGCCGCCCTCGAGCCGAAGTTCTGGCGCTCGTTCTGTGCGGCCGTCGGCCGGGAGGGCCTCCTCGAGGAACACGGCTCTCGGGATCCGGACGTCCGCGCCGCGCTCCGGGCCGAGCTGGAGAAACTCTTCCTCGAGCAGACGCGCGACGAGTGGGAGGACGCGCTCGAGGGCGTCGACGCCGCGTTTGCAGGCGTGTACTCGCCCGCGGAGGCCCTCGAGCATCCCCAGCTTCGAGCCCGCGGGCTCGTCGAGGAGCCCGACGACGCCCCGCCCAGAATCGGGTTTCCGGCCCGCCACCGCGAGGCGCCGACGGCGACGACCGAGTCCGTCCCCGATCACGGCGAACACACCCGCCGGTACCTCGCCGAGGTCGGCTACGACAACGACGAGATCGACCGACTGCTCGAGTCCGGTGTGGTTCACTGACCGCGCTGTGGGTGCCTACTCGAACAGGTCGCCGTGTCGGTTCGCCAGATCCGTGTACGTCCCCGAGGAGAACTCCTCGAAGATCGTCTCGGGATCGATCCCTGTCTCCTCGAGGGGCGTTACCTCGGCGGGAACGCCGCGGACGAACGACTCGGGCGGGATCTCGTACTCGTCGGGGACCACCGTCCCCGCGGCGACGATGCTGCCGGACCCGACCGTCGCGCCGGTGTTGAGCGTCGCGTTGAACCCGACCAGCGCGCCGGTTTCGACGGTCGCCTCGTTGAGAACCGCGCCGTGTCCGACCATTACGCGATCCTCGAGGGTCGCCGCGTGCAGCGTCGCGTTGTCGCCGACGTGGGTTCCTCGACCGATCCGGACGGGACCGACGTCGCCCCGCAACACGACCCCGGGCCAGATGCTCGCCTCGGCGGCGACCTCGACGTCGCCGACGAGGACGGCGTCGGCGCTGACCCGTGCCTCGGCGTCGATCGACGGACTGGCGCCCTCGAACTCGTAGGTTCGACTGTCGACCATACCCGGAGGGTCCACGAGAGGGCGTATAACCGTTCGTCAGGCGATCCGTGACGGTCACGGGTCCCGACCGGTCCGACGGGAGTCGGGAGGAACCTCACTCGAGTTCGGGGACGACCCGCTCGCCGAAGTCCTCGACGAACCGCTCTTGCTCGCGGGTGACGTTGTGCAACAGGAGCTTGTCGACATCGAGGGAGAGATCGCGCTGGAGCCACTCGAGGTGGTCCTCTGGATCGGCCGAGATCCGGACGCTCTCTTCGACCTGCTCGCGGGTGACCTGCTCGCCCAGCGCGTCGAACTCCTCGGGAGTGCGCAGCTTCTGGGTGACCGGTCCCGGCGCGCAGTTGGTCCGCCACTGGTCGTAGGCGCCCTCGAGGGCCGCGTCGTTGTCCTCGTCGTAGGCGAGCTGGACCTTGAGGGCGATCGGTTTCTCCGGGGCGTTCTCGCGGAACGCCTCGATCCGGCTCTCGAGCCCCTCGTGGTCGGGCGTCGCGATCGTGATCAGCCCCTCGACCCACTCGCGGGTGCCGAGCCAGCGGGCGGTTTTCTCGGAGAGGGCGGCGCCGAACAGCGGTGGCGACGACTCCGGGCGGGTGTACAGTGTCGCCTGCTCGACGTCTACCCGACCGTGGTGGGTGACCTCCTCGCCGTCCCACAGCCGGTGCATGATCTCGGCGCACTCCTCGAGGCGGGCGTTGCGCTCGGACTTGACGGGCCAGTCGACGCCCGCGACCCCCTCGTTCATCAGCTGGCCGCTGCCGACCGCGAACCAGAAGCGCCCGGGGTACATCTCCCGCAGGGTCGCGGCCGCCTGCGCGACGATCGCGGGGTGGTAGCGGTAGCCGGGCGCGTTGACGGTACCGAACGACAGCGAGGTCCGCTCCATCGCCGCGCCGAGCCATGACCAGACGAACCCCGACTCGCCCTGGCGCTCGCTCCAGGGGTGGAAGTGGTCCGACGCGAGCACCTCATCGAAGCCGTGCTCATCGGCGAGTTCGACGCAGTCGAGGAGGGAACTGGGCGTGAACTGCTCGTGGGAGGCGTGAAAGCCGATGTCGACCACGGTTCACACCCCCGAGTCGGTCCGGAATCGCTCCTCGAGGCGGCGATTCGGCTCGCTCCGCTTGTGGTCTACGGACGACTCGAGGTCGCTTCGCTCGGGCGTCTCGCTCATAGCTACGCTGTCACCGTCCGTCGCCTAAACCCCGCTCCCTGAATGTGCTTCCCGGGACCTCGGCCGGCAGTATTTCCGGATCGGTCCCGTCGAAACGGATATGCTCGTACTCGGCGACGCTCACGCCTCCGATCCAGACCGACGAGAGAGCTTACTCGCGCACTACCGCAGACTCGAGCCGGAGCACGTCCTGCAGGTCGGCGACCTCGAGTGTTACGAGCTGCCGGTCCCGACGTGGTTCGTGGCCGGCAACAACGAGGAGTTCGACACGATCGAGGCGCTGCGAAACGGCGAAACCACGGGAACCCGGAGCGTCCACCTCCTCGCGAGCACGGCGGCGACCATCGAGGGCGTCCGCGTGGCGGGACTGTCGGGCAACTACGCGCCGACGAAGTACGACCTGCCCCGGTCCGAGCTGTCGGGCGGGCGACGACGACACTTCACTCACGAGGACGTCGAGCGAGCCGCGTCACTTTCCGACGTCGACGTTTTCCTCACCCACGAGGCGCCGACCGGATTGCTGTCGTACGGCTACGATCCCGGCTGCGAGCACGTCGACGACCTGCTCGAGGCGCTCTCGCCGGAGCTCTGTCTGGTGGGTCACCACCACCGTCACCGCGAGGCGGAGATCGCAGGAACCCGCGTCGTGAGCCTTGCACCGGCCTGGGAGCGCTACTACGAACTCGACCCGGAGGCGCTGGCGCTCGAGAGCCACGAGGTCGACTCGAGCGAGTGAGCGGTTACTGTCGGGGTGCGACGCGCTGGTACACGAAGTTCCGAAGCCGTGCAGTGTACGTCTCCGGTCGATGCAGGTTACAGATGTGGCCGACCCCTGCGAGTACCTCGATCCGCGCGTCTTGGGCCGCAGCCGCGTGCTCGCGTTCGCCGCGACGCATGATCTTGTCGTGCTCGCCGTTGATTATCAGCGTCGGGCCGGGGTACGTCGACAGCTTCTCCCGGAAGTTCACCCCGCGGACGTCCGGTCCCGCGTCGCCGAACTGCTTGGGATAAAAGCCCGCATCGATGATCGCCGCCTCGATGTCCGGCGGCAGGTCGCGGTTGCGAACCCACCGCGTCGCCAGCCGTTCGACGACGCGCTTGCCGACGTCGGGACGGGTGAGCAGGCGCGCGAGGATGCCGTTGGCTCGCGTCACCAGCCGCATCCCGCGGACAGGGTTCGCGCTGCTTCCCGTCAACACCAGCCCGTCGACCTGGTCGGGGTGCCGGGAGGCGTACTCGGTCGCTACGTACCCGCCCAGCGAGAGGCCGACCAGCACCGCACTACCGTCGGTCGCGGTCGCGATCACCTCCTCGAGGCGGTCGATCGCCGACTCCATCCGGAACGTCTCCTCGGCGAACGTTCCGTGACCGGGGAGATCGGGCGCGACGATCCGGAACTCGTCGGCCAGCGCCCGCCGCTGGGGGAGCCACATCTCCCGAGTAAACATCGCGCCGTGGACGAATACGATCGCCTGTGCGTCCGCCGGCCCCTCGATGTCGACGCCCTCGAGGTTGCTGCGGTCGAATATCACCATCGTCCGTCGGCGTACGACGACGACGCTGTTAGTTCTCGACCCTGCAACGACAACCGAGCGCCGTCCTCGACCGTCGAAATAAACCCTAACGTGCGATATCAAACGCGGTTGAAGGTGGTGAACGGTCCATCCCGTGGCTCGAGGAAACGACTCGCGACGTTCGCTCGCGCTCAGTGGTTCTCGGTGTCGGCGTCGCCCGACCCGTCCGTCCGGCCCGGTTCCTCGTCGACTGACACCTCGACCTCGGGACCACGGTCCGGATCCGACCGGTCTAGTTCGGCCTCGGGCTCTCGATCGGTCAGGGCCTCAGGGTCCGCTTCGGCACCGCGGTCGGTCGGCTCGGTCGCCTCGAGCGCGTCGGTCTCGTCTTCGGGCGACGCGCGGTCCCGATTTTCGACGTCGAACTCGAGCGAGCGACCGGGCTCGAGAACGAGCCGATCTCCCTGCCGCCGGTCCACGGCGGCTGGCTCGAGCGGGCGCGTCTCGTCGGGACCGGTCGCCATGGCGGGGGCCGTCGAGTCCGGACCGTCGGCCGCGGGCGGGGGACGAACGCGGACGACGGCGCCGTCGACCGCCGCAACGACGCCGATCGTCTCGCCGTCGGCGGTCTCGACTCGTGCACCGATATCGTCGTCCGTGAACGTATCGCACATAGAGTCGACCTTACGGCAGTCGAAAAAGAGCGTGGTGCCTGCAGGAGTCGGTCTCGAGGGAACCGAACGTGGTTGTCCTCCGGGACCGAGCTCGGGACGTCAGCAGTAGAAGTGAGTTACTCCGTCGCAGCGGAGACGTCGTCCGTCTCGGTCTCGGTCTCCGGCGTCGGTTCGCCCGTCGGCCGAACGAACTCGCGCTCGAGGAGGATCCGCGTGCTGCTGATCTCCCGGACGTCCTCGGCCTCGAGAACGAAGGCCTCGCCGACCTCCATCCGGTCGAGGCGAATCAGGATCTGATCGAGCGCGTCGGGGCTTGGTTCGACGCGGGCCTGCTCGCCGCCGACCGACGCGACGGTGCCGATCACCTTGCCGTCGGCCCGCTCGACGAGCTTGCCGAGGTCCTCGCTCGTGAACGTTCCCTCCGTGACGTCGCCCGCTTCCTCGGTATCGACGGCGGCGCTCGCACCGCTCGCGGCGGCCGCTTCGGACGAGGTAACTGCTTTCTCGGCTTCGGGTGAGGCGTCGGCCGTCTCCTCGGAGGCGGCGTCGGGTTCGGGAGGCGTCTCGACGGCGATGTCGGCTCCGAACTCCTCTTTCCACGTCGAGGAAATGATCGGCGCGACGGCGAAAAACACGATCGCAACCATGAACAGCGCCAGCATGGCGGTCGCGACGACCGTGACGCCGTACGTAGCGTCGAACGCGACGATGCTCGAGGCGATACTCGCTGCGGTGCCACCGGTAGTGACGGGACTCATTGACGTTGGTCCTCACATGGCGATCCGCTCGTATGAGGATTTCTTTTCTCCGCCGACCGGCGGGAGCCGCCCGTACCGCTCGAGAACGAATTTTGGGCGCTCTCGAGCCGTTACTCGATCGGGAACCGGAGAATCGCGCCGATCCCATCGAAGGCGTCGGCGAACCGATCGCCGTCCGGAAAGTCGTCGGGAACGACCAGCGTCTCGCCGCCTTGCTCCTCGGCGCGCTCGCCAAGCTCCTGGATCGTCGTCCCCTCGAGGGTCGTCGAAAGCAATAGCGTGTCGACGGCCTCGTACTCGAGGGCGTCGTCGACGTCCGCCTCGCCGTAGGCGACCTCGTCGGAGCCGACGTCGTCGAGGAACCGATCGAGCGCCTCGCTGACTTCCTCGCGGTCGCGCTCGTCGATGGCCTCCTGGCCCCTCTCGGCGAGCTGCTCGAGGCCCTGTTTCGTGGCGTATTCGACGACGAACTCGCCGGCGATCAGGTCCTCGAGTTCGTGGTCGAGCTCGGCTTCCTCCTGGAACCGCTCGACGATCCCCGTGGTACCGCCCAGCAACAGGCCGTCGATCTCGTCGTCCTCGATGAAGGCGACGGTCGCTCGCTCGGCGACGTCGTCGAAGAACTCGCGTTTCTGTCGCTCGCGGTCGCGCTCGAAGCGCTCGGCCGACTGGCCGCCGGCGCCCGACTTGTCCGGGACGTCGCTGTCGAAGACGTCGATCTCCTCGACGCCCTCGTCGTCGAGTCGACCCAGCGCCGCGCCGCCGCGCTCGACGACGAGCAGCCCGTACGTCGCCGACGGCTCGGTGACGGACTCGAGCGGCGAGAGGTCGAACTCGGTGTCGTGTGCGTAGATCGAGGAGTCGATCTCGACGGGGGGATCGTCGAACGTTGCCGTGATCAGGTTCCCGTCGAGGACACCGCCGTAGACGAGGAGGCCGTTCTCGGGAATCTCGTCATAGGCGTTGAGGCGATCCCGGACCGCCTCGAGGGCGTCGACGAGCGGCTGCGGGAACGACTGCTCGTCGGGCTGGGTGGCCTCGGCGTAGTCGGTTTCGACCGGTTGGCGGGCCTCGCCGATGGAGTCGCCGGACGGAACCGCGAGCGAGACCAGGATATCCCGGTCGGCGGAGACGTTCGAGAGGCGGTCGAGTCGTTCGTGGAGGTCGTAGTTCGAGAGTGACATAGGCTCGAAGATCGGCTCGAGACGTCGCGAAACGCGGTCTCGAACCCGAACTACCCGCCTCTACGGGAAGCGACCGATTAGGAAGCCGGCCAGCGCTCTCAAGCACGCCGGCTCAGTCGGAGCGGGAGAGCCGGGAGTCGTTCGGTACCGACGTCCGATCGGTCGATTCCGGAGCGTTCGACCGCGAACGCTCGAGCGGGAGCCGAGCGCGCAGTCGCGAGCGGACGTCGATCGACTCGCTGCCCAGTACCGCAAAACCCGCAAAGATCGTCAGGAACCCGACGACCGCGAGCGGCGCGATCCGCTCGCCCAGGATCGCCCATCCGCCCAGCGTCGAGACGACGGGGACGACGTAGAACACCAGGTTCGCCTCGATCGCGCCGGTCTCGTCGAGCAGGGCGAAGTACGCGAGGTAGGCGAGGACGCCGGCGAAGACGCTGACGTACGCGAGCGCGGCGATCGCCGCGGCGTTCCAGGTGATCGACGCCGCCGATTCGCCCGCCGCCAGCGACAGCGCGTGGGAGAGCGCCGCGGCGAGGGGGAGTCCCCAGGCGATCCGGACCGAACTCGAGAGGGTTGCGTCGACCCGTCGGATAAGCACGGCGCCGAGGGCGGCGCTGGCCGCCCCGGCGAACAGGATCGCGCGGCCGAGGGCGTCGCCGCCGACCAGCATCGAAGGATCGGGGCTGACGACGAGCGCGACGCCGACGAGGCCGAGTCCCATCCCGACCGCCCCGCGAGCGGAAAGGCGCTCGGTCGAGAGGAGCACGGCCGCGAACACGGGCGTCAGGATCGGGTTGAGGCTGAAGACGATCGCGCCGACGGCGCTGGTGGCGTACTGCTGGCCGACGAACAAAAGCGAGTTCGCGAGGCCGATGACCAGCCCGCCGGTCGCGAGGATCCCGATGACGTCGCCGGCGGTCGTCGGAGTGAGATCCGCCCGCGAGAACCGCAGCGTCGCGTACACGACCATGATGAGGGCTGCGATGTCGAACCGAAGCGCCACGAACAGCAGCGGCGGGAAGTACTCGAGCCCGGCCTTCGCGGCGACGAACGTGCCGCCGAAAAAGAGGCTCGCGAGCGCGAACAGGACGATCGTTCGTCTGTCGGTCACTGACTGGACACCTCCGCGATATCGAGCGTAGAGAGTACGGATTCGAGAACTTCCATCTTGATATCGAGTACGAACGCAGCACGTATAGGTTCGTTCGTAAAATATTTCATATCGGGAAAGGAGCGGCCCCCACGCGGGGATTTCACAGTCTGAAATACTTTCACAGTACGAAAGCGACTTACTCTCGGAGGACTCAGGGGACGTATGGAATCGACGCTCGAGGAGATCGAGTTTCTCGCGCTGTCGGCGAACCGCGTCGAGGTTCTCGGACTCCTCGCGGACGGACGGCGGACTCGAGGCGAACTGGGCGAGGCGACCGGCGCCTCGCAGGCGACGCTCGGACGCATCCTGGGCGACTTCGAGGAACGATCCTGGATTCGACGCGACGGTGACGCCTACGTGGCGACGGCGACGGGACGACTCGTCACCGAGGGGTTTACCGACCTCCGGGAGATCCTCGAGGCCGAGATGAAACTCCGGGAGGTCGTCGACTACCTTCCGACCCACGCGATGGACGTCGACCTGCAGCGGCTGGCGGATGCGACGATCACCCAGCCCTCACAGATGCGACCGAACGCGCCGCTGTCACGTCTGCTCGAGCTACTGCGCGAGGGCGAGGCGGTCCGGACATTCTCCCACGCGTTCAACGAGCAGACGCTGACGGTCGTCCAGGAGCGAACGGCCGCGGGCGACCAGCGGTTCAGGGGCGTCTTCTCCCGGCGCGCGATCGAGGCGCTCGCCGAGGAGTCGGCACTTCGGAACCGGCTGCGGTCGCTGGTCGGGTCCGATCGGGCGGAACTCAGGGTCCGAAACGAGGGCGTCCCGATCGCGGCGATGATCGTCGACGACGTCGTCTACCTGCTCCTTCGCGACGAGAACGGCGTCCTCCGGGCGTCGATCGACTCTGACGATCCGGCCGTCCGGGCGTGGGCCGAGGACACCTACGACCACTACTGGCGGACGGCGGACCCCCTCGAGACCGAGGCGCTGTCTCCCTGAGCGGTGGCCGTTCGGTTCCCTCGGTGAGCGCGTTGACACCGTCAGTTCGCGTCCTTCCAGTCGCCGACCTCCCGATCCCGGAACTCCCCCTTGGCCTTGCGCTCGCGGGGCCAGAGCACAATCGCCAGGACGGTCCCGTAGAACGCCGTGACGACCGTCAGGACGAGGATCCCGGGCAGCGAGCCGATCGACGCGGCTTCGACGACACCGGTCTCGCCCACGTAGGCGGTGATCCGGAAGAGCCAGGCGAGCAAGAGAACCGTCACGAGCGCGAGGTAGATACGCCGGAGCCGGTTTGCCACCGCCTCGAGCATCGTGATCTTCATCGTCGGATCCCGGTAGTCGCCGCTCAGTTCGCTCCGCCAGTCCTCGTGTTCGGACCCTCGAGAGGGGTCGAGCGCGTCGGCGAGCAGGTTCTCCTGGAACAGTCGGACCCGGGACCGATAGACGTCGTAGTCGCGGTACCGGCGGGCCTCGATCAGCAGGAACAGCCCCACCGCCAGCACGCCGACGAGGATGACGTAGTGGGGGTTGTCCGGACTCGAGAACGCCCACGTCAGGATCGCCGCCATCACCGTCACCGCCCACGTGGTCGTCTGGTCGAGCCGTTCGCGCCAGGTCGTCTCACGGTCCAGCTCCCCGCGGTAGGCGTCGCCGAGGACGGAACTCATCTCCGAGACGTCGCTCGCGACCTCGTTCCCGAGATCGACCTCGTCGGCCGCCCCTTGTTCGGTATCCTCTCCCATACTACTCTGCGAGAGTCTTGGTCGGCGAGGACGAAGTAACGTTCGTGAGGGGAAGGGTCTCGAGCGACGACCGCGGCCGACGCTCGAGCGGCGAGTCGGTCGCTCAGTCGTCGGTCGGCGTGGTCGTCGGGCTGTCGACGTCCGATCCGGGGGACGGCTCGTCGAACGGCGGGCTCTGTCGACCGGGGACGAACGTGTTGAGCACCAGCGCGGAGAGGGCCGTCAGGATGACGGGCCCGCCGAAGACCGATCGTGTACGTCTAGACGACGGTCGCGAGCCCGGAGAACAGCAACACCATCTGGACGATGTAGGCGGTGTCTCCGGCGCCGAGTCCGACGTCCCCTGCCACGACGTACGCCACGGCCGTCGCCGGCACGATCATCACCGCGACATGCTGGATCGCCAGCAGCATCGACTTCGGCAGCGGCGGCTTGTCGTCGAGTTCGTACTCGAGGTCCATCTCCCCGTCCCCTTCGGTCGACATCTGTGGCCGCCAGGTTGCGAACCGCCGCACAGAAAGTTTCGCAACCGCGATTAGATCTTCCCATTCACTACCCTAACCTACCCACTATCATGCATAGAACTAGAGGTTACGTCGGCCTCGACGGAGTCCGGCACGTCGTGGACGATCACCTCGCCGTCCTCGACGGTGATGTCGAGGAGGCTGGTCGCCTCGTAGGGGGTGTCGTCGAGTGCGGAATCGCCGACCTTCCGCATGACGACGACGACGTCGACGATCTCGGCGCCGATCTCGTCGAGGGATTCACAGATCGCCGCCAGGGTGCCACCAGTCGAGAGCATGTCGTCGAGGACCACCACGCGGTCGCCCTCGGCGACGTCGTTGATGTACATCTCCGACTCCGAGTAGCCCGTCTCCTGGTGGAGCGATACCTCACCCTCGAGCCCGTAGGGGCGCTTGCGGATCACCACGAGTGGAATGTCGGTCTGCAGGGAAACCGCGGTCGCGAGGTGGATGCCCATCGCCTCAGGGGCGACGATCTTGTCGACCTCGAGATCGGCGGTCCGCATGACCTCGACGACGACCTCCCGCAGGAGTGCGGGCTCGAGCTGGGGGACGCCGTTGCTGATCGGATGGACGAGGTACTCGTAGCCGTCCTTGTCGATGATCGGTGCGTCGTCGAGCGAGGCGAGCAGGCGCTCCATACCGTGGGTTCGGATAATCCGAGTAAAAGCCGTTCGTTCTCGGAAACCGATCGACGGCCGCTATCGGCCGAGAATCCACCAGTCCTCGAGGCGGTCCGTCACGGCGTCGGTGACGTCGGTGAGGTAGGGCAGCCCCCAGCGTGCAACCACGATCGCGCCGATCGTGTTGAACACGATGTCGGACATGGTGTCGTCGAGTCCGTGCTGGGCGAGGGGCATCTCGAGCCCGGTGTAGGCGGCGACGACATCGAACCCGAACTCGCCGATCTCCCAGAGGACGCCGAACGAGAGGACGAACACCACGATGGTTCCCGGAACGAGCTCCGGCGGCATGTGAATCTCGTCGCGGTGCTCGTCGAGGGTGCGGACAGCGACGTAGCCGACCGCCCCCACGAGCGTCGCCGAGAGGGGGTGGGTGAGGTTGTGCCACCAGAACGACCGGTCGTAGATGTAGAACGAGCCGATCGCGTGCATGAACACCACCGTCGTAATCCAGAGGGTAAGGCCCGCATCGAAGGGGAGTCCGTACCGCCGGCGGAGCAACGTCGGCAGGAACGTTACCGCGAGCATCGCGGCCGCGTTGGAGATTACTCCCGGATCGAACGTGACGACTCCGTATCCGAGGATCGCAGCCATCCCGAGCCGCAGCGCCTGGACGAGCCCGCGCTGGGCGCGTCCGGAAGCCGGAAGGCGCTCCTCGAGGGGCGGATGGCCGTCGATATCGGCTTCGCTCGCGAAGACGTCCTCCTCGATCCCGTCGACGGGCGCCGAGACGAGCTCCTCGCCGGGGAAGCGACAGTAGTAGCGATCGAAGCAGACGCCCGCGAGGAGCCCCGCGACGGTCGCGACGATCAGGAGCCACATCGCCTCCGTATTGCTCGCGAGGAGGTCGGTTCCCGCGACGAGATCTACCGTCCACGTGAGCACCGCCCAGGTCGCCGCGACCGACGCCGACAGCATCGTGACGAACGCGATCGCGAGCCATCGCTCGAGACGAATCTCGGTCAGCGCATGCACCTCGAGCGTGAGTGCCAGCGCGATCGTCGCCGCGCCAGCGTAGACGACGAGCTGCCGGTTCCAGAGGTCCGGCGCGAGGACAGCCCCGAGCAACGGAGCGATCGCGACAGCCGTCACTTCCCAGGGGAGGGCGGCACGCGTCGACCGAAGCGCGATCAGGGGAACGACCGCGACGGTGACAACCGTCGCAGCGAACAGTACCTCGTGGACGAAGCCGTCGACGAGCGCTCTCGCGCCGATGAGGACCACGATGACGATCGCGAGCCAGGAGATCGCGGCGTTCGATCGCTCGCCGTGAAACGCTCGGGTTGGTGTTCGTGACATCGTCGGACTCGGATACGGTTGTCTCGTGTCGCGAACGAGCGACAGCGACGAGTTCGAGCCTCGATACGTCCGGTTCGGGGGAAAGATCGGGGCTTGCAGAGTACGTCCGCTGAACCGGTCCCGGACGACACCCCGAGCTACTCCAGGCCGTCCCCGTCCCGCGAGTGTGCGAGCAACGACGTGGTGCTTGTTCGCTCACGCGACGACCATATCCGACGGGCGATCGAACCGAGCCCAACCGATGATGGCACCGACTCACGCGTTCGCGGGACTCGCGCTCGGCGCCGTTCTTGCCCTCGTCGCGCCGCAGTTCGCGTTCGTCCTCGCGGTCGGAGTCGGATACGTACTCGTTCGAAAACCCCTCGCCGTGGTCGCCGAGTGGGTGTTCGAACGGCTCCCCGACCCCATTCTCAAGTCGCTTCCCGAGCGGATCCTGCCGATCGAGGACTCGGACCTCGAGCGGATCAGGGACTGAGAACGCCCGTTCGGCCACAGGAACGCCGGACCGTCTCCACGAGCCCTGCCGTCTCGGTCGTCGACGGTGCTCCTGCGAGTCGAGCAGGTGGTTACGAGCGGTGCTGGGACCCGAGGTCGTCGGCCGCGAGCATCGCGTCGCGGACCTCGTCGCTGCTCGCGTCGAAGGCGTTGTGAATAGTCTCCTCCTCGGCGACCGCGGCGGTCGCGACGCGCTCGAGGTCGTCCTCGGTGGGGTCGTCGACGCCGAGCTCCCCGAGCGTGACCGGGAGGCCGAGTTCGATCGAGAACTCGAGGACGTCGTCGACGAACGCGTCGTCACGGCCCTCGAGGACGAGCTGGGTGACGATCCCGAAGTTGACCTTCTCGCCGTGGGTCGCGTGGTGGGTGTCCTCGAGTTGTGTGAGTCCGTTGTGAACCGAGTGGGCGGCCGCGATCCCGCCGTTCTCGAAGCCCAGTCCGCTCAGGAGGGTGTTCGCCTCGGTCACCGCCTCGACGCTCTCGGTGACGATCCCCTGTTCGACGGCTTGCACCGCCGAACGGCCGTGTTCCCGCAGGAGGTCGTAACAGAGCCGCGAGAGCGAGTGGGCGGCGTGGGTCGGTCCCTCGCCGAAGAAGTTCTCTCCGTCGGCCCGCCGGACCGCGTCGGCCTCGAACCAGGTCGCCATCGCGTCCGCGATCCCGGATCTGAAAAAGCGAACGGGGGCGCCGGCGATCACCGCCGTGTCGACGAGCACCAGATCGGGGTGGTCCGTGTAGAACCAGTAGCGTTCGAACTCGCCGTCCTCGGAGTAGATCACTGAGAGCGCCGACGTCGGCGCGTCCGTCGAGGCGATCGTCGGCACCGAGACCATCGCTCCGCCCGCGTTCTCCCGGACCGCCTTCGCGGTGTCGAGAGCCTTCCCGCCGCCGGCGCCGACGATCGCCTCCGCACCGGTGTCGCGAGCGACCTCGGTGAGGCGGTCGATCTCGGCCTCCGAGGACTCGCCGCCGAACTCCTCGAGGGTCGGCTCGACGCCGGCGTCCTCGAGGCTCGCCTTCGCTCGGTCGCCGACGATCTCGAGGACGTCGGCGTCGGCGAGCACAAGCGCCGACTCCGCCGTGGACGCGAGGCGGTCGCCGAGTTGGTCGAGAGCGTCACGGCCCTGTACGTACGCCGCCGGGGATTTGAACGATCGAATCATACGAGGATCTCCCATCACGTAGGGACAAATAGGCGTCTCCTCGGGAGCTGATACGTTCGGGACGACTCCCGAACACCACTGTTAGGCCCGCCCGTTAGGTGGGTCGCCCGCCTAGTCGCTCCGATGACAGAGGTTTCCGTAGTCGGCGGCGGGATCGGCGGGCTCACCGCAGCGCAGGAACTCGCCGAGCGCGGGTTCGACGTGACCGTCTACGAGGCCAACGACCGGTTCGGTGGGAAGGCCCGTTCGATGCCGATCGACGACGACCCGGCCGGGCTACAGGGCGAGCACGGCTTTCGGTTCTTCCCGGCGTTTTACCGCCACGTCGTCGACACGATGGAGCGGATCCCCGACGGGGTGGGCAGCGTCGCCGACAATCTCGTCGAGACCGAGGCGACGCTGATCGCGAGCACCCACCGCCCGGACCAAGTCGCCGAAACTGGAAGTCCCGAGTCTCTCCGCGGGTGGCTCGAGGCCCTCCGGCCGGCGTTCGCGGAGGACCTGCCGTCCGAGGACGTCCGGTTCCTGCTCGAGCGCCTGGCGTACCTGCTGACGGCCTGCGAGGAGCGCCGCGAGAACGAGCTCGACGACGTCTCCTGGTGGGAGTTCATCGACGCCGAGAACCGCTCGCAGGAGTTCCAGGATCGGCTCGCCTTCGCCACCCAGTCGCTGGTCGCGCTCCGACCGGAGGTCGGCAGTGCCCGGACGATCGGGACGATCTACATGCAGCTGCTGTTCGGACAGCTCGATCCGAACAGGCCGACCGAACGGATCTTGAACGGGCCGACCAACGAGGCGTGGATCGACCCCTGGGTCGCGTACCTCGAGGACCTCGGCGTCGAGTTCCACCCGGCGGCGCCGGTCCGCGGGTTCGAAGTCGACGGGGGGCAGGTCGTGGGCCTCGAGCTGGCCGACGGAAGCCGAGCCGGCGGCGACGAGTACGTCCTCGCGGTGCCCGTCGAGGTCGCTCCGAAGTTCGTGACGCCGGAGCTGGCGCGGATCGCGCCCGAGCTCCGACGGATCGACCGCCTCGAGACGGCCTGGATGAACGGGATCCAGTTCTATCTCGATGAGGATCTCGAGCTGACCCGCGGCCATCAGGTGTACGCCGACGCCCCCTGGGCGCTGACGTCGATCTCGCAACGCCAGTTCTGGACGGGGTACGATCTCGGCGAGCGCGGTTCGGACGACGTCGAGGGGATCCTCTCAGTGATCGCCTCGGACTGGGAGACGCCGGGGATCGTCTACGACAAGCCCGCGCGGCGGTGTTCCCGCGAGGAGATCGCCACGGAGATCTGGGAGCAGCTCAAACGACACCTCGACGGTCCCGAAACCCGGCTTACCGACGACCTACTGGTCGACTGGTTCCTCGATCCCGCGCTCGTTGAAACGGACGACGGCGTCGAGAACCGGTCGCCGCTGCTGATCAACACCGTCGGTGCGTTACGGAACCGGCCGCCCGCGGACGTCGGTGTCGAGAACCTGACGATCGCGAGCGACTACGTCCGGACCAACAGCGACCTGGCGTCGATGGAATCGGCAAACGAGGCGGGTCGCCGGGCTGCCAACGCCGTCTGTCGGCGACACGGCGTCGGAGACACGGCCCGGATCTGGGAGCTCGAGGAGCCCGCGGTGCTCGAGCCGTTCAAGCGCCAGGATCGGATCCGGTACCGCCTCGGGCTCCCCCACCCCGCGGAGGTGACGCAGTCGCTTCGACGGGTGACGAGCCGGCTGGGCGGTCGGGCCTGACGGACGATGGGAGCGACCGCTCGAGGCTTTGGTGATCGCCGTCGAACTCTCCGTATGGCTACCGACGAGGCGGTCGTCCGAACGCTGCTGGTCGTTCTCGCCGTCCTGTTCCTGCTGCCGGCCCTGCTGATGCTCCTGGCCGTCCCGATGATGGGCCTGTGGGGAGGCGGCCACATGTGGAGCTGGGACGGAACCGCGGGTGTCGGATGGGTCATAGTTCTGCTGTGGCTGTTCCCGCTGGCGGCGATCCTCGGCGTCGGATACCTACTCTACCGAGTCCTCACCGGCTCCTCGAGCCGTCGCTCCGATCGGGCGCTCGAGGAGCTGCGAGTGGCGTACGCTCGCGGCGAGCTTTCGGACGAGGAGTTCGAGAAGCATCGGGATCGACTCCGGCGCGAGGACGAACGGCACTGAATCGCGTCGCTCGCGGGAGTAGCGCATCAGACCGCCCGCTGGTCACGAACGCGAGTTCCGGCCCCGTCACCGTTCAGTCGGAACGGCTTGTCACGCGCAGTTCGCCGTCGACCTCGTAGAGATAGCCCCGCTCGAGCAGTCGCGTGATCGCGTGTTCGGCGTCCACTCGCTCGAGCGCGAGTTCTTCGACACCGGTGAGAATCGTGACTGCGCGCTCGCGACCGACCGCTGGAACCCCGTCGTGTTCGGCGCCCGAGTCGGCAATCTGGGCCGAAAGGACCTCGTAGGCGTCCGTGATCCACGTCGGAAGCGGCGGACGCGGGTTGTCAGTGAGAGACATAGTAAAGCTCTCCGTTACCTATACTTATCAGCAGCATACTACTTAATTGTATCCGCCAGTATCGACCCCGTCGATACGTCAGGGCTGCTTCGAATCGATCTCGGTGTCCTCGTGTTCGTCCTCGCCGTGCGTCTCCAGTCCCTGCTGGGAGTCGAAAGTCTCGTCGCAGACCGGACAAACGAACGCGCTCGATTCCTCGACCTCGTCGTCGTTTCGCGGGTCCATTACCATGTGCGTTCGTCGCAACACCGACCACAATAATTGTGAACGCTGCACACGATGGAGTAGTTCGGTCGTCGATTCGTTCGCGGGGAACGATTCCTCTCTCGGATCGGGCCGCCGTCAACTCGTCGGTGCGCCGAGGATCGCACCACAGATGCTTTTTGGGTCGACGAACGGTCCCGTCGAGGCGCGGTTTTTGATCCTGTTGGATTATCCTTAGTGAGCTATTGGTGTTATCTTAGAGTTTGGATCATTAACTGAGAGAGGTCACAAATCTTTACATTATCCGTTTCGGATAGGCCCGATAGGCCATGAGAAGACGTACCGCGGTCAAGTCGATAGCGGCAACGGCAACCGGACTGGCGTTTGCGGGGACCGCCAGCGGCGACGACGACAAGTACCGACCCCGAGGGCCGTGGGGAACGACCGACGACCAGGAGAAACTGCCCTACGCCTCTTACTACACGAACGACCAGCTCGCCGACCGCCTCCAGGGGCTGGACCGACGGAGCGACCGGCTCGAGCTCCGCCAGATCGGCGAGTCCGCCGGCCGCGGGGATCCGATCTGGGAGGGTCAGATCGGCGACGGCGACGAGAGTCTGCACATGATCAACGGGATCCACGGCGACGAGCCCTCGGGGCTCGAGGCTACCGTACAGGTCCTCCAGACCCTCGCGATGGGGAACTCTCCGGAAGTAGCCGACATTCTCGACGAGCTCTCGCTGACGATTATCCCTGATATGAATCCCGACGGCAACGAGTTCCGCGGTGACAACGGGCTCGCCGAGGGCAACGGCCCGAACTTCTACCACCGTCGGGCGAACACGGCAGAGTGGGACGACGAAACCGAACAGCGACCGAACTACCACTACGACGACTGGGACGTCCCAGGGTACGACCTCAACCGGGACTTCCCGCTAATTTCGACCCCGAGACGGATGAGGACGTCGGTTACTGGAAAGAGGTTGAAACCTGGTGGGGTGACACCCAGTGGGAGTACCAGATTCCTATCGAGGAAACCGACCTCGAGCCACAGGTTGACAACGTGCCGGACGTGATAACCGACACCGGCCTGGGCCTGAACCCCGAAACCCACGCGACGATCGATTCGTTCCTCGAGGCCGACCCCGACTGGGCCTTTACCCACCACCACCAGGGAACGCCGATCGATCCGGATTCGAGCGACCGGAACGGCCCCGACTGGCAAACCTCGATGAGCGTGATGGCCCCACAGGGGGCTGCCTACGGTGAAATCTCCGACGACATCGATAGTCCCGAGGACGGCAACGTCTTCATCACTGAGGATGCCGAGAAGCGTTCGCTGCAGCTCAGCGTACTGGCGAAGGACGCTGCGGGGATGACTGCCGGCGGCCGCATCGACAAGGTCAACCGCTTCGGCTACGGCCCGCTGTGGGGCAGCTACGAGGAGGTGCTACCGCTGTATACCGACGCCGCGGCGATCCTCTACGAGGTCTCTCACCAGAGCGAGGAGCGCGGCCAGAAGGGCGAGGGCTTCAAAGTCAAGCTCACTCGAGACGTCTACCTCGAGACCTTCCGGCAGATAGCCGACGGCTCGGTCCACGACATCGACGAGACCCGCTACTTCGACGAGATGTCGGTACCGGACGACTCGGCGAACAACCCGCATACGCGGTGTGGTTGTCCGGAGCGGGTTGAGTAAGGGTTTTACCTCCTCGAGTGAATTCCGGCCGGGACACGCATCAGTTCTCGAGCGACGGTCCGTTGGCGTGCGCGCAGCGGGCTTTTCCGTGCGCCCGGGCTACGTGAAGCGTGACCCGACTTTCGACCATCGTTATCCTCGTGGGGCTCGCGAGGGTCGTCCCGCTACCGCCGCCGCTCGGAATCGTGCTCGGCGCCGTCCTGACCGTGGTCGGCGTCGGCCTCCGGCGGTTCACGGAGAACTGACGCCCGCGTTCGCGTCGTTACCTCGATCCTCGGTACGGTCGGGATCGGCGGCCATCGCTCGAAGACGGTTACCGGTCGAGGGATCGGGCTCCGGAGACGACCGCGCGCACTGGGCCCCAGAGCCAAGTAGATCGTTCGCGAAGGAACTGTCAGGATGAGCGACGGGAGAGACTTGCCGACGCCTTTCTTCGACCCGGAGGTGAACAGAGCGATCAACGAGGCGCTGCCCCAGGTCGTCGTGGAGGCGTTCGGGATCCTGACCACCCTCGGCGACGGCGCGACCCTCGTCGCCGTGGCCGCCCTGCTGTACTGGTTCGGCGCGGCGGAGGACCACCACGACCGAGCGATGGTGCTCGCGGTCGCCGTCACGACCCTCGCGCTAGTCGCCGGACTCAAGGGCATTCTCGAGGTCCAGCGCCCGCTGTACGCGGCCCAGCCGCCCCTCGAGTTCGCCCCGGAGACGTACCCGGGCTGGAGCACCCCCAGCGCCCACTCGATGGGCGCCGCGGCGGTCTACGGCGCGCTGGCGGTCGTGATGGACGTCGGGAAGCGCTGGCAGCGGTATACGGTCGCGGGCGCGCTCGTCGTCGCGATCCCGTTCTCGCGAGTCGTTATCGGCGTCCACTACGTCGGCGACGTGATCCTCGGCGCTTTGCTGGGACTCGGGCTCGTCGCCGTCGCTCTCCGGATCACGAACCGATCGGTCACACCGATGTTCGCGCTCTCGCTTGCGATCGCGGTCGGTGCCTTCCTGCTCGGATCCGAGGAGTACACGACGATGGCAATCGGGGCGTCGCTGGGCGGGCTCGTGACGTGGTCGGTCCTCGAGAACCGCGAGGCCGACCCGCTGGGGGCGTCGCTGCTGTTGCTCGGCCTGCTCGTGCTTCCGGTGCTTGCTGTCGTCAGGCTGCTCGACTCGCTGATCGCCGTCGAGGGCGGGTTCGTGATCGCCGGAACGGTGACGGTGAGCCTGCTCGCGATCCTCGAGACCGCCGGGTTCGCGGTCGCCTTCGGGGGTGCGATCGCGGCACCGTACGTCGCGACCGAACTCGACGACTCGAGGGCGGTTCGGAAACTGCAGCGAGCGTTGCCGTTCAGCGGTCGTACCGTCGATCCGGACGCCGTCGGCGAGCGTCCGACTCCGGAACGGGACGTCGACAGCTGACCGCGTTCGAGTAGGGTGCTCGCGTCGAGGACGCCTCGCGCGATTCGGTATCGGTCCCGAGGCGAGACTCCTGCGGTAGACCTTTCCCCGCTCGCGATGAGTTTCGCTATGGCGATCGAAGCGTCGTTCACCGCGACGGAGGGTGAGTTCCCGCTCGCCGAAGTGTTCTCGAAGTTCCCTGGCGCGCGGATCGAGCTGGATCGCGTCGTTCCGACGAACGACGTGTTGATCCCGTACTTCTGGCTGCAGGAGGGCGAGTCGTCGGGGATCGATCTCGAGGGAATCGACCATCCCGGGATCGACGA
The DNA here is from genome assembly GCA_003559215.1 of Natrialbaceae archaeon. Taxonomy (GTDB): domain Archaea; phylum Halobacteriota; class Halobacteria; order Halobacteriales; family Natrialbaceae; genus Natronococcus. The sequence goes on from PWMF01000207.1 coordinate 52,261, forward strand.
CCTCCGGGTCGTCGACGACGTCAACGGGGAGGTGTTCGTCCGCATCGACTGGGATTTCGAGTACGAGAGCGTCCTCACCGCGATCCTCGAGACCGACGTGGCGCTCGTCTCGGCTGTCGGCAAGGAGGGAAAATGGACGTTCGAGGTCCGCGGGACCGAGCAGCGAGACGTCTCCGAGTTTCAGTCCTACTGCAAGCGCCACGACATCCCGGTGGAGCTGACCCAGCTCCGCGCGCTCTCGCCGCTGCAGTCGGGCCAGGAGTACGACCTCACCGACGCCCAGCGGGAGGCGCTGGCGCTGGCGCACGCCCGCGGGTTCTACGACTCGCCGCGGAAAGTCACGCAAGCGGAGGTCGCCGACGAGCTCGAGATCACCCGACAGGCGCTGGCTTCCCGTCTCCAGCGCGGGACCAGACGGCTGATCGCGAGCACGTTGATCGGCCCCTCCGACTAATACTTATAAATGCGTTACGAGAGTAAAAGTCAGACTCACTACCGACCCGTACTAACGCTACGGTATGAGGGAAAGCGAGCGCCAGGTGTCGGCCCGGTTCGACGGGACCGACGCTACGGCCGGGGAAGGGGAAGCAGTCGAGATGAGTACCAGTCACAGCAGGCAAGCCGATGAGTGAGTCGGACGATCCGGGGTCGGACGGCGAGCGGGTGGTCGAACGGGAGGAGACCTACGACCACGAGCGACACGGCGAGGTCGAGGTAACGGGTATCTGGAAGGGAATCGAGGAGGTCGATGGCACGCGCGACGCCGACGAGAACGACGTCTACATCGTTCGCTACTCCACCGAGGAGGACGGAAAAGAGGTCGACGAACTCACCGACACGCTCGACGAGTTTCTCGCGGCCCTCGAGTAAGCCTTCCACACGTTCGCTCGAGGAGGGGGCGACGAACGCGCGTCCGTTCGTTTTTGTTTCGTTCAGGTCGGGTCGTTGCCAGGAGCCGAAGCACTCTCGAACGCTGTCCCTACCGTCAACGGCGTCGAGCGCCAAAACGAGTGAGAGCGAGTCGGCGGGCAGAACGAGGGCGAGGACCGATCCGGCCGGGATCGATGCCGACCGACGATAGTCGCTGGGGTAGTGGAAACGGGCCAGACCAGGCTCAACACCGATGAAGCGGTGGAGTAGAGTATCTACCGGCGATTATTCAAAAGTTAGAACATCACGAGAACTTATCTCGAGAGCGGTAAACAGTAGCTCACGGCACGCTCCCTTCGATCTACACTACTCATGAGTTCCGAATTCCCACACCTGTTCGACCCCAAAAGCATCGGTCACATCGAACTCCGAAACCGCCTCGTCATGGCGCCGATGGGGACGAATTACGCCACCGCCTCCGGAGAAGTCACCGACAAACTTCTCGACTACTATGCAGAACGCGCAGCCGGAGGGACCGGACTCGTCACCGTCGGTACCGCGGCCGTCGAGTACCCGCGGGGACGCGCTATCGTCAACCAGCTCTCGATAGCTGACGACAGTCGCGTCCCGGGGCTCTCGAAGCTCGCCCGGCGTATCAAACAGCACGGGGCGAACGCGTTCGTACAGCTCCACCACGCCGGCGGCGGAACCACGGTGAAGAAAACCGGCGGCGTCCAACCGGTAGTCAGTTCGAGAGTCGAGAACGCGTACAACGCCCGGGATCCTCGGGTCCTCGAGACCGACGCAGTCGAATCGATGGTGGAACGCTTCGTCGACGCCGCAAAACGCGCACGGAAGGCTGGGTTCGACGGCGTGGAACTGCACGGTTCACACGGGTACCTCATCCAGGAGTTCATCTCCCCGCGGAACAATCAGCGGGACGACCGCTACGGCGGCGACCTCGACGCTCGTATGCGGTTCCCGACGGAGATCGTCGAGGGGATTCGGGACGCGGTCGGCGACGACCTCGCGCTGTCGTTCCGGTTGAGCGCCGACGAGTTCGTCGACGGCGGCTACGGCCTCGAGGAGGCCACACGGATGGCCGAACAGCTCGCCGCGGCCGGCGTCGACGCCTTCAGCGTCACGGTTGGCGCCTACGGCGTGCCGACCCGCGTCCTCGAGCCGATGAGCTTCGAGGAAGCCTGGCGGTCGCAGTACACCGCAACGATCGGGGAGGCCGTCGACGTCCCCACCATCACCGTCGGGGTGATCCGCCAGCCGGAGACGGCCGAGACCGTACTCGCCGACGGCGACGCCGACTTCGTCGCCGTCGGCCGGGGTCACATCGCGGACCCACACTTCGCACGCAAGGCCCGGGAGGGACGCGTGGCGGAAATCAACCGGTGTATCGGCTGCAACATCGGCTGTATCGGCGAGGGAATCTTCGCCGACAGGGAGATGGGCTGTACGGTCAATCCGACGGTGGGCCGCGAGCGGGAGTTCGCCACCCTCGAGCCCGCACCGGAGCGCCAGCGGGTGCTCGTCGTCGGCGCCGGGCCGGCGGGGATCCAGGCGGCTATCCGAAGCGACGACCGGGGACACGACGTCACGCTGTACGATGCGGCCGAGGAGGTAGGCGGCCAGCTCCACCTCGCGGCCGCTCCGCCCGGAAAGGAAAAAAACCGATGGTACCTCGAGTATCTGGAGACGCAGCTCGAGCGTCGTCAGGTCGACGTCCGGCTGGGGGAGCACGTCGACCGACCGACGGTCGAAGCGGTCGAGCCCGACGCCGTCGTCGTGGCGACCGGTGCCAGCCCTCGCGGGATCAGCGTTCCGGGAGCCGACGGATCCCACGTCGTCCAGTCGTGGGACGTCATCGACGGCTCCGTTTCGGTCGACGACGAGTCGGTGGTCGTCGTCGGTGGCGGCGACGTGGGCTGTGACACGGCCGGGTTCCTGGCCGAGCGGGGCTGTGAAGTCACCGTGGTCGAGCAAACCGATCGGATCGCGCCGGACAAAGAACGGATCAGCCGCATCGACGTGCTCCAGACTCTCGAGTCGACCGACAACGTCGCACTCGTCACGGGAGAGACGGTGTTATCCATCGAAGAGGACGCCGTGACCACCGTCCGTCCCGACGGCTCGGAGGCCGCCTACGAGGCCGACCGAGTGGTGCTTGCGGTAGGACACGAGCCGAACGACGGTCTCGCCGACGAACTCGAGGAGTACCCCGCGCCTGTCTACGTCGTCGGCGACGCTCGGGAGTCCCGAGACGTCTATCGTGCGACCCTCGACGGCACCGAGGCCGGCATCTCGATCGGCGACCCGTACCGGACCTTCAGCCCGCGGTCGTGACGCACACCCGACCGTGACCGGGAGCTCCCGTCGCCGGGTGTCGGCGGGCGACCCGAGGATAGAACCACGCGACCGCGTCCCACTCGCCGAGACCCGAGCGACTGGTCCGCACCGGATCGGCCCACGATTCTACGGCGCTGGAAACCGGGCCGCCATACTATGATCGGCGGCAGCGTAGATGCGGCCCATGTCGTATCCGATCCGCGTCGCAGACGTCATGAGCACGCCGGTAGTCACGGCTGCGCCGAACGAGACGGTCGCCGACGCCGCGGGGACCCTCCTCGAGGAGGACATCAACTCGGTCGTGATCGTCGAGGCCGACGAGGCCGACGAGGTCCACGAGGTCGTTGGCATCGCCACCGGAACGGATCTCATTCGGGCGCTCGACCGGAGCGAGTCGCCGCGCGAAAGGCTACTGGCGGACGTCATGTCCGCGCCGGTCGCGACGACCGATCCGGCCGCTGAACTCAAAGACGCCCTCGAGACCATGCACGACCACGGGGTGGCGCGGCTGGTCGTCGTCGAGGACGGTCGTCTCGTCGGCCTGGTGAGTACCGACGACGTGATCCGGTACGCTCCGCAGGTCTTTCACCGTCGGACGCTCACTGCCGACGCCGAGTCGACGCCCCAGTACCGCGCCAGACAGGAGACCGAGTACGAGCACGCCGACTGGACGTTCGAGTGTTCGACGGTCTCCGCCGACGGGCTGAGCGTTGGCGACCGGGCGGAGTTCTCGAAGCAGATCTCGGAGGCGGACGTGCGGTCGTTCGCGACGGCGTCGGGCGACACCAACCGCCTGCACCTCGACGAGCGCTACGCGGGCGAGACGCGATTCGGCCGACGAATCGCCCACGGGACCCTCGTGAGCGGGCTCATCAGTGCCGCCCTCGCCAGGCTCCCGGGGGTCACCATCTACGTCTCCCAGGACCTGGCGTTTCTGGGGCCGGTCGACATCGGCGAGCGCGTCACGGCGGTCTGTGAGATCGTCGGCGAGATCGGCGACCGAAAGTTCGAACTGACGACCGACGTCCTCGATTCGGACGGCGAACGGGTCATCGAGGGGGAGGCAACGGTGCTCGTCGACGACTCGCCCGAGACGGCGACCGTCGAGGTCGAAGCGATCGCCTAGGAAGGGTCATCGTCGCGGAGTGCCGTGGACGCGAGGTCACTCAGGATACGGACACGGACTCTTTCGAGTCCCGCAACGCGCGGACCCCGTAGTAGAGCCCGCCGACGACCGTCGCGATCCCGTAGCAGACGACAGTGAAGGGAATCCAGTATATCCAGAGACTGTACTGTGGGAGCACGTAGCTCCCGACGACGGTCATCGCGAGCAAGAGCGCATATCCCGGCGCCGCGAACGGCGTCATCAGCCGGGTGTCGAGAACGCCGAGAGCCAGGGGAACGAACAGCAGGCAGAACACGACGACCGTCGCGGGTCCAAGCAGGACCCGAACCGCGAACTCGCGGTACTCGTTCATGCGATCCGCTCGAGACCGTAGCGCTCGAGCAGCCGTTCGGTGATCGCTTCCGTCCAGCGCACCTGCGTCGCCGGGTCGAGCATGAAGTCCGTGAGCTCGACGAGAAAGCCGGGTCGCTCGAGATCGCCGCCGACCTTGTGGATCAACAGCGGGTTCGAGCCGGTCAGCGTGTTCCCCATCGTGAACCGATGAGGAAGCATGAGCCGCGGGACGTGTTCGTCGTTCATGTGCTCGATTACCGCCCTGGCGTCGGCGGGCGCGTCGCCCGCTCCCGTCGGAAAGATCGCCTGCCCGACCCACTGGCCGTGCGTGTCGTAGATCCCTCGAGAGCGATGCAGGTCGAGAACGACGTCCGGATCGTAGCGTTCGACTTCCGCCCACAGCGCCCGGGCAAGCTCGGTCGTCGGCTCCTCTCCGGAGGGGAACTTCCGGTTCAGGTCTCCCTCCGGACCGTCGCGGGTGTTTCGCTCGACGGCGGCGATCTCCGCCCAGGGAATCACGACCAGCGTCCCCCTATCGATTCCCCAGCCGATGATCTCCTCCGCGGCCCGGTAGCCGTTCGTCTCGCCGCCGTGGATCCCGCCGAAGACGATCGCCGTCGGACCCGACTCCGGGGCCTCGAGTTCGAACAGCGGCGTCTCGCGGTCGGTCCCTTCCATGATCGAGCGAGTCTCGAGGTTCATCGACGGGTGCGGGGAGGCGGGCTCGCCCGGTCCCGACGACTCGCCCCTCGAGCGGAGGACGCTCGCGCCCGCGACCAGCCCGACGGTCGCGGCCCCGGCGCCGAGCACCGTCCGTCTCTTCATGCGTGTTCCTTCTCGAGCGCACGAAAATAAATAGCCCGCCCCGGCGAACTCGACGAGTTCGATATCGCCGTTCCAGCCGTCGGTGATAGTCGGGTCCTTCCTTCGTCGGGAACGGCGCCGTCGGTGAGACGCTATGCGGGCAGCGAGCGTCTCGCGGATCGGGCCGCGAACTGGGTAGCCACTTCTCCTCACCAACCGCCGAAGCAGCCTCGAATGCGCTCCGGATCGTCGTACGCCTCGAGCGCTAACAACAGCTTGATCCGAGCTTTGTGGGCGGGGAGGTCATCGCCGCTAATGGCGCCGTAGCCCTGGAGCGTCTCGCCCCCGCCGTTACCGTAGATCGCGCTGAGCGGACCGGCGTGCGATCGCGACGTCACGACGACGGGGATCCCGCTATCGATCGCGTCCCGCACAGCGTCGCTCAGCGTCTCGCTCGTGTTTCCAAGACCGAACCCGTCGAGGACGATCCCGCCGGCGTCCTCCTCGATCGCGAACCGGAGCTGTCGGTCGCTCATCCCCTGTCCGGAGGCGACGATCGGGACGGTCCGGTCCGGACGCAGCGCGCCGATCGACTCGGAGTAGCTTCGCGGCTCCCGGTACAGCCGAACGTCGTCGCGGGTGAACTGCGCGATCGGACCCTTGTCGGGCGACTCGAACGTCTCGAGCTTGCGCGTGTGACCCTTCGTCACGTCGCGAGCCGCATGTAACTCCTCGTTGAACGCGACGTAGACGCCGCTTCGGATCTCGTCGTGGGTCGCGGCACGAAACGACGTCACGAGGTTTGCGGGTCCGTCGGTGCTCACCTCGTCGGGGCGGCGCTGGGCGCCGGTGAAGACGATCGGAACCTCCAGATCCAGCGCGAGATCGAGGTGGTACGCCGACTCCTCCATCGTGTCGGTGCCGTGGGTGACGACGATCCCGTCGGCGACGTCCTCCACTTCCCGCGCTTTCTCGCCGAGGTCGGCGACGTGCTCCTGCTCGAGGTTGAAGCTCCCGAGCTGGGTGACCTGGTCGACCAGGATCTCGTCGGCGTACTCGTTCAGTTCCGGCACCGACTCGATCAGCGCCTCGCCGCTTTCGGACGGCGAGGCGCCGCCGTCGCC
>PWMF01000204.1 GCA_003559215.1 Natrialbaceae archaeon
CCGGCGTCGTGATCGAGGGACCGGCTTTGATCCGATCGGGAGCGACGGTCGGGCCGAACGCCTACGTCCGCGGTGCGACGCTGATCGACGAGGGGGCGAAGGTCGGCAACGCTGTCGAGGTGAAAAACAGCGTCCTCTCGCGGGACGCCACGGTCGGCCACCTCTCCTACGTCGGCGACAGCGTTCTCGGCCGCGACGTCAACTTCGGGGCGGGAACGACCGTCGCGAATCTCCGCCACGACGGCGGGGACGTGAAGTTTACCGTGAAGGGCGACCGGGTGTCGACGAACCGACGGAAGTTCGGCGTGGTCGTCGGCGACGATGCGAAGACTGGCATCAACACGAGTCTAACGCCGGGACTGAAACTCGACACGGGGGCGACGACGACGCCCGGCGAGGTCGTCGAACGGGACCGATAACGGGGCGTCCCGCGAGCGCAACGGCTCGCGGAATCTACAGGCGGAGCAGGCCGAGTGCCTCGGGGTCGTTCGAGAGAGCGAAGCTCTCTCGTGATGACGAGACACCTTCGGTGTCTCGAACCACTTGACCCCGAGGCAGTTCACTCGACGGTGACGCTTTTCGCGAGGTTTCTGGGCTTGTCGATCGGTCGATCCAGCAGGTCGGCCGCGTAGTAGGAGACGAGCTGAAGCTGAACGTTCGCGAGCAGCCCCGCAAGCGCCGGCTCGGTGTCGGGAATCTCGAGGTGAGCGTCGGCGGTCTCGAGGGCGGGATGGCCGTCCGGACAGACGGCGACCAGCGGCGCTCCGCGGGTCTGGGCCTCCTCGGCGTTGTTCAGCGTCTTCGCGTCCTCCTGGCCGGTGAAGACCGCAAACACCGGCGTCTCGGGGGTGACGAGCGCCAGCGGCCCGTGCTTGAGCTCCCCGGAGGCGAACCCCTCTGCGTGCTCGTAGGTAATCTCCTTGAACTTCAGCGCTCCCTCGAGCGCGACCGGGTAGCCCAGCCCGCGACCGATGAAGAAGTACGATCGACTGCTACGATAGCGGTTCGCGACTGCCGCAGCGTCGGACGTCTCGAGTACGTGCTCGATCTCCTCTGGCATCGTGGCCAGCGCAGGGAGCAGCGACTCGAGGTCTGCCGGCGGCTCGCCCCGGCGGTCCGCGGCGATCCGCTGGGCGAGCAGCGTGAGCATCACGGCCTGCGAGGAGAACGTCTTGGTCGCTGCGACGCCGATCTCCGGCCCCGCGCGGATGAAGAGCGTCTCGTCGGCCTCCCGCGCGGCGGTCGAGCCGACGACGTTCGTGACCGTGACGGTTTCGGCGCCGGCGGCGTTGGCCCGTCGCAGGGCGTTCAGCGTGTCCGCGGTCTCCCCGCTCTGGGTGACGGCGATCACGAGCGTCTCGTCGTCGATGGGTGGTGCGGCGACGCTGTACTCGTTGGCCAGCAGGGCGGTGGCTCCGATCCCGGCCTGGTTGAGCGCGAGCGAGCCGTATAGTGCGGCGTGATAGGACGTCCCGCAGGCCACGAGCTGAACGTTCGAGACGTCCGCGAACGTTCCCGGGCCGAAGTCGGCCAGCGCGATCCGTCCGTTTTCGGGATCGATCCGTCCCTCGAGCGCCTGGGCGAGCGATGTCGGCTGCTCGTCGATCTCCTTGAGCATGAAGTGATCGTACTCGCCTTTCCCGGCTTCTTCGGGGTCCCACTCGACCGTCTCGGGCTCCCGCTCGACGGGGTTCCCCTCGAGGTCGGTGAACTCGACGCCGCCGCCGTCGACGACGACGACGTCGCCGTCCCGCAGGTAGACGACGCTGTCGGTGTACTCGAGGAAGGCGGGGACGTCACTCGCGAGGAAGTACTCGCCGTCCTCGACCCCGACGACCAGCGGCGACCCCTGACGGGCCGCGTAGAGGACGTGCTCGCCCGAGAACATCGCCGTGATCGCGTAGCTCCCATCGAGGTCGCCGATCGCCTCGCGAAACGCCGTCTCGTTGTCGGCTCCGCCGTCGAGGTAGTACTGGATAAGGTGGGGGATGACCTCGGTGTCGGTGTCGCTCGTGAACTCGTAGCCGGCCGCGCGCAACTCCGCGCGGAGCTCGGCGTAGTTCTCGATGATCCCATTGTGGACGACCGCGACGTCCTCGGTGGCGTCGGTGTGGGGGTGAGCGTTCTCGTCGGTTGGCGGCCCGTGAGTGCTCCAGCGGGTGTGGCCGATTCCGATCCGCCCCTCGAGCGGGTCGTCCTCGACCGAGTCGATCAGCGCCTCGACCTTCCCTGATCGCTTCTCGACGGCGATTCCCGCGCCGTTCTGGACGGCGACGCCCGCCGAATCGTAGCCGCGATACTCGAGGTTTTCGAGGCCCGTCAGCAGCGTTTCCAGTGCGTTGCCCTCACCGACGCGGCCGATGATTCCACACATCGACAGTTCACCGTCCCCCGTCGTAGCCGACGCCGATCGAGAGCGATCCCGCCGCGCCGCGAGTTCGTTCTTTGCGCGTCTGTCTCGGCCGTGCGCGTCGCGTCCGTGCCATCGGTGCCTGTTCTGTCGAGGAAGCTGTTCGGGAGAACGAACGGTACGTGAGCATGAGCCAGGCTAAGAGCTCCGGAACCCATTACTATAGACGGGCTACCGGCGCCCGTAGTGGACGGATACTCGAGGGCGAACTCGCTCGAGTCGCGACGCTCGCTCCACGGCGGAACCGACCGATTCGAGCGCGCTCGAGGCCGTCGATTTGTCCGGATTTCTCCGCCAGATAACCGTCCTGGCAGCCGACGCCCCGACCGACGGACAGTCGTCTGCGATCCGGATCGATCGGTGCTCGTCTCGGTTCGTAGCAACTGCGTACGCCACGCAGCTATCACATCGGTCGGATCAAAACGGGTGCCCAGAAGGGGTCGGCTACGGACGCGGTGGCGACCGACAACCGACCAAACGATGGCCTACTTCGAATATAGCTGGACGATCTAGTATTCTCATTGCGGTCACGCGGCCGTTAGGCATCGATATCCGGAATCAACCGTTTTATTATCCGGCCACACCATCACCAGCGCACGATTGTCTCCTCTCGAACCACGCCGCTACGAAACGCGTTCCATCCGATGATAGGACTACTACACACATCGTCGAGTACAGCCCAGTAGCGATGAACTGGACCGTATTCTTCGTCGTCGACGGGTTCGGGCTCCCCCTCGATCAGCCGGTTCTGATCTTCGCCCTCGCGATGCTCATCTTTCTCGTCGGGCCGCTGTTCGTCAAGAAACTCGGCCAGCCCGGGATCGTCGGTATCGTCGTCTTCGGGGCGATTATCGGCCCCGGTGCGACCGGTATCGTCGAACACTCCGACGCGATCGAGCTGCTCGGCGAGGTCGGACTGATCTACCTGCTGTTTACGGTGGGACTCGAGGTCGATCTCCGGGGGTTCAAGGAGGCGCCCGAGAACGCCGCCCTGTTCGGCCTGCTGAGTTTCTTCCTGCCGTTTACGGTCGGGACGCTCGCCACGACGGCCTTCCTCGGACTCGATATCTGGGCGGCGCTGTTGCTCTCGGCGGTGTTCGCCTCTCACACCCTGCTCGCCTACCCCATCGTCAACCGGTTCGGCGTCACGAAAAACCGCGCCGTCTCGGCCGTCTTCGGCGGTATCCTCTTTACCGACACCCTCGCATTAGTGGTGCTCGCGATCGTGACTGGCGCGGTTCAGGACGGGCTCTCGGTGTTGCTGTTCGGCGACATCGCGCTCTCGCTCGCCCTCCTGTTCGCCGGCGTCTGGTTCCTCGTTCCGCCGGCGTCCCGGTGGTTCTTCCAGAACTTCAGCGAGGAGAGCTACTTCGAGTTCCTGTTCGTGATGGTCGGGATCTTCGCCGCCGCCAGCCTCGCGGAGATCCTCGACCTGGATCCGATCCTCGGCGCGTTCGTCGCCGGACTGGCGCTGAACCAGCTCATTCCGCAGGGCGGGACGCTGATGAACCGCATCGAGTTCGTCGGCAACGCGTTCTTCATCCCCTTCTTCCTGTTACACGTCGGAATGCTCGTCGACCTGGGGGTCATCTTCGCCGGACCCGAAACCCTCCAGATCGCCGCGCTCATCACGACGATCATGCTCGTCACGAAGGGCGCGGCCGCCTGGTCCGTCGCCGAGATCCAGGACTACACGAAACACGAGCGTGACGTCATCTTCGGGCTCTCGACGGGCCAGGCGGCTGCCGCGCTTGCGATCACGCTCGTCGGGTTCGACGCCGGACTTTTCAGCGAGGCGATCCTCAACGCGGTCGTCCTCCTGTTGTTGATCACCGCACTCATCAGTCCGTGGATGACCGAACGCGCGGCCAACCGGCTCGCGCTCGAGCGCGAGGTCGATGACGACTCCGACGACGGGCGGGATCCGAACATCCTGCTCCCGCTGTCGCACAACGCCGAACTCCAGCGGCGGCTGCTGGAGCTTTCGTTCGTGATCAAAGGCGATGGCGGAACCAATCCGGTTCACGTGATGACCGTCGTCCAGCCCGACACCAGCCAGTCGCCGGAGAACCAGATCGCGAACATCCAGGCCGAACTCGACGACCTCGCGGCCGAAGGAAGCGCCGCGGAGGTCCCCATCGAGACGGAAGCCCGGGTCAACCACAACGTCGCCTCGGGGATCGTCCAGGGTGCCGTCGAGGTCCAGGCCAACCAGATCATCATGGGCTGGGACGCCACGCAGAGCTTCAGCCACCGCATCTTCGGTAGCATCATCGACCAGGTGCTCGAGCGGACGAAGCTGCCGGTGCTCATCTCGCGGCTCGGCCACCCGATCAACACGACGCGACGGATCTTCGTCGTCGTCCCGATCGGCGCCGACCATCACGAGGGGTTCTACGAGGCCGTCCACCTGGTCAAACGGATCGCGGCGAACCTCGGGGCCGAGCTGAACGTCATCGTCGTCGAGGGGGCGTCCCACCAGTTCGAGCAGCTGTTCGGCCTCGTCGAGGAGGACGTCACCGCCGAGTTCGAGTCGATCGACGACTGGGGGAAGCTACTGCCGATGCTGGAGGCCCGGACCGAGGACGACGACCTCATCGTCGCGATCTCGCCGCGCCGCGGCGACGTCGGCTGGCACAACGAACTCGGGGACCTGCCGGCCCGCCTCGCGGATATGCCGCCGGAGTCGTTCATCACGATCCACCCGCGCCAGGGCGAACCGGAGTACGATCGACAGTACCTTCGGCTCAAGTGATCCCTTCGGGTGGGGTCGACGATGCGGGGATGGACCGAACCGCCACACCTTTCTTCGGGCCGCCCGTTCGTTCCAGTATGGGTTTTGGTAGCTATGACGAGTCCGAACAGCAACAACCGCAGGACGATGAGGACGAGGACGTCGAGGCCGTCACCGTCCACGAACACGACCACGACGGACAGCTCGAGTTCGAGTCCGACGTTTCGACCGATCAGCTGGTCTCCCAGCTCGGGGCGATGAAGGACGAAGACGACGAGTAACGACCCGATCGGCTTCGGAAACCCGTTTTTAAGCGAACGCCGACCCGCAGAGCCGTGCGATCGCGCGCCGGAGTCGCTGGGAGACCGCCGACTTCGAGACCTCGAGCCGATCGGCGAGTTCGTCCTGGGAGATCCGCCGGGGGACGTCGAAGTACCCCTCCTCGTAGGCGACTGTCAGCAGCTCTCGCTGTTTCTCCGTGAGCGAGACCGGCCCCCCACCGTCGGCGTCGGCTGGTCGGAGGTGATCGACAGTCACCGAGACGTCCCGTTCCCGACACCGATCGTTGAACGCGACGAGCGCGTCCCGGTCGGGAAAGCGGATCCGGAACCGCCACCCCTCTCGACAGCTCGAGCAGCCCCGAAGTCGCCCGCCGACGGCCGCGGTCGCCTCGACGAGGGTGATCGCCCGGTCGGTGAGCTCGAGTCGGTAGCTCCGGCGGCCGGGAGTGCGATCCACGAGGACGGGATCGGTAACGGTCGGATCGAGACCGAGGGCGGTCTCGAACGCCCCAAACTCGGCGCCCGATGCGGTGACGAACAGGAGGGTTCGGTCGCCGCCCGCGTCGGTCCAGTACTCGGGCTCGAGGGTGATCTCGGGCGCGCGCCGCAGGGACGGTCGCAACACCAGGTCCG
>PWMF01000097.1 GCA_003559215.1 Natrialbaceae archaeon
CCCCTTCGAAGCTCGAGCGTCCGATCCGACGGGCCGTCGATCGGCGCCGTCGGGTTCTCGATTGCGTTCCATCCGAATCCACGTATACACTTAAGGCCGTCGGATCGATCGTCCGGAACTCACATCCGGAACGGGGTCGATCGCAGCCATCGAAGTCAAGTACCACGCCCGTATGGGTGCGGTCGGGTTGGGATGGAGCGCCTGCCTCCGCGCCGGAATCCGGCCGGAGGGAACGCGGCGGGTGCGCCACGTCGTTCGCATTAGTGACGAGTGCCCGGTGTATATATAAGGCCGTCGTCTCGATCGGCGAGTGGGCCACGTTGGTCGTTCCCGAGCAGACGAGTCACAGGGAGGCGGAAACTCCCTGCTCTCGAGCGAGCGCGTAGCCCGATCGTGTTCGGAAGGGAAACGCACACGATACGGCGAGACCGATCTCGAGCCGGACATCGTTCGAGGCCAAGATCGTACATCCCGTCCACCCTAACGGAGATCGGTACGATTTAGCGGTAACGGGCCATACGGTTGCACATGGATCGCTCGGGGTTCGTCAGACTCGCCCTCGTTGCACTCGGACTCGTCGTCCTGAGTTTCTTCATTCGCGGATTCAGCCAACTCCTGTTCGGTCGCGGCGTCGCGGACGTGCTCCAGGCGCCGTTCGCCGTCGTCGGCTTCACCTTGTTGGTCTATCTCTTCGTCAGGGCGACGCTCGACGCGACCGGGATCTGGCCGATCAAGCCCTCGGAGTCGTGATGGAAACGGTTTTTCGAACGCCGCGCAAAGGACGGGATATGACAGTCGAGATGCGGGAGATCGCCGATCTCGGACCGGACGACCGGGTCGCGTTCTTCGAGCGCGACGCCGGTATCGAGGCCGTTAGAGGAGACGTCCGGGAGATCGTCGACAGAGTTCGGGAGGAAGGCGACGTCGCCGTCCGAGAGTTCACGAGCGAGTTCGACGGCGTCGAGGTCGGCAACCTCGAGATCACCGACGACTGCGAGCGCGCCCTCGAGGAGGTCGACGACGAGCTGCTCGAGGCCATCGAGACGGCCGCGGCGAACGTCCGGGAGTTTCACGAGGCCCAGTTGCCCGAAGACTGGCGCGAGGAGTTCGGTAACGGGCGGGAACTCGGACGGCGCTTTCGTCCGCTCGAGCGCGTCGGAGTCTACGTCCCCGGCGGCTCGGCGGCGTACCCCTCGAGTGCGATCATGGGCGTCGTTCCGGCGGTCGTCGCGGGCGTCGACCACGTCGTTGTCGTCACCCCTCCTGCAGAGGAACTCAGTCCGGCGACGTTGGCGGCGATCCACGTCGCTGGCGCTGACGAGGTCTTCAGCGTCGGCGGTGCGCAGGCCATCGCGGGGCTGACGTACGGAACCGAGACGATCACGAACGTCCAGAAGATCGTCGGCCCCGGGAACAAGTGGGTAACGGCGGCCAAAGCCGAGGCTCGAGGCGACGTCGAGATCGACTTTCTCGCGGGGCCAAGCGAGGTCGTCGTCGTCGCCGACGGGACGGCCGACCCCGAACTCGTCGCGAGCGAACTGGTCGCCCAGGCTGAACACGACCCGAACGCGTCGGTCGTGGCCGTCACCGACGACGAGGCGGCTGCGGCGGCCGTCGCCGACGCCGTCGACGAACAGGCGAGCGCCCGCGAGCGCGAGGACGTGATCCGGGAGGCGCTCTCGAACGACGCCAGCGGCGTTCTCCTCGCTCGCTCGATGAGCGAGGCGATCCTCTTCACCGAGTCGTACGCACCCGAACACCTCTCGATCATCGCCGAGGACGACGAGTCGATCCTCGAGCGGATCGACAGCGCGGGCAGCGTCTTCCTGGGACCGGAGACGCCGGTCGCGGCGGGCGACTACGCCAGCGGAACGAACCACGTCCTACCGACGAACGGTTCCGCACGGATCACCGGCGGGCTCTCCGTCGAGACGTTCCTGCGGTCGACGACCGTCCAGCGCCTCTCTGCTGAGGGGTTGTCCGATCTCGGCGAGACGGTGACGACACTCGCCGACGCGGAGGGGCTCGAGGCCCACGCCGAGAGCGTTCGGCTCCGGTCCAATCGAGAGCGGGACGCGTAGCCCGACCCTACGTGCGGTAGGCACCGTCGATACAGGTCACTAATCTGTGATTGGTTTTACGTAGTTGCGGGACACAGTACCAGAGGAGATGGAACCGTGTGAGGTCGATCCGACCGATGCACGCGTCCTCGAACGAAACTACGATTACGCACAGAAGAACGTTCGACTGCTCTCAATGTGGTACGAGTGCGAGCTCGACCGGATGATCGAGCTGCTCGCCGAGAACGGTGTCGAGCTCTCGGCGAACGACGAACGGCTGTTCGGGACGTACTATCGATCGGTTCAACAGCGTCCGCGCGTGTAGGGCGAGACCGGGGTATCAGTGATCGCCGGGGGGCCCGGAGCCGTGCGGATCGCGGGTCGAACTCGCTCCTGGAAGCCGGGAGTTCGGCGTCAAGGTTAACACCGTTGCGCGGGAATGGACACACATGAGCACCGATAGCGTGGACGGCGCGAGCGCGGACACGCGTCCCGAGATCGAGGTAACCGAATCGGCGGCCGAGCAGGCGCTGTCCCTGCTCGAGAGCGAGGGGCTCGACGCCGGGATTGCCGGCCTTCGCCTCTTCGTCCAGCAGGGCGGCTGTGCGGGACTGTCTTACGGGATGCGGTTCGACGACGCGCCCGACGACGACGACACGATCTACGAGCACCACGAGCTTCGGGTGTTCGTCGATCCAGCGAGTCTCAAGTACATCGAGGGAAGTATCCTCGACTACGAGAGCGGACTGCAGGCCGAGGGGTTCCACGTCGAGAACCCGAACGTCGTCAGCGAGTGTGGCTGTGGCGAGTCGTTCCGAACGTAGTTACTCCTCGAGTTCGAACGCGACTGTTACTTCGGCCTGGTACTCCCGGTTCTCGGCGCTTGCGATCTCGACGCCGAGTTCGTCGACCTCGACCCAGTAGACGTTCTGGAGGGTGTTCTCCGCGCGGTCGATCGCGTCGTCCGCGGCGTCGTCGAAGCTCTCCGTGCTCGTGCCGATCAGCGTGATCTTCTTGAATACCATCGCTCGTACTCGTACACCGCTGTGGCTATTCAATGTATGGTCGGTGATAGCAAGACGGCGGCATCCGAGACGGTCTCCGCCACTCCGCGACGGTTCGTCAACGCTTTTGAGATCCACGTCGCAGAACGCTATATGAACGGCTCCGACGATACGATCGACGTCGCCGAGATCGACGAACTGACGCCGCCGAACCGAACGCTGATGGGGCCGGGCCCCAGCGACGTCCACCCCCGCGTGCTGCGAGCGATGAGCACGCCGCTCGTCGGCCACCTCGATCCTTCCTTCGTCGAGATCATGAACGAGGTCCAGGAGCTGCTCCGGTACGCGTTCCGGACCGACAACCAGTGGACGATCCCGGTCTCGGGCACCGGCTCGGCCGCGATGGAGGCGGCGATCGGCAACGTCGTCGAGCCCGGCGACACGATGCTGGTGCCGACGAACGGCTACTTCGGCGGTCGGATGGCCTCGATGGCCCGTCGTGCCGGCGGCGGGGTCGTTGAAGTCGACGCGCCGTGGGGCGAACCGCTCGAGCCGGCGGCCGTCTCGGACGCGCTGGCCGAACACGACCCCGATGTCTTCGGATTCGTCCACGCCGAGACGAGCACGGGTGTACTCCAGCCCGACGTCTCCGAACTCACGGCGGCTGCTCACGACCACGACGCGCTGGTGATCGCCGACACCGTCACCTCGCTGGGCGGGGTCGAACTCCGCGTCGACGAGTGGAACGTCGACGTCGCCTACTCCGGGCCCCAGAAGTGTCTCTCCTGTCCGCCGGGCGCGAGTCCGTTGACGCTGTCCGAGGAGGCGATGGAGAAGGTCCTCTCTCGCGAGGAGGAGCCCCGGTCGTGGTATCTGGATCTCTCCCTGCTCGAGGGGTACTGGGGCGACGAGCGCGCGTACCACCACACCGCACCCGTCACGAACGTCTACGCGCTGCGGGAGGCGCTGCGGCTGGTCGCCGAGGAGGGGATCGAACAGCGCTGGGAGCGCCACGAGCGCCTCGCCGGCGCGCTGAAAGCCGGCGTCGAAGGGATGGGTCTGGAGATGAACGCCCCCGAGGAGTACTGGCTGCCGAGCCTGAACGCCGTCAGAGTTCCCGACGGGATCGATGACGGCGAGGTCTGTGCGGAACTGCTCGAGCGCTACGACCTCGAGGTCGCGAGCGGCCTCGGCGATCTTGACGGCGAGATCTTCCGCGTCGGCTGTATGGGCCACTCCGCACGCCCCAAGAACGTCGTCTACACGGTAACGGCACTCGGCGACGTCCTCGAGTCGATGGGAGCGGACGTCGACCCCGGCGCCGGCGTGACCGCGACACGCGGGGCGCTGGAGGAGTAGCGTCGCTCGAAAAACGTGAATGCGCGGGGGTCAGGCGGAGATGCGTGGTCCCGGCGGGACGCGTTCGACCTGATAGTCGTCGCCGTCGACGACAATGATCGCCCACTCGTAGCTCGGGTTCGTACGCTCGAGTTCGCGCTCGAGCGCGTCGGCGTCCTCCGGTCGGGCAACGAAACAGTGGAACTGCCCGGCCGCGGACGGAAGCTCTCCGGGTTCGAGGACGGGATTGACGTGGACGACCTTCCACTTTCGTTCGGCGCGGAACACGGGGCCAGTACCTTCGACGGTGTAACCTAGGTCGGCGAAAATCGACTTGGCCTGTTCGACGAGACGCATGTTAACAGGTCCCATTCAGTATGGTGTATGTGACCCACCCTCATAAATCTAGGTCTGGCACATGCATACGCCTCGAGAGCGAAAAACCGCGAACTAATCCCGGCGATCGGACAACGACTACAAACCGACTGTCGGTTCGGGCGACAGTAAGCCACGATTGTCGTCGGTAGTCGCCGAACGTGGCATATCGCCGTTCGAGCCAATCACGATTACTCGTGGGCGGCGTCCCACTCGGTCGGCTTCCGGAAGTTGCCACATCGGTTGCACTGGATTCGGCCCATCGAGTCCATCGCGTTGTCGAAGCTCTCGCAGTTGGTACAGAACCAGCCGTACCGTCGCTGTGCCTCGGGCGACTCGTAGGCGATGAGAAACGGTCCCTTGGATCCCCTGTCGCCGTCCGTTTCCGAGACGTAAACGGTGTCGCCGTTGGCGGTCGACCTCGTTTCCATACCGGTCGGTAGCGGCGCTCGGAGTAAAGAACTGTCTCTCCCGTCCGTGCGAGTGAACCCCTTTCGTGTGACAAATTGTCGTGTAGAACTGTCCCAACTGAAAGGTTTACCCGGGCGGCTATCGTTCGAACGTATGATGACGCTGGTTGTGGTCCCCGTCCGATACCCCCTGTCGAAACACTCCAGACGAACCCTCGGGCGCGCGATCGAGGTCGCTCGCGAGCGCGAGGCGGAGCTGACGATCCTGC
Source organism: Natrialbaceae archaeon (assembly GCA_003559215.1). GTDB lineage: Archaea > Halobacteriota > Halobacteria > Halobacteriales > Natrialbaceae > Natronococcus. The sequence goes on from PWMF01000097.1 coordinate 5,457, forward strand.
ACGTCGATCTCTACCAGAACGGAAAGAAGGTGAGCCGCATCGATCTCAAGGACGCCGTCGAATCGGCGTTCGGCCGGATCGAGAACGCACGGTACGTCGTCCGAACCGGCTTTCTCGTTGAGGAGAGCATCCTCGACGAGGTCGCCGCGGAGGAGGCCGACGCCGTCGTGATCGGAACCAAACAGGCGAGCCGGCTGCGCCGCCTCTTTCGCCGGTTTACCGACAATCCCGACATCGACGGCTACCTGCGAACGCACCTCGACTGTGAAGTCATCACCGTCGAGGGAGCCCGCGCGAGGTAACGGCTACCCGTCGGGGTTAGCGGCGTCGCCGTCGGCGTCGACGGAGGGACCGACGTCCGGACGGGGCGTTTGGGGATCGTCGACGACGACTCTTACGGTCCCGCTGTCGCCGTCGAAGACGTGGTGGCGATGGGGGTAGGCGAACTCGACATCCGCGCCGGCGAAGCGTTCTCGGACCGCCGCCCGCACCGCCGACCGGGCGACAGCCTGCTTGTACGGATGTTGGACCCAAAAGAATAGCTCCAACATGATGCCGTTGTCGGCGTACTCGCGGACGTTGCAGAGCGGGGCGGCCGCGTAGCGCGCGCTACCGATCCGGATATCGGGCCCGCCGGTGATGACGACGTCGACCGATCGGGCCGCTCGCTCGGCGTGACTGCGCGCGGCCTCGAGGTCGCTTTCGTAGGTGATCTCGAACTCGAGGGAGAGCCGCGTTCGCTCGTCCTCCGCCGAGTAGTTGATCACGTCCCGCTGCTGGATCTCCGAGTTCGGAATCACGATAAAGGTGTTCTGGACGGTGAAGATCTTGGTGTATCTGATCGTGATATCCTCGACGAACCCGGTGTGGCCCTCGTCGACGATCTCGATCATGTCGCCGATCTCGTATGGCCTGTCCGCGAGGACGAACAGGCCGTTGACGAAGCTGCCGACCAGCGGCGCGAGCACGACCGCGACCACGGCGGAGATGACGGTCACCGAGAGGAGGATCTGCGTGTCGCCGACGCCGAGAATGCCGGCGACGACGATGAGGGTCACGAACAGGACCGAGAATCTGACGGCTCGCAGGACCGTTCGCGTGACGCTCGGCCGCTCGATGCGGCGGGCAACGGTTCGGCCCGTGAGCCGAACGACGAGCTTCGAGAGATACCAGCCGACGACGAACACGATCGCCGCGAGGAGCAGTTGGCCGACGATTCCGGGGATCGCCTCGGGGAGTATCTCGTTGGTGCGCTCGAGGGCTTCCTCCTCCGGAACCTGTGCGACCTCCAGCATGACAGCACACTCATGGCCGCCGTGGTTAAGCGTTCTGACCCACATCTCCCTCGCGAGAGGAGCCGATTTTCGAACCCGGTAGTACTCGCGTTGTAATAAATCATTTATCCGTCCGAATCCTGCGAACGGGTATGGCACCAGACGAACTTCGCTCGACCGTCGAGCGAGTCGGGGATCGGTTCAACCTCGGCGAGTACGAGATCGACGCCTACCTGACCGTCCTCGAGCAGGGACAGCTGACCGCAAGCGAGATCGCGGATCGGACCGAGATTCCCCAGCCACGCGTCTACGACACCGTCCGTAGCCTGAGCGACCGGGGGCTGGTCGAACTGCGCGAGTCCCGGCCGATGAAGGTCGTCGCGATCGACCCGGCCGACGCCTTCGACGAGGTCCAACACTCCCTCGAGCAGATGATCGACGAACTCGAGGCGCGTTACACGGCGCCCGCGCGAGATACCGAGGCGGTGTCACTCGTCAAGTCGCGTTCGACGATCCTGCGGTATCTCGAGGAGATCATCGCGGACGCCGAGTACGAGCTCTCGCTGTCGCTGACGCCCGATCTGCTCACCCGGTTCGAGGACGAACTCTCGGGGGCGCTCGACCGAGGCGTGAGTATCGACCTGATCGTGACCCCGGCCGACGAGGTCCCGAGTTCGGACGACTTCGACTACACCGCCATCGCGACGACGACGCGTGCGCGACGCGGTATCACGACCCCGGTGCTGGCCGTCGCCGACGGCAACTACTCCATCTACGCGACCCAGGACGCACTCCGGGACGACAAGGACCGGTACGGCGTCATCTTCAACCGCTCGGCGCTCGGATTTCTGGTGTCGGGTTTCTTTGGCACCGTGCTCTGGACGACCGCCGAGGAGACGTTGGGCGAGGACGCGGATCCCCGAAGCTACCCGCGAAAGTACGCCTCGATCCGTCGCTGCGTGAAAGACGTTATCGAGGAGGGCGGGGAGTTCTACGCGACGATCGTCGGTCGGGACGTCGCCGTCGGCGGCCAGCGGGTCGTCCGCGGCCAGATCATCGACGTCTCCTTCGAGGTCAGCGAGGAGGTCGCCGCGATCACCCTCGAGAACGAAGACGGCTCGGAGGTGACGGTCGGCGGCCGGGTCGCGGCCCTCGAAGACATCGAGGCCCACGAGATCCACATCGGCCGACACAAACCGCCCGAACTCGAGGAGTAGTTGCCCGAATGTAACCATCTCGAGGAGACCGAATCTCCGATCGGACAGTATTCTTCGATTACGCGGTCCGTTCGTAGAGATTTTCACCGCATTATGACCTTTATACGCCAACGATTAAGGTTCTGAGAGTGGTTCCGAACAGGGATGGTGGAAGACAAGTGTGAACATACATCATTCACCGGCGTCTCTCGCCGATCGTTCGTCGCGGCGGCCTCGGTAGCCGGCGCCGGATCGGTCGGACTGGCAGGGTGTCTCGGTCGTGGCGCGGAGGAAGGGGCGGTCGTCGTCTACGGCGACACCGACTTTCAGGACATCATGGATCCGGAGGGGGAGCTACACCAGGCGCTCTGGGATGCGGGTCTCGACGAGGATATCACCGTATCGGTCCGTACCGGACCGGACGAGACCGAACAGCGCAGATCCGCCGCACAGTCTGCGCTCCAGGCGGGGCGGTCCCAGCCGGACATCTTCATGATGGACAGCGGGTGGACGATCCCGTTTATCCTGCGCGAGCAGACGGTCAACCTCGATGATCGGCTCTCGAGTGACACCCTCGGCCTGATCGAGAACGACTACCTCGAGGCGGCCGTCGAGACCGCTCGCCACCCCGAGACCGGCGAGCTCCACGCGCTGCCGCTGTTTCCCGACTTCGGGACGATGCAGTATCGCCAGGACCTCGCCGAGGAGGCCGGCTACGACACCGACGACTGGGGGACCGAGCCGATGTCCTGGCAGGAGTTCTCCGAGGTCGCAGCCGACGTCCGCGACGACTCCGGCGTCGACTTCGGGTTCACCACGCAGGCGGCCGCCTACGAGGGGCTGGCCTGCTGTACATTCAACGAGGTGATGAGTACCTGGGGCGGCGCGTACTTCGGCGGCCTCGAGGAACTGTTCGAAGCGGGCGACCGCAACGTCACGGTTGCAGAGGAACCCGTCATCGAGGCGATCCGGATGATGCGGACGTTCATTCGCGGCCAAGAGGACGAGTACGCCCTCGAAGGCTTCGAGCAGATCGCTCCGAACGCGATCGTCCAGTACACCGAGGAGGACGCTCGCGGTCCCTTCGCGGCCGGCAACGTCGTGATGCACCGCAACTGGCCGTACTCGATCGCGATCGCCCACGACGAGGGGATGGGCGACGACGTCGGGATGATGCCGATGCCCTTCGGCATCGAGGAGGGGCAAGCCGAGTACGACGGGATCGGCGGCACCGGCGCGGCGCTCGGCGGCTGGCACCTGACGCTGAATCCTGCGAGTGAAAACCAGGAGGAGGCGCTCCGGGTGATGGACGCGTTCGCGACCGAGGAGGTCATGCTCACGGTTTTTGCGATCCAGGGCTGGATCCCCCCGATCGTCGAACTGCTCGAGGAGGCCGACCCCGAGGAAACCGGTCCCGTCGCTGAGTACGCCGAGACCATTCAGATCGCCGGCGAGAACGCCGTTCCGAGACCCGTGACCGACGTCTGGCCGGAGCAGTCGGCCCACATCTATCAGGAGGTCAACGGGACCTACCGGGGCGTGAAGTCGCCCGAGGAGGCGATGAGCGATCTGGCGGATCGACTCGAGGCAAGTGAGGCCGACATAGGTGAGCAAGATGACCAGTGATACCGATACGGGGATCGGCAGCGAAACCCCCGAACGCGAACGAACAGGCAACGCCATCGTCAACTGGATGGAGGGACTGAGCGAGGCGGCCTACGCCTACCTCCTGTTGATCCCCTCGTTCCTGTTGCTCGCCTTCATCGCCTTCTACCCGCTGTTCATGACGTTCGTCATGTCGCTCCGGGAGGACCGAACGCGGGGCGCGGAGACGCTGGGCGGGTTCGTCGGCGTCGAGAACTACGTCGACGTGCTCACGGGCGATGTCAGGCTGGCCCAGCAGTTCCTGGACGTGTCGCTGTCGGCGTCGTTTCCCTTCGTCGACTTCGGCGTGCCACTCCTCCAGCAGGCGCTGTTCGTCACCCTTGGCTTCGCCGTCATCAGCGTCTTCTTCGAGACGGTCTTCGGCTTCGGGCAGGCCCTGATCCTCGACCAGGAGTTCCGCGGTCGGCGCTGGGTCAGGGTCGCGATTATTCTCCCGTGGGCCGTCCCGATCGTCATCCAGGGGATGATCTTCTTCCTGCTGTTCCAGCCGGAGGTCGGCTTCGGGACCGACCTGATGCAGTGGCTCGGCGTCTTCGGTCCGAACCCGCTCGCCGACAGTGGGGACGCGTTCGTCATCGTCCTCGTCGCCGACATCTGGAAGTCGACGGCGTTCATGGCGCTGCTGATCCTCGCGGGGCTCCAGAGCGTCGACCGGAGCCTCTACGACGTCGCGCGCGTCGCGGGCGCCTCGCCCTGGCAGCGGTTCAAGCTGATCACGCTGCCGCTGATCCTGCCGGCGCTGCTGGTCGCGATGCTGTTCCGGACGATGGACGCGATGCGCGTGTACGGGCTGATCGAGTCGAGCGTCGGCTGTACGACGGTGCCGTCGCTGACCTGCATGGTCGTCGAGGCGATGTTCGGCGGCACACGCATCTTCGGGACCGCGGCGGCCGTGGCGTTCATGACGGCGCTGGTGATCGGGCTGTTCATCTCGGTGTACATCGCCCTGTTCCGGGACACGGAGGCGGGATTCTACTGATGAGACCGAACGACCACGACGTGACGCGAGACGACGGAACCGGTTCCGGAGCGATCGACGGCGGCGTCGGCTCCGCCGGGAGCCGACGGGATCCGCCCCACCGCCTCCCCGACGGCGGTCGGGCGCCGAGTCGGCTCGCCGATGGTGGCGCGACACTCGGGGCCGGCGGCGACGCCGAACTCGATCGCGGCCCGTTCTCCCGGTGGGTCGACCGATCGATCCAGAACCCCCAGCGCGTCTACCGGGCGATGTTCTACGTCACGGCGATCTTCTTCCTCTTTACGACGCTGTTTCCCTTCTACTGGCTGCTGATGGTCGCGCTCACGCCGGAGGGCCAGCTTCAGAACATCGTCTTCACGCCCAACGGGTTCAATCCCGGCGCGTTCGTCGAGGTGTTCCAGACCCTGCCGTTCCACTGGTACATGTTCAACAGCTTCGTCATCGCGACGGCCTCGACGGTGCTGGTACTGGTCGTCGCCAGCCTCGCGGGCTACGCCTTCGGACGGCTCGAGTTTCCGGGGAAGACGCCGCTCATGCTGCTCGTGTTGGTCGTGTCGTTCTTTCCGCCGGCGGCGTTTTTCATCCCGCTGAACGACCTGTTCAACACGCCGGTTTCGGTCCTCGAGCCGGTGATGAGCGACGGCACGCTGTACAACACGCCGGGGGCGATGGTGATGCCGATCTCGGCGATCTTCATGCCGCTGGCGATCTTCATCCTCACGACGTTCTACGCACAGATTCCCGACGGCCTCGAGGACGCCGCCCGGGTCGAGGGGACGACCCGCCTGGGCGCGCTGTTTCGGGTCATCATCCCGCTGTCGGCGCCCGGCGTCGCGACCGCGGGCGTGTTGACGTTCATCGCGGTGTACAACGAGTTCTTCTTCTCGTATCTGATGACCGACGGCGAACCGGCGAACTGGGCACCGATCCTCGAGGGCATTCTGGGCTACCAGGGGCAGTACGAGATCCTGTTCAACCTGATGGCCGCCGCGAGCATCATCGGCGTGCTCCCGGTCGCGATCCTCGTGATCGTGGCACAGGAGAAGATCGTTAGCGGGCTCACCGCGGGCGCACTCAAGGAGTAAGACACTATGGCACGAGTACGACTCGAACACGTCACGAAACGGTACGAAGACGTCGTCGCGGTCGACGACATGAACGTCGAGATAGAGGACGGAGAGTTCGTCTGCCTCGTGGGTCCCTCCGGCTGTGGGAAATCGACCACGATGGAGACGATCGCGGGGCTGACCCGCCCCTCGGAGGGGACGGTGTACATCGGCGACACCGACGTCACGAACCTCGCTCCCAAGGATCGGGGCGTCGCGATGGTCTTTCAGAACATCGCGCTGTTTCCCCACATGGACGTCTTCGACAACATCTCCTTCGGCCTCCGACTGCGAACGTTCGACGACGAGGAGGTCGAACGCCGCGTCGAACAGGCCGCGGATATCGTACAGCTCGAGGGGATGCTCGATCGGATGCCCGACGAGATGTCCGGCGGCCAGCGCCAGCGGGTCGCGATCGCCCGCGCGATCGTCCGCAACCCGGACGTCTTTTTGATGGACGAGCCGCTGGCGAACCTGGACGCGAAGCTCCGGGTCCACATGCGAACCGAACTCCAGCGACTTCACCGGGAGCTGGACACGACGATCATCTACGTCACCCACGACCAGGCCGAGGCGATGACGATGTCCGATCGGATCGCCGTCATCAACGCGGGCGAGCTCCAGCAGATCGATCCGCCGCTTACCTGTTACAACGAGCCTACGAACCTGTTCGTCGCCGGCTTCATCGGCTCACCGTCGATGAACTTCGTGCGGGGCGAGGTCGTCGCCGACGGTCTCGAGACGAAGAACTTCGATCTCGAGTTCGACCCCGCAGGAGTCCCCGGTGTCGGCGCCGGCGACGACGCCACCCTCGGGGTCCGACCCGAGGACGTCCACCTCGAGAGGGCCGCCGACGATCTCACCCGGCCGACGAAAGGGATCGAGGCGATGACCGACGTGCTCGAGCCAATGGGCGACGAGGTCTTCGTCTACCTCATGCTCGACGAGGGAGCGGAGCGAACGATGGAGGAGGACGCGCTCGATTCTCCGGACCAGCTCCTGATGAGCGTCTCACCGGACACCGACATCCGGGAGGACGAAACTATCGAGGTCGTCCTCGACGGCTCGAAGATCCACCTGTTCGACACGGCGAGCGGCGAGGCGCTCGTTCACGGAATCGTCGATCGCTCGGGGTCGGAACCGGGGGCGGCTCCGACGGAAGCCGAGGACTGAGTCCCGTTCAGTCGGTGCTTCGACACTGTTGACTGTAACCCGAGGGGAGTAGTGGGCCGATAGACTCACCTACGTTGAGGAGAGCTATCAGTAGACACAGCGAAACGCGCTCGTGTCACGGGGCGCGTCAGTGAACGAACGACGGAACAAAGGAAATCGAATACGAAGCTCCGCACGAATCCCCGGATTCGAACCGCCGATCGAACCATCACACCCCAACGTATGACCACATGACAACACCACGAGGCGACATCAGAACCGGTATTGTCGGACTCGGGAACATCGGTCGCTACCACGCCGAACGCCTCCTCGAGCTCGACGTTCCACTGGTCGGCGGGATGGACGTCGCGGCCGACGCGCGAACCCGTTTCGCCCGCCGGTACGACGTCGACGTCTACGACGATCACCACGAGCTGTACGACGCCGTCGACGCCATCATTATCACGACGCCGAACAAGTACCACGAGGAGTACGCTGTCGACGCCTTCGACCGAGACCTCCACGTCCTCCTCGAGAAACCGCTCGCTCACTCCCTCGAAAGCGCCGAGCGGATCGCGAGCGCCGCGGCCGACAGCGACGCCTACTGTATGGTCGGCTTCAACAACCGGTTCGCGAACACGGTTCGGGTCGTCAGAAACCGGATCGAACGGGGCGAGCTTGGCGACGTATCACACATCGAGGCGAACTACGTCCGCCGACGGGGGATTCCGGGGCGCGGGTCGTGGTTCACCCGGCGTCAAATCTCGGGCGGCGGCGCGCTGATCGATCTCGGCGTTCACGCCATCGACCTCGCGCTGTACCTGCTGGGCGATCCCACCGTCGCGGAGGTAACCGGCGTCACCCGCGGCGAGTTCGGCTCTCGGGAGGAGTACGCCTACTTGGAGATGTGGGGCGACGACGCGGGCCCGGCCGGCTTCGACGTCGACGACTCTGCCAGCGCGTTCATCCGAACCGCGGACGACCGAACGATCTCGCTCGAGGTCGCCTGGGCGACCAACCGGCCGGAGAACAACGAGTTCGTCGTCCGCGGAACCGAGTCCGCGGCGATGTTCGATCTCCTCGACGGTGACCTCTCCGTCCACTCCGCGAGCACGGCCGGCCCGGACCATCTCGAGGATACTTCGATCGAAACCCGACAGAACGACACCCACACCGAGGAACAGCGGGCGTTCTTCGATTCGATCGCGGCCGGCGAGGTCGACAACGAGAGCATCCAGCAGGCCCTGACCGTCCAGCGGGTGATCGACGGGATCTACCGCTCAAGCGAGACGGGTCGAACAATCGCGATCGACGAGGAGTAGGCACGGTCACTCGCGAAAGCAGCCGACGACCGTCTCTCCCGTCGACGGATCGGTCACGTCGATCTGGCCCTCGCCGGAGACGGTGACGTCGTACCCGGCGTACTCGAAGGAAAGCGACGCCCCGTCCGAGGAGCTCCCTCGGAACAGCGCGTCGAGCGCCTCGGGATCGACGACGGCGTACAGCGGCTCGTAGGCCGGCGGCTCGACCGCCGTCACGTCGACCCCCTCGTGTCTGGCGACCGCCTCGATGATTGCCCGCGTCGGACGGTCCGCTCCGTCGGCCGCCGACGGATCGCTCGGAGCGGTCATACGAGCAGTACCAGACACCTACCGATAAGGGTAGTGGTCCGTGTACGTTTCTGACAACCGCTCAGTACGGCCTGCCTACGCCTCGTCGCGGGCCCGTTCGAACGTCGCGATCGCCTCCTCTCGCCTGCTCGCGTGATCGACGATCGGGGCCGGGTAGTCGGGAGCGAGTTCGGTCCGTTCCTCGGGCGCGAGCTCGGGCCACTCGTGGATCCGATCGGCCGGGACGTCCTCGAGTTCGGGAACGTGGTTCCGGATGTACGCCGCGTCGGGATCGTACTCCCGGCCCTGTTTCGTCGGGTTGAACACTCGAAAGTACGGCTGTGCGTCCGTTCCGGTCGAAGCCGCCCACTGCCAGCCAGCGACGTCGCTTGCGGTTTCGTGGTCCGCGAGATGACGTCGGTACCAGTCGTACCCCTCGCGCCAGTCGACCAACAGATCCTTCGTCAGGAACGAGGCGACGAGCATCCGGACGCGGTTGTGGACCCACCCCTCGGTTCGAAGCTGGCGCATCCCGGCGTCGACGATCGGGTAGCCGGTCTCGCCCGCCCGCCAGGCCGCCAGTTCGTCCGGATCGGTCCGCCACTCGATGCCGTTCTCGTAGCTGTTGAAGTTCTCCGTGACGGTCTCAGGGTTGAACGCCAGCACGTGGACGTAAAACTCCCGGAACGCCAGCTGACGGCGAAACGCGACGACGCTCTCGCGGGCGTCCTCGTCCGGCGCGTCCTCGAGTGACCGCTCGGTTTCGGCGTACACCTCCCGGGGGCCGATCGTCCCCCACTTGAGGTGGGTCGAAAGCCGGGACGTCGATCCCGCGGCGGGGACGTCCCGTTCGTCCGCGTAGCGGTAGATCGCGTCCGAACAGAACGTCTCGAGTCGGTCCCGCGCCGCGTCCCGACTCACCGTCGAGGGATCGGCGTCGGGCTCGTCGAACCCGAGTTCCGAAAGCGAGGGGATCGGGTCGGCCTCGAGGTCGGCGAGGTCCTCCGCGGTCGGCGCCGGCGCGGGATCGGCCTTCTCCCGGTCGCGCCACTTCTTCCAGAAGTACGAAAACACCGAGTAGTGTACGCCTTCGTTCGGCGAGATCGATCCCGGCTCGTGGTGGATCCCGTCCGTGACCGACTCGTGATCGATCCCCTTCTCCTCGAGAGCCATCCGGACCGCCTCGTCGCGCTCGGCAGCGAGTCCGCTGTAGTCTTCGTTCCAAACCACTCGAGTGGCGTCGCGTTCGGTTGCGAGAGAGGGAATCACCTGCCTTGCGTCCCCGCGAACGACGAGGAGATCGGAGCCGCGGTCGCGGTACCACGCACGGAGATCGGCGAGCGCCTCGAGGAGACAGGCGACGCGGATCGGCGAGGCGTGCTCGAGAACCGTCGGATCGAGAACGAACGCGGGGACGACCCGATCGGCTCGGGCCGCTCGAGCGAGTCCGCGGTTGTCGGAACCTCGCAAGTCGTTGCGGTGCCAGTGGACGATCATGATCGGTTCGACGCGAGCGGGAAGCAAAGTTTCGGGCCCTTACACAGTTGGTTTCAGTCGTCTCCCGGCCTTCCGATCCGAGCGAACCGTCGGCTGAGGTGGCGCCGGCCGGTGGAGACGATCCCGTCGACAGTGTAGTTGACGCCGATGTAGACGCTCACCAGGGCGAGGACGGTCCCCGCGACGACGTCCAGGAACCAGTGGATGCCCAGGTACATCGTCGAGAGCGCGACGCTGACGGCGAGAAACCCCGACAGCGGGACCCACAGCGGGTATCGGTCGCGGGTCAACCAGGCGAGGAAGAACACCGTCATCGACAGCGACGTGTGCAGCGACGGGAAGACGTTCGTGTTCTGGTTGACCTGGTTGGTGAGCGTCCGCGACTGCGGGAAGGCGTCGTACAACAGCGGCTCGAACAGCAGTGGATCGAAGTTTCGGGGACCGTAGGCGATAAAGAGGATGTAACAGAGCAGGCCGATCCCGTAGTTGGCGGCAAACGCGAGCAGCAGCGTCGACAGCTCCTCCATCTCCTCGAGCGCGAAGTAGGCAATGATCGGGAACAGCAACAGGAAGGCGTAACCGTAGATGTAGATGAAGACGAAGAACTCGGTCAGGGTCTCGGTCTGAATCGATTGGAGGAAGACGACTGGCGTCTCCCCGAGCAGTCGCTGCTCCAGCGCGAACAGGGTGTGGGTGATATTGTGTCCGATTACCCGACGCTCGAGACGTAAAACGACGTCCCGGGTGGACCACCGCAACGCGAGTACGACCCCGAGCGCAGCGATCGGAAGCAGGCAAGCCTCGAGTCGCCACCGGTAGCCCCGAACCGCGGCCACGAGACGTCGGGGCCCGACGAACACGAGCGTCGCCGCGACGAGCATCGTCGTCACGACGAGCGTGAGTTCGAGGACGACCTGGGCGAGGGTCATACGGGAGAAGTACGACGCGGGAGACATTAATACGGCCCGGTCGATCGCTGGTGCTCACTCGAGCAGGACTCCGTCCTCGTACCGGTAGTTCTCTGCCTCGAAGAGCGACCGCGCCTGGTCCGAGTCGACCTCGCCGTCCGAACCCGGGAAGACGGTGAGTTCGGTTTCCGCGTCGGCCAGTTCGGTCTCGCGAACGCCGAACAGCGAACCCAGCGTTCGAGCCGGCTCCGCGAACCCGTCGAACAGCTCGGACGCGGCGTGTTCGCGGTCGAGCAGCCGCGAGAGGATCCGGCGGAAGTGGGGGTTGCCGAGCTGCTCGTGGTGGCTGTTGTAGCCGACCATGTAGAACTCGTCGGTCTGTACGGTCAGCACGGAGCGACCCGACAGTTCGCTGACCCTCCCGGTTTCGTCGGTCGGGAGCGGGGTCCCCGTGAGGTCGATCTCCCCTTCCTCGAGCAGGTCGACGACCGCCCCCGAGTTCGGCGCGACGACGAACCTGATTCCGTCGAACTGCGGAAACTCCTCGACGACCGAGGGCCCGTCGTCCGCGTCGTAGAGGACGTGATCGGTGAACGGAACGAGCTCCACCTCGGTGTCGTCTGTGACCTCCTCGAGTTCGAACAGTCCCGAGCCGACCGGTTCCTCGTTGTCGTGGACGAGCGCCTCGGTCTGGCGTTCGCCGACGACGGTCGATCGAGGTTCCCAGACGTGAGCGGGCAACACCGGAATCTGAAGCGCCCGGATCGCCGTCTCCCGGTTCGCGGTTCGAAACGAGAACTCGATCGTTCGGGAGTCGATCGCCTCGACGCTCTCGACGAGGCTCTGTTGGCCCCTATACCGGGGTGCGGGAACGCCGCTCTCGGTGTCGCCGAGCGACGTGTCCCGGAGAAATCGGTAAGTGAAGGCGACGTCCTCGGCATCGAGGGTTTGCCCGTCGTGCCAGCGCTGATCGTCCCGCAGCGTAACCCTCGCCTCGAGCAGCGACCCGTCTTCCCACTCGACGTCCTCGGCGAGCCAGGGGATCGCTCCGTCGTCGGTTCGATAGGCGAGCGGATCGTACAGCAGCGCTAACAGCGCTGGAATCTGGTTGGAGTCGACGACGATCGGGTTCAGTCGGCTGGTGAGCGCCTCGCCGAAGACGCCGACCTCGAGCGGACGGTCCCACGGCCCCTCGTCGGACGGCTCTGAGAGGAGCTCGAGGTAGTCGAGCGGGCGGTGTGGCGGCCCGGAGATCGTTTCGGATAGCGTCGTTCCGACCGCCCCGATTCGGGATGGAAAGGCGACGGCTGTGTACGGGACCGTCTCGGTGAGGTGATCGAACAGCTCCGAGAGGGCCCGATCTCGGTCTCCGTTCGTGGCGGCAAGCTGCGTTTCGAGCAGGTCGTCGACGGTGACGTCCGAGAACTGAAACGGGTTCTGCCAGCCCGCTTCGGTTGCGTACCGCGAGTGCAACAGACCGCGGAGCGCGTCGTATTCGTCGATTTCGGCGTGTCTGGCGACGAAGATGTCGTACTCGCCCTCTAGCAGAACGTCGCGGTACAGCTCGGCCTTGGCGATCGGCTCGAACGTCGCGTCGATCCCGGCCCGTTCGAGGTTTTCCCGGAGCTGACTCGCGATCTTTGCGGCGACGATGTCGTCGTCGGCGGGTACTGCCTTGATCGTCAACGAAACCTGGTCCGGACCGGGATTCTCGGCTCGGGACCAGAGTCTCTCCGTACAGCCGGCGAGCGGGCCGGCGATAGCGGTGGCGGTCCCCGCGAGCACTCTCCGACGCGTCGTCGGAGAACCGACGTCCTCCATATACAGAACGGTATGGCACCGCCGTGTATAGGACTTACTCCCGAACCGACAGCTCGAGTACCCGTCGCAGGGGCGCTCTGGTCCGCGATGCACCGATCCAGAGCGTTTCAGTCGATCGGAGGAAACGTTAAGAGAGTTGATTGTGTACGTTCGAGCCGTCTCCCGTCGCAACCCCCGACCGAGACCGATCGGCCCACGATCGAGCGTGTCGGGGACCGACAGCGTGATCCCGATGACAGACAAAAGCCTTCACCTTCCGGTCGCAGCACAGCCCTCGGTCGACTCGTTCGTCGAGCTCGCGGCGCTCGGCGAGTCCCGCGGCTACGAGTACGCCTGGCTTCCCGAGACCTGGGGCCGGGACGCGGTCACCGTCCTGACAGCGATGGCTCGCGAGACCGATGAGATCGGGCTCGGCCCGAGCATCGTCAACGTCTACTCCCGGTCGCCGGCGTTGCTCGGACAGACGATGACGACACTCCAGGAAGTCGCCGACGGACGGCTCCGGGCCGGGATCGCGCCGAGCGGTCCCGCCGTCATCGAGGGCTGGCACGGGGTCGAGTTCGACCGTCCCCTCCGACGGACCCGCGAGTACCTCGAGATCATGCGCGCGGTGATGAGCGGGGAGCCGGTCAACTACGATGGCGACGTCTTCTCGCTCGCGGTCTTTCGGCTGCGCTGTGATCCTCCGTCCGAACCCGTGCCGATCGACGCCGCGGGGATGGGGCCGAAGTCGGTCGAACTCGCTGGCCGGTTCGCCGACGGCTGGCACGCGATCGTCTTCACCCCCGACGGGCTCGCGGACCGTCTCGAGGACCTCCGGCGCGGGATGGAACTCGGCGACCGCGACCCCGAGGACGTCCGCGTTACGCTCTCGGTGACGGCCTGTGCGCTCGAGGACGGCGACCGCGCCCGCGAGCTCGCGCGCCAGCACCTGGCGTTCTACGTCGGTGCGATGGGAACGTACTACCGGGAATCGCTCGCCCGCCAGGGCTACGAGGAGGCGGCAAACGAGATCGCCGCCGCGTGGGCCAGCGGCGAGCAGGACCGCGCCGTCGAACGGATTCCCGACGCGTTGCTCGACGACCTCGGCGCCGCGGGAACGCCGGAGCGCGCCCGCGAGGAGCTCGAGAAGTTCGAGGCTATCGACGGTGTGGACGATCTCGCGATCGGCTTTCCCCGCGGTGCCGACCGTGACGAGATCGAGGCGACGATCGAGGCGGTCGCACCGGATCGGTGAGTCCGGTGCCGTCACTGCGACTACCGCGGACGAACGAGTTCGCTGCCGACAATAGCTGAAACGCGAACCGGAGAAACCCTCGATGCAGAGGTAGATGGCTACGGGCGCCGGCCGTCCGTTACGCTATCGGGGCGCGATCCCGTAATCGACGTGTACCTCCGGGGTGCTCGCCGAGTCGGACATCTCGACGCCGTTCCAGTCGACGACGTGAACGTTGGCCATCTGGCCCGAGAAGCGAAACCGTTGGACGCCGACCTCGATCGTCCCCTCTGCGACCCCGCCGGAGACGACCGTTCCTTCCGCGACCGGATCGTCCGCGAGCATCTCGATCTCGCCGTTGACCGCGATCTCGAAGTTCGACGGCACCCCACGGCCGACGATCGTAACTAGGTTCGGAAGCCGATCGTTCCGGCTCCCGGAAGCATCGTTCTGCACCGAAGTGTCGGATGACATAATTCCATAAGTTGAGCATCTCGGCATAAGCTTTCTTGTCGCCTAAAAAGTAGCTCAAGATGAAAGATAACGTTTCGGACGAAACCAGTTTCGGAGACCGCCAGTTTCGGTCATTACCTCCGAATGGTCCGTCTAACCGCCTTGTACGGGAGAACATCTACCGGCTACCATAATAAGGATTTCTGATACGGAAGAACGGGGAGTGATCGGATCATGGGATCGACTACCGGCAACGAGACGTCTCGGAAGGGCCGACCTCGAGCGGACTCACTCGATCGGGAGCGGCGTCGTCTCGATATCCGCTCGCCGTCCGTCCAGTACGCCGAACCGATCGCTCCGTCGGCGCTCGAGCCAGTACAGCAGCCGTTCGGCCCACTCGAGTTTGCGGGCCTTCGTCGGGTCGACGGACGGATCGTCGAACGTCCAGCCGACGAACCGGAGTCGGGCGGCCCCGAGGTGGTCCGCGAGAAAGGCGGCCCGGTCGCCATCGGTAAAGCCGCCGGGATTCCGGACCGGACCGCGGGGCGCGACCTGCGTCGTCGGCAGGAGCCACTCGCCGCGACAGTCAGGCACGACGGCCCGGAGCTGCGGGACGTTATCGCCGTGGGCGTGAACCGCGACCGGCGTTTCCCGCTCGGTCAACCAGCTGACGGTGTCGGGGTTCTTGTCGAGGTCCGTGACCATGCAGTCGACGCCGACGCCGGCCTCGAGAAGGGTGTCGGCGGCCGTCGAGGCGGCGAAGACGACATCGGCCTCGTGGGCGTCCTCGAGTTCGTCCGACAGATTCGGGCCGGCCCCCGCGATCGCGACGGTCGCCCCGCTGGCCGCGTCGAGTCGCTCGAGGTCGAACGGCTCTGTGAGCGAGGCCAGGACGTCCCGTGCGCGCTCGTCGCCGCCGCGGTCGTAGCCGAAATCGCGACGGATCGCCTCGTACACCGGTTCCCACTCGTCGAACTCCATACGCGTACTCCGCACTGGCGGTGTATGTGTCTGTGCGTTCCACTGACAGCGTATGTGTCTGTGCGTTCCACTGACAGCGTATGTGTCTGTGCGTTCCACTGACAGC
>PWMF01000129.1 GCA_003559215.1 Natrialbaceae archaeon
CCCGCGTCGGCTTCGCCGACGGCGGGCCAGAAGGGGTGTCAACCAGCCGATGTAGCCAGTGACAGGCGGCTCTTTGAGGACGTTCAACGCCTCATTCCCCGAGAATCGTTCTTGTTCCTCGGATCGAATAACCAATGGCGTGGAGTTGGACGACGAACATCCTGACGGGCGTCCTCAGAACGCTTCGCGTTCTGATTGGCTTCACAAGAGCTTTGCTCTTGTAAACGTCGTCGTCTGCTCGTTCTCCTACACATCTCTTAAATCCGAGCCGTAGCTCTCGCTGAGCAGGCTGTGAGCAGTAGTCCAAATTAACCTAACGACCTGCTCGTTTCTCAAACTGACTCGACTAAAGAGTGCTTGGGTATTCTATATGAATAGGTTCCGCCCAGTAACGTGCAAACGATAAGCTACGATTCCTGATCCGGATACGGTGGATCCTCGAAGAACGTGCGGCTGCGTTCGACGAACTCCTCGTGGGAGATCTCGCCGACGAGCAGCGCCTCGAGGTCGTCGCCGACCCGCTCAGCGGTGATCGCCTCGGGATAGACGACGCCCATCGCATCGCGCTCGAGGAAGGCTTCGGCGTCGTCGGCCGACTCGATCCGAACGACCCGCGGCGTGTCGGTCTCGAGGTCGGCGATCGCCTCGGCGCGGGCAAGTTCGGGCGAGAGCGAGACGACGAGCGCCGCCGTCTCAAGTTCCGCGACGTCCCACGTCCGGTCGTTCAGCACGTCGCCGTAGACGTAGTTGTCCGCGAGTTCGCGGACGTCGTCGAACCGCGTCGGATTGTCCTCGACGACGACGACCGGTCGATCGAGCTCCGAACAGGCCTCGAGGACGTGCTCGCCGCCGTGTTCGAAGTCGGTAATGATGACGTGGTCCTCGAGCCCCTCGTCGACGCTGGTCTTTTCGCCGATCGGTTTACCAACGGCGCGGACGAGCCCGCGCTCGCGGAGCCAGCGGTTGATCGCCTCGGCGTTGTGGGCCGTGTACGTCGCTACGAGCATCGTGATCGCCGCCGAGAGCACGATCGCGTCGAACAGGGGGCGGGTTATCGTCTCGGCAATCAGCGCCTCGATCGCGATAAAGAGGCTGAAGACGCTGACCTGATCCAGTGCCAGTCCCGCCAGGACGGCCGTTCGTCCATCGAAGCCGGCGCGAAGCAGGAGGAAGCCGACGATCAGCGGGTTGAGGATCAGCACCGCCGCGACGAGCGCGACCGTGTAGCCGACCGTCTCGAGCGTCGGGATCGCCAGCAGGGCACCGACGGTGACGAAGAAGATCGGCGTAAAGAAGTCCTCGAGGTCGTCGATCGTGTCGACCAGCTCGAGCGAGTGGGGGTAGTCGTCGGCGACGGCGATCCCGGCGGCGAACGCGCCGACGACGATCGAGAGATTCGCGACTTCGGCGAGCGCGATGAAGCCGATCGCGAGCGTGATTCCGAACAGCATCATCACCTCGGAATCTCCCCGAAGCCTGCTCGTGATCCGGTGGAAGGCGAGGTATCTGACTCCAAGTGCGAGTACGAACAGCCCCGCGCCAACCGCGAGCTGGGAGGGGGCCGGCTCGGTCGCGTACACGAACGCACTCAGGCCCAACACGACGAGGACGCCCAGCAGGTCCTCCGTGAAGTGGATCGATTCGGCGACCTGTGCATGGGTCGGTCGCACACCCTCGTCCGTATCGAGGTAGCTGGTCGCGACGAGCGAGGAACTCAGGGCCGCGGCGACGCCGAAGTAGACGGCGTTCAGCGGATCGACGCCGAACGCGAGCGCGCCGCCGACCGCCAGGCCGCCGACGACGACCGCCTGCACGACGCCGATAGCGACGCTCGTTCGCCCGGTCGACCGGAACGCCTCGAGGTCGACGTGAGTTCCGAAGAGGAACACGAGGAAGGCGATTCCCCACTGGGCCAGGTCGAGCAGCTCGCTCTCGTCGATCGCGAACCCGATGAGGACTCCGGCCAGTAGGTAGAACGGCAGTACGGGGAGCTCCCGCTGGGCGGCGACGACTAACAGTCCCGCCGCGACGGTGAAGATCAGCGTCAGCGCGAACAGGATGTCATACATCGGTCTCACCTCCGGTGCTCGCGGGCTCGTCCGTCCGCCTCGGCTCGCTGCGGGCCCGCGCGTTGAGCTCCGCGAGGCGATCCTCGAACGCCTCGCGGTCGACGAGGGTCTCGAGTAAGTCCGCCAGCTCCTCGCCGACGAGCCCGCGCTCCATGACCACGTAGTCCGCCCCGGCTTCGGTCAGCCGCGTAGCTTCGGGTTCAGTATTGGCTCGCACGATCGAAAGCGTCTCCGGCGACTCCTCGACGAGGCGCTCGTTGACGTCGACTCGGTCCGCGACGGTAACCAGCACCTCCGCGCCCGAGAGGTTCGCCTCTTGACGTATCTCGCCGTGTCTGGCGTTGCCGAAGATGAAGCCGTGGTCAGCCTCCTGGAGCTCCTCGACGTGTTCGGCTCGATCTTCGACGACGACGATCTCCTCGACGTGATCTTCCAGTACGTTCATGAGTTCGTTCGAGAGTCGGTTGTAGCCGACGACGACGGCGTGGTTCTCGTACTCGACCGGCTCGGCCTGGATGGGGTCGTCGGGCTCGAAGCGCTCGAGGTAGGGACGGACGTACTCGTAGATTTCACGGTTGTACCGGACGTAGTACGTCGAGATCGGCATCGTCACGAGCGCCATCAGGCTGAAGAAGCCGAGCAGTCCCTCCTCGATGAACCCCTCCTCGACGGCGAGGGCTCCCAGCACGACCGAGAACTCGCTGACCTGGAGCATCGAGATCGTGCCAAGGAACGACGTCTCCATATCGAAGTTCTGGCTGTAGAACAGCCCGAAGACGATGAAGAAGTTGATGACGATCAGGACGACGCTCGCGATCAGCGCCTCCTGCCAGTAGGTGAGCAGCTGGTCGAGCTCCATCTGGAGGGCGATGCTCGCGAAGAAGACGGCGATGAAGAAGTTCGTCGCGGGCCGCATCCGCTCTTTTAACTCCGTGCTGTAGGGTAGCTGTGCCAGCGCGAGTCCCGCGAGGAACGCGCCGATCTCGACGGAGAGGTCGAGCGTCTCGGCCGCGAAGATGAAGAGGAACGCCCAGGCGATCCCGACCGTAAACAGCGTGCTCTTGTTCGCGGCACTGGCACGCAACAGCGCGGGCAGGAGGTACTTGCTCCCGAGGTAGGCGACGACGCCGATGACGCCCATCAGGAACAGCACCTGTCCGATGCTGAACGCGACCTCGGTGACGTCGTCGACGGCGCCGACCGCGAGGATCGCCAGCGCCAGCACGAGGTAGATGTCCTGGAAAATCAGAATTCCGACGTCGGTCTTGCCGTACAGCGTCTTCAGGTCGTCCTTGTCGCCGAGCACCTTGACGATGATTGGCGTCGCGCCGAACGTCGTCGCCAGCGCGATCATCAGCGACTGGTAGAGCGTAAAGCCGAGCAGGAGCGCGACGGACGTCGAGGCGACCGCCTGCAACAGCGCCTGCCCGACCGCGATCGCGCCGACGGGGCGCATAATCTCCTTGATGTCGTCGAAGCGCATCTCGATCCCGAGCAAGAATAGCAGGAATCCGAGCCCGAGTTCGGCCATCACCTCGATCAGCTGGTCCTCGGCGACGATCCCGAGGCCGATCGGGCCGACGACGACCCCCGTCAGGATGTATGCGACGATCGTCGGTTGGCCCGTCAGTCTGGCGACGTAGCTCAGTAACGTTGCCGCGGCGATCAACAGCGCGAAGTCCGCGGCGAGTGCGATTCCTCCGGTCGGCATCTCTTAGCTCCTCCTCATACTCGGTCGTAGTCGACCGCTCGGCTGCGACTGTCGTTCTCGTTCGTCGTCGATACGTCCTCGGACGGCACTCATCGTCGCTCGATCACCGTTCCCTCGCCGCCGACGGCGACCCCGAGGTCGGCGCCGAGGGCGATCGCCTCGAGTCCCGCCGTTGCGTCCGCGTCAGCCCGCTCCCAGTCGGCCGTCGGCCCGTCGCGTTCGTGGATCTCCCCGTCGGCGGTACAGACGGCGAGTCGATCCCCGACTCGAGCGATCCCCGTGAGCGTCTCCTCGCAGACCCGTTCGGGGGTCCACCGCGAGCCGTCGTAGCGGTGGACGATGCCGGCGTCGGTACAGAGGTAACAGGTTCCGTCCTCGTCCGCGGCCACCCCGGTCGGGGTGCCGTCGGCGTCGTCGATCCCGATCGACTCGAAGCTCTCTCCGCCGTCGTCGGTCGCGAAGACGCCGTCGTTCGTGTCGCAGCAGTAGCCGTCCTCACCCTCGAGAACGACGGCGCTCAGGCTCGAGCCGCTCCCTGGCGTCGCGGGCTCGTCCCAGCTGCAGTCGCCGTCGCGGTATCGGCCGCGGAGCACCTCCCCCGAGCCGTTGATCGCCAGGACGGTCTCGTCGCCCGCGGCGCCCGCGACGGCGATCCCCGCGAGGTTGTCCGTGCGGTCGTCGGGTGCCGAGTAGTCGGTGTGGCGACCCGAGTCGAGCTCGAGCCGGCCGATTGCGCCTCCGTCGCCAGCGACCCAGGCAGCCTGGCCGTCCTCGGTCGCGTCGACGCCGTGCAGCGCTTGTCCCTGGGCTGCGGGACCGTCCTCGAGGACGACGGTCCACTCCTCGCCGTCCGTCGTGGCGACGACGCCGCCCTCGCCGACGGCGACGGCGCTCGAGCGCTCGGCGACCGCGGCGTCGAGCAGGGCCGTGTCGGTGGGCGCGTCAGCGACTCGCCACTCGGGTTCGGGTTCGGGCTCGTCTTCGTCGTCGAATTCGGATTCCGACGCGGGCGCACCCGTCGGCTCGGTCGGTGAGTCGTCGTCGGCTACCGGCTCGCTCGAGGGCTCCGACTCCGCTTCGGGTTCGACTTCTGCTTCGCGGTTGGCCGTCGGCGTTTCCTCGAGCGACTCCCGTTCGTCACCGTTTGCGGACTCGGCTCGAGCGTCCGGCTCGACCGGCGGCGGGCCGAGTGAGTCGGCTCCAGACTCCGTGGCGGACCGGCCCTCGGGTTCGGTCCGCTCGCTTTTGCTCGGCTCCTCGTGCTCCGCGAGTGCCGCGTCGGTCGGCGACATCGAACTCCCGGCTGCGTCGTCGCCGCGTCGCGTGATGTAGAGGACGATCGGCGGAATGATATAGCAGGCAAGCGCCAGGAGGACGAACCCGCGGTGGACGAACGAGAGGAGCCCGAACGCCGTAAGCCCGGCCGTCGCGACGGCGTGCATCCACGTCTTCGTGTACCGCTGGAAGAACGCGCCGAAGCCGCTTGGTTCCGTGTTCGCCGCCATCGCTCAGCTCCACCCGTTCTCGAGGAGGGAGCTTTCGCCGTCGCTGCCGGCTACCGGATCGACGGGCCACGATGGAGACTGTTCGCTCATCGACCAGCCCTTGGCACTCCGAACGGAAAAGCCAGGACCCTGAAGTGTCCTGAACCGTCGGTGTGGAACCTGCAACGTTATACCGAACGAGTGACAAACGGGTGGTGATGCGCGAGGAGGCGACGGCGTTCGTGCCGGGCCACGTGACCGGATTCTTCAGCGCCCATCCGGACGCGGACCCGACGAAGGCCGGCTCACGTGGGGGTGGACTGACGCTGACCGACGGCGTGGAGGTGACCGTCGAACCCGCGACAGAAACGGCGGTCGTCCTCGACGGCGAACCGATCGAGATCGATCCGGTGCGGACGGTCCTCGAGCGTCTCGAGGTGCCGGCCCGCGTCGAGGCCGAGTCCGAACTCCCGCTGGGAGCCGGGTTCGGCGTCTCGGGGGCGATGGCGCTGGGGACGGCGTTCGCGGCGAACCAGGTGTTCGAGCGGCGCCGCTCGAGAAACGAGCTGGTCGCGATCGCTCACGCCGCGGAAGTCGAGGCCGGAACGGGGCTCGGCGACGTCGTCGCTCAGGCCCAGGGCGGGATCCCGATCCGGCTCGAACCGGGCGGCCCCGCGGTCAACGAGCTCGACGCGGTTCCGGCGCGGGCCCGGATCGAGTACGTCGCGTTCGGCGAGCTCTCGACGGCCGA
>PWMF01000091.1 GCA_003559215.1 Natrialbaceae archaeon
GTGATGACGACCGTCCCGGAGGGGTCGGCGCTGGCGATCTTCAGCGGCACCGACTGGCCGGAGCTGGCCATCGGACCGAACGACAGCGAGAACGGCACCGTCTGCCCCTCGGTGACGGCCTGGCCGGACAGCTTGTCGCGCACGAGCGGGCCGATGTCGCCGCGAATGCGGAGGTTCTGCGGGAGCGCGACCGTGACCGAGTTCGCGGGCTTGACGTCGGCGGGCTCGACGCCCACGTTGTCGTCGATCCCGACGTCGGCCTCCTGACGCAGGCGGCCGTCGATGCGGACGATGCCGCGGCCCTCGTCTTCGGGGTAGCCGGGCCAGACGCGCGCGACGGCCTGGCTGTCATCGTTGCCCTCGATGACGATGTAATCGCCGTTCTCGAGCTCGAGCTCACGCATCGAGACGCGGTCGATCGCGGCGAGTCCGCGGCCCGCGTCCTTCTGTTTCAGGGGTTTGACGGTGAGTTTCATTGGTTGCCCTCCAGTTCGACAGTGAGCACGCCGTTTCTGATAAACGTGTGCGCGTCAGCTGCGCCGTCGGGCAGCTCGAACTCGTACTGGTCGTCGCCGTCGACGACGATGACCGTTCCGTCGGCGATATCGGCGGCGGCGTCGGGGCTCGCCGTACCGAAGTCGACGGCCAGTACCGATCCGTCCTCGTACTCGTAGCGACGAACGATCTGCTCGTCTCCACGGGTGAATTGGTCGAGTGTCATTTTATACTAACTATAGGTAAGTCCTACTAATATATAAACCTTTTCCCACCAAAACACGGTACGGGGTCGGGGTATCGTGGAAGAGGCTTGTTCGCAGTTCAAGGAACGGACTCCGGACACAGGTCCCTGTCGGATCCGTCCGTTCCTGCCGGTTGTGTCGACGACGGCTCGAGCCTTTATACCGGTTCCCCCCGTCCGGAAGAGTATGGAAACGGTTCGACACCACGGCCGGGAGACGGCCTACGAGGTCGCCGATCGAGGGGGAACGGGGCCAACGATCTGTTTCGTCCACGGCAGCGGTGGCTCGCGGGCGGCCTGGAAGGCACAGCACCGCCTCGCCGACCGGTACCCGGTCGTCGCCGTCGACCTCAGCGGGCACGGTGACTCCGAGGACGTCGCCGCCGACCCCGGCTACACGGCGCTGTCGGCGTACGCCGACGATGTCGCGGCCGTCCTCGAGGAAACCGACGCGACAGTACTGGCGGGCAGCTCCCTGGGCGGAGCCGTCACTATGCACCTTCTGCTCGAGCGTGAGCCCGACGTCCAGGGGGTCGTCCTGGCGGGGACGGGTGCCAAACTGGGCGTGCTCCAAGACTTGCTCGAGTGGCTCGACACCGACTTCGATCGAGCCCTCGAGTTCCTCCACGGACCCGATCGGCTCTTTCACGACCCCGATCCCGAGCTTCGCGACGAGTCGATCGAACGGATGCGCGAGTGCGGCCAGGGAATCGTGCGGCGGGACTTCCGAACCTGTCACCGTTTCGACGTCCGCGCGGACGTCCACCGGATCGACGTCCCCGCGCTCGCGGTCTACGGCGAGTACGACCAGCTGACGCCCCCGCAGTACCACGAGTACCTCGCCGACGAGATCGGCGAGGGAGACCTCGTCGAGACCGAAGACGCGGCCCACCTGGCGATGCTCGAGCAGCCGACGGCGTTCAACGAGGCTGTCGCGGAGTTCGTGGACGGGCTCGAGACGTAACTCGGAGGGATCTCAGTTACGGTCCCGCGGCGCTACGCGCCGCCCTTCGCTGGCCACCGTCCAGCGCCCGCCACTCGACCACAACTCGGTTCGACTCGGGTCGCAATTCATAGCGGTACAGCGCGGAAGCCCACGGCTTTAGCCGCGGGTAGATGACTCAGTACAGGTCGTCGAGATCCCGCTCCTCGTGGCTGTGTTCCTCGGCCGGGAATTCGCCGGACTCGACGGCCTCGACGTAGCCCTCGACGGCCGAACTCATCTCCTCGCGGACGTTCCCGAACTGCTTCGAGAAGGAGGGCGACCAGTCACTGAGCCCGACGGCGTCGTCGACGACCAACACCTGGCCGTCGCAGTCGGGGCCGGCGCCGATTCCGATCGTCGGGATCTCGAGCGCCTCGGTGATCTCGGCCGCGAGGTTCGCCGGGACGTGCTCCAGGACGAGCGAAAAGGCGCCGGCCTCCTCGTGGGCGACGGCCAGCTCGAGCATGCGTTCGGCGGCCTCCTGATCGGTTCCCTGGCGCGGATAGCCGCCGTACTGGTTGACGTGCTGGGGCGTCAGGCCGAGGTGGGCCATCACGGGGATTCCGAGCCGGACCATCGTCTCCGTCAGCTCGACCGTGTGGGGACCGCACTCGAGTTTCACCGCGGCGGCACCCTCCTCCTTGAGCATCCGGCCGGCGTTCTCGAGGCTGTCCTTCTCGTCAACGCCGAAGGAGAGAAACGGCATGTCGGCGACGACCAGCGCCTCGTCGGTCGCCCGCGAGACCGCGCCGACACGACTGGCGATGTCGTCGACGGTCACGGGCAGCGTCGTCTCGTGGCCAAGCGAAGTGTTGCCGACGCTGTCGCCGACCAAAATCACGTCCACGTCGGCCTCGTCGACGATCTCGGCCGTCGGCGCGTCGTAGGCCGTCAGCATCGTGATTGGTTCGGTCCCGGCCATCGACTGCAGCTCCCGTACGGTAGCCATACGTGTGGGTTCGGCCCCCACGTGTAAACGCCATCGTTCTTCGGCCGACGATCGACCACCCGCGACTCTTAAGAGGACCCGGTGAACACCTTCGAATGTGCCAGAACGCGTCGAAACGACCTCGCCGGACGGCGTCGATTACGGATGGGTGATGCAGACGACGTTCGTTCTCACCATCATCGTCGGCGCACCCGTCGTCGCCCTGCTGTCGACCGGAGTCGACCTCCCGAGTTGGGGTGCTCGAGCCGAGTTCGCGATCCGAGTGGGTGCCGTCGTCTGGCTACTCGTGGCGCTGTCGGTGTTCGCGTACGCGAAGCGAACGCAGGAGTAGCTACTCGCCGCCCTCGACGTACTCGAAGTCGACGCCGGCGCGGTCGGCCGTTCGCTCGTCGCGCTCGGTGTCGCCGATGAACAGCGCACTCGCCGGCTTCGCGCCGAGCCCGCGGACGGTCTCGAGCAGCGGTTCGGGATCGGGCTTTCGCGTCTCGACGGTGTCCCGCCCGACGACGGCGTCGACGGCGGGCTCGAGCGCGTGTTCCTCCAGTGCGATCCGACAGGCGGCCTCGCAGTTGAGCGAGCAGACGCCGACGGGAACCCGTCGCTCGAGGGCCTCGTCCGCGCGGGTCAGACGACGGGACAGCCGCGCGCCCTCGCGTTCGTGATCGGCGATCGTCTCCTCGACGGCCGGCGCAATCTCGAAGTTGCTCGCGGCCTCGAGCAGTTCCCAGAGGTTGTCGCTGGGCGGCTCGGTCGCGGCCCGGGCGTACACCGCGATAACGTCGATCGCGACGGCGTTCCAGTCGACCTCGAGATCGACGAGAGTTCCGTCCAGGTCGTAGACGACGGCATCGTATTCGGTCACGACCGGTGATACGGACGCGAGCAGAATAGCGACTTCGGTCCCGCCTAATCGAGCAGGTGGCGCGCGATCACCTTCTTCTGAATCTCGGTAGTCCCCTCGTAGATCTCGGTGATCTTGGCGTCCCGGTAGAGGCGTTCGACTTCGCCCTCGGTGACGTAGCCGTAGCCGCCGTGGATCTGGACGGCCTCGTTGGTGACGTGCATGGCCGTCTCGCTGGCGAAGTACTTCGCCATGCTCGCGGTCAGTCCGGCGCTACCCGACGCGCGCTCTCGGGCGGCCTCGCGGGTCAGTAGTCTGCTCGCCTTGATTCGGGTCGCCATTTCGGCGAGCTTGTGCCGGATCGACTGGAAGTCGCCGATCGGCTGATCAAACTGTTCGCGCTCCTGGCTGTACTCGAGCGCTTCGTCCATCGCACACTGGGCGAGACCGACCGACTGGGCGGCGATGGCGATCCGACCGCCCGTGAGGATGTGAAAGGCGGCCGAGAGGCCGCGTCCCTCCTCGGTCAGCCGGTTTTCGGCTTGGATCCGGACGTCGTCGAAGGTGAGACTCGTCGTGTCGCTCGCGCGGAGGCCGAGCTTGTCTTCTTTCTCCCCGACCGAGAGTCCGTCGACGTCTCCCGGCACGAGGAACTGGGTTACCGTCTCCGGGTCGTTCCGGTCGGTCTTCGCGAACAAGACGTAGACGCCCGCTCGCTTCCCGTTCGTGATCCACTGCTTCTCGCCGTTGATGACGTACTCGTCGCCCTCCTTGCGGGCCTCGGTCGACATCTCGGCGGGATTCGAACCCGCGTGGGGCTCCGAGAGCGCGAACGCGCCGACGGGACGACCCTCGGCCATGTCGGGCAGCCAGCGCTCCTTCAGTTCCTCGCTACCGAACTCGGCGATACAAGACGTCGCCAGCGAGTGCACCGACAGCGCCGTCGCGACCGCGAGGGCCCCGTAGGCGACCTCCTCGTTGACGACGGCGGCCGTCACGGGGTCGGCGTTGTAGCCGCCGTACGCCTCGGGGACAGTGAGGCTCGTCAGGTCGAGTTCGGCGAGCCCGTCCCAGACGTCCTCGGGAAACTCCTGGTTCCGGTCGGCCTCGAGCGCCGTCGGTCTGATCTCCTCGCGGGCGAACTCGCGGACGACGTCCCGAACCGCCGCCTGCTCGTCGGTGAGTTCCATACGCCCCTATTCGAGCGCGGTGGCAAAAATGGCCACCACTCGAACGTTCACTCTTCGCCGAGCCCGTCGGCCGACGCGTCGAGCTGTTCGCTCGCGAGAACGCGGTTCGCCCGGCGGAGTCGCTCGGAGAGGGCCTGGTGGGAGATCTCGAGTTCGCTGGCCAGTTCCTCGAGGGAGATCTCTCGGGGAACGTCGTAGTACCCCTGCCGGTAGGCTTCTGCGATCGCCTCCCGCTGGGGATCGGTCAGGGTCGCCGTCAGCTCGAGGCCTTCGTCCTCCTCGGCCTCGACCATGCGCCTGACGTCGATCCGCGCGTCCCGCTCCTGAAAGTCGGAGACAGTCTCGGAGACCCCCTCCCGCCGGGGAAACAGCAGCGTGACCGTCCAGCGGCCGTTCGCGACCTCGGCGTCGAGAACCGTCCCGTCGTTCGCGTAGACCGCGTTGCAGACGGGCGTGGACTCGTCGGCGTACCGGATCCGGAACAGCCACTCGTCGGCGTCGGGACGCCGGAGCAGCCGACGAA
Source organism: Natrialbaceae archaeon (assembly GCA_003559215.1). GTDB lineage: Archaea > Halobacteriota > Halobacteria > Halobacteriales > Natrialbaceae > Natronococcus. Next base: position 5,228 of record PWMF01000091.1, read on the forward strand.
ACGACTCGACAGTTGAGTCGTCCTCGAGTGCGTCTTCGACCGCGGCGACGTCGGGACCCGCGAACCAGATCAGCGGGGCGGTCCGAACCGAGTCGTCGACGACGACGCTCTCGACCCGAAGCTCGAACGCCGACAGCGACTGGATTGTCGGCTCGAGCGCGAACTCGTCGGTGGGGACGGCGAGCTCCGCGATCGTCGTCACGCTCGATCCCCCCTGCCGTTCGCGTTCGAGCCCGGTCGATCGTCGGGTCCGACGCCGGAGCCGTACTGGCAGTCGTATCCGTTCATAGCTGATCACCTGGTTCGATCACACGGACGCTGCGTGTCGATCACACTCGCGCTCGACCGCGCTTGCAAAAGGGACAGCTTCGACACGTTTGATGAGACGGCCTACCCGTTCCGGCAGTTCAAATACCGGCGTCGCCCGGCTACCCGAGCCTCGCGAGCCGGTTGAGCGCGTACGTCGTCTGCAGGACGTCGACGCTCTTTCCGCGATCGAAGACGAGCTCGTCGGTTCCGAGGACGTGCTCGAGGGTGTCCTGGGAGGCGTGTTCCGGCGCGGCTGCGATCCCGGCGTCGTTCTCCGCGACCCACTCCATGACGCGGCGGTCGCTCTTCGAGTCCCCCATCACCAGCGCGAACGGGTCGTCGATTCCGAGCACCTCGAGCGCGCGCTCGACGCCGACGACCTTGTTGAGCTCGAGGCTCCCGATCTCGGCGGCGTCGGCCTCGTAGTAGGCGACGTCGATCCGCTCGAGGACGTCGGCGAGCTCGTCGGGGATTGACTCGTCCTCCCGATCCGGGTAGGCGCCCTCTTCCTCGAGGACGGTCCTGATCTCGGGATCCTGGTCGGCGTAGAACGTGCGGGTCCGGTCGCGGATCTCCTCGCCGTCGAACCCGATCGCCTCGCCGACGGCGTCGGCCAGCAGGTCGATCAGGTAGACGAGCGCGTCGTCGATAATCTCGCGGGCGTCGGCCGACCCGGTCTCGTAGTTGGGCTTCATCGTGACGTTGAACTCGTTGCCCTGCAGGTGACAGCCCCGCCTGAGCGCGTCGGGGGCCTCCCGCAGTACTCGAGCCCGCAGGTCGTCGAAGACCTCGCGGATCTCCTCGTCGAGTTCCTCGTACAGCAGCTGTTTGGTCTCGGCGCCGTGGCCCGGCGTGAACACGCCGGTTCCAGCCTCGTAGACGATCGACAGCTCACCGGAGTGGACGATCTCGCTGCCGAGCCCCTGTATGGCGAACCCCTTGACGTTCTCTAAGGTCTGGCCCGTGCAGATCACGATCGGAACGCCGGCCTCGTGGAACTCCGTCAGGACGTGTAAGGTCTCTCGGGGAATCTCGTTGTCGGTGCTGCCGGCCGACCGCAGCGTCTCGTCGACGTCGAGGACGAGCACGTTCACGCCGCGGCCGTACTTCGCCTCGAGGTCGAGGGCAGTAAACGCCTGATCGCGGGTCGCCCGTGCGGCGATTTCGGCGAACGTCTCGCCGGCCGCGAACGCTGACCTGATCTCGTCCTTTCGATCCTCGAGCTCCTCGTTCGCCTTCTGCCAGTGCTCGAGGGCGACCCGGGAGTCGACGGCCGGAAAGACGTCGACGAACTCCTGGTATTCGCGTAACGTCTTCGTGTCGTACTCGTCGTAGAGCTGGTAGACGAGATCGTACCGTTCCATACCCGTGATACCGGAGAGGCGAGTGATAACCCTTGTCAATACTGAGAGTCTTTCCAGGGAGTCGAGGCGACGTTCGTCGGCTGCGACACGACTATAAAAACGGCGTGCGAACCTCGAGCCATGAAAAACGTTGACGACCTCATCGAGAGCGCCGCCGAACTCGCGGGCCAGGGGCTCTCGAAGGGCGAGATCGCGGACGAACTGAACGTCTCTCGGGAGACCGCGAGCTGGCTGGTCGAGCGCAGTGGCGCGACGGCCGAGCCCTCGAGTCAGTCGACCCAGCGGTCCACCGGGAACGGCGGTCCACAGGACATTCACGTCGACTGGTCGGCCATCGGCCGGGACAGCAAACGGATGGGATCGATCGCGGCAGCGATGGCCGACCTGCTCGCCAAACACGGCGAGGACGTCGATCTGACCGTCGGCATCGAGAAGGCGGGCGGCCCCATCGCGACGCTCATCGCGAGCGAACTCGAGACGGATCTCTCGACGTACACGCCCGCGAAACACCAGTGGGAGGAGGGCGACATCGAGGATCTCGGTGGAACGTTCTCGCGGAACTTCGCCGGGATCCGCAACCGCGAGTGTTACGTCGTCGACGACACCATTACCAGCGGCACGACGATGCGGGAGACGATCACGGCGATCCGGTCGGAGGGCGGCGAGCCGCTTGCGTGTGTCGTCCTCGCGGACAAGCAGGGCGTCGAGGAAATCGAGGGGGTTCCCGTCTACTCGCTGTTACAGGTCATCAGCGTCGGCAAGGACGAGTGACGACTCCGACGCGATAACTCGAACCGTTTCGTTCGTTCGGAACGGTAACTGACGTTTTCCAGCGCGTAAACGTCCCGGTCCGGCCGGTCGATCTCTCGTTATCGGCTCCGACCAAAGCTATCCGATAGCCGACCCGTCGGCTCGAGCGACGAGACCTTCTTCCGACCGAATACGAGTTAGACATAACTGTAGTTTGTGGTCGGGGAACCGAGAATAGGCAACGCATTCTCTTTATCGTGGCCTACTCAGATCCGATTCGGAGTTACCAACCATGGACGACTATCTCACACGCCGGCGTCTGATTGCATTGAGCGGTACAGTTAGCGCGATCGCGATCGCGGGCTGTAACGACGATCCGGAGGACGATCCAGAAGAGGAGGAGGATCCGATGGACGACGAGGAAGACGATCCCGACGAGGACGAGGAAGATGATCCGATGGACGACGAGGAAGATGATCCCGACGAGGACGAAGACGATCCTGACGAGGACGAGGAGGATGATCCGATGGACGACGAGGAAGATGATCCCGACGAGGACGAAGACGATCCTGACGAGGACGAGGAGGATGATCCGATGGACGACGAGGACGAGTAATCCGCCGATTCAGCGTTTCGCCCTCGGTCGGTCCGCGTGCGATACGGCCGCGAGCGCCGATAGCGCGCTTCGATCAGCGCCGCCTTCGAACGGACGACGGCACCTCGGCTCGAGGGGGGAGAGAGGGGTGGCTCGAGAAAAAAGCGGTGACGGAGTGTGCGGCGTTAGCCGTGGATTCCCATCGCTTCGATCTGTTCCTGGTAGCGGTTCCGGATGGTGACTTCGGTCACCTGGGCGACGTCTGCGACCTCGCGCTGGGTCTTTTTCTCGTTACACAGCAGCGAGGCGGCGTAGATCGCCGCGGCGGCGTATCCGGTTGGGGACTTGCCCGAGAGCAGTCCTTCCTCCGCCGTCTTCTCGATGATCTCGTTGGCCTTGGTCTGGACTTCCTCGGAGAGTTCGAGTTCGGAACAGAAGCGGGGAACGTACTTTTTCGGGTCGACAGGGCGCATCTCGAGGCCGAGTTCCTGCGAGATGTACCGATACGTGCGACCGATCTCCTTTCGTTCAACGCGTGAAACTTCCGAAATCTCCTCTAAGCTTCGCGGAATGCCCTCCTTACGACAGGCGGCGTACAGCGCTGAGGTAGCAACGCCCTCGATCGATCGGCCGCGGATGAGGTCCTCTTTGAGCGCGCGACGGTAGATGACCGATGCCACCTCGCGAACCGACCGCGGCACACCCAGCGCCGAGGCCATCCGATCGATTTCGGAGAGCGCGAACTGCAGGTTGCGCTCGCCAGCGTCCTTGGTTCGGATGCGTTCCTGCCACTTGCGCAGGCGGTGCATCTGACTGCGTTTCTTCGAGGAGATCGAGCGACCGTAGGCGTCCTTGTCCTTCCAGTCGATCGTCGTCGTCAGCCCCTTGTCGTGCATCGTCTGTGTCGTCGGGGCGCCGACGCGGGACTTCTCCTGTCGTTCCTGGTGATTGAACGCCCGCCACTCCGGACCGGGGTCGATCTTCTCCTCCTCGACGACGAGCCCACAGTCTTCGCAGATGAGCTCACCCCGATCGGAGTCTTTCACGAGATTGTCCGATTCACATTCGGGACAGGTACGTACCCCCTCTTGCTCCTCGGATTCGTCCGTTTCACGCATTCGCTCCCGCTGGCGGGTGGACCGTGTCATCGCGCTTTTATAGTAGTACTACTATGATATATAAGTTCTGGGGTCCCGCTCCCAACATATTCCTAGCATCCGGCGAAAACAATAGATACAGGCGTTCATCGGGGTGGTTTACGATTTGAAACCGGAAAACCTTTATCCAGCTCTCCTCGAGCACAGTCACGAATGCCGGTCATCGAGTGCGACGTCGACGACGCTCGCGAGCGCCTCGAGGAGGCGGGCGTCGCCGTCGATCCCGGAAACACCGAACACGAACGCTGGCGAGCGACTCGCGACGACGCGACGGCCGTCGCCTACGACGACAAGGTCGTGGTTCAGGGCGAGACGCCCCGTAAGCTCGAGGCCCTGCTCCGCGAGGGCGGGGGCCGAGCCCACGTCTACTTCGACGGCGCCAGCCGCGGTAATCCCGGGCCGGCGGCGATCGGCTGGGTGATCGTCACGAGCGAGGGGATCGTCGCCGAGGGGGGCGAACGGATCGGTCGAACGACGAACAACCAGGCCGAGTACGCGGCCCTGATCACGGCCCTCGAGGCGGCCGAGGAGTACGGTTACGGCGAGGTTCACGCCCGCGGCGACTCCGAACTGATCGTCAAACAGGTGCGAGGCGAGTACGACACCAACAATCCCGAACTGCGCGAGCGGCGGGTACGCGCTCTCGAGTTGCTCTCCTCGTTCGACGAGTGGAGCCTCGAGTACGTCCCGCGGGAGGTCAACGACCGCGCGGACGGGCTGGCCAACGAGGCGCTGGACCAGGGGTAGCACCGAAAACGGCAACGGAAAGGGCTTCGAGCGCGAACGGCGGATATGAGCGATCTCGAGAACGGGACGGACGCTGACGGTAGCCGGTCGTCCGATGGGGAACGATCCTCGAAAGAACTGCCCGACGACGTCGTCGACGAGGCCGAACGACTGACGCGGCTGGCTCGCACCGCGACCGACGAGAACGAACGGGCGGCCCGGCTCGAGCGACGCGACGACCTGCTTTCCGAATACGAGTTTACCGCCCGCGTTCGGGATGAGGAGGACGCAACGCTCGTGCTCCACCCCGAGGAGTGGCACGCCGACGGCGTCATCAGGACCGATCGCATCGAGGATATCGATCGGGCGATCGAGATTCAACTCGAGGGCACGGAGGACCCCGACGACTGGCAGGCGGTCGACGAGCGAAACCGCGAGATGGTCGCCGAGGTTAGGGCGACCCATGGCGACGTCCATGGCGACAACGCGGTCGCACTCGCGGACTTCTTCGGCAATCACTACGCGAAACCGATCGAATCGGCGACGCGGACGGAGCTCGAGGAGTTCGTGACGGAGTACTTCGTTCGGAACGCCTGGCCTTCAGAAGAGCAGCGAGACGTGATCGAGGAATCGATCCGACTCGTTTTCGAGATGGTCGACGAGCCACACCCGGAGCTCCGGGAGTTTTCAGTCGTCGAATAAAACGGAGTGGATCGGCGCCGATCACACCCGTGTGCGATCGAGCTCGAACGGAGGTTCTGACACCCTGATTGTCGCTCGGCGCAGTATCAACTGAAACTGTTTGCACCCGATCGCACGACGGCTGTGCGATCGGATGCGCACTGACTTTCAGTGGCGACTGTAACTCTCGTCGACGAGCTGGCGGATCTCGTCGGCGCGGTCGTCGTCGGTGACGATCTTCGAGAGCGACCACTTGACGCCGTCGAGGACGGCCTCGTAGCCCTCGTCGGTCAGCGAGTACTGGTTCGTTCGCTTGTCGAGTTCGCTCTTCTCGACCAGACCGAGTTCGACGAGTTCGTCGAGGTTCGGGTAGAGTCGGCCGTGGTTGACCTCGGTTCCGTAGTACTCCTCGAGTTCGCGTTTGATCGCCAGGCCGTACATCGGCTCCTTGGCGAGGATGGTGAGGATGTTGGTCTGGAACGCGGTCAGCTCGCGTGCGACACTCTGATCGCCGCTGATTGATTGTGCCTCTGACATAGTCGTGTAACAGTCATCGGGCTATTTAAGACTTCTCAACTATTTTGCTGGATTACCCCGCAGACCCCGTCCAGCCGCCGATACCGGCTCTAACGACGGCGCGTCGAGCCGCCGTACTCGCCGCTCGTTCGGCGGTCGTCGGCCGTAGCGGCCGATACGATTACGAAAATACTTTTTGGCCCACCGTGGAGTTTCGAGGTACATGGTCAATCTCTGGGAAGACCTCGAGACCGGACCGAACCCGCCCGAAGAGATCTACGCGGTCGTCGAGTGTCTCAAGGGCGAGCGCAACAAGTACGAGTACGACAAGGACGTCCCTGGTGTCGTCTTAGACCGCGTGCTCCACTCGAACGTCCACTACCCCTCCGACTACGGCTTCATCCCGCAGAGCTACTACGACGACGAGGACCCCTTCGACGTGATGGTCCTCGTCGAGGATCAGACGTTCCCCGGCTGCATCATCGAGGCCCGTCCCGTCGCCCTGATGAAGATGGACGACGACGGCGAGCAGGACGACAAGGTCATCGCCGTCCCCAGCGAGGATCCCCGTTACGACCACATCGAGGATCTCGAGGACATCCCCCAGCAGCAACTCGACGAGATCGACGAGTTCTTCCAGACGTACAAGAACCTGGAGGAGGGCAAGGAAGTCGAGACCCAGGGCTGGGAGGACCGCCAGGCAGCCTACGACGCGATCGAGCACGCCCAGGAACTCTACGACGAGAACTTCTAGCGGCGACCCCCGCGCCCGCGTTCGATTTTTCGCCGACGGATTCGCCGGAGTTATCGCCGCCCGCCAGCCGTATGTGTTATGAGCATGGGTAATTTTATTGGGTGGGCCGCCGTACTACCGTCCGTCATGGCAGCAACCAACCCGTCCCCACAAGAGTCCGCGTCGACCACCGAGTCGGTCGAATCCGGTACCGGGATGGCCCACCTGACGGTCGTCCCGACGAACTTCCGCTCCGAGAGCGCGGACGAGGAGACGGAGTAGCCCGGTTCCCGATCCCCCGCCGCGAGAGCGAACGGAGATCATGCCGGTTTCTACGAGCGCCTCGAGAATCCTCGCCAACAGTGTTGGCCCGCGAGAACGACGCACGGGCCAACGGAGTCGAACGCGGGAACGGAAACGGCGTCACCGCTTCTCGAAAACAGTGTCCGGAAACGAACCTTCTTGTATGCGGTCGGACTACGGCCCCCATGGGTTTGTTCGACCGGTTGCGGGGTGACGACTCCCCCCGAGTCGCGTTTATCGGCGTCGACGGCGTGCCGTACAGTCTACTCTCCGAACACGAGGACCGATTCCCCAACTTCGCGTCGCTGGCGGCCGACGGTACCGCGGGCGAGATCTCGAGCATCGTCCCACCCGAGTCCAGCGCCTGCTGGCCGTCGCTGACCACCGGCGTCAACCCCGGCGAGACCGGCGTCTACGGCTTCCAGGACCGTGAGGTCGGAACGTACGATACGTACGTGCCGATGGGACGGGAAGTCCAGGCCGACCGCGTCTGGGATCGCGTCCAGGAGGAGGGACTCAAGGCGACGGTGATGAACGTCCCCGTCACCTTCCCGCCACAGCGAAACGTCCAGCGCATGGTGTCGGGCTTTCTCTCGCCCGACCTCGAGAAGGCCGCCTACCCCGACGACGTTCGCGACTACCTCGAGACCCTCGACTACCGGATCGACGTCAATCCGAAACTCGGCCACGAAAAGGAGAAGGAGGCGTTCATCGAGGACGCTCACAAGACGATCGACGCCCGCTTCGAGGCGTTCGAACACTACATCGAGGAGGACGACTGGGACCTCTTTTTCGGCGTCTTCATGACGACCGACCGGGTCAACCACTTCCTCTTCAAGGATTACGAGCGCGACGGCCAGTACAAGGAGGAGTTCCTCGAGTTTTACGAGAAGGTCGACGACTACGTCGGCCGGCTGCGCGAGGCCCTCCCCGAGGACGTCACGCTGATCGTCGCCTCCGACCACGGCTTCACGAGCCTCGACTACGAGGTCCACTTCAACGAGTGGCTCATCGAGGAGGGGTGGCTCTCCTTCGAGGGCGACGAACCCGAAGAGCTCGGCGACATCGCCACGGAGACGAAGGCGTACTCGTTCATCCCCGGCCGGTTCTATCTCAACCTCGAGGGCCGCGAGCCCCGAGGATCGGTCCCCGAAGACGAGTACGACGCCGTCCGCGACGAGCTCAAGGCAGACCTCGAGGCTCTCGAGGGGCCCAACGGCGAGAAAGTCGTCGACCGTGTCGTCGAGAAGGAAGCGGCCTTCCGCGGCGACCACGACGACATCGCGCCGGATCTGGTTGCGATCCCGAACAACGGGTTCGACCTCAAGTCCGGTTTCAAGGCGGACTCGGAGATCTTCACTACCGGCCCGCGAAACGGGATGCACAGCTTCGACGACACCTCGCTGTACATCGACGACCCCGACGCCTCGATCGGCGACGCCGACCTCTTCGACATCGCCCCGACGATCCTCGAGCTGATGGACCTCGAGTACAGCCGCGGCGAGTTCGACGGCGCGAGTCTGGTCTGAGGAGACCGAACGAGATCGCTCTGCGTGCGATTTTTCTGCTAACAATCACGGACGAAAACCGATCGCAAACGCGGTCGAACCGATAGTACAGACGGTGCCGTCGAAACAAGCAGTCGCTTCGTTTACAACGTTCCGTATGAACGGACGACTCGTCGGCGTCGGCATCCTCCTCGCAGTGCCTTCGAGTGGTCTGGTAAGCTGGCTCACGAGCTCGGTGGGCGTCCTCGGTACCACGCCAGCCGGAATCGGGATCTACCTGTTCGTCGGCGTCGCCGGCCCGCAGTACGTCCTCCCGAGGAGGTCCGACGATCCGCTACGGCTGGGGGTAGCCGTCCTCGCCGCCGTCGGTGCCCTTCTCGCTCTCGGCTGGGGCGTTCCCGGTGACGGCCTCCACGGCGAGATCGGCGTCGGTCTGACGGCAGTTCTCGCGGTCGTCGTCTTCGGCGTCCTCGGTGGCGCCGTTGTCCGCGAGTTCCGAACCGGCTATCGGACGACCTCCTGAGAGCCGAGTCGATCCCGTTTTCCGCTCGGCTCGACTCCGCCAGGGTATGCAGGAAGTCATCCGCGCTCGAGGACACGAGCACGTAAGCGCCACACACGCGAGCACGTTCGAGGTGACGACCGACGACTACCTCACGCCCGCCGGAGACTGCATCCTGGCGATCGACGCCGACCGGTCGCCCGCCGACTTCGACCCCGAGTTCGTCGAGGCCTGCCGGGACGAGGAGGCGACGATCACCGTCGAGATCGAGGTCGGCGGCCACCGGGAGTCGGTCGAGGGACGCGGCGATCCCGCCCTCGAGTTCACGAACGAGCGCAGCGCGGTCGGGCGAACCAGTGACTACGTGGACGACCGAACCGTCGTAGTCGGCGCCGAGTTCGCGGCCGAGGGGTTCGACCGAGAACTCGTCGACGCGCTCGCCGAGGGCGCCGAGGCGACGGTGACGCTGACGGTCGAGTAGCGGGGCTGCTCCACGATCGACGGTTTCCGCGTCCTCGACCGACAACGTCGCTTTCGGATCGTCCGTCGCGGGCGACTGTCCCGGGCACCGAACGTTTTTCCGTCAAACTGGTGATCGGTAACGAGAGACGTGATGCTCGATACACAAACCACTGACCACCTCGAACAGCGGCTGAGCCGGGTCGAATCGCTCGACGAACTTCAGGCGTTCGTCGCCGCGACGTCGCGAGCGCTCGATGAGCCGTCGACCGAACCGATCGACGTCCAGCGGGAGGAGCGGGTGATCGGCGGCCTCGAGCGACTGCTCGCCGGTATTCGGGAGAAGCTCGAGACGCTGGCCGCCAAGGAGGGTGCGGAGAGCTACCAGCTCAGCGTCGCCGGCGGGACGACGGGGCTCTCGGTGACGGTGTCGGTCTCGTACACCTCCGGAAATCCGTAGACGGCGCGCGCTCGCACGCGACGTCGAGGCGCCCGCTCGAACGAGGAGTTCGCGACGGGTGGTCGCTCGAGTGTTCGAGTCGGATCGCCGGTTCCACGGCGGTTTTGCCCCCAGAACCCGAACCCCGGCGTATGAGTGACGACAACGAGCCGTCGGTTAACATCAGCGGCGGCGACGCCGGAGGCGGGGCCGCAGCCGAGTTCGATCCAGCGACCGCTGACACCCGCGCCGAGCGCGTCGTCGACCGCCTCGGGGAACTGTACTGGCAGAAAACGTACGGCGGACAGGACGCCTTCACCTGTCTCGTGCGGACGATCCTGAGCCAGAACACGAGCGACAAGGCGAGCCAGCCGGCTCACGACGCGCTGACCGACAGATACGGAGGACCCGACCGGGATATCGCGCAATCGCTCGCCAACGCCGAGCAGTCCGAGCTCGCCGAGACGATCAGTTCCGCCGGCCTGTATAACCAGAAATCGGAGATGATCATCGGCGCCGCCGAGGAAATCCTCGTGGAGTTCGGCTCGGCCACGGGGTTCGACGACTTCGTCAGGGAAGCGGAACCCGAAGCCGTCCGGAAACGGCTACTCGAGATCCACGGCGTCGGCCCCAAGACCGCCGACTGCGTCCTGCTGTTCGCGGGCGGGCGCGGCGGCGTCTTCCCCGTCGACACGCACGTCCACCGGATCTACCGCCGGCTGGGGATCACCCCCGCGGACGCCGACCACGAAGACGTGCGGGCGGTCCTCGAGCAAGAAATCCCTGCCGCGAAGTGCGGCTTCGGTCACACCGCCTCGATTCAGTTCGGTCGAGAGTACTGCTCGGCCCGGAAGCCGGCCTGTCTCGAGGATCCCGACGCCTGTCCGATGGCCGACGTCTGCGATCAGGTGGGCGTCTACCCGGAGACGGGTGAGGTCCTCGATCCGGCCGAGGTCGCCGACTGATGGCGATTGCCACACCGCATATGCAACTCTACTATCTACACGCTCGAGTCGTCTAGCTCGAGCTACATGGAGTTTCGAAAGCCGTCTCCGCTCCAGTGGATCGATCGGAACAGGCGTCTCGTGGCCTTTCTGCTCTCGTTTATCATCGTAGTGGCCGTCCAGACGCTGCTGTACTGGTGGGGGATGGCCGAACTGGAGAGTCGACCGCGGTCGCTGCAGGATTCGCTCAACGTTATCGTTCAGTCGCTGACCTCGACGGGATACGGACAGGACGCGCCGTGGACCTCCACCGGAATGCAGGCGCTGATGATCGTCGCCCAGTTTACCGGAATCGCCTTCGTCGGCGTCGCCATTCCACAGTTCATCGTTCCCTGGGCCAGAGAAGAGCTCAGCGGTACGAGAGTCCCCGCCGCCGTCGAGAACGCCGAGGACCACGCCGTCATCTGGGGGTACACCTCGCTCTGTGAGAGCCTGGTCAACGATCTGGAGGCCCGCAAGGAGCGGTACGTCATCGTCGAGGACGAGGAGACGCTAGAGGATGTCAACATCGAGAACGCGGTCGCGGTCGTCGTCGGTGCGAAACAACAGGAAAACGTTATCGGCACGCTCCTCTCGCTCGAGGAGACCAACCTAGATCTCGAGATCATCTGTCTGATCGACGACCCCGAACAGTCGCGATATTTCCGGTTTGCCGGCGCGACGACGATAATCTCGCCGAAACACCGTCTCGGGAAGAGCCTCGCGGACAAGGCCCAGAACGTCGTCAGCACCGCACTCGAGGATATCGAGGACTTCGATGTCGATCTCGAGATCGCCGAGTTCCCGGTCACGAGCGACAGCCCGGTTCACGGCCAGCGACTCGCCGACCTCGACCTCCTCGACCGGACGAGTGCAACCCTCGTCGGCGTGTGGCTTCGGGGGGAGTTCGTGACGGATCCCTCCCAGGAGGCCGTCGCCGACGAGAGTACCGTCCTCGTCGTCGCCGGCACCGAGGAGCAACTCGAGCGAATCGAACCGATCGCCCAGTCGAGCGGGCGGTCCGCGACGGCGGGTCCGGTGATCATCGCTGGTCACGGTTTCGTCGGGACGACGGCCGAGGGGATCCTCCAGAAGGCAGACCAAAGGACGACAGTGATCGACACCGAACCCGGAGACGGCGTCGACGTCGTCGGTGACGCGACTGAAACGACGACGTTCGACGAGGCGGGGATCGACGACGCAGAGACCGTCATTCTCGCGTTGCCCGACGACGACGCGACCCTCGCGACGCTGGTCGCCCGCGAGACAGACGACGACGTCGAGATCGTCGTCGCGGCCAACAACGCTGAACGTGCGAGCGATCTTTACCGGGCGGGAGCGGATTACGTCCTCGCACTCCCGAAGGTCGCCGGCCGGATGACGACGCTCGAGCTCTTCGACGAGGACGTGATGACTCTTCGCGAACAGATTCAACTCACCAGAACGCAGGCGCCGGAACTCGAGGGAAGCCACCCGGATACCGACGAGATTCGAAAGCGGACCGACTCTACGGTCGTCGCCGTGAAACGCGACGGTGAGATTGTCACGGAGTTCGACGACGCCGTCCGGCTCGAGGCCGACGACGAGGTCCTCGTCGCCGGCACCGATCGCGGCGTTTCCAACTTCAAGACCGAGTTTGGCGACCGAGACAACTATAGTAGAATCTGGAAGTCTTTGCAGTACGAACCATTGTACTCCGCCGCTATCTACCGATCCTTATCGGTTCATCAGCAGTCGTGAGCAGAAACTTCTGAGGATTACTATAGTTGAGTTCGGGTCGTCGTACCGCGGCGCTCGGGGGTAGTTCTCCGTCTGTTGCCCGCTTCGGACTCACGGTGCGGAGATCCTTCGACACGCACCGTCTCGAAACCCAGTAGCGGGATCGGCCGATGCCGAATTCGGCCGCGAACCCTCGATACGACGACCGATTCCCCCGATTTTCATCGGCTATTATCACCACATCATAACGCCTTTATGTCACAATCCGGGTTTACCGGGTACTGATGGCTGCAGACCCACACCGGGATGCAGAAACCAACGAGACGGAGACCGCGATCGACTCTTCGACCGACGCTCGAGCGAACCCGACCTCGAGGCGCCGATTTCTGTCCGCGACGGCGGCCGGCTCCGCGGCGGCGATCGCGGGCTGTGCCGAACTCGCCGGAGGAGAGGACACCCTGCGCGTCAGCGTCTGGAGCGGAAACTACGCCGACCGCTTCGAGGAAGGACTGGTCACCCAGTACGAGGACGAACACGCCCTCGAGATCGACGTCCACCGCGGCTGGGACGATATCCTCACCGACATCCAGAACGCCCCGGAGGACGAGCCACCGTTCGACGTGACGGTTGCGGAGGGGAACTTCTACTACTACGGTCGCCAGGACGACCTCTTCGAGCCGATCCGCGAGGAGAACGTACCCAACGCCGACGGAATCATCGACTACTACGCGGAGATGCGGGGGACGGAGTACGGGCTGCCGGTCGACGGCGCGCCGTGTACCATCATCCACCGCTAGGACGCCGACGTCGACCCCGAAACGTGGGGCGATCTCTCCTCGGAGACCGTCGACGAGAGCGAGGGGATCGGCGTCGACACCGGTTTCTGGTGGTACCCTCTCTACGCCGCCGCGATCGGGATGGACGAGGCCGACGGCGCCGAGGAGATGCACGACGAGGAGCTTCACGACGACGTCCTCGAAACCCTCGAGGAGTGGAACGTCGAGAGCTGGGCCAGCTCCGGCGAGGACATCTGGCAGGCGTTCGACAACGGCGTGATCGACGTCGCCCAGTGGTACTACGACCAGACGGCTGCCGACATCGACAGCTACGACGGGCTGACCCATACGATGCCCGAAGAGACCACCGGCTGGTTCAACAACTGGTGTGTCGTCGACGGCACCGATCGACGCGACGAGGCCGAGGAGTTCATCAACTTCCTGCTCGACGCCGAGGTCCAGTCCGAGTGGGCCCAGACCCACCCGATGATGTTCAGCAACGCGGATATCACCTATCCCGAAGAGCTCGAGGACGACCTCCCGACGACGACCGAGGAGGCCGAGACCATCGCCTTCCCCGACTGGGAGTACCTCGGCGAGCACGCCAGCGAACTCTCGGACGCGTTCTCGAGCATCCAGCAGAGTTCCTGACGACGGGACGCTTTCGCTCACCTACTACATTTCAATGTCAGAGATCACGTTACGCGAACTCGAGAAACGGTACGGCGAGACGACAGCCGTCCAGGACGTCTCGGTCGAGATTCGGGACGGCGAGTTGCTGTGTCTGCTCGGACCGAGCGGCAGCGGCAAGTCGACGACGCTGCGGATGATCGCCGGCCTCGAGACGCCGACCAGCGGCGAGATCACGCTCGACGGAGCCGACGTCACCGACCAGCCCGCCTACGAGCGCTCGACCTCGACGGTGTTCCAGGACTGGGCGCTGTTTCCACACAAGACCGTCTTGGAGAACGTCGCCTTCGGGTTGAAGATGCGCGACGTCCCGAAGGAAGAGCGCCGCGAGCGCGCCCGGGAGATGCTCGAGCGCGTCCAAATGGGCGGCTACGGAGACGAGGATCCGACGACGCTGAGCGGCGGACAGAAACAGCGCGTCGCGCTGGCCCGCTCGCTCGCGGTCAACCCGGATGTCCTGTTGCTCGACGAGCCGCTGTCGAACCTCGACAAGCGCCTCCGCGAGGACATGCAGATCGAGCTCCGCGAAATCCACGAGGACCTCGAGGAGACGTTCGTCCACGTCACCCACGACCAGGACGAGGCGTTCACCCTGGCCGATCGCATCGGGATCATGGATCAGGGGGAGTTGATCCAGGTCGGCGAGCCCACCGAGGTCTACGAGAACCCCGCGAACCGCTTCATCGAGGGATTCTTGGGTGACACGAACTTCGTCGACAGCGAGGTCGTCCGCGTCACGGACGGAGCCGTCCACGTCGAGACCGAACTCGGGTACGAACTTGTGCTCCCGGCCGACCGCGAGCCCGACGTCGCCGAGGGGACCGAGCTGACACTCTCGCTGCGGCCGGAGGTGCTCTCGATCGACCGGGACGCGACCGCCGACGCCGTCGAGGGACACGAACAGCCGGTGCTCGCCGACGGTAGCACGCTAAACGCCGTCGTCGGCACTGTCGAGAACGTCCTCTATCGAGGGTCGACCGTGCGGTACTCCGTCTCGGTCAACGAGACCTCGATGTTCGCCGAGCGGACCGGCGCGAGCACCGATGCGCTGACCGCGGGCGAGGAGATCCGCATCGAGTGGGACGGCACCGACGTGCTCGCGTTCCGCACCGACGGCTCGCGGGTGACGCTCTAACGATGGCGGAGACGAACTCGCAGTTTCCGCGCTCGCTCGAGGGCGTTCGGGAGTCATTCGGCAAGCAGTCCGAATCGAACCGGGCCCTGCTGCTTATGGCCCCGCTGCTCGCCTTCGAGCTGCTGGTGTTCGTGGTTCCCTTTTTCATCCTCTTGCGGATCAGCTTCGCGGAGGAGTCGAGCGACCTCGTCTACGCCGAGGGAACCTGGACGCTCGAGGCCTACTCGAGCGTTCTCACGAGCGATCTCATCTGGAGCATCGTCGGCTACTCGTTCCTGCTTGGAATCGTGGTCACGGTGCTGTCGGTCCTGATCGGCCTGTTCTACGCCTACGCGATCTGGCGGTCGACGGGACTCCTCAAGTCACTGTTGCTGTTCTCGGTCGTGCTCCCGCTGCTGACGACGCTCGTCATCAGAACGTACGCGTTCAACCCGCTACTGTCGCCGTCGGGGACGCTCAACGAGCTGTTGCTTTCGCTCGGGCTGATCTCGAGTCCGATCCAGTTCGTTCCCGGGACGATCGGCGTCGTCGTCGGCCAGCTCTACATCGTGCTCCCCTACGCAGTGCTGGCGATCTACAGCGTGCTGGCGACGATGGACTGGCACGTCGTCGAGGCCGCCCGCGACCTCGGGGCGAGCCGACCGCGGTCGGTGCTCGA
>PWMF01000200.1 GCA_003559215.1 Natrialbaceae archaeon
CACCGTGGGATGCGTTGCTGGAGTCGTATCTGGAACTCATTCAGACACTCACTGAGCAAATTGAGTCGTTGGAAGCGGAGATCGAGGAACGGGCTGGGTCTCTGAAGGAGACCCAGCTCCTGATGACGATTCCTGGTGTGAGTTACTTTACGGCGTTGACGATTTACGCGGAGTTAGGAGAGATCGACCGGTTTGACCGGGACAAGGAGGTCGTAAGTTACGTTGGATTGAACCCGATAATCCGTGAGTCTGGCGACTCGCGGTTTGAGGGGAGCATCTCGAAGCGAGGATCAGGACGAGTCCGGTGGCTGCTCGTTCAAGCGTCGTACTCAGCGGTACATACGTGCGAAGACGAGTACCTCAGCCGGTTTTACAACCGGTTAGCTCGAAAAAAGAACTCGAAAACAGCGATTGTCGCAACCGCCCGGAAGCTGCTGGTTTCAATGTATCACATGCTGGACCGTGAGGAGGTGTACGATCCACCAGAGGTGAGTGCCTGAGCGCCGCCGGGGCGGCGCTCATTGGCCGGTTGGTGGCAGCGTGAGCGACTGCTCTCGCAAACAAGAAGTCCCCCGCCTGATGGCTGTTTCAGTAGCTATCGGTTCGCCGGTTGTCGATTCTACGCTCGAAAAATACAGCAGGCCCTCGTCTCCCGAAAAATTATCTTGGCAAGCGTGGTTTGGTCAGTCAGCAGAATTTCCATAGGTGAATACAGAGCGCAAATCTGTTACTACGAACGGAGAGCTATTGCGCTTGGACTGCGAAATTACTGTACATTCAATCTTGTAGTGGCGGCTGATCGAATTCAGCTTCACAATGTTGGCAGACAACGACTGGTTTGGACTCCTCTCCTAACGTAACCCGAAGGTCTTCATGTCCGCAATTTAGACAACTTCGAGGACGGTGTTCCACGCTACAGTCTGGACACTCGAACGTCAGTTCATCAGTAAAATTCAGGCGGAGTGTTTCGTGGTTACAGTTGGGACAAGACACGGGAATTCGGATATCATCGGTGGCACGAGGCGCGCCGAGAGCTACCATGACTAGTTCGCTGTCTGAATTGTTTTTTCCAGACTGGAACTCACCAGGTTCGAATCTAATCGCTTCGAATGCATCAACGGTGACTTCCCCGTCCATCGTTTCGAACGTCGCTGTTCCGTCAAGCACCACAAATATCTCCTCTTGATCCATGTGGCAATGTAGCCCGCCGGGAAGATCATCACCGCAAGCAAGCCGATACTGATTGAGTGCAATGTCGGTCGTGCCAAGGTGTTCGGTGAGTCCACGGCGTGTACTTTCCTCGCCAACTGTGGATGGGGGCACTTCAGTGATGGCAACCTTCTCCATGCAATCCTGTATCGAACTCAATCGTAAATATACATCTGGACGAAGGAACTGTATTTCCCTTGCTGCAAAGACCCTCTATATTCAGCAGGCGGTTTTTGGCAGCTACCGGAGAGGTTGATCGTCTCTCCGTTATCCCCTTGCCCTGTACGTATCGTTCGTCGGGTAGTCGAAGAGAGATATGCGAACCGTTCTCTGACTCCTTCTTTACGGATTTGCTTCTCGAGAGCCCCGTCGCTGTCGTCACCCTGTTGACGAGACCTTTTCGAGAGCCAGGACAGCCTACGCTACTGAATGGAAAACACGAGATAACGGCTTCCCGTCATAGCCCTACTTTGTGTCCAGAACCACTTAAAGGAACAAAGCTCCTGTTGTCGGGCTGTATATCGTGGTTGTCTGCTCTCGGACAACGAAATATGCAACATCTCGGCCTTAACCAACACTCACATCGGAGAGTCCCCTCGGTGTTGGTTAAACTTCCCTCAGATTAACCAGTGCGCTTTTTCCGTCCGATCGCAGTGAAATGCTATATGATAGAACCAGACCAACTGATCGAGCGGATCGAATCCGAGTGTGATCTACCCGACGGCTGGAGTGCGTTCAAGACAACGCCGATCGGAGCAATCGAAGTGAGTGGATTCGACGGAGAAGAACAACAGCAAGCGATCCTCGAGGTCATCGCCGGCGACCAGATCACTGAAATTGTGATCAATCACTCCAGAATGCCAGGTCGGCTCTCAGCTAACAACTATGAGGAACGTGATGAGCCTGCGTCAGATATCCCAGACCAAGCCGGCGTCCTCCAGTTCGATACTCGAGACAAGGCACTCGCTGCCCTCGACAAGCTCGCTGATCCAGACATAATCGAAGAGATTGCACGCATGCGAAGCTTTGTCGAGAACGATGATCCCCTCGATGTCACTGAGGCCGTTCGCGAGGCTTCCAATGTCGACGTCAGCACGATCAAGGACACCAGTTCTGGCATCTGAGCTCGATATTTCTCGAGAAGCAGTGCTTACCGACATCGAGCTACCTCTCGAGTATACAAGCCGACACTGTAACGCGACTCATCCGCATTCTCGACTACAACACCAGTCCGAAGCAACCAGATACGCTCCGTCGAAAGATATTTTCACTCATCTGAGCATACCAAGATCCCCCACAGCGAAGCCGAAGACGTACTCGATGGGTTCCTTGATGACGGGAATCTCGAGAGATCATTGGACCGCCCTCCACCGGCTCTTTCTGGCGAACAAGGCGAGGCAGAAGAGCGACCGTGGAGGCATTTGAATCAGGGAGGAGCTCCGCTCCGACCGTGGTTCACAATCCTCTCCACCGGCTTTCTTTCGGCGAACAAATACGTGAGTCGGAGCTCCGTTCTGGAGAGAGTTGAAGCAGGCAGATGCTTCGCTCCAAGCGTGGTTCCTGCTCTCCCCATCGGCTTTTCTACCGCAAGCAAGTTCGCGAGCGACGGATATACCCGCTGCCTGTGGCGTTAACGAGCTTCTCGGTAGTACGGTCCGAACCGCTGCTCGTCGTTCGCCGAGAGGTCGATTCCGTTCTCGGCGAGCAGCTCGATCATCCGTTTGGTCTCGCACTCGTACCACGTCGAAAGCACTCGAACGTTCTTCTGCGCGTAGTCGTAGTTCCGTTCGAGGACGCGTCTATCGGTCGGGTCCAGTTGACGAGCTTTCATTCCATCCCACCTCTGTCGGCTAATCATGCATGATTCGTAATAAGCTTGTTGTACGTTATCATCCTCTCCGATCCGGTAGCCAGGCCCTCGAGAACGAATCGTATACGCTCTTTGCTCAGCGGGAACATGGAGGGTCCATGACCGAGACAACCGGGGGGCTGACCGAACAGTCCGCCCTCGGAATCGTCGCGCTGGTGACCGGGATCCTCGCCGCGTTGCTCGTCCTCCCGTACCTCCAGTACGTACTGCTCGCCGTCGTGCTCGCCTACGCGCTCGCGCCGTTTCAGACGATCCTCGAGCGAGTGCTGAGTCCGACCGTGTCGGCGCTGACGTTGATCGCGGGCTCGCTGCTCGTGCTCGTACTTCCGGTGCTGTACGTCCTCGTCGTCGCGATCCGGCAGGCCTCGGAGCTCGCGGGAACGATCCAGCAGCAGGGTTTGAGCACGGCGGCGATCCAGCGGGAACTCGAGGGCTTCGGCTACCAGCTCGACCCCGACGCCGCGATGGCGACCTACGAGGCCAACCAGGACCAGATCGACGACGGCCTGCACGGACTCCACGGTGCAGTCACCGGAACCCTCGAGTTCCTCGGAGGGGTCCCGGCAATGGCGTTCGGGCTGACGGTAACGATGTTCGTTCTCTTCGGGTTGCTCCGGGACGGCGATCGGCTGGTCGACTGGCTCCAGTCCGTAGTACCGATCAGCGACGACGCCAGAGACGAGCTGTTCGCCGAACTCGATCGGCTCATGTGGGCGTCCGTGATCGGCAACGTGATCGTCTCCGCGATCCAGGCCGTGTTGCTCGGGATCGGCCTCTGGGTGCTCGGCGTACCGGGTGTCGTCCTGCTCACGGTCGCGACGTTCGTGCTCGCCCTGCTCCCGCTGATCGGTGCGTTCGGAATCTGGGTGCCGGTCTCGATCTACCTCGTTGTTGCCGGCCGACCGTTGGCGG
Source organism: Natrialbaceae archaeon (assembly GCA_003559215.1). Lineage (GTDB taxonomy): Archaea > Halobacteriota > Halobacteria > Halobacteriales > Natrialbaceae > Natronococcus. Next base: position 3,992 of record PWMF01000200.1, read on the forward strand.
CCCTGGGGCTGGTCGGCTACGGAACGTTCGTCAGCGCCTCCGATATGTACCTTCGTCCGGCCATCATCGGCAAGAGCGGCGCGCTCAGCGCCGCGGTGATCGTCGTCGGAATCTTCGGCGGCGTTGCGGTGTTCGGCGCGATCGGACTGTTCATCGGCCCCGTTATCCTCGGCGCGGCCAAGATCTCCTTCGACCTCTTCAGCCGGGAGTGGCACGGATCGGCGGCGTGAGATCGCCGCGAGTGCTCGAGCGGCGGACGGGTCGATAGGTCGAGCCGAGCGGGTTAGCCGCGGAGGCCGAACCGAGGGAGGGCGCCGTTCGACCGCGGTTCCACCCCCGCACTGTTGGATCACGGCGGGTCGAAACGGTCCTTCTCACCGGACACTGTCCGCCGCCGTAGAGGGTCGCTTTGATACGTCAGGATGAGAAACGGTCGTTCATAGATGGGGATCCGTACTCTTCGAGATTGGATCGGAAAGAAGTCGGCGACGAGACCGGGAGCGAAACGACGCACCGACGCGCCGTCACGTCCGGACCGCTCCGTCCCAAGGGGCCGCAACCGACGGTGAGTACTCCGTGCATCGACGAAATTTCCTCGCGGTAGCGGGCGCTACTGCCGTCGGGAGCGCTGCTACCGTATACGGCGGGATTCAACCGGACTACGGCGTCGAAGCGGTCGAGGACAGCGAGGGGATGGTCGTGTTCACGTACGACGACAGTCCGATCGAGGACTACACGCTGACCTACGAGGTCCACGGTGAGTACGACGTTCCCGGCTGTATCGCCGCCTGCCCCGGCTGGATGAAGGAATCGGACGAGTTCCTCGAGCCGGCACAGCTCGTCGAGATGCACGAAAACGGCTGGGGCGTCATGTCTCACACGTATCGACACCGCGCACTCGGCTACATTACCCTGATCGAGGACGTCGAGGAGGGGGACGAGCGGATCTACGTCGACATCAACCGCCACGGCGACGTCGCCGGCGATCCGATCGTCGTCTTCGACGAGGAGAACCGGGCGGAAGGCACCGTCGCGGGACAGGGAAGCGACTCGGGGAGGGACTACATCGACCTCGAGGAACCCCTGCGCGAGCCGATCGACGCCTCCGGTTACGTGCGCTATCCCGAGACGTTCATCCGGGAGATTCTCGAGAAGACCGACGAGCAACTCGAGGCGTGGCAACTCGACGTGACCGGGTTCGTCTATCCGTACGGTCGGTACCACGGGGTCGCCGAAGAGATCGTTCGGGATCACTACGAGGCGGTCGCGAACCATCGCTACGGCGGCGGTCACAACGAGATCGCGGGACTCGACCCCACGGCGATGCGGCGAATGTACGTCGAGACCGACAGGGCGACCGAAGACGAGGTCGACGAGTTCATGAAAACTGCCGTAGACGAGGACGTCCTCTCGATCGTCGGCGGCCACTCCCAGTTCGACACGCTCACCGAGGATCGCATTCGCTACACCATCGAAGCCGCCCTCGAGCGCGACCTCGCGATCGTGACGCTCGACGAGGCGTTCGCCGTTCTCGAGGAACGGGACAGATAACCCCGGTTCTCGGAACGGCGGATGCCGTCACCCGCAGCGTCGACTCCGGAGGTCAAGAGAAGACGATTGCCGCGCCCGAAGCGTGACTTCGGATCGGCTCAGGGAGTTCGCTGTTCCATATACTCGTCGTGACTGATCTTCTCGAGGGCGTCGGTCGGGAGACAGAGCAGGTCGCTGCGACGCTTCGGGAGGACGCCGTCCATCACCGCGCCGCTCGCGTAGTCGACGTACCACTCGAGGTCGACCAGCGAGACGTCGCTCGTCTCGAGGACTCGTCCGACGGCTGCTTCCGCCTGTGGAAGTTCCCGCTTGATCGGGTCGGGTAATCGATCCGGACGTACGCGGACCATGTCGCCGGGGCGAAGCGCCATTCACTAGGACGATCGATCGGATCCGGGTTAATAATTCCGGCTTGCTCAATACTCCCTTTCGACGGTGCTGTCGATCGGAGAGACCCCACCGAGTCCGAATCGCCGCGATCACAGGAACGCCGTCAGAAGCAACGCGACCGCGATCCACAATACGGGAACGTCCCGCTGGGAGAACGCGAGCACGGGGAGCGTGGGATTCCAGGAGAAACACCGTGCTCGCAGCGCGAGCGAGAGCCGGTCGGCACGATCGAACGTCCGCGAGAGGCCGAGGAGGCCGATCGTCGTTGCGCGCTCACGGGCGCTCCGTTCGGTGCCGAGCCGCGCGGCCGATGCGTCCCGGATCGTCCGCAAGTCGGACTGAACGACCGGAAGGAACCGAAAGACGAGCGCGACGCCAATTCCGAGCAGCTGTCCAGGCTTCCCGGGGATCGACCGCTGGATCGCCGCTCGAGAGTCCCGAACCGGGGTCGTCCGGACGTAGGCGGCGCTGACGAGGAGGACGAGCAACACCCGGTAGCTCGCGAGCGCGGTGACGAGACCGGCCTCGAGGTCGATCCACGGCGGTCCGAGAGTCGCGGCCGCGACGAGGGGACCCAGCGCGAGGATCACTAGCGCGAACCGGTACGCGTACAGCGTCCGCAGCAGGGGTACCCGCGCGAGAGCCAGCACGACGGTGGTAAAGGCTGAGAGCCCGAGCAGAGCGCGCGGCGCGGTGTGAGCGAGCGCGGTCGCCGCGAAGCCGATCTGGACCGCGAGCTTGCTCCGGGGATCGAGGTCGTGGACGACCGTCTCGCCGGGCTCGTAGGTCAACATCGTCCCTCGAGGTCTTCCCGCGCTCGAGGGACGCGAACCGGCAGTCCGTCCAGTCCCTCGAGGGCCCGCTCGGGACGGTCGTCGACGACGACCCGTCCGTCGGCCATCGCGATCACGCGGTCGGCGAGCCCGAGTACGTCCCGCAGGTCGTGGGTCGCGAGCAGAACCCCGGTACCGTCGGCTGCCAGCGCCTCGAGCCGATCGAGCACCGACCGGCGCGCGGGCTCGTCGAGCCCGGTGAAGGGTTCGTCGAGCACCAGGTGGGTCGGCTCCATCGCGAGCGCGCCCGCGATAGCCACGCGGGACTGCTCGCCGCCCGAGAGCCGATCGATTCGTTCGTCCTCGCGTCCCCGCAGGTTCACCGCCTTGAGGGCGTTTTCGACGCGCCGGTCGATCTCCGCGCGCTCGAGGCCGAGGTTCGCGGGGCCGAAGCCGACGTCGTCGCCGACGGTCGCGGCGACGAACTGGTCTCGGGGGTGCTGGAACACCATCCCGACGCTCGTTCGGGCGCCGATAACGTCGTTCACGACGGGGGTGCCGTCGACCAGCACCGTCCCCTCGTCGGGATCTAGTAGGCCGTTGCAGTGACGAAGCAGGGTCGTCTTCCCGCTGCCGTTGGCTCCCGCGAGGAGGACGAACTCGCCGTCCGGGATCGAGAGGGAAACGTCCTCGAGCACGCACACGTCGTCGAAGCCGAACGACACGGAGCGGAACTCGAGCATCAGATGGTGTCGATCCGACCGCTCTCGACGATCGCGACGGCGGCGGCGATCTTCAGCAGCTCACCGGGGATGAACGGCAACGCCCCGACCGTAACCGCCTCCCAGAGCTCGAGCTCGAGCAGCCAGGCCATGTAGCCGACGCCCATCGCGTAGATGAGGACGGTCGCAGCGACGAGCGCGGCGACGACGAGCGCCGTCGAAACCTCGGTGGGGTCCCGCAGGTCGGTTCCGCGGTGGACGAGCAGGCCGATCAGACCGGCGGCCAGGGGGTACGACCAGAGGTAGCCGGCGGAATCCGCAACGAGCACGCCGAGCCCGCCGGTCATCCCCGCGAATACCGGAAGGCCGATCGCGCCGGCCGCGAGGTACAGCAGTATCGAGACGGTCCCCCAGAGCGGCCCGAGCAGCAGCCCGGCGAGGAAGACGAACAGCACCTGTAGCGTGATCGGCGCCGGAGAGAACGGGATCGGTATCGCGATCGGTGCCACCGCGCCGAGCAGCGTCGCGAGTAGCGCCGCTCGAGCGAACGCGTGGACCACGTCGCCGTCGACGAGGTCGACGTCTCTCTGTTCGGTTGCCATACGTCACCACCGCCGTAAACTGTGATCAAAACTTCGGTTCACGACTCGGGCCGTCGCGGCTGAAACGGGTGGATCGACGTTGGCCGTAGCTGCCGGGATAGTGATGTTGTCTGGGGAATCGTCGGTCACTCGCCGCCGAAAACGGTCGCGGCCGCGTCTCGAATCCGTCGAGGTTGTCGGTCAGTGCTGGTGGCCGGTCGCCTCGGCGAAGGTCTGTCCGAACCGCTCCTCGAACTGGTCCATGATGCGTTCTTCCTGGGCTTCGAGCTCCGGGTCCGAGCCCTCGCCGTGGTGGACGATGTGGTGAGCGCGGCTGGCGAACGAAAGCAGGGTGATGTCGCCGACGGTCTCCGCGGCGTCTTGGTTGCCCTCGGCGAGGAGGTCGATGAGACCGGACGGGAGCGTTACCTCGTCGGTCTCGTCACCGTCGGTCGAAATCGTGATCGTGGTCGTGTTGACGTCGTCGGTCATACCCCGACGGAGGGGTGGCGCACCTAAAGACCCTGTGGCTCGGCCGCGCTCGACGGGTGCGGTGTGATAGTGCCCCGCGACGTTTTTGCTCCTCGGCGACCAACGGACGGGTATGCCCACCGTCGAACTCGAGGAGGAAACCGTCGAACGGCTGGACGGGCTGCGCATCGAGGACGAGTCCGACGACGAGCTCGTCATGGAGCTGATCAACATCTACGAAGCCAGCGAGTACACGCTCTTTCACGCGGGCTGAAGGGATCCGAGACTTAGTCGTCGGCCGCGGCCTGCCGGACCGACTCCCACCGACCCTTCGACTCGAGCTGGCTCTGGAGCTGGTCGGCGTACTCCTGGGTGAGCTGTTCGGCCGCCCGGAGTTGTTCCTCCCGGTCGTCGCTGCCGTCTCCGCCGAGGCCGAGCGCACCGAGGATGGAGTCGACGACTCCGCCCGAGGCGCCGCCACCGCCGCCCTGGCCGCCCTGGCCGCCCATCGCGCCCATCTGTTGTTCGACGTTCTCGAGTTCGGGGATGATCTGATCGACCTTCTCGGTGTTGGCGACGATCCGAGCCCCGTCGGGGTCGTCGGCGTCCTCGATCTCGAACTCGGTCGCGGTCATGATCAGGCTCCACTGCTGGCTCGAGAAGCGCGAGTCCTGGACGCGCGCGGAGAACTCCTGATCGACGGTCATCCGTTCGCCGACGATCCGGTCCGTCCACGAGGTGTCGCTCATGGCCGTCGATTGCGCGGGTGTGCGTATCAGCGTTTCCCTCGCCGCTGCGTCGGTCCGCGGGCCGATCCGCGCGACGCGTTCACTCTATCCGTTCGGAGCACTCGGCGTGACGACTCGAGAGCTCGACGTACCGATCGGCCGTCTCCTCGAGTCGCGGATCGTCGACCTCGGCTTTCGGCTCCGCGGGCGCGCCGGCGACGAGCGTCGAGGGTTCGACCTCGGTTCCCTCCGTGACGACGCTGCCGGCCGCGACGACCGCACCCTCGCCGATCCGGGCGCCGTCGAGGACGACGGCGTTCATCCCGACCAGCGCGCGCTCGTGGACGGTCGCGTCGTGGACGATCGCGCTGTGGCCCACCGTGGCGTAGGGCTCGAGCTCGGCGTCCTCGTGGAGGACCGCGTTGTCCTGGACGTTCCCGCCCTCGCCGACGACGATCCGGCCGTGGTCGCCCCGGAGGGTCGCGTTCGGCCACACGCTGGCGTCGGCCTCGAGGACGACGTCGCCGATAACGACTGCGCTCTCGTCGACGTACGCCGAGTCGGCGACCTGGGGTTCCGTGCCGTCGAACGAACGAAGCATGGCGGACACCTCTCGCGAACGGGGCTTGAATCTACCGTCGGTCGACCGCGTTCGAGCGGGACATTATATAAATACCAATGCATGTTGGCAGTAGCTCTAATGCGGTATCCCCACTACGGAGAAGTAGGCAGTGGACGGACGTACCAGAATACATCCGTAGCCCGCTGCCGTGCATCGAAGGCCCCATCTTCGAGTCAGGAAGTCTACCCCACTTCCGTTCCCCGAAGACAGTCACCTTCGACGTGGAGGGTTCGACCCCGCTTCCGTTCACCCAAGACAGTCACCTTGATCAGGGGGGTCAGACCCCGCTTCCGTTCTGCGGCTTCCTTCCCTTTCCACTCGACCCAACGGCGAGTTCCGTCGCCGAGCGAGAGCCGGCCACAACCCGACGATCAGTCGCTCGAGCGACTCGAGACGGCAGCAGTCGACGGGACGATTGCTGTCGGACCGCCGGGAGAGGGCGCGATCGTCTCCCTCTCCGGTTCGTGGTCCCGAAGTTCCGCCGGATCCGTCGGCGCCTCGCGCTCGCTCTCGGCCGCAATCTCCTCGCCGTCGGTCGTCACCACGACGTGACCGTGGACGCCGGTCCAGTACGTCTCGGTACCGCGCTCGGCGAACGACTCGAGGACCTCGTCGTGGGGGTAGCCGTACTGGGAGTCCTCGGCGCTCGAGATCACCGCCATCTGCGGCTCGACGGCGTCGAGGAACGGCTCGGTCGACGAGGTCGAGGAGCCGTGGTGACCCGCCTGGTAGACGTCGGCCGCGAGGTCCTCGCCCCAGTCCTCGAGGAGCCGCGCCTCGGCGTTGCGCTCGGCGTCCCCGGTCGTCAGGTACGCGAAGTCGCCGAACTCCACGGTGAGGGCAACGCTGTTGTAGTGGAGATCGTCACCCGAGTCACCCTCGGGCGGGTTCAACACCGTCGCGTCGATGTCGTCGTCCTCGAGGGGAAGCTCGTCGCCCTCCGTGACCTGAAACAGCGTGACCTCGTACGCTTCGACGGCTTCGAGGTAGCGGTCGTAGGTCGCGCTCGTGTGGACGACCCCGGAATCGTAGACCGCACCGACCCCCTCACCTTCTTCCTCGAGATGTTCGATGACCGCGGCGTGGCCCCCGATGTGATCGGCGTGGGCGTGGGTCGCGACGAGGTGGTCGATCCGCTCGACGTCGTGGCGCTCGAGGTAGTCGATCACCGCCTCGCCGTCGTCTCGCCAGTCGCCGGTGTCTATCAGGATCGTCTCTCCTGACGGCGTCACGACGAGGGTCGCGTCGGCCTGGCCGACGTCGACGTGGTGGAGCTCGAGCTCGCCGGTCGGCCGCTCGGTCTCGGTCCCCTCGTCGTCCTCGACTCCGCCGTCGTCGCCGATACAACCGCTCAGCGCGAGGAGTGCGACGACGGCGACGATCAGCATGGTTCGTCTGGTACGGGAGTCGAAACGGCCGGACACTATCTACGTTCCCAGCGGTCGGCAAAGAAGTAGTTCTCGGTTCTAGAAGGCGTCGCCTTCGAAATCGGTGTCGGCGTGAAGCTCCGATTTCAGCGCGTCGTGGACCTTACAGAGCTCGAAGGCGCGATCGATGACCTTCTGGCCGGTTTCGTCGTCGACGTCGGCCTCGACGCGGATGTCGAAGTGGACCGACTCGAGCTTGTCGTCGTCGTTGAGGTCGCCCGTCGACTCGATCTCGATCTGACCGAGGTCGCCGGCGTCGCGCTGCTGGCCCCCGACGCGAAGCGCGGGGACGTAACAGGAGGCGTACGCCGCCAGCAGGCTCTCGAGGGTATCGGGTCCCTCCTCGCCCTCGGCGTCGATCGTCGTCTCGAACTCGCCGATCTCGTTCGTCGCGCTGAACCCCTCCTCGGAGACGGTGGTGACTTGTTTCGACATCGCAGTCGGGACAACCACTGCCGTCGCCGTAAACGTTGTTCTCGGGGGCAACACCGTCCGGTTCGAGTTCGCTCGGAGAAAGGCGGGAGACGTACGTCCGACGCCTCAGCTCTCGAGCTCGAACGGCTCGTCGGCCTCGAGGACGTGGACTTCGGCGTCACTGCCCGTCCCCGCGACCTCGCTTTCGAACTGCTCGGGGTCCTGCTCGATCGGCGGGAACGTATCGTAGTGCTGGGGGAACGCGTGGTCGACGTCGAGCCAGTCAACGGCGATGGCGGCCTGCCAGGGACCCATCGTGAAGTGGTCGCCCATCGGCACCGCGGCGGCGTCGGGCTCGAGGTACGGGCCGATCACCTCGCGCATCTCGGTCATCAGCGAGGTGTCACCGGCGTGGTAGAACGCCGTCGAGTCCTCGTCGGCGACCTGGGTCGGCTTCGTATCGGAGATCACGAAGCCGGCGGGCATCCCGGCGCTCGTGTCGGGCTCGGTCATGATCCCGTTCGTGTGGTCGGCCCGAACCATCGTGACGAACGCGTCGTCGCACTCGACGGTGCCGCCGAGGTTCATTCCCATCCCGCCGACCGCGTCCTCGAACCCGAACTCCTCCTCGCAGTAGGAGACGAGTTCGGGGGTCGCGACCAGCGTCGCGTCGCTGAACTCGCCCGCGTCGGCGATGTGGTCGGCGTGGCCGTGGGTGAGCAGTACGTAGTCCGGTTGGTCGACGTCCGACGGCTCGAGATCCGTCTTCGGGTTGTCGAAGAACGGGTCGATCAGCAGGTCGGTGTCGCCGACGGTGACGTACCACGTCGAGTGGCCGTGCCAGGTGAGTTCCATAGCAGGCCAACGGTTGGTCGGATACCGTCTTAAAACTGGCCGCAGGAACTGCCACGGACCGTCCGCGACCGCAGGCAGCGACTGGAACCGTCGGCGAGCCGGCAACCCGCGGGGCGATGCCGTGGCGTTTTTTGTACGGCTCCCCTACGGTGGGGTATGCTCTCACTTTCGCTCGAGGAGTTCATGGTCGAACTGAATGAGGGATCGATCAAGAACGTCGGTCCGACGAACAAGTCCGCGACGGTCAAGCTGTTCGACGTCGAGGAGGCCGGCGCCCGCGAGTTCGGTGACAAACGGGTCAAGCTCGTCTTCGAGGACGAGGACGGCAACGAGGTTCAGGTGTCGCTGTTCCCGGAGGACGTCCGGAAAATCGTCAAGGACGTCGAAGCTCTCGAGGACGATTCCCCGGTCTTCGAGTGAACGACGGCCGATTCCGGCGGTCGTTTCGCGCGCGGATCGGTCGGTACTGCCGCGAACGCATTCCGACAACCGTTTTAGGGCGAAACTGCTTGGTTCGTGTAGATGGGTAACTGTATCATCTGCGGCACGTCTGTCGACGGCGAGATCTGCGAGAGTCACGAGGAGGACGCGGTCTTCGAGTTCCGCGGAACCACCCCCTCGCAGCTCACCCCCGGTCGCTACTACCGGGGAACCGTCGACGGCTACGCCGACTTCGGTGTATTCATCGATATCGGCGATCACGTCACCGGTCTGTTGCACAGAAGCGAACTAGACAAGCGACTCGAGAGTCTCGACTGGGAGCCCGGCGACGAGGTGTTCGTGCAGGTGCTCGACGTTCGGGACAACGGCAACGTCGATCTGGGCTGGTCGATCCGCCAGCGCGAACGCGAGTTCCGCGGTCACCTGGTCGAGACGGCCGACGACGAGTTCCTTCCCGAGGACGACGAGGCCGATGAGACCGACACCGACGCCGGTCCCAGTGCGAGCGACGCTAACGCCGACGCCGGTCCCAGTGCGAGCGACGCTAACGCCGACACCGGTCCCAGCGCGAGCGCCGACGACGCCGGCCCGAGCGACGAGTCGAGTCCATCTACCGGTGGAACCGAGACGGTCGCCGCCGAGAGCGGCTCCGTCGCCGCCGAGTCGACGACGGTCTCGACGTCCGCGACCGACGACGCCGCCGACGCCGAACCCGAGGCCGAGCCGGCGCTGAAGCGAACGACGATCGACGCCATCGAGAACCAGGTCGGCAGCGTCGTCCGCCTCGAGGGCGAGATTATCGGCGCCCGCCAGACCTCCGGCCCGACGGTCTTCGAGCTTCGCGACGAGACCGGTACCGTCGAGTGTGCGGCCTTCGAGGAGGCCGGCGTCCGGGCCTACCCCGACGTCGACGTCGAGGACGTCGTCGCCCTCGAGGGCGAGATCGAGCGCCACCACGGCGACCTGCAGGTCGAGACCGAGACCCTCGAGGTCCTCGAGGACGAGGCCCGCGAGACCGTCGTCGACCGCCTCGAGAGCGCTATCGAGCGCGAGGCCCGACCGGCCGACGTCTCGCTTCTGGCCGATCACGACGCGGTCACGGCCGTCGAGGAGGAGATCGCCGACGCCGCGACGACGGTCCGACGGGCGATCATGGAGGCCCGTCCCGTCATCGTTCGCCACGCCGCGACCGCGGACGGCTACGTCGCCGGCGCCGCCATCGAGCGCGCCGCGCTCCCGCTGATCCGCGAGAAACACACGCGCGAGGACGCCGAGTACCACTACTTCGAGCGCCGACCGCTCGAGGGCCGGGTGTACGATATGGACGCCGCGACCGACGACGTCACCTCGATGCTCGAGGCCCGCGACCGCCACGACGAGCAGCTGCCGCTCGTCGTGCTCGTCGGCACCGGCTCGACCGTCGAGTCCGCCGACGGCTACGAACTGCTCTCGCTGTACGGCGCCGAGGCGCTGGTGGTCGACGACAGCCGCGCCGACGAGGAGATCGTCGACGCCGTCTCGGCGGCCGTCGCTCCGTCGCTCTCAGGTGTTGACGTCGCGGACCTGACCTCGACCGCTCTCGCTGCGAACGTCGCCGCCCACGTCAACGACGACGTCCGTGACGACCTCGAGCACCTGCCGGCGGTCAGCTACTGGGAGAACGCTCCCGAGGCCTACCTTGAGCTCGCCACCGAGGCCGGCTACGACGAAACGGACATCTCCGAGCGACGCGAGGCCGTCGCGCTCGAGGCGTTCTACCAGAGCTACAAGGACAAACGCGAACTCGTCGCGGACCTGCTGTTCGACGGCAACGCCGATCTCGCGGCCCACGTCTCCGAGCAGTTCCGCGACAAGCTCGAGACCGAACTCGGAACCGCCCGCGAGAACCGCTCGGTGCAGGAGGCCGACGGGCTGACCGTGACGGTACTCGACACCGACGCGTTCACCCACCGGTACGACTTCCCGACGACGATCCTGCTGCTCGATGCGCTCCACCGCCGCGAGCGCGAGGAGTCGGCCGCCACGCTCGGCATCGGCGAGGACGAACTGCACGTCCGGACGACCGAAGCGATCGACGTCCGCGCGCTCCGTAACGCGATCGCCGAACGCGTTCCGAACGGCGGCGTCCACGTCGTCGGCGGGCAGGACGGTCACGTCGAGTTCCTGCCCGGCGAGCGCGACGCCGTCCACGAGGCCGCACTCGAGGCCCTCGCCGAGACGCTCGCCTAATCGCGCCCTTCTCCGCCGTCCGCGAACCGACCAGCGGCGGCACCGGTCAGAAACGCATTTGGCAGTCGCTATCACAGGTAGCGTATGGGCGCCGATCCGAGGACCCGGCTCCGCAAGAACGCCACGGAGGTGACGGCGACGCTCGTGACCGGGATCTGGCTCGCCGCGATGTTCACCGGTCAGGGGTGGTGGCTCGCGGCGCTGCTCTTCGGGTACGTCGTCGTCGTGCCGATGGTCGCGCTGCTGTTCGGCGACGAGGACGACGTCCGGGAATGGTGGACGGAAGACGAGGTCGATCCCGAGAGTCTCGACGACCCGGCCGACGAGGAGCCGTCGGCCAACGATGCCCTCGAGCGGCTTCGCGATCGCTACGCCGCGGGCGAGCTGACCGACGACCAGTTCGAGCGCAAACTCGATCGGCTGCTCGAAACGGAGAGTCTGGAGGACGCCGACCGCTGGCGACGCGAACGGCGAAACGAGCGCGAGTCGACTCGAGACCGCGACCTCGAGTACGAGAGCTGAACCGCGAAACGCTGGCTGCCGTCGGAACGGCGACGCGAGTTCAATCCCCGTCGTCCATCGTTTCCGGCCCGTCGTCTACCGTCTCCGAACCCGCAACGTCCTCGAGCAGGTTCGTGATCGTCAGCTCGAGCTCCCGGCGCACCGTTTTCGCGCCGAGCCGATCGAGCACGAACGACCAGATCGAGTCGAACGTGTATCTGGCCGTCGCCGTGACGCGGGCCTCCTCACCGTCCTCGACGATGACTCTCGAGTACCGCTCCTCGAACATCCCGCCGTCGACGAAGCGGTACTCGTACCCGTTCTCGAGTTCCGAAAACCGCACCGTCATCTCCGTGTCGTCGATCGCGACCGTCGCTTCGGCCCCGTCACCGGTCGACTCGCAGGACCGAATCTCGTAGACGTCCGCGTACTCGAGGATCGAATGTGGCGTCAGTCGCTCGCGGAGTTGCTCGGCCGGCGGTTCGACGGTGTACGAGAGCTCGATCTCGCGCATTCAGGGTACCGTTGCGCGCGAGCGGTCAAAGCCGTACTGCTCCCGAGAGGAAGGGTAGCGAGTCCGACACGCTTATTCACGCTCCGGGACCAACTCCGTATAGTGAGTACCGAGACGCCCGAACCGACCGAAACCGACGCGTTCGAGAAGGTCTGCGAGACGCTCGTCGAGCGGATACTCGCGGGCGAGATCGACCGCGACGAGGTCGAGAAGGCCAAGCTCGAGGCGTGTTCGGAACACTCGGCGCCGAAGGTGCCGAAGAACTCCGAGCTGCTGGACTACGCGCCACAGGAACACCGCGAGGAGTTAGAGACGGTGCTTCGGCGCAAACCGGTCCGGACCGCCTCGGGCGTCTCGCCGGTCGCGATTATGACCTCGCCCGAGCGTTGCCCCCACGGGAAGTGTCTCTACTGCCCAGGAGGACCCGACTCGGAGTTCTCGAGCTCCCAGAGCTACACGGGCGAGGAGCCCGCGGCGGCTCGCGGCGTTCAGAACGACTACGACCCGTACGGCCAGGTCACCCTGCGACTCGAGCAGCTCCGAGAGATCGGCCACCCCGTCGACAAGGTCGAACTGATCCTGATGGGCGGGACGATGACCGCCCGCAGCCACGACTACCAGGAGTGGTTCGTCAAGCGCGCCCTCGAGGCGATGAACGACTACGACGTCGACAAGGAGCCCGAGCCCGCCGAAGGAGTGAGTTTCGCCGAGGATCCCGACGAGTACGAGTTCAAGTACCTCGAGGACGTCATCGCCGAGAACGAGACGAACGACATCAGGAACATCGGGACGACCTTCGAGACCAAACCCGACTGGTGCGACCCCGAACAGATCGACCGTATGCTCGAGCTGGGCGGGACGAAAGTCGAGGTCGGCGTGCAGACGACCTACGAGCGGATCAACCGCGAGATGCACCGCGGCCACGGCGCCCAGGCGTCGATCGACGCCAATCGCCGGCTCCGCAACGCGGGCTTCAAGGTCGGGTTCCACATGATGCCGGGCCAGCCGGGGATGAGCAAGGAAATGTGTCTCGAGGACTTCCGCCGGCTGTTCGAACAGGAGCAGTGGAAGCCCGACTACCTCAAGATCTACCCGACGCTGATCGTCCGCGGGACGGCGACCTACGACTGGTGGCACAAAGGAGAGTTCGACCCGCTCGACAACGAGGAGGCCGCCGACCTGGTCGCCGAGATCAAGGACATGATCCCCCGATACACGCGCCTCCAGCGGGTCCAGCGGGACATTCCGGCCGACTACATCGACGCCGGCGTCTGGAAGTCGAACCTCAGACAGCTCGCCCGGCAGCGCATGGCCGAGCACGGCTGGTCCTGTGAGTGTATCCGCTGTCGCGAGGCCGGGATGAACGACGAGGAACCCGAGAACGTCGAACTCGACGTGATGAGCTACGACGCCTGCGGCGGCACGGAGAACTTCATCTCCGTCGAGGACTTCGAGAAGGATCTCCTCGTCGGTTTCTGCCGGCTCCGGTTCCCTAACGATGGTGGCACCGCGAGCGGCTCCCCCTCGGCTGTGGCGGGTGATCGGATCCGACCGGAGCTCGAGAACGCGGCCATCGTCCGGGAACTGCACGTCTACGGGAGCGAGGTCGCCGTCGGTAGCGAGGGCCAGACCGACCAGCACCAGCACAAGGGGTACGGCCGCCGACTGATGAACCGCGCGGAGGAGCTCGCCGCCGACGCGGGGTACGACAAGCTTAGCGTCATCTCGGGGATCGGCGCCCGGGAGTACTACCGGAACAAGCTGGGCTACACGCAGGACGGCCCGTACGTTAGCAAGCGACTGTAGGGCGCTGCGGTCCCGTTTTCTGCCGTTCGCTCCAGCCCACAGCGTTGCCGCCGTCTCTCGGATCGACTCCTCGTTGCCGTATCAGTATTCGTAGGAGAATCTCTCGATACTACCACAACGTTATTACTCCCGACGTGTTATGCCACGTGGTAACAGATGTACGACCGCATTCTCGTCCCGACCGACGGTTCGCCGGAGGGCGAGCGCGCGCTCGAGTACGCCTTCGAACTCGCGCGCACTCACGGTGCGACGGTGAAAGCGATCTACGTCGCCAACGTCGCCAGCTACGGCGGACTGCCGATGGAGACCGCCTGGGAAGGCATCGGGGAGGCACTGCGCTCGGAGGGCCAGGGCGCGCTCGCGAGGGTCGAGGAGCTCGCACCGCCGGACGTCGACGTCGAGACGGAGATCCTCGAGGGATCGCCGAGTCAGGTGATCGTCCGGGAGGCGACGCCCGACAGCTGCGACCTCGTCGTCATGGGTACCCACGGCCGCGGTGGTATCGACCGGCTGCTGCTGGGCAGCGTCGCCGAACGGGGCGTCAGACAGTCGCCCGTCCCAGTGTTGACTGTCAGGTTGGGCGAGGAGGAGCCGGTTCCCGAATCCGAGAGCCAGGCCGAGACGGCCGAGGGAGAAACGCCGGAGCCCTCGGACGTTTAGGTCGGCCGCAGGTGTTCGCAGTCGCCGGCCGAGACCGTCTCCCGGCCGTCGTCGGTCTCGACGACGAGTGCCCCGCTATCGGTGACGTCGACGGCTTCGCCGACCAGTTCGTCGGTCGGTCGTTCGACCCGGACGCGCTGGCCGAGCGTCAGCGCCAGTTCGCGCCAGGCCGGGACGACCGTCTCGAGATCGGTCCGGAGGCGGTCGAACTCCTCGAGGAGTTGCTGGACGAAGATGCGTCGGTCGACGTCGCCGGCCTCCGCGCGGATCGACGTCGCCTCCTGTGGGAGGTCGTCGGTGTCGATGTTGGCGTTGACGCCGATTCCGGGGATAATCCACTCGATCCGATCGGTCTCTCCTTCCATTTCGGTGAGGATCCCCGCGAGCTTGCGGTATCCTCCTTCGTCGTCCACGGGAACGACGACGTCGTTGGGCCACTTGATCCGAGCGTCGACGCCGGCTTCTCGAGCCGCTCGCGCGATCGCGACCGCCGCCGCGAGCGTGTACAGGGACGCCCGAGCCGGTGGGACCCCGGGACGGAGGACGATGCTTAACCAGACTCCGCCGGGTGGAGCGGTCCACTCGCGTTTCAGCCGACCCCGGCTCCCGGTCTGTTCGTCCGCGAGGACGCCGACGTCACTCGCACCCTGGGTCGCAAGCTCCCGGGCCCGGTCGTTGGTACTCCCGACCGCGTCGTGGTACTCGATCGAGAACGGTGCCTCGAGCCCGTACTCGACAGCGGGGGCGTTGTACGCCGTGACTCCGGTCAGCTCGTAGCCCGTCGATCCGCCCTCGATCTCGAAGCCGGCTTCGCGGAGCGCGTCGATTTGCTTCCAGACGGCCGCCCGGGAGATGTCGAGGTCCTCGGCGAGGTCGGGGCCCGACACGGGGCCGTCGCCGATCGCCTCGAAAATGGCTCGTTGCGTCTCGTTCATACCGGGGAAGGGACGGGACCGCACTTGAATCGGCTGGATCGGCTCTCGAGCGGTTCGCGGTTCGATCGTCTGCCGACGTGACCGGTCGCTCGTCCGTCCGATCCGGAGTTTTTTGTCGCTTTCTCCCGGAGTCCCGAGTAACGTGTGGTGAGTCAACACTAACCATGAAAATAGGCACCCGCTGTACGGTCTGCGGAGTGCGACCCGACGACAGCGAGATCACGACGTGTGAGACCTGCGGGCGCGGAGTCCACGAACCCTGCGAGGAGTACGAAACGACCTTCGAGTGCCGATACTGCGGCGACGAGCCGTGGATCGACGCGGTGGAGTTCTGATACGGGCTGCTGTAACCATTTACCGGTGTGACCGCAGAACTGATCGCGGTCGCACCGGAAACGACTTACAGTAGACCGTATGAGCCGGGCGGCAACGACGCGGCGGGCGAGCCGCTCGGCCCTCGCGGAACCGAGAACCGGGCAGTTCCGGGCCTTACCCTCGCAGTTCGCGTAGCTTCTCGCGGCCCGGCGCGATCAACTCGTCGAGGTAGGTTGCGAGGGTGCCCTTCGCGTCGGCGGGGTGGAGCTCGCCGGACTCGAGGTCCGCGGCCAGGCTCTCGTACTCCTCGTAGCTGAGATCGCCGCCGTACTTCTCGGGGCGTTCGACGATGATTTCCTCGAAGCGCGGGAAGACGTGGTACTCGAACAGCTCGAGGACGGGGTTCTCGAGGTCGCCCTCGGGATCGCGAGCCGGCGGACAGAAGGCCGAGTTGACCTTCTCCTCGAGCTCTTCGGTGGAGTCCTCCATCGAGATCGTGATCCCCTCGCTCGAGGACATCTTTCCCTCGCCGCTGGTGAGATCGGCGACGATCGGGGTGTGCAGACAGGGGCGGGCCTCGTAGTCCAGCTCGGGGAGCTCCTCACGGGCGAGCATGTGGACCTTGCGCTGGTCTAAGCCGCCGACGGCGAGATCCAGATCGAGGTACTCGATGTCCAACGCCTGCATCAGCGGGTAGACGAGGTGGCTGACCTTCGCGGTCTCGCCCGACTGGAGCTCGGCCATCGCGCGCTGGGCGCGGTTCATCGTCGTCGAGAGCTCGAGCTCGTGGAGATCGAGGGTGTACTCCTCGTCGAGCTGGAACTCGGAGCCGTAGACGAACTCGGTGTTTTCCTCCTCGAGCCCGTAGGCGACGAACTGCGCCTGCATCTGTTCTGCGGTCTCGCGGATCTCCTCGAAGCTGCCCTTCCCGTTGAGGTAGGCGTGGACGTCCGCGAGCAGGACGACGACCTCCATGCCGGCGTTCTGGAGGTCGATCAGTTTGTTGGCCGTCAGCAGGTGTCCCAGGTGCAACACGCCGGAGGGCTCGTAGCCGACGTAGACGCGCTTGCCCTCGGGCTCGGCCGCGAGTTCGCGCACCTCCTCGTCGGTGACGACTTCCTCGGCGTTTCGCGTGATCAGCTCGTAGGCGTCCATCTCTATCTCATCGCACCCGGCGAACGGTTTTATAATAACCGACCCGCGACCGCGGGAGGTCGGATCAGACGCCGTCGCTCGTCACCGTCGTCGTCCCGTCCTGTC
>PWMF01000139.1 GCA_003559215.1 Natrialbaceae archaeon
CCGTGAGCAGACGAAGTGAGTGAGAACCGCGGAACGCGAACGGGGAGCAAAGCGACCCGTGAGCAGACGAAGTGAGTGAGAACCGCGGAACGCGAACGGGGAGCAAAGCGACCCGTGAGTGGGTGCAGTCGATCCGTCCCTCTTCGCTCGAGCCGAAGACTCCCGGAAACGGTTAGGGAGCACGCGTCGTGGGTCGAATATGGGCATCGATGACACGCTCTCGGCGCTCCCCGATCCCGGGGGCCACAGCTTCCCCGACTATTCGCTCCCCAAGGGCGATCCGGTGATGCCGATCGCGGTCACCCGCGAGGAGCTACGGACCTTGCTCGAGCTGTACGACACCTTCGCCGCGGTCGACCCGACTGGGCTCGACTCGAATCCGTTTTTGAAGTCGACGACCCGCTTCCTCGAGCAGACGTTCGGCGCGCCAGTGTATCGCCCGGACGAACAACTCGTCGACGATGTCGCGGCGATGCTCAACGATTTCTCGGACGACCTCGCGGGCGAGGCGGTCGGCGTCGTCGACGCGACCCCGAAACACCACAAGACACTGTACTTCTTTCTGACCTCCTGTCGGGCCTACCGCTCGGCGGTGCATATCCAGTTTGCACCCGACGAGGCGGCGATCGACACCCTCTACGAGATCTACGAGCGCGTTGTCGATCAGGAGATGTACCTCAAGCGACCCCAGACCGTCCTCGAGTAGCTGTCAGAGCCACCCGTCCTCGACGGCCCCGACGAGCTCCGAGTCGGCATCTAACCAGGTGCCGCCGGCTCGAGCGAACACGTCGGCTGCGCGCTCGTTCGCCTCCTCGAGGATCGTCCCTTCCTCGGCAGTCCGAAGCTCCCTGTCCTCGAGGACGACCTCGCCCTCGACCAGCACGGTGTCGACGACGCCCCCGTTCGAGCCGTAGACGAGGTTCGGAACCGCGGTGTGCAGTGGCTCGGTCACCGTCGGCGCCGTCGAGGGATGCTCGAGGTCCAGCAGGACGATATCGGCTCGTTTTCCCTCCTCGAGCGACCCGATCCGATCTTCGATCCCCAACGTGCGAGCACCGTCGATCGTGCCGACGCGAAGGGCCTCCCAGGCCGGGAACGCCGTCGGATCGCCCAGTTTCGTTTTTGCGAGTAGCGCCGTCGTCCGTAGCTCCCGGAGGAAGTCGTGGCCGCCCGGACCCGGCGCCTGGTCGGTGCCGATACCCGCGACGCCGCCAGCCTCGCGGTACTCGACGATCGGGGGCGTGACGCCGTCGATGGCGGCGATCGAACTCGGGTTGGCGGCCATCCTGACTCCGGAATCGGCCACGTGGGCGCGTTCCTCGGCGGTCGCGCCGTGGAGGTGGGCTGCGAGCAATCGGTCGGAGACGAGCCCGAACTCCTCGAGCACGCTGACGGTCGTTTCGTCCGCGCCGTAGCGGGCCTCGATCTGGCGCTGTTCGCGCTCGCCCTGGGCGACGTGCATGTGGATCCCTCGATTCCGGGTTTCGGCACGGTCACGGATCTCCTCGAGCAGCGCCCGCGGAACCATATCCAGCGCCTGCGGTCCGTACAGCGCCGTGGCACGCTCCCGATCCGTGCAGGCGTCGAACAGCGCTTCGTTTCGATCGAGGGCCGCCCACCCCTGCTCCTCGTCGAGGGGATAGGGTTCGTCGGGTCCCAGCTCGTCGGTCGACCCGCCGACGGCGTTGATCGTCTCCGTGGCGACGACCCGGGCCCCCAGCGGGTCGTAGACGTCCTCGAGGAGCCGTTCGACGTCTCTGGTGTACTCACCGACGGTCGTCACGCCCGAGCGAAGCGCCTCGAGGACGCCCAGCCGGGCGCCCGCGACGCGGTCCGCCGGTTCCATCGCCGCGGAGAGCGGTCCCAGCGCGCGATTCATCCACTCGATTTCGGGAACGTCCTGCGCGCCGCCCCGTAGCAGCGTCAGGTCGGTGTGTGCGTGGACGTTCACCAGCCCGGGGATCGCGACGCGGCCGTCGCCGTCGATCGTTCGCTCCGGTTCGTCGTCGAACGAGTCGCTCGAGCCGACGTATTCGAGTCGCCCGCCGTCGACGCCGATCGTCGCGTCCTCGAGGATTCCCAGCCGGTCGTCGCGCATCGTCAGCGCGAGGACGTTCGTGATCGCGAGCTCCATACCCCGACTGACGACACCCCCCGACAAAACGGTCGGCGAACCGGAACTCGGTGTGGGTGAGTCGAACCGTCGGGCGCTCGGGATCAGACCGTTTATTTCGCTGGCAGTCGCCTCTCCCCGTAATGACCAATCAGGAGCTCATCGACGCCCTGCGCGCGGCCGACGCCGTCCAGTTCGGCGAGTTCGAACTCTCCCACGGTGGCACGAGCGAGTACTACGTCGACAAGTACCTCTTCGAGACCGATCCCGACTGTCTCGAGGCGATCGCCGAAGCGTTCGCCGAGCGTCTCGAGCCCGACGACAAGCTCGCGGGCGTCGCGTCGGGCGCGGTTCCGCTGGCCGCGGCTACGAGCGTCGCGGCGGGCGCCCCCTACGTCATCGTCCGCAAGCAGCGCAAGGAGTACGGCACGTCCAACCTGGTCGAGGGCCGCCTCGAGGAGGGCGAGGAGGTCGTCGTCCTCGAGGACATCGTCACCACCGGGACGAGCCTGGTCGAGGCCGTCGAGGCCCTGCGCGAGGCGGGTGCGACCGTCGAGCGCGCGCTGGTCGTTGTCGACCGCCAGGAAGGAGGCCGCGAGAACGTCGAGGATGCGGGGCTCGAGATGGAGGCACTCGTGACGGCCGAAGAGCTGCTCGCAGATCGAGAATGAGGCGCTCAGCCGGAAGCATGACCGCTCGGCTCGCGTGTCGACTTCCCGACCGGAAATCGTATTATTCGGCCGACAGTTACCGCAACCAGCGATGGAAATCCGAGCGGCTGTTCCCGAAGACACCGGTGCAGTACAGCGAGTCGCGCGGCGGGCGTGGCACGAAGCTCACGGCGACATCATCGGCGAGGAAGCCGTCGAAGCGTTGCTCGAGAAATGGTACGATAAACCACAGCTCGCGGATGCTATCGAGCGCGAGGACGCGCCGATGTTCGTCGCGGTCGACGACGACGTGATCGGATTCGCCCAGGGCGGACCGAGCGAGGACGGTCCCGCCGATGCGATCGTCAGCCGAATCTACATCTTGCCGACGTACTGGGGCGAGGGGGTCGGCACGACGTTGTTACAGCACCTGTTCGACGACCTCCGGCAGGCGGGACACGACGGGGTCTGGCTGACGGTGATGGCCGAGAACGACCTCGCCCGCTCGTTTTAAGACGGTCGCGGGTTCGAGCGACATGAAGAACGTACCGTCGACCTCGTCGGAACGTCGGTTGACGATCTCGTTCTCGTCAAAGAGCTGTGAGCGGATCGGTATCGGTCTAGCCGTGTGAAGGCGGGATTGCCCTCACTCCGATCCTCGACTGTCCCGAATCAACGCCTGTGGAGACTGCGCTCCCTACGGACACCGGTTCGGTGTCTGCAAAGCGCGTCTTGGAAGCAGGAAGCCCCACCCTCAAGGAGCGAACCGCGTCAGCGGTGAGCGAGTAGGGTGGGGAGGAAGTCACTGGCCGTAGGACTCAAACTTCTCGAGCACCGTCTCCAGCTGCTCGTCGGAGAGCCGTCGTGGCTCCAGGCCCGCAGAGCGCGTCTCGAGGTAGAGACGGGCGAGACTCTCGACGTGGTGGGTGTTCTCGAGGGCAGTCTCGAGATTCGGTGCGGTCACGACGAGCCCGTGGTTCTCGATCAACGACGCCGTCGAGCCGGCCTCGTCCATCGCTTCGACGATGTTTGCCGCCAGCTGGTCGGTGCCGTAGGGTGCGTACTCGGCGACGGGAACCTCCTTGCCGACGGCGACGATCATGTAGTGGATCGGCGGCAGCGGCTGGTGGGCGGTCGCCAGCGCCGTCGACCACGGCGAGTGGGTGTGGACGATGGCGCCGACGTCCTCGCGGCGGTAGATGGCGCTGTGCATCGGCACCTCGCTGCTGGGGGCCATCTCGCCGTCCCGTTGCTCGCCGTCGACGCCCACGACCGGCGTCTCTGCGACGTCGAAGCTGTCGTAGGGGACGCCCGTCGGCGTGATTGCGAAGGCGTCGCCGTCGGTCCCGTCGCGGACGCTCAGGTTCCCCGTCCGCGCGGGTGTCAGTGCGGCCAGTTCGGCGGCGTGCTCGACGACCTGTCGGCGTTCGGACTCGAGGATCACAGTACCAGCTCCATTAGCTCCCCGAAGGCATCTATCCTGTGGTCGGGTTTTCGTCGTCCCTCGAGCGGATCCTCGGGCTCGGCGTTCCAGAGCACCGTCTCGAGGCCGACGGCGTTGGCCCCGACGATATCGGCGCCGACGTTGTCCCCAACCATCACCGCCTCCGAGACGCGCCGATCCAGCCGCGCCAGCGGCAGGGTGAACATGACCGAGCCCGGCTTCTCCCGGCCCGTCTCCTCGGAGGTGACGAGGACGTCGATGCGGTCCTCGAGCCCGAGCTGCTCGATCTTCGCGAGCTGGATTCGGGTCGTCAGGTTGGTCGTGATCGCGACGTCGATTCCGTTCTCCCGGAGCGTCTCGAGGGTCTCCTCGACGCCCGTAAAGAGTTCCATCTCCTCGAGGTAGCCCCCCCAGAACGCCTCGCCCAGCGCCAGCGCGTCACTGGCACGGGGCTCGCCGGTGTGTTCCTCCACCGCGCGCTTGAAGTAAATGAACCGTTCGTGGGTAGCTGCGGTACCGGAGAGTTCGCGTTTGACCTCGCGGCGACCGGTCTGGTAGAAGGCGTCGAACGCGTTCGAGTCGAGGTCGTAGCCCAGTTCGAGAGCGGTCTCGCGGGCCGCCTCGAGGCCGGCGTCCCGGCAGGGTGCGTACGGGTAGAGCGTGTCGTCGAGGTCGAACAGGACGACGGTAGCTGTCATACGAGAGTCGTTACGAGCGAGGATCAAACGAGTACCGATTCGGCTAACGACCGTGCGGTTCTAGACGTCTCCGTCGCTCGGGTCCCGCCCGTACGCCTCGTCGAAGAACGCGACCTCGAGGTCGACGGTCCGGCGGAACAGTTCCTCGACTCGCCGCCGTCGTCGTGGCGAACACTCCGGCCCGACCGCATCGAGCTGATCGCGAAGCTCGTCGACGAAGTCGACGAACGACGGCACCGCGTGGAGGTCGATCCACTCGGCGTAGTAGAAGGGAAGGCCGGCCCCGTCGCTCGGCGGCTCGGTATCTGGATCGCCGTACTCCGTCGCGACGGCCGTGGCCCACTCGCGGTAGATCCACTCCGCCGGAACGAGGACGGCCAGCGTCTCGGCGTACCCGCCCTCGCGGGCGGCCCGGTCCAGCAGGTCGAGCAGCGCCGCAGTCGTCGGCGACGGGTCGGGATCGCTCCGTCGCGACTCGGGAACGCCAAGCGCGTCGAACGACCGCTCGAAGTAGTCGTTCTCGGTACTCGTAACGGTCTCGAGGAACTCGATCAGCGGCCGCTTCGCCTCGATTCCTGGAGCCTCGCCGACCGCGAACCCGAAGGCCCCGACCAGCGCCTCGAGGAAGGCGTAGTCCTGGACGAGGTAGCGCTCGTAGGCGTCCTCGTCGAGGGTCCCCGCCCCCAGCTCCCGGGTAAACGGGTGGGTGATCGCGTCCGACCACGCCGGCTCGGAGCGCTCGCGGAGCCAGTCGGTAAACCTGGGGTCGGCGACGGTCTCCGCGTACGCCCCGTAGGACGCCGGTACGGAATCGGCGGTCACAGCTCCCACCCCTCCCGCGTGTAGGCCATCTCCCAGAACCGGTACTCGAGTTTGGCGCTCGTGAGAAACGCCTCGCGCATCGCCTCGTGCTCGCCGGGATAGCGTTCGCCGCAGCGATCGACGAACTCGCGACACCAGTCGGTCGCCTCCCGGAACTCGTCGCTCGTGTACATCTGGATGAACGGCGTGTAGCGGTGCTCCTCGGTCGCGAGGTCGGCCATATGTTCGGCGACATCGAGGTAGCCCTGCATGCAGGGGTACAGCGCCGCGGCGATCTCGGCGATCGAGCCCTCGTGGGCCGTTCGCACGAGAAAGCTCGTGTACGCGATGCAGGTCGGCGTCTTCTCGACACCCTCGAGTTCCGCGACCGAAATCCCGTAGTCGGCGGCGAACTCCCGGTGGAGATCCATCTCGTGGTCCAGCACCTGGTGGGCGACACCAAGCAGGTGGGTCATCGTCTCCTCGTCGCGGGCCTTCCCGCCCGCGATCGAGAACAGCCGCGCGTAGTCCAGCAGGTACCGGTAGTCCTGTTTCACCCAGTGTTCGAACGCGTCCTCGTCGAGCGTCCCCTCGGCGAGTTCGATCACGAAGGGGTGATTGAGCTGTGCCTCCCAGACGTGACTGCCATGCTCGAGGAGGTCGTCGCTGAATGCCATCGTCAGCAGTTCGGTCCGAGCGAAGATATAACTAGTGAATACCACCTAATAATGCAGGACGAATCGCGCGCTCGAGGGCTCCGGAACCGCATCGACAGCGATTGCAGGCGCCGGCTGCGGCGGCCCACAGACCATCACAACGCTTTTATCCCGCTCGAGACAACTCGTATCCACGATGGTAGGTGTCCGCTTTACAGGGGCTCTCGCCCGTTTCTAATCCACACCTACCGCTCGCTGTGCCGGTTTCGGACCGCCAGCGGGCGGCGTGCGCGGACGCCGGTCCGAACTTCTTCCCGAAGTTCCCAGCCCAGTTACAACCATGTCAGAATCAGACTCCCAGCAACGGATAGCGGTCGTACTGCCAGACGGATCGGAGCTCGAGGTCGACGCCGGCGCGACGGTCGAGGACTGCGCCTACGAGATCGGCCC
The DNA here is from genome assembly GCA_003559215.1 of Natrialbaceae archaeon. Classification (GTDB taxonomy): domain Archaea; phylum Halobacteriota; class Halobacteria; order Halobacteriales; family Natrialbaceae; genus Natronococcus. The sequence continues at coordinate 6,813 of PWMF01000139.1, forward strand.
CGGACTCGGAAGCGACACCGCCGCCGGTAAGTTAGACGGCGAGCTCGTCGCCAAGGAAGAACCCGTCTACGACGGCGCCGAACTCGAGATCGTCACGGACGGCTCCGAGGAGTATCTGCGCGTAATGCGCCACTCGGCCTCGCACTGTCTCGCCCAGGCCGTCGAACGCCTGTACGACGACGAGGAGGTCAAGCTCGCGATCGGCCCGCCGACGGACGACGGGTTCTACTACGACTTCGACAACCTCGAGATCGACGAAGACGACCTCGCCGAGCTCGAGCGCGAGATAGAGGAGATCGTCGCCGAGGACTACGAGATCGAGCGCGAGGACGTCTCGATCGAGGAGGCCGAGCAGCGATTGGCGGACGAACCCTACAAGCTCGAGCTACTCGAGGAGCTCGCCGAGGAGGACGACCAGGTGTCGTTCTACAAGCAGGGCGAGTGGGAGGACCTCTGTGCGGGCCCCCACGTCGACTCGACGGGCGAGATCGGCGTCGTCAAACTGCTCGAGATCGCGGGCGCCTACTGGCGCGGCGACGAGGAAAACGAGATGCAGACGCGGATCTACGGCACCGCCTTCGAGGACGAGAGCGACCTCGAGGCGTTCATCGAGCGCAAGGAGGAAGCCGAGAAACGCGACCACCGCCGGATCGGCTCGGAGATGAACCTCTTCTCGATTCAGGACGTCACCGGCCCCGGACTGCCGCTGTATCACCCCGCCGGCAAGACGGTCCTGAAGGAGCTCGAGGGCTTCGTCGAGGACCTCAACGAGGACGCGGGCTACGACTACGTCGAGACACCCCACGTGTTCAAGACGGATCTCTGGCACCGCTCGGGCCACTACGAGAACTACGCCGACGACATGTTCATTTTCGACGTCGGCGACGACGAGTTCGGCCTGAAGCCGATGAACTGTCCGGGCCACGCCGCCATCTTCCAGGATCAGTCCTGGTCGTACCGCGACCTGCCGATTCGCTACGCCGAGAACGGGAAGGTCTACCGGAAGGAACAGCGCGGCGAGCTGTCCGGACTCTCGCGGGTCTGGGCCTTCACGATCGACGACGGCCACCTGTTCATCCGCCCCGACCAGATCCGCAGCGAGGTCGAGGAGATCATGGATATGATCACAGAGGTCCTCGAGACGTTCGACCTCGACTACGAGATGGCGCTGGCGACCCGCCCCGAGAAGTCCGTCGGCAGCGACGAGATCTGGGACCGCGCCGAGAATCAGCTCGAGGAGGTCCTCGAGGCCCGCGCCCACGAGTACGAGATCGAGGAGGGCGACGGCGCCTTCTACGGCCCGAAGATCGACTTCGCGTTCGAGGACGCCATCGGGCGCTCCTGGGACGGCCCCACGGTCCAGCTCGATTTCAACATGCCCGAGCGCTTCGATCTGGACTACGTCGGCGAGGACAACGAACAGCACCAGCCGGTGATGATCCACCGGGCGCTGTACGGCAGCTACGAGCGGTTCTTCATGATGCTCATCGAGCACTTCGAGGGTCGGTTCCCGCTGTGGCTCGCGCCCGAGCAGGTTCGCGTGCTGCCGATCTCGGACGACAACCTGGGCTACGCCCACCGGGTCGCAAACGAGTTCGAGGAGTTCCGCGTCGAGGTCAACCAGCGCGACAGCACCTTAGAACGCAAGATCCGCGCGGCCCACGATGACCGGGTGCCTTACCAGATCATCGTCGGCGACAACGAGGAAGACGACGGTAACATCTCGGTGCGAGACCGCTTCGAGGACCAGGAGTACGACGTCGAGATCGACGACTTCCGCGACCACCTCGAGGCCGAACGCACGGAGAAACGTTCCGAACCGGACTTCCTGCAGGGCTGAGGCGAGACCGCGATCACCTCGACGCGAGCGCTCGCACTGTTTCTACGCCGGCGAATCGGGGTACTCGTTCGGCGTAGCGCTCGTACTCCTCGCCGTACTGCTCGCGGAGCCAGGGCTCCTCGGCGAGCGGAAGCAGGAGCCACCAGCCGACGTACACCGTACAGAGGACGGCGACCAGCGCCGAGTTCGCGAGCAGCGCGAACCCCACGCTCGCGATAATATAGCCGACGTACTGCGGATTCCGGGAATACCGGTACCAGCCGTCGGTTCGGAGCTCCCCGGTCAGGCCAACCGTCTCCTCGCCGCCAAGATCCAGCCCGGCGGCGATCGCGACCGCGAAGCCGGGGACGAACAGCGCCAGTCCGACGACCAGCGAGGGACCGCGCGGTACCCCGAGCTCGTTCCAGTCGGCGATGGCGACCAGCAGCAGACAGACCGTGAACGTCTGCGAGAGAGCCCACTGGGCGTAGAACCGACAGTCTCGCTCACCGGGAGGCCAGTAGTCCGCCGCGCCGACGGCGCTGGCGACGACGCCCGCGACGTTGAGCGAGAGGGCGCCGATCCCGACGGCAAACAGCGCGGACGTCAGCGACTCGAGGGTACTCCAGCCGAGCATACCCGACGATTGTGGCCGGATCCGCCTCGACGTTCTCACGGACCCACTAGTGGCTTTATAAGCGTTCGCAGGACAGTTTCGACGGCACACGAATGAAGTATCTCGAGGCACGTCTCTCCCAGCCCGACGCGATGCTCCACCCGATGCAGCGGTTCATCCGGGAGAGCGAGGCGGTACGGTACGAGGAGCTGCGAGCCTGGAGCGTCGACGACCGGGAGCCGACCCTCGAGTACGAGCTGTTCTACGTTGCGGGAGAGCGCGGCCCCTACGAGGACGCCCTCGAGACGGTCGATTCGGTCCGCTGGTTCGATCTGACCCCGGTCAACGGCAGTTCCTTCTACTGTTACGTCTGTCAGGAGACCCGCGAGGCGGACGTTCGCTGGCGGCGGGCCTTCGCCGCGCTGGATCTTCTCGTGGTTCCGCCGATCGTCTACGACTCGACGGCGGCCTTCTCGATGACCGTCGTCGGAACCGGCGAGAACCTGCGGGCGATGCTCGACGGGTTTCCGGACGAGATCGACGTTACCGTACGCGCGATCGGCGAATATGACCGCCGTCACGCATCCCTCGTCGACGATCTTACCGACCGACAGCTCGAGGCCGTCGCAGCCGCGACCGACGTCGGGTACTTCGAGGTGCCCCGCGAGGGCAGGGTCGACGACGTCGCCGAGACGCTCGACTGCGCCTCGAGTACGGCGTCGCGGCTACTGCAGAAGGCTCAGGCTCGGGTAATGCAGCGGCTGGTACAGCGATACGGCCGATAACGGACGACTCGCGGCTCAGCTGGTCGTTCTCGCTGGTGAACGCTCGTCTCCGTTCCTCGAACCCATGTTCGTGATGGACACACACATCCAAGGAGATCGAAATACCCATACTTGCAGCATCGTGCATACTAGTATGAACCGCGCCGAGAAGGCCGCCCTCCAGCTGCGGGCGGTCGACGTTCTGCGGATGTTGAAGGAGACGCGTACCTACGACGAGCTCGCCGCCGAGACGGGGCTTCCGGCCGGCGACCTCAATCGATACGTCAACGGCCACGTCCTGCCCGGTACCGAGCGCGCCCGCGAGGTCGTCGACGAACTCGGCCGCGAGGCGCTGGCCGGCGAACTGGACGCCCGGATCAGCGTCGACGACGAGGGGTATGTCGACAACACGGCGACGGTGTTCGACCAGCCGTTTCTCGATCTCGCCGCACCCGTCGTCGCCAACGCCTTCGAGTTCGACCGCCCCGACGTCGTGTTGACCGCCGCGACCGACGGGATCACGCTTGCAAGCGCGCTGGCGAGCTACTACGGCACCCGCTGTGCCTACGCGAAAAAGACCAAAGAGACCGCCGTCGAGGAGTTCATCGAGGCCCGCGAGCGGCTTCAGTCGGGGATCGAACTCACCTACTACCTGCCGGCCGCGGCGATCGACGAGGGCGAGTCCGTCCTCGTCGTCGACGACCTCATCCGGTCGGGCGAGACCCAGGAGCTGCTGCTCGACATCGTCGAGACTGCCGACGCCGAGGTCGCCGGCGTCTTCGCGCTCATCGCGGCCGGCGACGACGGAATCGAACGCGCCCGGGATCGGACGGACGCACCGATCGGCTCGCTGGTTTCCGTCTAACTGCTCGTTTTCCCCGTCTAACTACTCGTTTCGCCCGGCCTCGAGTTCGTCGAACAGCGCCTCGACGCGACCCTGCACGTCCTCGCGGATCTCGTGAACCCGCTTGAGGTCCTCCCCGTGTGGATCCTCTAGATCCCAGTCACGAACGTCGGTGTCGGCGTCGAGCTCGAGGGTCGAACACCCCATCGTCGCGACGTAGTCACAGGCCTCGAGTTCTGCCCCCGAGATGCTCTGCGGCGTTCGGTCGGAAAGGTCGAACCCCTCCTCGGCCATCGCCTCGCGGACGACGTCGTGAACCGACTCAGCGGGGTGGGTACCGCCCGAGACGATTTCGACCTCGTCTGCGAGCCCGCGCTGCTCGCGCTCGTGCTTAGCGTAGGCGGTCGCCATCTGGCTTCGTCCGGCGTTTTGCACGCAGACCATCGCGATGCGAGTCGGATCGGATTCCATACGACCTCCTGTTCGAGCCGGAACCTAACGGTTGGTATGTTCGACGGTGTGAGAACTATAGACACTGATACGGGTACGTCCCAAGAGCCGTTTCCGGAACACGAAGCGGTGACGGCCGACTTCAGCGGACGATCGTCACCGGGACCGGGGAGAGTCTGGCGACGGTCTCGGCTACGCTGCCCAGCAGGATGCGGCTGGCGCCGGTCCGGCCGTGGCTGCCGACGATGATCTGGTCGAAATCGTTGTCTTCGGCGTAGTCGACGATCGACCGCGAGATTCCGCCGACGATCTTGTCCGTCTCGATGGTTGTGCCGCGCTCGCTCGCGTACTCGACCGCATCTTCGAGGATGTTATCGGCTCGCGTCTCGTGGTGTTCCTGGATCTCGTCGTAGTTGGCCATCGCGCCGCCCTCGATCCCCGTCGCCGCGTAGAAATCGCCTGGATCGAGCACGTGCAGCGCCGTGACCGAGGCCTCGGGATGTTCCTCGAGCGCGAACTCGAGGGCCTGTGTCGAGCGGTCCGAGTCGTCGATCGGAACGAGGATTCGCTTCGCCATGTTCCGACGTACAGTATCATCCTAAATAAGTACACCCCACGAACGGTCACGCGGTGGGGCGATTTCCGGCAGCGACACGGCGACGGACGTTCAGCCCGACCGACGAAGCCGTGACTACGGGATCGGAAACGGAGAGAAGCCGCGACCGCGTTCGAACCGACGTTACTTCGCGCGGCCCTGGCCGCCCGTGTTGGACGGACGAACCTTCTCGGCGCCCTTACCGCGGTTGTTCAGCCCGCGGTTGGCCTTGCCGGCGTTCGTCAGTCCACGGAACGCACGGTTGGTGTGGGCGTCGTCGCAGATCCAGTTGAGATCGTCGTCGTTCTGGATCGCGGGGTGTTCGGGATCCACGAGGATCACTTCGAACCACTTCTGCGAGCCGTCCTCACCGACCCAGTAGCTGTTGAGCACCCGCAGGTTGGGGTACTTCCGGGAGACCCGTTCCTCGCCGATGCGCTGGATGTTCTTGCGCCGGCCGATCCGGTTGACACCCTGGCGCTTGGTGCGGCGACCAGCCTTGTGTCGCTGTTTTCGGGCCGTCCCCTTGCGGACGGAGACACGAGTGACGATAATACCCTGTTTGGCCTTGTAGCCGAGTTCGCGGGCCTTGTCGAGTCGGGTCGGACGATCGATTCGCTCGATCGCGCCCTGGTCGCGCCACTCCTGTTTGCGCTGCCACTGTAGTTCACCGAGCTTGACGTCGTCGGGGTCCTTCCACGCGTCCTTGATGTGGGAGTAGAAGCTTTTTGCCATCGTGATCACTGCGGACGTTTCCTGGTTCAACCCGGCGGGTCGTCCCCGCGGATCACATCCCGACCTGTGGGCGTCGAATGCCGAACAGGTGCCCGCCGGCGCCCGCGACCCAGCGAGTCGTCCTGATCTATCGGACTGCCGAGTATAAACGCTTCGAACCGTGGCGACGTCGCCCGCGTCTGTTTACAGATGATGCCTCTCCTCCCCCTCGAGCCGCTCACGCCGGCTCGAGCAGTTCGTACTCCTCCGAGAGGTCGTCCCAGAGGCGGTCGACCGACCGCATCGATTCGAGCGACTCGAGTCGGTTGCGCAGCTGCTCGGCCTCGGCCTCTGACGTCATCCCCTCGCTAACCGCCTCGTCGACGACGGTCTCGAGTACGTCCCGTTGATACTCGAGTGGTGTCTCGCTCATGCCAACTGTACACATGCCCTCAGCCAAGTTAGTTATGAGACCCACTATCATCATTGCGACGTGTGAAGTGTTGACCAGGTGCTGTCCGATGGCCATCCCGAACGGGGACCGAAGAACGCGGTCGGACCGGGAAAATCGAAATCGGCAGGAAGGAACTTCTCTCGGACCGGTTCCAGATGTTTTGTTTCTGCAACGTCGGCATCTGCCGTCCCGCGACGTCACGTCGGCCGACCGTTCTCCGCCCGGTCGTTTCGTTGGCGGAAGCGGTGTCTATCTCGTCGGTTCGGTAGCAGAAACAGTAATGAATACAACAGTGGTTTATTCGTCGCTCGAGAGGATCCCCTCTGCCGAAAGAGACGATCGCACAGTCGGTTTCGTTCAACGAACCGAACCAACCAGATTCTTGCCCTATTTGGTCCCCCGTTGCAAGGACCGAGTTCAACGATCCCCCGGGTTTCGTCGTTCCCGTAGAAGCCGTTGTCGTCTCGGATCGTGCCAGCCGAACTGGTGACCTAACCCATTTGGTTCACGGTTCTTTATTGTCCTTCCGGTCTGTTAGTCCATGCCACGAGACACTCTTTCGGACGGTACGCTCACACGAACGACGAGACGCGCGATACTGAAAGCGGCAGCGAGTACGCTGGGAGTCGCGACCCTCGGCGGCGTCGCGAGCGGACACAAGTACACGACCGAGGGCCCCTACGGTGATCAGTTCGACGGCAATCGCTCCGACGCCGCCGAACGGACCGAGGTCGTCGGCTACCACAGCCTCGGGGGAATCGGTTCGGCGTCGATGGCCGGCTCTCCTGACGATCCTCACTACGGCGGCGTCACCGAGTTGCGGGTCCACGACGACATCGCGGTGCTCTCGGTGTTTTCCTCTCGGGACGAGACGCCGGGTCGGGGGATGGCCGTCCTCGATATCGGTCAGTTCACGCGCGCCGAGAGTCACGAGGACCTCGAGTCGGCCGAGCTTAGCGTTCTCTCCTTTTTCGGCAACCGGAACGACGGCGCCGCCTGCATGGACGTCAAGCTCTCCGACGACGGCAAGTACGCGTTCATCTCGAAGCAGCCGTTCACCGCACTGTTCGACGAGACCGAACTCGACCTCGACGACGCCGACGCCGGCGGGGCCGACGGCGCGGCGCTCGAGGTCGTCGATATCTCGGATCCGGGCAACCCCGAGTTCGTCACGCAGTCGTCGCTGTCGGTCTGGACCCTCGGCCCCCACAACGCCTGGTATCACCAGATCGGCGGCAGGGAGTGCGTCTTCACAACTCACGGCGAGGACGGCGTCACCGGCGGGATCAACGTCTTCGAGTTCGACCGCGAGGCCGGCACCCTCGAGTTCGTCAACTGGTGGAACTACTCGGCCGAACTCGCCCAGCCGGGCACCGAGACCGACACCGACGGCGGCGAGGCCTACGCCCACGACATCGTCGTCCAGGACGATCCCCAGTTCGGAACGCCCGTCGCCTACCTGGCGAACTGGAACGCCGGTACGCGGCTGCTCGACGTGAGCGATCCCGAAGACATCGAGGAACTCGGCGTCTTCGAACAGGACCGTGCCCACCACACGGTGCCGGCACCGACGCTCCGGAACGGGAAACGCGTGTTCGTCGCGGGCCACGAGAACCCCTCGAGTCACGAATCCGAGGGCCACGTCCGCAACGACGGCGAGAGCGGCCACTACTATCTCGTCGACGCCGACCCGATCGACGACGTCCTCGCCGGCGAGCGCGACGAACCGGTGTACCTGGGCGCTTCGTCGACGCTGCGCGAGGACGGCGTCGAGCCCGCGAGCCGAACCGCGTTCGAGATGTACGACGACAACGGCCGAACGGAACTGGACTACTGGATCCTGTTCGAGTCGACGGAACAGTCGTTCGACGAGACGCCCGGCTTCGAAGCGGAGGCCGAGGACGACGACCACGAGTACGAGGGGTTCGACGACTTCAACCTGAGCGCGCATAACCTCGATATCGACGCCGATGGCAACGTCGTCGCGGGTCACTACCACGCCGGAACGCGGTTCCTGGAGATCACCGACGACTTCCGTCTCGAGGAGACCGGATACAGCCGGGTCGGACCCGATATTCCCGACGACGCCGCGCTCGGCGCGCTCTCCACGGGGACGCCGTTCCACTGGTGCGCGGTCGCTCGCAACGGCGTCACCTTCGCCAGTGGCATCAACGAGGGCCCGCAGGCGATCGCACACGACGACGTGACCGTCGGCGAGGACGCGCCGATCGACCTCGACGTCGAGCGCGAGACCGACGGGTCGCTGTTCACGGCGGGACAGACCAGCCAGGTGCGGATCCACGTCGATGGGGACGAACCCGTACAGGTGCGCGATCGCATCCCCGGTGACTGGGAGGTCGTCGGCGGCGACGTCAGCGTCGACGAGATCAGCGGCGGCGATCGGAAGGTCGTGACCCCCGACGAGACCGTCGAGTCGGGGACGGTGCGGTACTTCGTCGAGGTGCCGACCGAGCTGATCGACACCGGATCGTACACGGTCGGCCCGGTCGAATACGCTCGCCCCGACCCCGCGGGCGAGTACGGCGGCGGCGTCAGTGCTAACAACTTCGGCTGGCGCAAGGAGAACGGCGAGACCGTCACGAAGACCGTCGTCGGGCTCGAGACCTAAAGGAATACTACAGGAACTACGCTCTCACCAGGCTTGTTGATGTTTTAACCGTTTGAGACGGCGTCGATCTCTCTCTCTCTCTCTTTCGATAAAACCGTCACAGCCACGCTGTGCACCGGTACTTTTCGGACTCGTGTACGACGTGGTCGTAGCGGCAAGCCGATCAAACGCTCACAGTCCCTACTCAGTGGGTAGAGTCGGAAAACCGAACAAACAGAGGAATCCGCCAGTGTGGGCATCCGTAACCAAGTCGAGCGTACCGGACGCCTTCAATAATAATTAATCGTAAATGATTTGGGGTTTCCCGACATCGGCGCTACGGTGTGAAGAGTTCCGATCGAGCAGCCGAGCGGCATATCGGTTGCCGACCCCGCCACGACCACCGAACGATCACTGCCGTGCTCGTATCCAGAAACCAGGAGCTCAAGGCCCTCGGGGAACGACTCGACGGGGAAGGCGGGATCGACGTAACCGTCCGTTCGCAGCTATCCGAGATCGGGAATCAAGCCGGCGACATCGACTGTATAATTTGTGGCCCCGACCTCGTTGCTGATTCGTGTATCGCCGACGAGAAACGGGAGGTTCCGGCCAGTGCGTGGCTCGTTCTCTACGAAGACAACGAAACGGCGAGACGGGCGCTCTCGGACGGAATCGACCGATGTGTACACTGGGGGGACGACCGGAACGCGACGGTGGCACATCTCGCGACTGCGCTCAGGGCGGCGGTCGATAGTCAGGAGGCGAAGTTCACCCAGGTGGCACTCCAGCAGTTGAACGATCTATTTTTCGTCTTCGATCCGGACGGCAACTTGCTCCAGTGGAACCAGCGGCTGTCCGAGGCGACCGGTTACGACGACGAGGAGATCGCGTCGATGTCGCCGTCCGACTTCGTCGCCGGCGAGGATATAACGGCGATCGAGACGGCAGTCCAACAGACCCTCGAGAGAGGGGCCGCCCGAACGGAAGCGGACCTCGTGACCAAAGACGGCGAGGCGATTCCCTACGAGTTCACGGGAGCGTTGCTCGAAACCGAACAGGGCGATCGGATCAGCGGAATCGGTCGGGATATAACGGATCGCAAACGCCGCCAGCGCGCGCTCTCTCAGCAGGCCGAGCAGTTGCGAACGGTAAACCACATCAACGAGGTCATCCGGGAGGTCAATCAGGCACTCGTGCGGGCCTCGACCCGCGAGGAAATCGAGGAGGCGGTGTGCAACCATCTCGCGAAAAAGGAGCCATACCGGTTCGCGTGGATCGGCGAGCAGGGGGCAGCGAGCGAACGCGTCACGCCACGGGCGTGGGCAGGGATCGAAAAGGGCTATCTGGAGGATCGACCCGGAGTCGAAGAAAAGAGGGGCGGCCACATCACGGCGGCGACCGCGATTCGAACCGGCGAGATCCAGATCGCACAGCGTATCGCCGAAGACCCCGAGTTCGAGCCATGGCGCGAGGCGGCCTTAGAGCGTGGCTTTCGGTCTGCGATCGCCGTGCCGCTGCGATATCGCGAAACGACCTACGGGGTACTGTGCGTGTACGCGCCGCGTCCGGACGCCTTCGACGAGGACGAACAGGCGCTGCTCGCCGATCTCGGCGAGACCATCGCTTACGCGATCAGTGCGGCCGAACAACGGCGTGCGCTCGTTACCAATTCGGTTATCGAACTCGAGTTTCTGACGCACGATCGGTCGATCCGCTACGTGGCGCTCTCGGCGGAGATCGGGTGTGAGGTGATCGTCGAGGGCGTCTCGCCGACCGGCGGGGAGGAAGTCGCCGCGTTCGTTACGATACGCGGTGCGGACTGCGAGACGGTACTTTCGACCATCGGCGAAGATCCAGAAATCGAGGCGACGCTCGTGGCCGACCACGGTGAGGAGTGTATCTTTCGATTGACGGGACCCGAGCCGTCGGTGTCCGGAACGATGGCCGACTACGGGGGCGTCGTGCGGGAAGCGTACGCCGACGACGGTGAGGGGCGATTCCTCGTCGAACTTCCCTACGATGCCGACGTCCGTGCGGTCGTCGAGGGCGTCGAGGCGTACTACGACCGGACCGAACTCCTCGCCCAACGCGAGCGCGAGCGGACGGAGCCCTCCGATGCGGTGGTCCGGGAAGCGTTCGACGACGCGCTGACCGATCGCCAGCGGGAGGTGTTGCGGGCTGCGTATCTCTCGGGCTTTTTCGAGTGGCCACGCGAGGCAAACAGCGGGGAGGTCGCCGACACACTTGGGATCACGGAACCGACCTTCCACGAACACCTCCGGACATGCCAGCGCAAACTCTTCGACGCGTACTTCGAACACCAGCCCCCGGTCGACCTTGCCGAACTGCTGGCCTAATCGGTTTGGTTAACGGTTCTTTATTATCATCTCCATCTGTTACTCCATGTCGCGAGACAATTCCGAGAACGGAACAGAGACGACGCGGCGAGGATTCGTCGCGGGAACCAGCGCGCTCGTCGGGGCCGGCCTGCTGGGGGTCGGTTCCGGTGTGTCGACCGTCGGCGCCCAGGAAGACGTCGATACCGCGTTCGCGAACGCACGGATACGCGAGGCCGTACACGCCTGGAATCGCGGGTACCGTGGGCGAGCCGACCGCACGCTCGCACTGACCGACAGCGGAACCGATTCGCGCCACCCGGACCTCGGTCCCTGGAGCGGGGCGACGGTCTCGACGGAAGACGGGTTCGAGATCGACGGCAACCCCTTCGCCAACACCGGCGGGACCAGGACCTCGAACACGACGAAACTCGTCGCCTGGCACAACGACTTCGACCGGTACGGCGAGTACTCCCGGCCGCGGGACTCCAACGGCCACGGGACCCACGTCGCCTCGATCATGGCCGGCACCGGACGGGCGAGCGGGTTCGACGGGAGCCGATATCAGGAAGAGGAGCCTCGAACGACGCTCGTCCTCGGCGACACCCTCTCCTACGAGGTCGAGGCCGAGGACGGAACCGGCGTCTTCGCCAGCGTCTACGGCGAACTCGTCGAGATCGCGATCGAAGGCCCCGACGGCGAGGAGATTACGACCTCCAGCGACCTCGTGGGCACGAGTTTGGAGGAGAACATCGTCGCCCAGACGCCGACGGTCCACGACGACGGCGAGGCGACGTACACGGTCCACGTTCGCGCCCAGGAGGGCGAACTCGTCTCGACGGGGACCGTCGAGCGCGTCGCCGTCGGCGCGTTCGTCGATCCGACCGACACCGTCGGCGACCGGACTGACGATGGTGACGCCTCGATGCACGCGGGAATCGCGCCCGACGCGGGCATCGTCTCGCTTTCCGGACTCGGGGACCCCACCATAGAGATGGGCGACTACGCCGAAGAATTCGCTGAGGAACTCAACGTCCGTGCGGTGAACATGTCCTGGGGGTACGTCGGCGGGATCCCGCTTGGCGCCGCCGGCGGGCGCCTGGACGACGTTCCCGAGGCGATCGGGAACTTGGCCGACGCAGGAATCCTCTCGGTCGCGGCGGCGGGCAACGACGCGACGCCCGCGAGCGGCAACGCCGCACCCGCGGTCGTCCGGGAGGCGATCTCGGTGGTGGCGACCGGCGCCCGCGACGGGATCTCGGCGTACTCCAGCGGCGGGATCGCCGGCATCGACGAACACGACGAGCCCTACATGAAACCCGACGTCACCGCCCCCGGCGGGACGCTCAACGTCCCCGACATCGCCGCGCTCCAGGGCGAACCCGAAGAGGAGGTCACCGAGACCGAACCCGACGATGCCGCCGCCGATGCCGAACTCGAACCGGTCACGGAACTCGACGAGGTAGACGAGAGCGACCTCGAGCCGAGGACTACCTTCGACGACGAGATCACCGGTCCCGCCGACTACGACGTCGACCTCGCCGACGACGTCCTCGACACCCTGTCGGACGTCAGCCTCGACACGTCGCTAGAGTCGCCGCTGGCCGGCGCGAACACCGAGGGCGACGGGAGCGACGGCGTCCGTGACTATACGGGGAAGGCCGGTACCTCGATGGCGGCACCCTCCCTGGCGGGGATCTCCGGCGTCGTCGCGGAAGCGATGGAGTTCGACGCGCCCGAATCGATCGCGCTCGACGAGCCGGCCGACGCCGACAGCGTCGACGTCTTCCGGCTCAAAGGGACCCTGCTGGCGACCGCGAGCGAGACGGCGCTGACCGCGGCCCCCTACCACCGCGCGAAGGCGCCCCGGTACACCCACGGCGGCCGCGACCAGTTCGAGGGGTACGGCCGCGCGAACGTCGGCCCCGCGATCGACGCCGTGACCCGCGACCTGACCGACGACAGCGTCTCCGGGACCGTCGGCCTCGCCGTCCCCGAGGACGAGCGAGCGATCGCCGGCCACGTTCGCGTGAGCGATCCCGGCGAGATCGACGCCGAAGTCGCCTTTAGCCACTACAGCGGCGGCAACGCGAGCGCGACCAAAGGCGACCCACACGTCGATCTCTTCCTCTACGACGCCCAGAACCCCGACGATCAGACCGGCGACCCGACGATCGTCGACAGCGATGCCGGCATCGAAGGGGACGCTGCGGTCTCGACGACGGTCTCACCCGACGACATAGCGGATAACGGCGGCGAACGGGTGTTCTACGTCGTCGCAAAGCTGGTGAACGTCCCCGGCCTGGTCAACGGCTTCGACTGCCGGGCCCACCTCGACCTCGAGACGGCCTTCGACGAGGCTGGCCTGATCGTCGAGGGCGAGCGCGAGGACGACGCCTCCGTCTTCACGGGCGGCCAGACCAACCGCACCGAACTCGACGTCGAGGTTCGTCACCCCGAGGGCGAGGAGGTCATGGTCCGGGATACGGTGCCCGAGGACTGGGACGTCGACGAGGAACACGGCGACGTCGAGGCGACGACGCCGGCCTTCGGCGGCGGCACCCACGTCTACTTCGGCACCGACGACCCCCAGTCGGCCTACGAGGAACTGGCCCACTTCGCCGAGGCGCCCGACGACGTCGAAGACTCGGGTCGCTACGCCTTCGGTCCGATCGCAGTGACGACCGACACCGACGACGACGGCACCCTCACCGACCGCGACTGGGTCCGTCTCAGCGGTACCGACAGCAGCGTCACCGTCGTCGCGGCGGAAACGTAGAGTCCCGGTCGAAAGCGGCGCACCGATCTAATCGAACCCACTGCAGTATCCACCACTTCCAGAACATGACACGACACGACTCCACCGACTCGAACGAATCGCCACGTCCGCTCGACGCATCGACTCGCCGGCGCTTCCTCGCGGGAGCCGGCACCGTCGGGATCGCCGGCGGCGTCGGGCTTACCGGCAGTGCGAGCGCGCTGGTCGAGGGCGCCGTCGACGGCCTCGTAAGCGTCGGCGACGCGCTGGTCGACGACGCGCTCGACCTCGAGAGCGACGAGACCCAGGAGACGATCGTCGTCTTCGAGACCAACGAAGACGCCGACCGACTGCTCGACCTCGACGTCCTCGTCGGTCCCTTCGC
>PWMF01000088.1 GCA_003559215.1 Natrialbaceae archaeon
CAGGAGTACTGGGTCGCCGAGCGCGGCGAGCCGACCGTCGAGGACGTCGAGTTCCGCGGCGCCGAGAGTGCTGACCCCGCGCCGGGCGTGCTCGAGGCCCTGTCCGAACCCGTCGTCCTTGGCCCTTCCAATCCCGTCACCAGCATCGGCCCGATGCTTGCCGTGCCGGGAATCGCCGACGCGCTCGCGGAGACGACCGTCGTCGCGGTCTCGCCGTTCCTCGGGGACGAGGCGTTCTCGGGGCCCGCTGCGGAGCTGATGTCCGCCGTCGGCTACGACCCGAGTACGGCGGGGCTGGCGGAGGCCTACCCGTTCGCCGACGCGTTCGTGATCGACGAGGGTGACGAGGCGACGTTCGATGAGCCCACGGTCAGTACCGACATCAGAATCGACGGCTCGAGCGACGCCGAGCGCGTGATCGGTGCGGTCGAGGACGCCCTCGAGCGTGCGCGCTGAGATGTTCGAGCCGCCGCTCGCGCTGGCGAGTCTCAGCGGCGAGGCCGACGCCGACTGGGCCCGCGCCGGCGCCGATTACGCGGGCGCCGCCTTCCTCGGCGGGATCGCGCTCGACGCGGACTCGAGGGCCGCGGCCCGCGAGATGGTCCGCGACCGCGATCGAACCGAGTACCTCCCCGAGGACCCACTCGCGTTCGTCGACCGCGAGCTGGCCGCCCTCGAGGACGTTCCGATCCGTCCGGGGTTCAACGCCCGCAGCGCGACGCCCGATCCGATCGTCGACGCGGCCCGGGTCTGTCGGGATCGAGGGGCAGTCCTCGAGATCAATGCCCACTGTCGCCAGGAGGAGCTCTGCGCGGTCGGCTGCGGCGAGACGCTCCTGCGGGACGCCGACCGACTCGCGGAGTACGTCGCCCGCGCGGCCGCGACGGGTGCCGTCGTCGGCGTCAAGCTCCGTGCAGAGGTTCCCGGCGTCGACCTCCCCGCGCTCGCCCGACGGCTCGAGGAGGCGGGCGCGTCGTTTGTCCACGTCGACGCGATGGACACCGAGTCGGTGATCGCCGAAATCATCGAGGCGACCGATCTGTACGTGATCGCCAACAACGGCGTGCGCGACGATGGGACGGTCCGCGAGTACGCCGCCTACGGCGCCGACGCTGTCAGCGTCGGCCGACCGAGCACGGATCCGGTCGTGCTCGAGCGTGTCCGCGAGGCGGTCGATCGTCACCTGGCTGATTAACCGCGCGGAAGCATCGGTGATGGCTTCCGTTCGGTATTCGGACTGCTGTAGACTTTGGATTGCGTAGTCGAGTGACGCGATTCACGCCCGTCCCCAGAACGCGAAGCGTTCTGGTATGCGAACGAGACGCGACGCGTCTCGTCAACGCCGTGAACGGCGGGATTCTCTCGCTGTTTAAAGATAGCGGACGGTGCCGGCGACGATAGCTCCGAGACCGACGACGGTTACACCGGCGAGGGGACGGACAGCGGCGACGACGGAAACGCGACCGACGAGACCGGCGACGACGGACCGACGGGCGATGACGAAACCGACACCGGAACCACGGACGAGACGACCACCGACGGTGACGACGAGACGACCGACAGCTCCGACGACGGCGATGCTCGAGCAACCGAAGCGAACAGCTCCGCGAGCGGTCAGGACGACGACGAAGTCAACGAGTCGGACGACGTCGACGCCGACGGTTCGGACGACGGTGCCGAGGGAATGCCCGGCTTTACCACCGGCGCCGGGATCGCCGGTGGCGCGCTCGGCCTCGAGTGGCTGCGACGCCGCGCGAGCGCCAACGAGGACGACCTCGAGTAGCTCGAGCCCTCACTCGACGGTGACGCTTTTGGCGAGGTTTCGAGGCTTGTCGATCGATCGGCCGAGACGGTGTGCGACCCAGTAGGAGACCAGCTGAAGCTGGACGTTCGCCAGAATCGGGTAGAACCGCCAGTGGGTTTCAGGGATACGCAGGACGTGTTCGGCGTGGGCTTCCACGAGATCCGGATCGTCGGAGACGGCGACGACCGGTGCTCCGCGGGCTTCGACTTCTTTAATGTTGCCGAGCATCTTCTCGGTGTTCGAGTCGCCGTTGACCAAGGCGAACACCGGCGTCCGCTCAGTGACGAGCGCGAGCGGGCCGTGCTTGAGTTCACCGGCGGCGAACCCCTCGGCGTGCTTGTAGCTGATCTCCTTCATTTTGAGCGCGCCTTCGAGTGCGACCGGCGCGCCGTAGTCCCGGCCGATGAAGAAGTACGCATCCGAGTGGACGAACTCTTCGGCGACCGCGTCCGCGTGGGAGTCGTCCAGGATCGACTGGATCTGATCCGGCAACGCTCGGAGGGACTCCACGAATTCCCGGGAGCACTCGCCGGTGAGCGCGCTCGAAAGCATCGCCAGGGAGACTTGCTGGGAGGCGAACGTTTTGGTCGCGGCGACGCCGATCTCCGGGCCGGCCCGGATGTACATGGTGTGGTCGGTCTCGCGGGCGGCCGAGCTTCCGACGACGTTCGTCACGGTGAGTGTCTGCGCGCCGATGCCGTTGGCGGTCCGGAGCGCGCGCAGGGTGTCCGCGGTTTCTCCGCTCTGGGTGACGCCGACGACCAGCGTCTCCTCGTCGATCGGCACCGTCTCGACGTCGTACTCGCTTGCGAGAAATGCCGTCGTCCGAACGCCGCGCTCGCGGAACAGCCGCGCGGCGTACAAAGACGCGTGATACGAGGTTCCGCAGGCCACGAAGTGGACTTCGGTCGGTCGTGGTACGTCATCAAGTTCCTCGATCAAGATCGACCCCTCGAGCGGTCGAAGCCGTCCGCGGAGACACTCCCGGATCGACCGGGGCTGTTCGTAAATCTCCTTCAACATGTAGTGGTCGTAGCCGCTCTTGCCGGCGTCCTCGGGATCCCAGTCGACGGTCTCGACCGAGACATCGACGAGCGCGCCGCGCCCGTCTCGCACCTCGATGCCGATGGGCCTGATCTTCGCGAACTGGCCGTCCTCGAGATACACTACCTGGTCGGTGTACTCGAGGAAGGCGGGAACGTCGCTCGCCAGCATAGTGCCGCCGTCGTCGACGCCGAGCACGAGCGGTGACTGGTACCGCGTCGCGTACACCTCTTCCCGGCCGTGAAACACCGCGGCGACGGCGTAGCTCCCCTCGAGTCGGCCAATCGCCTGACGAAACGCGGACCCGGCGCTGGCACCCTGATCGAGCGCTCTCTCGATCAGGTGCGGGATGACCTCGCTGTCGGTCTCGCTGTCGAACTCGTGTCCATTCGCTTCGAGTTCGTCGCGCAGCTCTTGGTAGTTCTGGATAATCCCGTTGTGGACGGTGGCGACCTTCCCGTCGCAGTCGGTGTGGGGGTGCGCATTCTCGTCCGAGGGGGGACCGTGGGTGCTCCATCGAGTGTGACCGATCCCTGCCAGCGCGTCGTCCGCTTCGTCCGGGAGCGCCTCCTCGAGTGCGGCCAGTTTTCCCTCGCGTTTGTAGACGGACACCGTTGGATCCGCGACCGCGATCCCTGCGGAGTCGTACCCCCTGTACTCGAGCCTCGAGAGGCCGTTCGAGAGTACGTCGACGACGTTCCGGTTCGTCTGCGTCCCCGTGTATCCGATGATGCCACACATCAGGAACGCACCTCCGTTTCGCTGGCGAGGGTTCCGCGGATCGTCGCACCGGTCTGGATGTTCGTCTCCGGCCCGACGAGTGCGCCCGGAACGTACGCGACGGCGCCGTGGTCGGTGACGCGGTCGGCCAACAGCGCGCCGAGCGCCTCGTCTTCGTAGACGGTGTCGCCGACGCGAACGTCACCCGGACCACCCGGAATCGTCGAACCGGGCCCGATCTCGACGCCGGTTCCCGTGACGCACTCGACGACTGTTGCGTTGGGGCCGACCGCCGTGTCGGTGTCGACGACGCTCCGCTCGACGACGGCGTTCGAGCCGACGCTCGAGTTCTCTCCGAGACAGGTGTACGGGCCGACGACGGCGCCCGGTCCGATCGCGCAGTCCCGACCGATCACGACGGGGCCGCGGAGTTCCGCGGAGTCGTGGACCGTCGCCGTTTCGTGGCCGACGGCGTCCGAGTCGCCGTCGACGACCCCGGCGTCGAACAGCTCGAACGAGACGTCGAGGAGATCCCAGGGATACGTCGCGTCGACCCACAGTCCCTCGGAGACGGCGCCGCGGACGGTATCCCCCATATCGATGAGTTTCGAAAGTCCGTCGAGGAGGTGGTGTTCGCCGAATTCCGGCTCCGTCGCTCGAATAGCATCGAACGCGGCGGGCTCGAGCACGTAGACGCCAGCGTTGAGGTCGTAGTCGTGTCCGTTGCGCGGATTTTCTGCGATTCGCATTACGGAGCCGTCGTCGTCGACGAGGGCGCCACCGTAGGATTCGACGTTCGGGCGCTGCAACAGCGCGACCGTCGCGGCGGCGTTGCGGTCGTGCGCCTCGAGGGCGTCGCTGATGATGCGGCTGTCGGCGATCTGGTCCCCGTTGATCACCAGACAGGTTCCGCTCACCTCGGATTCGGCGGTCAACACGGCATGGCCGGTCCCGAGTTGGTGTTCCTGTGTGACGTAGGTGATCGGCACGTTCCGGTAGGTAGAGCCGAAGTACGACTGGACGCGGTCGCGGCGGTAGCCGACGACGACGACGAGTTCTGAGATGCCGGCGTCAACGAGCTGGTTAAACACATGCTCGAGGATCGGCTTCGTTACCGCAGGAAGCATTGGCTTTGGCCGGTGTTTCGTCAGTGGTCGGAGCCGGCTTCCCTCCCCAGCGGCTAGTACGATCGCACTGTGGATCTCCATATTCCTCCCCATCAGCCTATCATCGTTTATAAACACCCGATTGTCTTAGAAGGGAAATAACACGTAATTCTCGGCACTGTCTAGTTGAGCCAGTTTGAGAAGTAAGCAGGTCGTTGAGTGAATTGGTTAGAATGCTTGCAGGCCTGCTCAGCAAGAGCTACGAGGCGGATTTAGAAGAATCTTGGGAGAACGAGCGGACGGCGAACGCCCGGCCGGGCGTTCGCCGTCCGCTTCCATCAGACCGGTTGTTCGCTTCGAGAAACAACAACTCTCGCTGAATTAGGCATTGAACGCTCTCCTGGAGCGGTCTGGAGTTTGGTATATCGGCTGTCTGACAGCGGATGCGACCCGCCTGAGGCGAAGCCGAAGCGGGTCGCTGTCGACGAAACCGCTGTCAAGATCGACGGCGAACGGTCTTGGACCTATGCTGCAATAGATCTCAAGACAAAGTTGATTTCGATGTCGCGTTGTTCGGTCGGGACGGCACTGATCCGGCGGCTGCGTTTCTGCATGGGCTCTGCGAAAAACACGGTCTCTCGAACGCTGAGTTTCTTGTCGATCAGTTCGATTATCGGACCGCCCTCTCTCGAGTAGGATTGAACGGTCGGGTGAACTATACCGACCGAAACCTCATCAAAAAGTGATTTCACATCCTCAAAATACGAGTCGAACGTTTCCATAATTCGTGGGTGGCAGTCGGGCAAGCACACGCGAAAGTCTTGAACAGCTCGTGCATTATCATAACCGCCAGAGACCACATCAATCGCTCGATAGAAAGACGCCAGCCGAGGTGGTGCTGAACTATAGTAGAATCTGGAAGTCTTTGCAGTACGAACCATTGTACTCGGCCGCTATCTACCGATTTTTATCGGTTTATCAGCAGTCATGAGCAGAAACTTCTGAGGATTACTATAGACAGTGCCTAAAAAGATATTAGCAGGTACCGTACCGCTTATCTCTCGAAGAGGTTTCTCCACACAACTCATACCGCGAATTTAATATTGTATTTCCGCACATATTATGGATATTACTAGTCGTAACGGTCTGCGCCTTTTGAACGATTTGGGTCTGTTGCACATAGTGATGGAGATATTACCACTTCGCAGAGATCCAGATAGCGAATCTAGCGATGTCGTCCACGATGAAGACGCGTGTTCTTCGATCACGAA
>PWMF01000072.1 GCA_003559215.1 Natrialbaceae archaeon
ACACTTCATCGCGGCCGCGACGCCAACGCCGATGAAGGCCTTCTCTCGCGGCGACAGCTCGGTTTCTCCGAACAGGAGATCCCGGATGAGTCCCCAGCTGTGGTCGCCCGCCGGCTCCGAGATGACCTCGATCCAGCTCGGTACCTGCCCCAGCTGTTCCTCCATTTCCGCTTCTGCCTGCGTGGATACCATGTCTGGCTCCTCCGTGAGCTGCTGCGAGCCGTAGGAATAGGTAGCTATCTTCTGGTAGGACGTCGACTATCGGTCCCGTTGCAGGGAGCGAGTCGATGTCACCGACTGCAAGCGAGAGAACCCGTTCGGAACGAGTCCTTTGGCCGGCTCACTCGTCGAGCACAACCGGAACCCGACGGCGCGCGACGTCGACGACGAACGCCTCGGAATCGGTCTCGAGCGCCTCGAACGTGTCGTAGTGGATCGGAAGGACGAGGCCTGGACGCATCGCACCCGCGAGTTCGGCTGCGTCGCGACGATCCATCGTAAAGGAGCCCCCGATCGGTGGCAGAAAGACGTCGACGGCCAGCTCCTCGTGAACCGGGAGTACGTCGGTGTCGCCGGGCCAGAAGGCGGTGACCCCGTCGATCGTGACGCCGAACCCGCAACCCTCGCCCTCGCGGTGGTAGGGCTCGCCCTCGTCGTCGGTGTAGGGACCGCCGGGCTCGTTGTACGCCTGGGTCGTATAGAGGTCGAGCGGTCCGAGCACGAACGACTCGTCGCCGCGGACGCGCTCGATCTCGTAGGGAAGTTCCTCGGGTTGCTCCTCGACGCGCTCGATCTCGTCGGCGTCGATCGCCTCGTGGACGACGACGATCGCGTCCTCGTGGGCGACCCGTCGAATGCCTTCGGGATCGTAGTGATCGTCGTGGCTCACCAGGATCAGGTCCCCGTCGCGGGCGTCGTACTCGTCGAGCACCCCGTACCGTCCGGGATCGATGTAGACGACGGTACCCATCTCGCCCTCGAGACGAACCGTCGCGTAGCCGAGCCAGTCCACGTCGACGGCGCCGTATCGAACAGTCATGGGCCGTGATTGGCGCGGCGCGAGGAAAAGCGTTGGCGGTGTTCGTCCGGACGGCCGTTTCGACGGCGGTCCGTCTCAGGGTCGCCGGATCGAGTGCTCGAGCGTGCCGACGCCCTCGACTTCGATCTCGACGTCGTCGCCGTCCTCGAGCGGGCCGACTCCCTCCGGCGTTCCGGTCGCGATCACGTCGCCGGGCTCGAGGGTCATGTAGGTCGTGATCTCGGCGATCAGCTCGGGCACCGAGAAGATGAGCTGGTCGAGCGAGCCGTCCTGTTTCGTCTCGCCGTTGACCCGCGTTTGCACGGCCGCATCGTCGGGTACCTCGTCGGGCGTCGCGAGCACCGGTCCCATCGGCGCCGCGCCGTCGAAGGCCTTCCCGCGGATCCAGTTCTGTTCCTCGCGCTGATCGTCGCGGTTCGAGATGTCGTCGATGCAGGTGTAGCCCTCGACGACGTCCATCGCCTCGCTCTCGGGGACGTGGCGACACTGCTCGCCGATGACGACGCCGAGTTCGGCCTCGTGATCGATTCGCTCCTTGCCCGCGGGGGCGGTAACGGTGTCGCCGTGGCCCGCCAGCGCGTTCGGCGGCTTCAGAAAGAGCAGCGGTCGGTCCGGAACGTCGTTGCCCATCTCGTCAGCGTGGGCCGCGTAGTTGCGACCGATGCAGACGATCTTCGAGGGTTTGCAGGGCGGGAGGACGTCGACCTCCTCGAGCGCGTAGCTCTCGTTTGCAAAGTGGACGTGACCGCTCTCGAGTTCGCCCCGACGGACGGCACCGGCGGGATCCCGGAATCGAACGTATTTCATGGCCGGTCGGTCGTAGCGCGGCTTCAAAAGGATTGAGATGGCGGCGGGTATCGCAACGGGAGTGCGCTCGAGGACGGACACTCGTGTGTCGGGGCCTGCCACGACGGCCGCGGAACGGAACGTTTTTTACTAGGCCTCGGCAATCAAAGGATGCGTTGGCTCCGTTGGTGTAGTCCGGCCAATCATTTCGGCCTTTCGAGCCGATGACCTGGGTTCAAATCCCAGACGGAGCATTTTGCTGCGAACAACTCGTGAGCGGCAAATGCTGTATACTGGGTTTGAACGAGAGAAACGCGAGCGCAGCGAGCGTTTCGCGTGGTTCAAATCCCCGACAGATTGTTTTCGGCCCTCGCGAGAACCGTCCCTCGAGCGACTCCGAGACCCGTCACTGGCTCGAGCGAGGACGGCGGCGAAAAAACGGGGACGGCGAGTTCAGTAGTAATAGAACTCGAGTTCGTGGCCGCAGTTGTGACACTGAGTCTCCGTCCCCCGAAGGCGGTTGGGGGTATCCGTATCGCTGAGCCCGGGACCGCGCGGGAGGGATGCGTCGACGGTTCCGTTACACTGGGGGCAACCGATACGCACGTCCGGGTGGTTGGATTGTGACATAGTTCGGGGTACCCGGGATCCCCAAATAGTTATCCGAGACGTAAGCGCCCGCTCGTCGACGGTCGGGTACCGTTTTGCTCGTACAGTGGGCGATTGTTCGGGTGGTTGCCACACCAGCGGAGGTACCGTCAGTAATCGGAGGCTGATCACGTCAATACGGACCGTCAGCCCCGTGGGAGGGGTCTGTATGAAACGATTATTATATTGTTAGTGAGCGGTATTCCAGTCGTTGGAAGGGGGCGACCGGTGGTCACGTCGCGTCCGTTCGCAGGAACCGTCGGGTCCGGAATCCGCGCTCGAGCGCGGATCGCGATCGACGGCTCTGATTCCTGGATCAGGAGCCGAACCGGTTCGTACCGAAACCGATTCGAGAGTGCCAGACACCCCTCTTCCGAGGCTTTTTACGGACGAACCAACGAACATTTGACGCCCCGCTCCTACGACTCGAGTATGAAGCGACGCGCGTATCTGGGAACGCTGGGGGTGGCCGGCATAAGCGGACTTGCGGGGTGTCTCGGCGATCTTCCGGTCGTCGGCAACAGCGAAACGGCGCTCGGCGAGCCCGAACAGTCGCGGGGCAACCCGTCGCACCCGATCCACGGCGACGAGTTCCCGACGTTCACGCTTCCGGATCCGCACGCGGGACGGGAGGTCTCGCTCGAGGAGTTCGAGGGCGAGCGCGCGTACCTGCTGACGTTCATCTACACGTCCTGTACCGACGACTGTGGCGTCCTGACGAACCTGCTCGGACTCGTCCAGGAGGACGCCGCCGAGGAGGGATACGAGGACGACATCGCCCTGCTGGCGATGACGTTCGATCCCGAAACCGACAGCCCGGAGGCCCTGCAGGAGTACGGCGAGCAGTACGGCGTCGACTACGAGGCCGAGAACTGGCACTTCCTCCGACCGGAGACCGAGGACGAGGCGATGGAGCTGCTCAACGAGGAGATCGGCGTGCCCGCCCATATCGGTAACGGGGACGATCACGACGATCACGACGACGAAGACGCAGGACACGACGACGACCACGGAGACGAGGAGCACGACGCGGACGACGGTCACGACCACGACGACCACGACCAGGAGATCCACTACTACATCGTCTTCCTCGTCAACGAGCAGGGGATCGTCGAGCGCTCGTACCCGAACGTGACCGACGACCGTGAGGAGAACCGTCCGCAGGCAATCATCGACGACGTCCGGACGGTGGTCGAGTAACGATGCGGCGTCGGAACGTCCTCGCCGGAGTCGCGAGCGCGGGCACGCTCGCCGGCGCCGGAGCGCTGGCCGTGTACGGCCTGCCGGGCGACGAGGACGAGGAACCCCGTCACGACCCCGTCACGATCGACACCGTCGAGGCGGCCGGCAGCAGCGACGGCACACAGCAGATTCCTGCCGAGGACTCGGCCACGTTCGTCGACCTGTTTGCGACGACCTGCGGAATCTGCAAGGAACAGATGCCCGCGCTGGGCGAGGCCTACGACCGGGTCGGCGACGATGTCACCTTCGTCTCGATCACCAACGAGAACGAGGACCAAGTCTCCGACGCGGAACTCGCCGACTGGTGGGACGAGTACGACGGCCACTGGGCCGTCGGCCGAGACGCGACCTCGGACCTGATCGTCCACTACGGCTCGGGGACGCCGATCGGCGTCCTCTTCGATTCGGACGGAGTCGTCCGGTGGGAGGAGTCCGGACGAAAGGAAAGCGACGAGATCGTCTCCCGCATCGAGGACGTTCTCGAGTCCGATACGGAGCGATGATCGACGCGGCGCTGCTGTCGACGCTCGCGTTCGCACTGACCGCCGGCGTTTTCACGTTCTTCTCCCCGTGTGCGTACCCGCTGTTGCCCGGCTACGTCGGCTTCTACGTGAGCCAGACCGACGCCGAGGAGTCGTCGCTCTCGAGCGCAATCGGACGCGGGCTGGTCGCCGGGGCCGGCGTTCTCGCCACGTTCGGCCTCCTGCTCGGCATCGCGTTCTGGATCGGCCACTCGGTGCTCGCGGACATCACGGCCTTCGAGGCGCTCGTCGGGGTCGCTCTGGTCGGCTTCGGGCTGCTCGTTCTCTTCGACCGCGCCCCCTCGCTTTCGGTGGCGCTGCCAAAACGACGGTCGGGGACGCTCGGCTTTGGCCTCTTCGGCGCCGGCTACGCGCTGGCTGCGGCGGGCTGTGTCGCGCCGGTGTTTCTCGGCGTGGTCGCCAGCGCGGCTGCGCTGCCGGCGTCGTCGGCGGCGCTGGTGATCGGAACCTACGTCGGGATCGTCGTCCTTCTCATGGTTTCGCTGACGGTCGCGACCGGAATGGGACTCGCCGCGGGTGCGGGTCGCTTGTCGGCCCACGGCGACACGCTCCGGCGAATCGCCGGAGCGGTGATGATTCTCGCCGGAACCGGCCAGCTGTACGTCGCGTTCTTCCTCGACGCGGTCTGACTCCGAGGCCCTCGTCCGTTCTTCCAGTCGACGAACTCCCTGGCAACTGCAGGTATGGAACGTATTCGGTAGTGTGACGAATGTCGAGACGAAAATGTATCAGGAACTCTTGCTCGCGACCGACGGAAGCGACGGCGCTCAACGGGCAGCCGATCATGCGATAGAGCTCGCTCGCCAGATGGATGCGAGCTTACACGTCGTTTCGGTCTCGGAGGACGGTCCCCACGCCGAGACGAAGCGCGATCAGATGCGGACCGACCTCGAGGAGCAGGCGGCCGAGGCGATCGAACGCGTCGAGGAGAAGGCTGCCGGCCACGGGATCGAGGTCAGAGAGACGATCCGTCACGGCGTTCCACAGGAGGAGATCGTCGACGTCGCCGAACAGCACGGCGCGGACTTGATCGTCGTCGGCACCGTGGGGCGGTCGGGACTCGACCAGCTGATCGTCGGTAGCGTCGCCGAGGAGGTCGTCCGGAACGCGCCGGTACCGGTCGTCACGGTGCGAGACGAGGACTAACGACGATCCAGAGATCGGCTGCGATCGTAATGGGTCGCTACCGCCGACTACGGGATCGATAATTAACTCGGACGGAACGCAAAGGAAGCCAACCGTGGCCTCCCGCCAGACAGGCGCTTCGCGAGCGATCACCCGCTCGTTCTTCCGCCGTTCGAACCCCCGGAGAGCGGCTGGTTCGGAGGGAAATCCGTGAGTCGAACCGATCCCGCCCTCGAGCCGCTGTGCCGGGTGCTCGTCGTCGGCGCCTCCGAACCGATCGTCTCGGTGGCGGAGACGGTGACGGCGGGCTTCGACTCCGTCTCGCTGGTCCGGGAGCGAACCGTCTCGAGCGCACTTGCCCGCCTCGGGACGGTCGACGTCCACTGCATCGTCTGCGAGTTCGATCCGAACCGGGATCGCTCACCCCTCGAGCGACTCCGCCGGGAGCCCGAATCCGACGATATCGTTCCGATCGTCGCGGTCACGGACGCTCCCGTCGGCGCGCTCTAGGCGGGTGCGACCGACGTCGTCGACCCCGACGATCCGGATCGGCTC